>NZ_CP023671.1:0-679884 GCF_003606265.1 Clostridium septicum
ATGAAAAAAGGTAAGATAAAAAGAATATTAGAAGACCATTGGAAAGAGTTTGAAAAGTTATATAAAAATAAGATTAGACCTAATGTTAAAAAGGAAGTAGAAAAAGTTTTAAAGTGTAAAGATACAAAGTATGGATTTATTGAATTGAAGTGTAATAATTGTAATACTACAAAGAGAATCGGATTTACATGTAAAAGTAGATTTTGTACTTCATGTGGAAAGATTTATACGGATAATTGGATTGATAATATGTTGGGAAATTTAATAAATGTTAGGCATAGACATATAGTTTTTACTATACCAAAAGAATTAAGAGAATTCTTTGGACTGGATAGACAAAGACTTAAGATATTGCCGAAGTGCGCAGCGAGAGCTGTTACGAGTTGGATGCATAGTTTAAATAGAAAGGAGGAATTCACACCAGGTATAGTAACTGTAATACATACATTTGGAAGAGATTTAAAGTGGAATCCTCATGTACATATGATGGTTACAGAAGGAGGGAGAGGAAATATAACAGAATGGAGGCATATAAGGCACATATCTTATGAATCATTAAGAAAAAGATGGCAAAAGGTTTTGTTAGATGAAATAACTTATATAAATGGAAATACAAAAGAAATTAAATTACTAAAAAATAAACTATATAAAGAGAAAGATAAAGGTTTTTATGTTCATGCTAAAACTGAGATAAAATCAGCGAAGACAGCAGCAAAATATGTAGGGAGATATGTGGGACGTCCTGCGATAGCGGAATCAAGGATTCTTAAATATGATGGTGAAAATGTGACTTATAAATATACTAGACATGAAGATAATAAGGTCATAGTTGAAACTGTACATGTATATGAGTTCATAAAAAGAATAATAAGACATATTCCAGAGAAAAATTTTAAAATGATAAGATACTTTGGAATTTATTCTAGAAGAAGCAAAGGAAAATTTAATTTTATAAAAATGATAGATGAAAAGATATTAAGTATAAGAAGATCTATAGCAACTTGGGAGAATAGAATACTGGCAATAAGTGGTGTAAATCCGTGTAAATGTCCTAACTGTGGTAATAAAATGAGATTTCATGATATTGTATATCCTAAATATGGGTCCATGAGGGAACGGCTGAGAATTAAGATTATAGAAGAGAATGAAGAAAAATTAGAAAAGGCTATAGAAAATTATGCTATTACTAAACGTATATTAAGTGGTAAAATAATTCCGAAAACAACTTAGTTGGAGGAAGTAAGATGAAAACAGAGGAAATATTATATATTTGTACTATTTGCGGAGCTAAAGAAAATATTCCTAAAGAAGTAGTTGAATATTTTGATGAAATGGATCAAAGCAATGTTGATGAACCACCATGCTTTTCATGTGAAAAGTGCGGAGGAGTAATGAGGCCTAAAGAGTATACTGGAGTATATGGAATAAAGTATTAATTAATAGGAAAAATATAGCATAGAACAGATATCGGTTCTATGCTTCTTAAGGTACTTAAAATTAAATTCCCGAAGGGAGCGTGGCGAAAGCCACTTTTTTAGTAATTTTAAGAAAAGTAGAATAATAATAATATATTATTATTCTAATAAGAAATACTCGTAAATGATGAAATAAAAATAAAAAAATTAAAGTATCAAGTACTATAATAGAATAGACAAGATTAAAAAGAAAATATATAATGTAAAAGAAATTTATATTATATAAACATTTTAGGAATCTGTTAAGTTGATATGAAAAAATAGCTTGATTTTTCATAGAATTACTTGCTCTTTGAAAATTATATAAGTTTGAATGTTTTATTGTATGGCAAATAAGCCTACAATAGCATTGATTTTTTGCAGGTTAATCAAAGGTATTAAATTTAATTAAGATGCTGAAAACCAAGAGTTTTTAGAAAAGCTATCGCTGGCGAAGCCGGCAACTTCTGCTGGAGTACAGTTATTTAATGATCCATGTGGTCTAATAAAGTTATAGTGAAAGATAAATAAATATATAAGGTTATTAGCTTTTTGAAAAGAGTTGAATCCTTTCTTGGTTTTATACCAGGCTTTAAATGTTTTATTAAATGATTCAATTAAATTATTATTTGTATCACTAGACATTGGAGCTACAGGAATATGAGTTGTATTGGGCAATAGCGTAGCCACGGCTTCATTATATGAAGGTAATCTATCAGTTATAAAATTAGCTGGTTCACCAAATTTTTTAGCTTCATTTACCAATGCGTATGCTGAATCAGAACTTCTAGATTTAGTTAAATGAAATGCTAAAATAAATCTAGTTTCTGAATCAATAGCTAACCAAAGGTAGTATCTTTCACCATTAATAAATACTACTGTTTCATCAGCGTGCCAATCGTCAGATTGTAAGTTTAAACTAGCTTTAAATTTATCAGCCTTTTGTTTAAAGAAAGGTGCAAATTTATTAGTCCAACTGGCTATCGTGACATGAGATACTTTAATTCCAGAGTTAATCATCAAGAATTGAGAAATGGCTCTTGTTGATGAATTATTTAAAAAATATAGTGTTAATGCAGTTAGTATTACATGTAGCGGAAAACGCATTCCTTTCATTGAAAGGGAACCACTAACTAATTCACTAGAAGCTGTATCAATATTGGTGGTGTGATGTTTTACTATTATGTGATTACACTTCTTGTTATTGCACTTATAGCGATTGTAATGTTTATATGCATGATGTAAGTAAGTTCCCTTACCGCATCTAGGACATTTAGGATTATTTAGTTTAGGACGTCCGTCACCGTCGCCTAGGACGAATTGGCGCTTACACTGCTTACATTGATACTTTTGTTTAGCCTGCTTATTCATACCAAACTTATATAGTTTATCAGAATTACAGCGTGGGCATTTTATATTAGTTTTGCTCATTGTTCTTCTCTCCTTTTCGAAGGGGGTATTATTTAGTCTTGCAAACCTATTGTATTTCCTTGGGTTGAGAAGAGCAATGTTCATATAACTTAACAGATCGCATTTTAGCTTAAGGAGAAAAAAATGAGTTTAAATGAAAAATATTTAGAAGAAAAAATTAAACACTTAAAAAAGGCAATAGAAATTGTAGGTGGAAATAATTTATTAGAAAATAAATTCAGTAATTCAGAAGAATTATTAAAATATATAGTTGAAAGTGCTTTTAAAGAAGAAAAAATAGAATTTGAAGTAGAAAACAAAAAGTTTACTATAAAAGCCCTTATGGAAATAAAAGTTCAATATGAAAAACATTTAATAAGAAGTAGATCTAAAGTAATTCAAGGAATAACATATAAAATAAAAAAATATAATACTTCTTTAGATTCTTTAGTTAGAAAATATAAAAAAAGTAATAACATTAATGAGTATAACGAAATAAAAAATCAAATAATAAAAACATATAGAATGGATATTAATTTATACATATTAAAAGAAATAAATGAATTAATAATAAATGATATTAGAATAGCAGATGAAATAGATTTTTATGGACCTTATCTTTCAGAGAAAAGAGAACAATTAATTATTAATATAATGAGAAATATTGGAGTAAATTAAAATATAACACTTAGATTACTAAAATCTAAGTGTTATATTTTAATTTAGGAAGGGATAGAGTATAGTGAAGTTTTATTATAGAGATGAATTGATAGAATTTGTTATTGTATATAGAGATAGAAAAACCTTATCAATACAAATAGATATGGATGGAAAAGTAAAAGTTATTTCTCCTAAAAGTTTTCATGAAAAATATATATTAAGTATTGTTGAAACAAAAGGAAAATGGATATTAAATAAATTAAATTTAATAAAAAGTAGAAAAAATAGAATTCCTAGCTACAAATATATAAATGGTGAAAGATATTTATATTTAGGAGAATATTATAATTTAGTAATAAAAAAAGGTAGTTTTAACACAGAATATGCTAATATCCTATCTTTAGGGAAGTTATTAGAAGTAAAAATTAATTCCATTGAAAATATAAGAGGTATATTAGAAAAATTTTATAGATATGAATCATTTAAAATTATTAATGAAAGAGTCGAATACTATAAAAGATATTTTAGAATTAAACCAAAACAAATAAAAGTTAAGGAACAGAAAAGAATATGGGCAAGTTGTACTTTTGAAAATAAGTTATTATTTAATTGGAGATTATCAATGATGCCTATAGATGTAATTGATTATATAATTATTCATGAAATGTGTCATATGGAGTATAAAAATCATTCTAAGGAATTTTGGAATGATGTATATAGAGTAATGCCTAATTATAAAGAAAAAGAAATGTGGCTTAAAGAAAATGGGTGCATAGTTAATTTATAAATGTATAAGGTTCGACAAAATTTACTAGAAATGCTAATATTAAATGTAGAATATTAATTTGTATTTAGGAGAGGTTTAATTTGAAAAATTCAACAATTATAGATAATGTGGCTAATCAAACAAATTTACCTAAATGGTGGGTAGAATCAATAGCTATTCAATATTTTAATCCTAGAGAAATAACTTTAGAAAAAGAAGATAATCTATGGAAATTAGACTATTCAAAATTAGATGAAGATGAATTAGCAGAAGCAGCTATTTATAAAAAGTCAGTAATTTCAAATTATAAAATATTTCATAATATTAAAGAGAAAGTGTTTTATAAAAGATATATTGGAGATAAAAGAAATATAGAAAATAGAGACTTGCTTTTAAAAGAGTATGATGAAATAATAGCAAATGGTTTAGTATCTAAATATTATGTAGCTTTTAAAGAAAAGGAAGGATATATTGAGTCTCCAGAAAATATATTGAATTCCTATTATCAAGTATTAGATAATGAAAATATATATCAGTGGAAAGTTTTAGACTCAATAAGGTACTGTGAAGAAACATTTAATTTTAATTATGTTAATGAAATCTTTTCACTACAAGAAAAGCATGATTATTTAGTTAATTTATTAATAAGGTCAGAGGAAGTTGATGAAAAAGAAATAAGAGATAAAACTGAAGAATATTTAGAGTGGTGTAATGTAGTAAAGAGAAGTTTAGCAAAAACTTTATATGACGCTCATTTAGCAAGGTTATCAAGAATAGATGAAAATAATGAGCATAATATTAATAAAGTAATTAAAGAAGAGCCACCTTTAATATCCTCATATGAAAATTTTACATTAAAAGATGGAATATTTAAAAGTAACCATAACTTTTCCGGTTTTTTTTATAAAAAATCTTTAGAGCATTTGAAGAAAGCTAAATATATTGAAGAAGTATCAAAATCAGATAAAGAGCTTTTAAAAAATATAGATAATTTATATAATGAAAAATTATTAAGTTTAATAATGGGATTAAAATGTGTAGAAACATATATTAATAGTATAGGAAATTCATATTTTAAAGATATATGGGATGAAACTATTAATTTTACTTTAAAGTCTAAAATAAGATTTTATTTAAAATTAACTAGTAGAAAAGTTGATTTAGATGAAGAGTATAAGGATATAACTAATAGTATTTATAATTTAGTTAATTTATATGATGAATTTATAAATTCAAATATGGAATTTAAAGAGTCTTACATAGAAAATAATATTATTATAACTACTTTAGGTGTAAAACTATCAGATAGGGATTTAAATAATATTGATATAATACTTAACGAATTTATAGTTTATCTATCTAAAAAATGTAATATAAAATTGCCTTGCTGGATAAAAATAAAATAGCCTTATGAGACAGTAGATAGTTTTGTGTAAAAACAAAACTATCTACTGTTTTTTTTGTATTAACAGTTGGAAGTTTTGGAATAATATACTATATAAATTAGGAGGAATTATTATGACAAGAAAAATTGATACCAACTTTGATTACAACGAGGAAATTAAAAGATGTAAAACAATCGATGATGTGATGGGTAAAAACGGATTAATACAAAGATTAGTTAAAGATGTTCTTGAAAATATATTAGAAGGTGAAATGGAAGAACATCTAGGAAGAAATAAATATGAACGTGTAGAAGCAGTTGATCAAACTAAGAAGAACTACAGGAATGGTTATAGTCGCAAAAATTTAAGAAGTTCCTTCGGTGACGTCGACCTAGACGTACCCCGTGATAGAAATGCTGAATTTGAGCCACAAATTATAAAAAAATATGAAACTGTGTGTACTGAGTTAGATAAAAAGATTATATCTTTATATGCTAAAGGTATGTCAACATCTGATATTCAGGCTGAAATTGAAGACTTATATGGAATAACTATATCACCATCGATGGTATCTAAAATAACTGATAAAGTGCTTGCTAGCGCCGCCGAATGGCAAAATAGAGCATTAGATAAAATATATCCAATAGTTTATTTAGATGCTATGTACTTTAAAGTTAGAAGTAATGGAAAGATAGTTAACAAGGCTGTCTATATATGCTTAGGATACACTATGGAAGGATATAAAGATATTTTAGGTATATGGGTTGATGAAGCTGAAGGTGCTAAATTCTGGTTAGGAATTTGCAATGATTTAAAAAATAGAGGTGTAAAAGAAATTTTAATTGCTTGTATGGATGGATTAAAAGGGCTTCCACAAGCTATAAAAACAGTATTTCCATCAGTAAATATTCAAACATGTATTGTTCATCAAATAAGAAATTCAATAAAATACATAGCTTCAAAAGATAAAAAAGCATTTATGAAAGATTTGAAGGAGGTTTATAAGGCTACAACAGAGGAACTTGCGTTAGCACAGCTAGATAATTTAAAGGAGAGATGGGGAGATAAATATGGAATAGTAATAGATTCCTGGTATAATAATTGGAGTAACCTTTCAACATTTTTCGACTTCTCTCCAACTATAAGAAAGATGATTTATACTACAAATATCTTAGAAGGTTTTAATCGTCAAATACGTAAATTCACTAAAGTTAGAGTCATATTCCCAACTGATGAATCTTTAAATAAGTGTGTTTACTTAGCAACGATGGAGATACTAGAAAAATGGACTCAGCCTATACATAATTGGGGTGCTACGTTAGCAGAGCTATCAATAATATTTGAAGATCAATTAAAAGATGAATTAGCTTAAAAGCTTGTACTTTTTATAAATTATATGCATACTATTAGATTTTTTTGAAATACTAAAAAAGGTAATAAGAAACATTATTAGTATTTCTTAAATATAAAAAAATATTACTGGAAATGAAAATTTCCAGTAATATTAAAATAATAAAAATGATAATTACACAGAATTATCTATTCCCTCAGCCTTATGGCTATTTTATTTTTATCAATATAATTGAATTATATTATACCCGTAATTTTTAAACGTATCTTTTACTAAATTTATATGATCAAATCCATTAGTTTCAACGGTTACTTCTAATAAAACATTTCTTAATCTATTATTTGCTTTAAATTGATTATGCTCAAGTTTAACTACATTAGCACCAGTTTCTGATAACAGTCTAGATATTTCTAAAAGTTGACCTGGTATATCTGGTAGTTCAACTGCAAAGCAAAACAATCGTCCTCTTTCTACTAATCCATTATTTATTAGAGAAGAAATAGTAAGAATATCGATATTTCCTCCACTAATTATAGATACTATTTTCTTATTCTTAAAATTCAATTTTTTTAGTGCAGCTAAAGACACTGCACCTGATGCCTCAACTAGGAGCTTGTGTTTTTCACTGAGTATTAAAAAAGCCTCAACTATTTCATTATCAGTTACAGTAACTATATCATCAACATAATTTTGAATTATACTAAAGGTAATAGTTCCTGGGTTTTTAACTGCAATTCCATCAGCTATTGTACTTATGGAGTCAAGTTTTACAAGTTTGTTAGTTTTAAAACTTTTTTCCATAGCATTAGCTCCCTTAGCTTGAACTCCTATTATTTTTATATTAGGATTAATTTTTTTAGCTGCAAGGGCTATTCCACTTATTAATCCTCCACCACCAATAGGGCATACTATAACGTCTACATTACTTAAATCTTCAAATATTTCTAAAGCAATAGTTCCCTGTCCGTAAATTACAGTAAAATCATTAAAAGGATGTAAAAATGTAGCATGTTTTTCCTCTTCTATTCTTTTAGCTTCATTAAAAGCGTCATCATAACAATTTCCATACAAAACTACATTTCCACCAAATTCTTTAGTTGATTTTACTTTTAAAAATGGTGTAGTTTTAGGCATTACTATTGTAGATTTAACATTACATAAAGAAGCTCCATAAGCAACTCCTTGGGCATGATTACCAGCTGATGAACATACAACCCCTTTACTTTTCTCAATATCAGATAAAGAACGTATTTTGTTCATAGCACCTCTTATTTTATAGGCACCAGTAACTTGTAAATTTTCACATTTCATATAAATATCATTTCCACTTATGTTAGAAAAAAAACTACTATACAATAGTGGAGTTTTAATTACAACATCTTTTATTGTTTCTCTGGCTAATTGAATTTTTTCTAAATGCATAAATTTCACCTCAGTTATAGTAAATTAAGTATAAATATATTATATCATTATTTAATAGTAAATTTAGAAAATTCTAAAAATATTTTATGTTTATATAATAAAATTAATAGCTTAAGGAAGAATAATAAATGAATATAATTAGAGAAAAAAGGTGATATAAATGAAAGGGAATAATAAACTAGAAAACATGAAAACAGTTGGAAATTTTACAAAAGGAGCTATAGAAGAATTTGAAAAAAATATTGTTTCACAAAAAGATTATTTAGAAAAGGTTAATAAAAATCTTAAATATAGGAGTGAGTAGAATGTCATTTGAAAAAATTTTAAAAATAAAAATACCAGGTCAGCATCAAGATAAACAGCCAGGAGAAGAAAGTTTAATGAATCCTGCTCCAATTTATACTCTTTTAAATTATACATATCCATCAGGAAGACTCAAAGATAAAGTAGCTATTATCACAGGTGGCGATAGTGGTATAGGAAAAGCAGTAGCCTTAGCTTATGCTAAAGAAGGGGCTAAAGTTGCTATAGTTTATTTAAATGAGCATGATGACGCAAAGAAAACTAAAAGTTTAATAGAAGAAAATGGTGGTAAGTGTATTTTAATATCAGGTGATATTGGTGAAGAAAGTTTTTGTAAAAAAGTTGTAGATGAAGTAATACAAAATTTTAAAACAATAAATATTTTGGTAAATAATTCAGGAGAGCAACATACAGCTAATTCTATAGAGGATATTACAGCAAAGCAATTAGAAAGAACATTTAAAACTAACTTTTTTGGAGCATTTTATTTAAGCAAGGCAGTTATTCCTCATTTAAAACAAGGTGATTCAATAATAAATACTACATCCGTAACTGCATATCAAGGAAACGAGACTCTAATAGATTATTCATCAAGTAAAGGGGCACTTACATCATTTACTAGATCATTAGCAAAAAATTTAGCCACTAATGGTATAAGAGTAAACGCAGTAGCTCCAGGACCAATTTGGACACCATTAATTCCTTCTTCATTTGATAATAATAGAGTATCTACATTTGGAGAAAATACTGCTATGAAAAGAGCTGGCCAACCAGTGGAATTAGCAGAAAGTTATGTGTTTTTAGCTAGCAATGGATCCTCTTATATAACAGGTGAAACTATACATGTAAATGGTGGAGATATGGTAAACTCATAAAAACAAATAAAAACTAGAATTTTAATAGTATAAATTCTAGTTTTTATTTATATATAAATTTTAGAAGTAAAAACTACATACTTTCATAAGTATTTTTTAATAAAAGGGCATCATGCTCAAGAATAGGGCTTTCACAAATAAGGCATCCTTTTATATTATAATTTATTAAAGCTTTTAAACAATCTTTATAATTAAAATCACTCTCTTCAAAAGGTAAATTATACTTTTCTCCCTTTGGAGAATATTCAATACCAGATAAATGAATATGTAAATCTGATAAAGTATCTTTCCCAAGACCTTCTCCTACTTTATCTAGTATTCTAGCAAAATCACTATATTCTTTTAACTTTCCATTTTCTCTTGCGTGAATATGAGAAAAGTCTATACATAATTTACAATAAGGAATTTCACTACATATATTTATAAGTTCGTCAATATCTCCAAATTGAGTTGGTTTTCCAGTAGTTTCCAATCTATAATCTATATTGTTTGGTAAAGTAAGGATATTTTTCTTTATTTCTTCTAATGCCTCTTCTTTAGATGACTTTAAATAGAATCCTGGATGAAAGACTAAGCTTTTTCCACCAATGGATCTTAGTGCTTCAGATCCTTGTAATATTCTTTCAATAGATTTTTTTCGTTTTTCCTCTACTTCAGCATTTAAATTAATAAAATAGGATCCGTGAGCGGATAAATAGAAATCAAATTTTTCTTTTGCCTCAAGTATAGAAGGTCTATTCTTAGGGGTTACATTAACGGATCTAACAAATGGTAACTCCATTGCATCTAGTCCTATACTATGTAAATATTCTATACCAGTTGGATATGTGAATTTATCATCTTCACCAATTGGTAGCCCAGAAATACCAAATAATAAATTTCCCATAATAACTCCTTTTTAATATCTTTTTTTATTGAGTATATCAAATAGAATTTATCTTTTCAATATTCTACAGAAAATACCATATATAGATATGTTATACTATTTATCGGAAAATATTCGTAATCTTAATATTAAGATTTACAGGATTAATCTTACTTATGCTCATAAATACTTTCATTTACTCTTTAATTCTTAAAAAATATTTTTTTTAATTAAACATAAAAAAACTATAAAATAGAGCGTAATTATTAACAATATATATATAGATTCATAAAAATTTATTATTATTTTCTTTATATTGCATTAAGTTAGTTGTAATAGTACTATAAATACGTAGAATAATATTATGGAGTGATATTAATGGAAGAAAGATTACAAAAATATATGGCTAATTGTGGAGTTGCTTCAAGAAGAAAATGTGAAGAGCTTATTTTACAAGGTAAAGTAAAAGTTAATGGAATAATAGTAAATGAATTAGGAACTAAAGTTATTGAAAATGTAGATATTGTTGAATATAATAATAGGATTATAAAGAAAGAAGAAAACAAACTTTACATAATGCTTAATAAACCAGAAGGATATATAACATCTCTTAAAGATGAAAAAGGAAGAAAAACAATATTAGATTTAGTAAATGTAAAAGAAAGAATATTTCCTATTGGAAGATTAGATTATGATAGTTCTGGATTATTGCTTTTAACAAATGATGGAGATATTTATAATAAGATTATTCATCCTAGAGTAAAAATAAAAAAAACATATATTGTTACTTGTAAAGGTGAGTTTAATAAAAATGAATTAAATAAGTTTAAAAAAGGAATAGATATTGGAGACTATATTACTGCGCCAGCAGATATTAGAGTTATATCAATTGAAAATGTTAAAGAAGGAAAAGTTTCAATAGTAGAAATAGCTATACATGAAGGAAAGAATAGACAAATAAGAAGAATGTGTGCAGCTTTAAATCATCCAGTAATATCATTAAAAAGAATTGCTGTTGGCAATATAAAGCTAGGATATTTGAAAAAAGGAGAATGGAGAAATATTACAAATGAAGAGTTATCATATATTAATTCTTTATAGGGGGAAATAGATGTTTAGATATGTTGCAAATATAAGTGATTTATCACATTATATAATAAAAGATTTTTTAGAAAGAAAAAACATTGCTATAGATGCCACATTAGGTAATGGTCATGATACAGATTTTTTATCTGAAATTTTTAATAAAGTATATTCTTTTGAAATACAAAAAGATCCTTGTGAGTTATATAATAAAAAGGCTTTAAATAATGTAGAGGTAATAAATGATTCCCATGATAAATTCATAGAATATATAAATGATAATGTAGATTGCATAATGTACAATTTAGGATTTCTTCCAGGGGGAAATAAAGAGATAACAACCTTACATGAAACTTCTATTAAGAGTATTAAACAAGGGTTAGAAATTTTAAACCCTGGGGGAATCATGACTATATGTATATATAAAGGACATGATGAAGGTAAAAAAGAGGAATCTTGCATTTTAGAGTATATAAAAACTTTGCCTAAAAATAAATTTGGAGTAATGAGTCATAGTTATTTAAATAGGAATAAAACTGCTCCATCCCTTATAGTTATTGAAAAAAAATAAGTTGTTATATAATTATACTAAAAGTATTTATAAGTAAGTATAATAGTGTTATTTATTATAATATGAAATATATGTTGATACACTATTCATAAGATGTTAAAATAATACTAATTAAATACTAGAGAAAAGAAGGGATAGTATGGATAAAAATCTAAATGATAGCTCAAAGGATTTAATGAGATTAATACAATTAAGATTTTCAAGATTAAGTAAGGGACAAAAACTTATAGCTGAATATATATTAAAAAATTATGATAAAGCTGCTTTTATGACAGCTGCTAAGCTTGGAACTTCGGTTGGTGTATCTGAATCAACAGTTGTTAGATTCGCAAATGAGCTTGGATTTACAGGATATCCTAAGTTACAAAAAGCTCTCCAGGAACTAATAAAGAATAAGCTTACAACAGTTCAAAGACTAGAATTATCAAATGATTATATAAGCGAAGGATATGCATTAAAAGGTGTATTAAAAGCTGATATGGAAAATATAAGGTCTACCCTTGAAAAGATAAATTATAATACATTTGAAGATGTTATTAATAAAATTTTTGAAGCTAAAAGAATTTATATAATAGGACTTAGAAGTTCTACAGCACTAGCAGAGTTTTTAGGATTCTATTTAAATATAATATTACAAAATGTAAAGACTGTTGGATATGGAATATCAGATATATTTGAACAAATGATAAATGTTGGAGAAGGGGATTTAGTTATTGGAATAGGTTTTCCAAGATATGCTTCAAAAACAATAGATGCATTAAGTTTTTCACAAGATAGAGGAGCTAAAGTTGTTGCCATAACAGATAGTTTACTTTCTCCACTTGCTTCAAAGGCAGATTATACTTTAATTGCACAAAGCAATATGGCATCATTTGTTGATTCACTAGTTGCACCATTATCAGTTATAAATGCTTTAATAATTGCTGTAGGTATGAGAGAAAAAGAAAATATTGCAACTACATTTAATAATTTAGAACAAATTTGGAAAGGATATAATGTATATTCTTATAATAATAGAAATGTGGGAGATGACTAAGAATATAAATCTTTTATAGGCCTTCTAAACTACTATATAGTTTAATATCTAGTAGTTTAGAAGGCTTTTTTATAGCGTAAGTTTTTAGAATAAAATAAAGATATTATTTATTGAATAATATAACTTAAAATGATATTATTTTAAAAGGTATATTTAAATACCCTAGGAGGATAATAAAGCATGAAAAAAGTAATAGTTATTGGAGCAGGACCAGCAGGTATGATGGCTGCTATAGCTGCATCTAATGAAAATGAAGTTATTTTATTAGATGGGAATGAACGCATAGGTAAAAAACTATTTATAACAGGAAAAGGACGATGTAATGTTACAAATTCAAAAGATATCTCTGAATTTTTTGAGTTTATACCAGGGAATCCATATTTTCTTTATAGTTCTTTATATACATTTACAAATGAGGATACTATTAAGTTTTTTGAAGATCAGGGAATAAAATTAAAGGTTGAGCGAGGCGGACGTGTGTTTCCTGAGTCAGATAAATCTTCTGATATAATTAGAGGATTATCTAATGCATTATCTAAAGCTCATGTTAAAATTAAACTTAATAGTAAAGTAACAAATATTATAAGTGAAAATAATATAATTAAAGAGGTGGAGATAAATAATAAAGAAAAAATTAAAGGGGATTATTTTATTATTTGTACAGGAGGAGCATCATATCCTTTAACTGGTTCCACAGGAGAAGGACAAAAATTTTCTAAAAAGCTTGGACATAATATAATAGATTTAAAACCATCCCTTGTTCCAATAGAAATTAATGATATTTGGGTTAAAGATCTTATGGGATTGTCTTTAAAAAATATAGAAATATCAATATTTGAAGAAGGAAAGAAAAAAGCAATTTACAAAAATCAAGGAGAAATGATATTTACGCATTTTGGAATATCAGGTCCTTTAATATTAAGTGGATCAAGATTTATCAAAGAAAATAAGAAGTTTAATATAAAATTAGATTTAAAGCCAGCTTTAAGTGAAAATGAATTAGATAAAAGAATCCAAAAAGACTTTAAGAAATTTATAAATAAAGATTTTAAAAATTCATTGGATGAGTTACTTCCTAAAAAATTAATTCCATTAATTATTACACTTTCTAAAATCCCAGAAAACAAAAAGGTTAATGAAATAACTAAGGAAGAAAGAAAAGCTTTAGTTAATTTATTAAAAGGATTTAATATGGAAGTTAAGGGATTAAGACCAATTACTGAAGCTATAGTTACAGCAGGAGGAGTTGATACAAAGGAAATAGATCCATCCACTATGAAGTCTAAAATAATAAAAAATTTATCTTTTGCTGGAGAAGTAATAGATGTAGATGCTTTTACTGGTGGATATAACGTTCAGATTGCCTTAGCAACAGGATTTGTAGCAGGTACTAATTTATAAATTAATTATAGATATAAAATTTAACTTGAGAAAGAAACTTTTAAATAATATAATTTATAAAGAGACATTTTTAGTTAAATGAGAAAGGCGGTAAAAATTTTGAAAATTTCAGTAGCAATAGATGGACCAGCTGGTGCAGGAAAAAGTACAATTGCAAAACTTGTTGGAAAAAATCTTGATTTAATGTATATAAATACTGGAGCCATGTATAGAGCAGTAGCGTTAAAGGCAAAGGAGAATAATTTGGATATAAATAACGTAGAAGAAATATGTAATATTATAGATTCTATGGAAATGAAGTTTGAAAATGATGATTTAATATTAAATGGAGAAAATATTCAAAGTAAAATAACAATGCCAGAAATAAGTTCAGTGGTATCAGCATATGCATCTATTCAAGAAGTAAGACATAAATTAGTGAGTCTTCAAAGAAAAATGTCAGAAAAATTCGATGTTATTATGGATGGAAGAGATATTGGAACAGTGGTTTTAAAAGAGGCTCCATACAAATTTTTCTTAACAGCAACCCCAGAGGAAAGAGCTGACAGAAGATATAAAGAGTTAAAAGACAGAGGTTTAGTAGTTAATTACAATGAAATATTAAATGATATAATAAAACGAGATTATTTAGATACTCATAGAGAGGTGGATCCTTTAAGAAAAGCTGATGATGCAATAGAAATAGATACAACGGGTTTAACTATAGAAGAAGTTACAGAAAAAATTAATTCTTATATAAAGTAATTTTAATATTAATTAATAAAGGTATTCTTAAAAGAGCATTATAATAATATAAATAATATATATGATTTTGACTTAGGAGAAAAGATGAGAAAAGTAATTTTAGCTGAAAATGCAGGTTTTTGCTTTGGAGTACAAAGGGCCGTAGAGGAAGCATTAAAAATAAAAAAACTATATAATAAAAAAATATATACACTAGGGCCACTTATACATAACAATGATGTGGTAAATTATTTAGAAGATAATGATATATATGCAATTGATTTTGAAAATATTGATAATTTAAAAGAAGAAGATGTAGTTGTTATAAGATCTCATGGTGTACCCAAATCAATAATAGAAGTATTAGAAAACAAGGGTTTAAAAGTTGTTAATGCGACTTGTCCATATGTTACTAATATACATAAAAAGGTTGATAAGTATTCTAAAAATGGATATAGTATTGTTATTTTAGGTGATGAAAAACATCCAGAAGTAATAGGAATTAACGGTTGGTGCGATAATAAAGCAGTTATTACTAGCAATGGAGATTTCGAAAATAAATTACCTAATAAAATATGTGCTGTTTCTCAAACTACAGAAAAAGAAGAAAACTGGAGCAAAACTTTAAATAATTTATCTAAACAATGTAAGGAATTATTATCTTTCAATACTATTTGTTCAGCAACTGAGGTAAGACAAAAAAGTGCAAATGAACTTTCAAAAAATGTAGATGCTATGATTGTAATTGGAGGGAAAAATAGTTCTAATACAACAAAGCTTTATCAAATTTCTAAAGAAAATTGTAAAAATACTATTCATATAGAGAATGCAAAAGAATTAAAAGATGATTTTATTAAAAATGACAATTTAAAAACAATAGGAATTACTGCTGGAGCATCAACACCAGATTGGATAATTAAAGAAATTATAGATATTATGGAGGGAAAAGTTAACATGGATGATCAATTAACATTAATGAATGAATTAGATAGAAGATTTCGTATAGGAGATGAAGTTACTGGAGAAATCTTATCTATAACAAGAGATGAGATAGTTGTATCTTTAGTTGGATATAAATCAGATGGAGTAATTCCATTTAAAGAGTTAACTGCACTTGAAGATATTGAAGAAGCAGTAAAAAAATTAAAAGTTGGAGATAACATAACTGCTAAGGTTATAAAACTACAAAATGAAGATAAAAATGTTGTTCTTTCAAGATTAGAATATGAAAAGATTTCTACTATTAAAGAACTAGAAAAAATATTTGAAGATAAAGAAAATATAACAGTAAAAATAAAAGAAGCTAAGGAAAAAGGTTTAGTAGGTTATTATAAAGGCGTTAGAATATTTATTCCTTCATCACAAATAGATATAAAATTTACCAAAGATAAAGAAGTATATATAGGAAAAGATTTAGAAATTCAATTAATAGATTTTTCTAAAGAAAATACTTCTAAAATAGTTGGATCAAGAAGAGTAATTTTAGAAGCGGAAAAGGCAATAAAAGAAGCAGCTGTGTGGGATAATTTATCAATTGGAGATGTTGTAAAAGCTGAAATTAAGAGATTTACTAATTTTGGAGCGTTTGCTGATATAAATGGAGTGGATGGATTAATTCATCTTTCACAAATTTCATGGAGTCATATAAAATCAGCAGAAGATGTTCTTAAAAAAGGTCAATTTGTTGATGTAAAAATAATAGATATGAATAGAGAAGAAAATAAATTATCTTTAAGTATTAAAGAATTAACTCCAGAACCATGGTCAAATGTAAGTGAAAAGTATCCAGAAGGATATATAGTTTTAGGAAAAGTTGTTAGATTAAATGATTTTGGTGCTTTTGTTGAGTTGGAGCCAGGAGTTGATGGTTTAGTTCATATATCAAAAATAACTCATGATAGAGTAAATCATCCAAAGGATGTTTTAACTATAGGAGAAGAAGTAAAAGCTAAAATACTTTCAGTAGATGAAGAAAATAGAAAAATAGCTTTAAGTATTAAAGATACAGAATAGTAAATAGAAACTTTTTAGAGGAAGATGCATATAAATAAAATGTGTCTTCTTTTTTTATTTTATTAAAATAACTATTTCTATTAGCAACTATAATACTCTTGACTATGAATAATTGGAAGATTTATACTATTCTTAGAAGGTTTAAGAGGGGATATATATGATAACATTAGAAAAATTAACATCTAACACTATGGATATATTTAAAAAATTATATGATAGAAATTTTTTAAACGAAAATTATGATAAAGATTTTTTTAGTTTATATAATAATCAAAATTTCGTTATTAAATTTCTGTTCAGAAAATTTCTTAAATTAATAAGATATAATGATGAAGTAATTGGATACATTTGGTATGATACACCATTAGAGTCAACCATAAGAATTTGGTCTTTATACATTGAAAATGATTATATGGGTTTTATTGATGAAAATACTTTAAAAGCTTTTAATACTAGTATTTTATCATATGAAGCTATTGATAATCCTAGAAATACTAAGATATTAACAAAATTAGGGTTTAAAAGAATAAGACCTACAATTTTAATGGAGCTTAATTTAAATAAATATAATAGATATAAAGACATAAATGAGATAAAGTTAAAACTTCAATTAGAGAATAGTTATGTGAATAAGATTTATAACTCCATTTTTAATACTAACTATATAAGTTCAAAATATAATAATAAGAAGTTTATCATAGGAAAGGATGAAGCCTTACGTTGTAAGATTCAAAATAACATTTTTTCAACGTGGAATAGAGAGCCATTGAAAATTGAAGATATTTATAGTGATATAAGTCAAGAATATTATCTTAAAGATTTATCATTATTTGGTATGATAAATGATAAATTTGTTGGGTATGGACAGGTTATTTATAATAGAAACATGTACACTGTAGTTAATTTTGGAATAATAAATGAATTCAGAGGTTTTGGAATAGGAAAATTGCTATTACATGATTTAATAGTTTCATCTAAATCAAAAGGATTTAATAAGCTTTATATAAGGGTTGATGAAGATAATATTTCAGCGCAAAAATTATATAAATGGGCAGGATTTGTAGATAAGTGTACTATTTCAAGATGGGATAGAGGATACAAAAACTATTAATTTTTTAAGGAGATGTATTATGAAGGCGTTAAAAATAAAAGCTAATATTAATACAACAGATGATTTTGATCCTAATATGTTTGAAGAAGCTTTTAAAATAGTTTTTTTAAATACAGGATATACTATTTACTCTTTAAATATAAATAAGATTGCAGAAAAAAATTATGATATTATTTATTATGTAGAAATTAGTGAAAATATGAACTTTGTATTTGCAGTAGAAGCTTTAAATAATACTATTAATCAATATAATACTTTTACAATTAAAAATGTAGATAAATTACAATTAGTTGAGTTTAGTAATTAAGGTGCGAGTAAAATCTCGTACCTTTTTCTTTTAAAATAAAAAAATATAAATATTAAATTGTGAAATAATTTTAAATTTTAATTCTAATATCTTATATATTAGGATTATTGATATTATAAAAGGTAAAAGTTACTTATTAGTTTTATAGTACGATTATTCATAAAAAAAACTTATATGTAAATATGTGCTAAAATAAGTATAAAATTTAATTATTTAGGAGTTGATAATATGAATAAAGTAAGAAATTTATTAAGTCTATTTCTAATTATTATGATTTCTCTGTTTGGTGTGCCATTAAATGCAAATGCGCAGATTCAAGAGAATGTTATAGTAAATTATATTGATGTTGGACAAGGGGATTCAGAATTAATTCAAATATCGGGTAAAAATATACTGATAGATGCAGGTAATAATGATGATTTAGCTTATAATTACTTAAAAAATCTTGGAATAACTAAGCTAGATTATGTTATAGCTACTCACCCACATTCAGATCATATAGGGGGTATGGCAACAATAATAGATAATTTTGATATAGGAACTTTTTATGCTCCAAAAGTAACAGCAACAACTAGAGTATTTGAAAGAATGGTAACTGCACTTAATAATAAAAATGTTAAAATTAAAGTTCCTAAAGTAGGAGATACTTTGAATATAGGTAATGTTACTTTAGAATTTTTAGCACCTAATAGCCCTAAATATAGAAAGGTAAATAATTATTCTATTGTTACAAAATTAAAGTATGGGAACACATCATTTATATTTACAGGTGATGCAGAATCTTTAAGTGAAGGTGAAATATTACAAAAGCAATTAGATATTAGCGCAGATGTTTTAAAATTAGGACATCATGGAAGTAGAACTTCGACAAGTAAAGGTTTTCTAAACGCTGTTAATCCTAAATATGCTATTGTTTCAGCTGGAAAAGGAAATGATTATGGTCATCCACACGAAGAGACTATTAAAAAGCTAAATGAAAAAAATATTCAAGTATTTAGAACAGATATAAGTGGAACTATAATTGCAGTGAGTAACGGTAGTACAATAAATTTTACTAATGAAGATGATACTTCTTCAAGTATAGAAAAGGAAACTTCAGATAATAGCGTATGGATTGCAAATAATAAATCTAAAGTATATCATTCTAATAATAACTGTAGTAAAATGAAAAATCCTATTAAAATTTTATTAGAGGATGCAAAAAATAGAGGTCTTAGACCATGTTCTAGATGTGTGAAATAAAAAAACAGGACTTAGGTCCTGTTTTTATAATTTATATTAAATTCTATTATTTTATAAGAATTTTAATTTATAAATAGATAGAATATTGATGTATGGTTTAGGAAATATGTGATTTTTAAAGAAATATACTTTTAATTAAGTTTATTTAAGTATTTTTATTATAAATAAGTAGAATAATACTTTAATTAAAGGGAATTATAATTTTTGAAATAAAAATTATATAGGAGGTGGTTATTAAATGAAAAAACTTTCAGAAGCTGAAAATCTATCTTTATCAGCTATATTAAAGATGGAAAAGAATGCGTTAATTATGCAAAAAGCTATAGGTTCTTTAATATCAGATGAAGATTTAAAAAGACAATCAGAAGCAAGTATATTAGCAACAGAAGGAAGAATTAAAGGAATACAAAAATTTATAGAAGATAATAATGTATAAGTTTCTAAGGAGGACTAATATATGAAAAATATGATTGGAAATATGATTAAAAATAACATTGATATAAATGATGAATTTATAGCATTAAGTATGCTTTCTTCTGGAAAAGAGGCATCAGATATGTATCTTAATTCTACATTAACAAGTAGTACTCCTGAATTAAGGGCTATATATTCAGCATCGTTAGGCCAAATGGTTGAAGGTCATACAGCACTTACAGAATTAAGCGTTACTAAGGGATGGATTAAACCATATAATACACCTGATGAACAATTAACATGTTCTTATAACGAGTCAAAAACTTGTATTAATGAAAATAAATAGCTTATGTTTTTATTATTAGACTGAATTTTAAGTATAACACTAGTAGAGGTTCATTATAGTAATATAGAATTAGAAAACTAATATTAATAAAAAGAGTAAGTTTTAAATAAAGTGGTACCTATGTCAAGGACATTTAAGAAAAGAGAGTTAAGAAGCTAAAAGCTGATTTCTGTATTTTACAGGAGTCAGCTTTTTTAAGTTCCACTGACAACGCTCATTGTTATAATAATCAATATAATCATCTATCATTAATTGTAATTCTTCTAAACTCGAGCAAGATTTATAGTTAATTTCATCTTTCATATGTCCAAAAAATGATTCCTGTGGTGCATTATCCCAGCAATTTCTGCGTCTGGACATAGATTGTCCAAGTTTTTTAGATTTCAAATAATTATAATAACCGGAACGTGAAACTCCAGCTACATTACATAGCTGTTTAATTACATTATTTAAATGTAGTTTATTAACTATAGATTTTATTAGCATAAATGCTTGTGCTGCTACTAATTTACCTTTTTTCACCTGCCTTTCGTGCAGCTCTAATTTTTTTAGTAATTCTACCTCGGCCATTAAATACTCAATTTCAGCATTTTGTTTCGCTATTATTTCATCTTTGGTGATTTTACGCTGACGCGGACGACCACTATTGTTTCTTCTAGTGTCATCTAAGCCTAGCACACCATTCTCTTTATATGCCTTCCTCCATCTAGTGCCTGCGCAGTCTATACGTCGTACTCCAAGAACATCAACATCAAATCCAGCTTCCTCAAAAATAACCTTTGAAGTTTTACCTTTACTGTATTCAGCTATAAAATGTATCTTAAATTCATTAGTATATGTTATTGCTTTATCACTTACCTTAAGAACATATTTATTTTTTGATAATTTATCTATTTCATTTTTTGAGAATCTTATTTTACTCACAACTAATTCACCTCATAAATTTATTGTACAAAAAAAGAACCTATATGAATAGACTCTCTTTTATAAGTGTCTATCTTATAGGTTCCATTTTAAAACTTACTCTTTTTTTATATTTTAGTAATGTTAGAAATATCATAGCATTAGTAAGAATTTTATTGATTGGCAGTTAATTCTGATTTAACTGTATTTATCTCAGTTTGGTTAGCTGGTTGTGCAGGTTTATAATATCCTTTTTCTTTTGCTGTTTGATATACTTTATATTGGCGAATTTCATCTTCATTTCTCATTTGCTGTATAGTTTGTCGTAATTCTTGATTATCGGTTTGAGCTATTATGCTAGCATATCCTGTTAAGCTACTATTAATCATACTTAGGTAATCGTTCATTATATCTTTTTCTTTCATTTTTAAATCCTCCTATTTTAAGAATGTAATTAATTTATCTTTACTAGTTCTTGCTGCATTAGCATCTTGTTGAAGCATATTACATATTGCAGGATCTGTACATTGTTTTGCAAAATCATCTAATTTATTTGCAATTGTACCATGAGCTCCTATTAGATGTCTTAAATTTTGCAATTCTAATTGTGTTAAATTTGACATTTTAATCACTCCTTATAGTGTATTTCCATATTATTATGTTTATTGTTAATAAATAATATGCATAAATAGCAAATAATTAAGCCTTAATTATTAGATGTTTATTATTTATATTTAATTATTCTAAATTAATAATTTATCAAGTGTAACTGTTACAGAAGATTTAATAGCAGATTTACTTTCTAAAATATCATTAATTTAAAAATCCTTAAAGAAAAATTAGTAAATTAAAGAGGTCTATTAGTAAGAAAATACTAATATTAATTTGTTATTTATAATTTTATTAATATTAAATACATATGTTAGCCTAAAATTAGAATCAATTATTTAATTGTATTTACTAGATTTTTTTATCAATTTTTCATAAAGAATTAAAGATTTTCAAGGGCTAAACTTTATTTTAAACATCAAATTTGATATAATACCTTGAGAATAGTTTATACTACAAAGGAGATTTGTTATGTTAGAAAATAAAGAGTTAAAATATTATATAGAAACATGGGGATGTCAAATGAATGAGGAGGATTCAGAAAAACTTTCTGGAATGTTAAAAAGAAGTGGATATTCTGAAACTGAAACTCAAGAAGAAGCTGATATTATAATATATAATACATGTTGTGTTAGAGAAAATGCAGAAAATAAGGTTTTTGGAAATTTAGGTCAATTAAAACATCTTAAAAAAAAGAAGCCTAATCTTATAATTGCTGTTTGTGGCTGTATGATGCAGCAAGAAGGAATGGCAGATAAAATTTTAAAAACATTCCCTCATGTAAATATAATTTTTGGAACACATAATGCATATAAATTCCCAGAATATTTAAACAGAGTAAAAACAGAAGGTGTTCAAGTAAAAGAAATATTTAATAAGGAAACTGAAATAATAGAAGGGTTACCAATAGATAGAAAAAGTGATGTTAAAGCTTTTGTTACAATAATGTATGGTTGTAATAACTTTTGTACATATTGTATAGTTCCTTATGTAAGAGGAAGAGAAAGAAGTAGAAAATCCGAAGATATAATAAAAGAGATAGAAGATTTGGTATCAAGTGGATATAAAGAAGTTACTCTTCTAGGGCAAAATGTAAATTCTTATGGTAAGGGATTAGAAGAAGAAATAACATTTGCAGGATTACTTAGAAAAATAAATGAAATACCTGGATTAGAAAGATTAAGATTTATGACATCTCATCCAAAGGATTTAAATAAAGATGTTGTACTGGCTATAAAAGAATGTGATAAGCTTTGTGAACAAGTTCATTTACCAGTACAAAGTGGATCAAATAAAATATTGAAAAAAATGAATAGAAACTATACAAAAGAATCTTATTTAGAATTAATTAATATGATAAAAGCAGAGATTCCAGATGTAACTATTACAACAGATATAATAGTTGGGTTTCCAGGAGAAACAGAAGAAGATTTCCTAGAAACTTTAGAATTAGCAAAAGAAGTTGAATACTCATCAGCATTTACTTTTATATATTCAAGAAGAAATAATACACCAGCTGATATGATGTTAAATCAAGTTCCAGATGAAGCAAAACATGAAAGATTCAATAGATTAGTAGAAGTCATTAATGCAGGTGTTATTAAAGGAAATAAAGAGTATGAAGGAAAAGTAGTTGAGGTTCTTGTAGAAGGTCCAAGTAAAAATGATGAAACTAAGCTTACAGGAAGAACTAGAAATGGAAGACTAGTTAATTTTGAGGGAAAAGATGTTAGTGCAGGGGATTTAGTTAATGTTAAAATAGTAAGAGCTCAACCATTCTCATTAATTGGAGAAGTTGTATAAAATAGAACATATATGTCATTAAATACAGATTAAAGTTTATATGCCCCTATAGTATAATTATAATATATAGTTATACGGGGGTATATTATGGTTTATGAAAAATTAAAAGATATTGAAGCAGGAAATCTTACAAATTATATATGTAACTTTAAGGATGACATTACTTTTTCAACTTTTTTTCTTAAGGAAACAGATATTAATATAAAGAAAATAAAAGATAATTTAATAATTGATATTAAAGATATATCATACTTTTCTAATAGACAAGCGGCTTTATTAATTTTATTTAAATTTGCAGATAGTGATAAATTAATTTATGGAAGATGGTATAATTACTCAAATGATACTGATAGAAAGAATTTAGAATTACTTTTATTTCAAAATGAGATACCTATAACAATCGTTGATAAAAATAATTGTAGTGTTTTTACTGCATGGTGTCACAATATATTTAAAAATAATATTCGAGAATATATAAAGAAAGTAAATAGATTAAAGATTAGTTCAATGGAATTTGATAAATATGTATCCTCTATTGAGGACGGTTTTTCAAATATAGTAGATGTGTGGAAGAAAACTAAAATATACTAAAATATAGGAAGTAGCAAGAGCTACTTCTTTTTGCTATAATTAAATGATAGTTCAATATAGAGGGGATTAAGATGATAAAGCAAATATTATTAGAAAATTTTAAAAGGGATACATCTGGAAAAAGATATTTAAGGGGAAAAAGAGTTTTTGAAAATGATCTTGTATCAAATATAATTACGGATATTCAAGATGAACTTATTTGTATAGTAGGAAGGGTAATTTCTGAGAATTTTTTTAGTGAGTATTCTACAAAAATTGAAGTTGATATTAATAATAAATCTATAATTTCTACATACTGCACATGTGCAGATTATGAAAATCATGAATTTAATAATGATAATTATTGTTGCAAGCATTTAAATGCGACTTTTTATAAATTTATGCAAGAAATAGATAAAAATGTTCTTATAAAGGAAAAATTAATTCCAAATACAGTTACAAATGAGATATTTAAAAAAAATACTAGCGGTACTTTAGATATTTTGCTAGCAAATACAAAGATAACTGAAGAGATAAAAATAGATGTATATATAAATAGAAGAGGATTTAACAATAAAATAACAGTTGATTTTAAAATTGGAACCAAAGGTATGGCATCCAATAAATTATATGTATTAAAGGATTTAAACCAATTCTTAACAGCATATTACAATAAGATACCAGTGAAATATGGAAAAGAGTTTATTTTTGATATAAAAAAACAAAAGCTTACAACAAAAGATAGGATTCTTATAGATTTTATAGAGTTAGTAAAAGAATTAGATAATACTGCTTCTTTTTCAAGAAGACAGGATAAATATATAGATGGGAAATCTCTTACAATACCTAAATATTTAATAAGACAATTCTTGCTGATAATACAAAAGCATAGAGTTTATTTAAATGAAGGTTTTTATTTAAGGCCTGTAGAAGCAGAAATTTTAACAACTTCACCTGAAATATATTTTGATTTAAAACTTTTAAAAGAGCAGTATATACTAAGTATTAAAGACTCTCTTCCAGAGACTTTAAGTGATAAAGAAGATATATTTTTAAAGGGAACTACAATTTATATACCTAGTTATGATTTTTGTTATAAAGTAGCTCCATATTTTGAGGTTTTTAATAATACTAAAAGCATTTTTTTACCTAAGTGTGATGAAAAGAAAATATTATTAAATCTTATCCCAGAAATTAATTTAATTTCTAACGAATTAGTATTATCAAAAAATATTAGGAATAAGGTTGTTTCGGAAGAAGTAAAATTTAAGTTTTATTTTGACAAAGAAAATAACAATATATCATTAATAGTAAAAGTTACATATGGTAAATATGAGTTTAATATATTTGATGAATTTGAAGAAAAAATAATATACAGAGATTCTAAGAAAGAAGAGGTAGTTTTATCAACTTTAAGATCTTTAGGGTTTGAATCTAATTTAGATAAATTTTACTTAATTATGGGTGATGATTATATATTTAGATTTTTCAAAAGTGAAGTAGAAAAGCTTCAAAAATTAGGTGAAGTTTTTTATTCTGAAAATTTTAAAGGTATAAAAAATATATCATCTAAGAATATTAAAGGAGAAATAAGAACAGGTAAATATAATTATTTCGAAATGGATTTTAAGTTAGCAGACATTACACCTCTAGAAACTTCTAATATTTTAAGAGCTTTTAGAGATAATTTAAAATATTATAAATTGCAAAGTGGAGAATATTTAGATTTAGAAGAAATAGAACTTAAAAGTTTTTTAAAACTTTTAGATGTAGTTTCTGATGTAGATAATATAGAAAATAATAAAGTTATTTTTCCCAAAAATAAGGGAGTTTTTGTAGACTATTATTTAAATGATAATAAAATAAGATATATAAAAGGTAAAAAAGAGTTATCTGAAATTAAAAATAAATTTAAGTCTATAGATAAATTAAAATTTAAAGAGCCTAGTGATTTAGAAGCTAATTTAAGGATATATCAAAAACAAGGATATAATTGGTTGAAAACTTTAGATTATTTAGGGTTCGGAGGAATATTAGGTGATGAAATGGGGCTTGGAAAAACTATTCAAATGATAACTTTTTTACTATCAAATAAAGGTAAATCCTCATTAGTAATTACTCCTACCTCTTTAATTTATAATTGGAGTTTAGAGTTTAAGAAATTTGCTCCTTCTATGAAGGTTGCAGTTGCTAATGGAACTAAAGAAGAAAGAGAAGAAATAATAAAAAATAAAGATAACTTTGATATTATCTTAACTACATATAATTTATTAAAAAGAGATATAGATTTATATAGTGATAAAATATTTGATTACTGTATTTTAGATGAAGCACAGTATATAAAAAATTATAACTCTCAAAATTCAAAATCTGTAAAAAGAATAAATGCAAATACAAGATTTGCATTAACAGGTACACCTGTAGAGAATTCATTAATGGAACTTTGGTCTATATTTGATTTTATAATGCCTGGTTACCTTTATGATGAAAAAAGATTTAGTGTTAGATATTATAAAAAACTTAAAGAAAGTCCTGAAATATTAAATGATCTCAATAGACTTATAAAACCATTTATTTTAAGAAGATATAAAAAGGAAGTTATTAAAGAGTTACCAAGTAAAATAGAGAAGAGACTTATTGTACCATTAAATGATGAACAGAAAAAAGTTTATGGAGTATTTTCTAAACATGCAGTAGAACTTATTTCTAAGAAAGTTAAAGATGATGAATTTAAAAGTAGTAAAATAGAAATATTATCATATATAACAAAATTAAGACAACTTTGTTTAGATCCATCTTTATTAATTGAAAATTATACATCTGGAAGTGGAAAAATAGATGCACTTATAGAACTGCTTAATCAAGGAATAGATGAAGGGCATAAAATACTTGTATTTTCTCAATTTACATCAATTCTTAAAAATATAGCAACTAAACTGAAAGAAGAAAATATTGAATTTAGCTATTTAGATGGATCTGTTAAAGCAAAAAAAAGAGTTGAAATGGTTGAAAACTTCAATAGTAGTGACAATAATTCAGTATTTCTTATAAGTTTAAAAGCAGGTGGAACAGGTTTAAATTTAACATCAGCAGATATAGTAATTCATTTTGATCCTTGGTGGAATCCTGCTGTTGAAGATCAAGCTACAGATAGAGCTCATAGAATAGGTCAGCAAAACGTAGTTGAAGTTATTAAAATGATTGCAGAAGGAACTATAGAAGAAAAAATAGTAACATTACAAGATGAAAAAAGAAAATTAATTTCAAAATTAATAGGAGATGATTTAGCAAATTCTGAAGCTTTAATTTCTTTAAGTGATGAGGATATTCTAAACCTATTTAATTAATGAACAAATAGTATCTAAATTAGTATACTACAATAGAGTAAGTAAAATTTGGAGGTACTAATGTCATATAGTGATATATATAAATCCATAGGACTAAATACTGAAATTTCTAGATTGAGAAAACAAGCATACATTGGATGGGATAAAGAAGTTAAAATGTTAAAAAATTTAGGATTAGAAGATGGGATGAGAATATTAGAAGTCGGTAGTGGTCCAGGATTTGTAACAGAGCTTTTACTTAGAGAGTTTCAAAATAGTATTGTTACATCTTTAGATATGGATAATGATTTAATGGAAATAGCAAGAAATAGGTTAGAGGGAACTTTTAAAAATAGATTGAATTTTGTCAATGAATCAATTTTAAATACATCATTTAAAGATAATACTTTTGATTTTGTATTAGTTAGGTTTGTATATCAGCATATTAATAATCCATTGAAAGCAACAAAAGAAATATATAGAGTGTTAAAACCAGGTGGGAAAGTAGTTATTGTTGATATAGATAATGGTATATGGGGAGTTACGAATCCAGAATTAAAATTGATTCCTTATTTAAATAATAGTTTGGCAAGATTTCAAAATAATTCAGGTGGAGATAGAAATATAGGCAGAAAGTTAATTAAGATATTAAAATATTCAGGTTTTAAAAATTTAGATTTTCAGATTGTTGTTAAGCATAGTGATCTTATAGGAATGGATAAATTTAAAGATTTGAGTAGTATTAAAAATATGCAAAATACTATATTTTCTAAAAACCCTGAAATTTCTAGAATTATATCAAGTTATAATAAATTCTATAATTTAGAGTCTTCAACTATAATTATGTTGGTTATTATGGCATATGGTGAGAAAAATATTTGAAAAATACGAGCTATTATTTTAATAGCTCGTATTTATACTTATTTTAAAAATAATTTTATGTTAGAATATCATTATATGAATTAAAAATATACGGAGGATTTAAAATGGCATTAACCCCTATGATGAGACAATACCTTGAGGTAAAGGAAAGATATTCAGATTGTGTTCTTTTCTTTAGACTTGGAGATTTTTATGAAATGTTTTTTGATGATGCAAAAACTGCATCAAGAGAACTAGAATTAGTATTAACAGGAAGAGATTGTGGATTAGAAGAAAGAGCGCCTATGTGTGGTATTCCATTTCATGCATCTACTTCATATATATCAAGACTTGTATCTAAAGGATATAAAGTGGCGATATGTGAACAGGTTGAAGATCCAGCAGTTGCTAAAGGGATAGTTAAAAGAGATGTAATAAAGGTTATTACTCCAGGTACATATATAGATCAAAATGGAGATAATGAATATAAAAATACTTACATAATAGCATTATGGGAAGAGGAAGGTAAATTTGGAATATCATCTTCAGATATTTCTACAGGAGAGTTTAAAACAACTTCCTTTAAAAGCTTAAAATCAACTTTATTTGATGAGATTTCAAAAATAGATCCTAAAGAAATTATAGTAGATATTAATATTAATGAAAGTCTTTTAAAAGATATTTCATCAATAAATGGAGCTTTAATAACTAAAAGAGATTTCAATGTTTTCAAATGTACTAAAGAAGAGCTTGTTGAACAGTTTAGTACATCTGAAATTGAGGAATTAGATAATTGTGCTAATATATCCTCTTCTGTATTACTAAAATATATACATGAAACTCAAAAGATAAGCTTAACTAATATAAATACACTTGAATATTATGACATAATAAATTATATGACTATTGATGGTAATTCAAGAAGAAATCTAGAATTAACGGAAAGTCTTAAAGAAAAATCCAAGAAAGGTAGTTTAATATGGGTACTAGATAAAACAGCTACTTCTATGGGGGGAAGATCTTTAAGAAAATGGATTGAAGAGCCTTTAATAATAAAAAAAGAAATAGAAAAAAGGTTATTAGGAGTTGAAGAACTATATAATAATATTTCTTTTAATGAAGATTTAAGAGTTAGTCTAAAAGAAATTTATGATATAGAAAGAATTGTTGGAAAAATATCAAATAAAAATGTAAACGGAAAAGATCTAGTATCATTAAGAACTTCTTTAGAGAAGATTCCAAGCATTAAAAGACAACTTAAAGAATGTACTTCTCCATTGCTTAAAGAATGGTTTAATGAATTAGATGAACTTATAGATATTAGAGAGTTATTATCAAATGCTTTATTAGATGATCCATCAATTGCTTTAAAAGAAGGTAATATAATAAGAGATGGCTATAACCAAGAAGTAGATGAGCTAAGAAAAGCCAAATCTCATGGGAAGGAGTGGATAGCATCTCTTGAAAATAAAGAAAGAGAATTTACTGGAATTAAGTCATTAAAAGTAGGATATAATAAAGTCTTTGGATATTATATAGAAATATCAAAGGCAAATTATAATTCAATTCCAGAAGGCAGATATGTAAGAAAACAAACTCTTTCAAATGCAGAAAGATTTATAACTCAAGAATTAAAAGAAATGGAAGAGAAAATATTAGGAGCTGAAGAAAAATTAATTTCATTAGAATATGATATTTTCATAGATATTAGAGAAAAAGTAGAAAAAGAAATATCAAGACTTAAAAAAAGTGCTAAAATTATTGGTAATTTAGATTCTTTATCAACTTTAGCTTTAGTATCAGTTGAAAATGATTATGTTAAACCTAATATTAATGAAGAGGGAATTATAGACATAAAAGATGGTAGGCATCCTGTTGTTGAGAAAGTTATTTCAAATGGAGAATTTGTAGCTAACGATACAACATTAAACCAAAGAGATAATCAATTACTTTTAATTACAGGACCTAATATGGCTGGTAAATCTACTTATATGAGGCAGGTAGCATTAATTACTCTTATGGCTCAAATAGGATCATTTGTACCAGCTAAAAAAGCGAATATATCAATATGTGATAAGATATTTACAAGGATAGGTGCTTCAGATGATTTAGCAGGTGGAAAATCTACATTTATGGTGGAAATGTGGGAAGTATCTAATATATTAAAAAATGCTACATCTAAAAGTTTAGTTTTATTAGATGAAGTTGGAAGAGGTACATCTACTTATGATGGTTTAAGTATAGCTTGGTCAGTAATAGAATATATTTCAAATAATAAATCTCTTAAATGTAAAACTTTATTTGCAACTCATTATCATGAATTAACTAAGTTAGAAGGCGTAATAAATGGAGTTAAAAATTATTCTGTAGCAGTAAAAGAAATAGATGATAATATTATATTTCTTCGTAAAATAATAGAGGGTGGAGCAGATCAATCTTATGGTATTGAAGTGGCTAAACTTGCAGGATTACCTATAGATGTTATTAATAGGGCAAAGGAAATATTAGAATCTTTAGAGGGAAATACTGATTTAAGTAAAGAAAATAAAAAAGAAATATTTAAGTCTGAAATAGCTATAGATAATTGTAAAGTTGAAGAGAAAGTACCTAATAAAGAAATAGGAAATAATTATCAAATGGATTTTACTATGCTTGAAAAAGAAAATCTTGTAAATAATATTGCAGATATAGATGTTATGGGATTAACTCCTATGGAAGCTATGAACACCTTATATAAATTTGTATTGGAAGCCAAGAAATTTAAGTAATGGAGGTGGTTTAATGAAACGGATAAATTTATTAGATGAAAATACATCTAATAAAATAGCAGCAGGAGAAGTTGTTGAGAGACCTTCTTCTGTAGTTAAAGAGTTGGTAGAAAACTCTATTGATGCAGATTCAAAGAATATAACTATAGAAATTGAAGATGGTGGAATTTTACTAATAAGAGTTATAGATGATGGCAATGGAATACATAAGGAAGATATAAATAAGGCGTTTTTACCACATGCTACTTCTAAAATAAGTACAGTAGAAGATATATATTCTATAAATACATTAGGATTTAGAGGAGAAGCACTTCCTTCTATAGCTTCTGTTAGCAAGATATTATTAAAAAGTAAACAGGAAGATGAGAATTTTGGAAAAGAAATCAAAATAGAAGGAGGAGAATTATTAGAAACTAATGAAGTAGGTATGAATAAAGGAACCTTTATAGAAGTACGTGATTTGTTTTATAATGTACCTGCTAGAAAAAAGTTTTTAAAAACTACTTCCCGTGAGACAGCATTGATAAACGATATAATAACAAGAATTGCATTATCTAATCCTAATATATCTTTTAAGTTATATAGTAATGGAAAAAAGTTAATCCATACATATGGAAATGGAAACTTAAAAGATGTTATTAGAAACTTATACAGTAAAACGATTAGTGAAAATATAATTTATTTTGAGTCCAATGGAGATGAATTATCTTTATATGGATATATAGGTAAAGAGGAAATTGCAAGAGGTTCTAGAAATAATCAAAGCATATTTGTAAATGGAAGATATATAAAAAATAAAACTATTGTTGCAGCAGTAGAAAATGCTTTTAAATCTTTTGCAACGGTAAATAAATTTCCTTACTTTGTATTATTTGTAGAAGTTTATCCGGAATTTGTAGATGTAAATATACATCCAACTAAGGCTGAGATTAAATTTAAAGATGAAAGATTAATATTTAAAAGAGTTTTCGATTGTATTCATTGTTCTTTTAAAGAAGCTGTTTTTAACACTTTTTCTATTAAGGAAGAGGAAGAAGGTTATATTTATAAAGATGAATCTAAGAATATATCCTTTGAAATGGCTTATAAAGAGCCAATAAATGAGCATAAAAATCATATAAATATGCCATTATTTGATGGAATAGATGATAAAAAAGATATAGTTAATATTCCAAGAGAAGTGTCTAGTGATGATATACAAAAAGAAGAGGAGATTTACAATAAATTAAGAAGTTTAAAAGAAGAAAAAATTATAAATAGAGACTTTAATATGCCAACAAAAGTAGAGGTACCGATTAATTTAAAAAATAGTAAAATTGAAAATGAAGAAAGTTATTCTAAAAATGAAGTCGAAGTAAATACAAAAGAAAGATTACCTAAGTTTCCAAAGCTTAGAATAATAGGACAATTTAATAAAACTTATATTTTAGGAGAGTATGACGAAGTATTATATATGATAGATCAACATGCTGCTCATGAAAAAATATTATTTGAAAAATATTTAAATAATATTGAAAGTGGAAGTATAGTAGTTCAACCATTATTAATTCCAAATCTTATTGATTTAACACTGGATGATTATAGTTATTATGAAGAAAATAAAGAAGTTTTTAAAAATGCAGGTTTTAAAATAGAAAATTTCGGTGGAAATACTCTATCTTTAAAAGAGGTTCCTTATTTTTTAGGAAAGCTTGATGCTAAAAATTTATTTTTAGAAATATTAGATAATTTAAAGGGGTTAGGATCTGGGAAAACTTCTGAAGTGAAATACAATAAAATAGCAACTATGGCATGTAAAGCTGCAGTTAAAGCAAATGATTATTTAAATAATATAGAAATGGAAAAATTACTAAATGATTTAAGGTATATAGATGATCCTTTTCATTGTCCTCACGGAAGACCTGTTATAGTGAAATTTACTGGATATGAATTAGATAAAAAATTTAGAAGAATAATTTAAGTTAAGGATTAATAATAAAGGAGAATTTAATGAAAGAAAAAATACTAGTTCTTGCTGGGCCTACAGCAGTAGGAAAGACTGAATTATCAATAAAATTAGCTAAAAAACTTAATGGAGAAATTATTTCAACAGATTCTATGCAAATTTATAAACATATGGATATAGGTTCAGCTAAAATTTCGGAAAATGAAATGGATGGAATTAAACATCATATGATAGACATTGTAGAACCTGATACAGAATTTTCAGTTTCAGATTATAAAGAAATGGCATCTAAATGTATAGATGATATTATAAGCCGTGGGAAAGTACCTATTTTAACTGGAGGAACTGGATTGTATATAAATGCATTAACATGTAATATGAATTTCACAGAAGCTGGAAATGATAAAGAGTATAGAGAATATCTTGAAAAATTAGCTGATGAAAAAGGGAATAAGTTTATTCATAATAATTTAAAAGATATAGATCCTATAAGTTTTAAAGAAATACACTATAACAATAGAAAAAGAGTTATTAGAGCTTTAGAGGTATATAAATTAACAGGTAAGCCTTTTAGTTCATTTAATGCTGGAGATGACTTTTATAAAAGTAAATATGATGTTTTTTATTATGTTTTAAATATGAATAGAGAAAAGTTATATAATCGCATAAATAAAAGAGTAGATATTATGATGGAAAAAGGATTATTAGAAGAATGTATAAAATTAAAGGAAATGGGATATAATTCATCTATACAATCAATGCAAGGAATAGGATATAAAGAAATATTATATCATCTTGAAGAGGGACTTTCTTTAGAAGTAGCAATAGATATGGTTAAACAAGGATCAAGAAATTATGCTAAAAGGCAAATAACTTGGTTTAAGAGAGATCCAAGAGCTAAATTTAAAGATAAAGATATTTTAAGCGATGACGATATATTCTCAGAAATAATTAGAGAGTTTACTAAATAATTAGGTATAATTATTATATATTCCTGTTTAGGAGGTGTGTAGTTTGAATAAGGGAGTAAATAATTTACAAGATATTTTTTTAAATGGAGCACGAAAAAATAAAATTCCAGTTACTATTTATTTATCCAATGGATTTCAACTTAAAGGATTTGTTAAAGGATTTGATAGCTTTACAGTAGTTTTAGATTCAGATGGAAAACAAATGTTAATTTACAAACATGCAATTACTACAATTACACCTGGAAAATCAATATTATTTAATGAGTCAGAATAAAAAAAGCAAAGTACTTCTTTGCTTTTTTATTGTAAAAATTTTATTAGTTTATATGAATATAAGTTAAATGCTGGTTAAGTTTCTAATTATATGGTATTATTTAAATGATATAGGATTTCTAGTTAGAGAGGAGGAGCTACTTATAAATTTAGGTAGCATTACTAAATGTTAAATTTAACAGAAGAATTAATGAAAAAAACTTATAATTTTAAGAAAGAAACTTTAGATTTATATGAAAAAGCCCTTAAAGAGGTTGAAAATGAATTCAAAATTTATGATGAAATAAGAGAATATAATCAATTAAAAGTATTAACTGCATTTCAAGAAGAAAGAATTAGTGAATCACATTTTACTAATTCATCTGGATATGGGTATGATGATATAGGAAGAGATTCATTAGATAAAGTTTATGCAAGAGTATTTAATACTGAGTCTGCTCTTGTTAGGCCTCATTTTGTTAATGGAACTCATGCAATAGGTTGTGCATTAATGGGAAATTTAAGAACTGGAGATACAATGCTTGCTATTTCAGGAGCACCTTATGATACATTACATAATATAATAGGAATTAGTGGCAAAGAGAATATAGGCTCTTTAAAAGAATATGGTGTTAATTATAAACAAATAGATTTAAAAGACGGAAAATTTGACTTGGCAAAGATAAAGGAAGCTTTAAACTCAGATAAAAGTATAAAACTTGTTCATATACAAAGAAGTACTGGATATGGATGGAGAAATTCATTTTTAGTCTCTGAAATAGGAGAAGTTATTAAGTTTGTTAAAGAATTAAGAGAAGATGTTGTAGTTTTTGTTGATAACTGTTATGGAGAACTTATAGATACAATTGAACCAACGGATGTTGGAGCAGATCTTATAGCAGGATCATTAATAAAAAATATAGGTGGGGGTATAGCACCTACTGGGGGATATATAGCTGGAAAGACAAAATATGTAGAACAAGCTGCTTTTAGATTAACAACGCCTGGTATTGGCGGTGAATGTGGTTCTACTTTCGGAGTAATGAGACAATTATATCAAGGTCTGTTTTTAGCTCCTCATGTAGCTATAGAAGCAGTAAAAGGAGCTATATTTTGTGCTAAAATAATGGAACTTGCAGGTTTCGAAGTATTACCCAAACCTACGGATAAAAGAAGCGATATAATACAAGCAATAAAATTTGGTAATAAGGAAAATCTAATTAATTTTTGTAAAGGAATCCAAAAAGGTTCCCCTATAGATTCTTTTGTAGAATGTGAGCCATGGGCTATGCCTGGGTATACTGACGAAGTTATAATGGCAGCTGGAGCATTTATTCAAGGATCATCCATTGAATTATCTGCTGATGCACCTATAAGGGAGCCTTACATTGCATATTTACAAGGTGGATTAACCTTTGATCATGTGAAGATAGGTGTGCTTATTGCTTTAAATAAAATACTATAAGAAATACAGGCAAAGTTATTCTTTGCCTGTATTTTTATTATAGTATAATTTATTTGGCTTAATAAGTATATTATAATCATTATTAATATTTTTAATTACTAAAATTAAATTTAGAATATCTTTGCTAGATAATATTGCATTTACAGAAGCTAATACATATAAATATATATTAAAACCTAATAAATAACTTAATATTGTTGGAATAAAAGTTAAAATTATTATAGGAATAAGTAAAAAGAAAATTATTCTATATTTACTTACAGAAGAATTAGAATAAACATTAACCGATAAGGTTTTAAAATTAAATAGTAAATTAACATTATTACTAAATATTTTAGGTAAAGTTAAAGCATGTATAAATTCATGTAAAACTTTAATTAAGTAGTAGGTTAATAAAAATAGCATTAAAAACCTAATAAACGTACTAATAATTTTGCCGTTACAATAGAATAAGCTATATCCAAGTCCAAAAGCATATATTATAGATATGGATATTTTTATTAATAAGTTAATAAAATTGAATTTATAAGTAGTTAGATTATTTACACTTTCTAATAAATCTTCATCATTTGTAGGAATAGAGCTTATTTCTTTTAAAAATTTCATTATTCTTCCTCACAATCTATATATTTATAACAAATAAGAGTCATATATAAATATATGACTCTTAATGTATTAATATGCTCTAAATAATCCTATTAACTTACCGAGAATACTACAATTATCTACTATTATAGGTTCCATATTATCATTTTCAGGTTGTAATCTAATATGATCTTTTTCTTTGAAAAATCTTTTTATAGTTGCTTCATTATCTATTAATGCAACTACTATGTCACCATCTTTTGCAGTTGAAGCTTTTTCTATAATTGCTAAGTCTTTATCATTTATTCCTGCGTTAATCATACTTTCACCAGTAACTCTTAAAATAAATAGTTCATCATTATGTTTAATGTAATCTATTGGTATAGGAAAAGTATCTTCTATATTTTCAGTTGCTAAAATAGGAACACCAGCAGTTACTCTACCTATTATAGGAATGTTTAACATTTCTCTTTTATTTAAAGTATCTCCTAAGATTTCTAAGGCTCTTGGTTTAGTTGGATCTCTTCGTATAAGTCCGTTATTTTCTAATTTTTTCAAATAACTATGGACTGTAGATGTTGACTTTAATGAAACTGCTGAGCAAATTTCTCTTACAGATGGGGGATACCCTTTATTTTCTATATATAATTTTAAAAACTCATAAATCTCAAGTTGCTTATCTTTAACTTTTGTTGAATCACTCATAATATCACCTCGCTATTATTAAATATTATAACATAATATTTAATATATCTCAAACTTATGTTCTTAAATGATATGTTAACTAAAATGTGTTTGAATTTTACTATAACATTTGTTATAATAAAATTTGATTGTTTTATATATAATATAAATTATTAGGTGGTGCAGATATGATAAATGATAAATACACTGAAGATGATTATTGTGATTTAAATAGAAAGAAAATATGTGATAATTGTGGGAAATGTCTAGAAGAACAAGGAATGGATATAAAAGCCATAAAAATAGAGGATATAGCTAAAACAGTAGAAGAAAATGAATATTTAGAGAATGAGTTGAAAAAGGCATTAGAAGAATTAAAGAAAACTTCTAACAATGAAGAAGGGATTATGACAGCAGAAGAATTTCTAGCCGAAAATAATGAAGAAAGTGGGTATGTAGATGCTTTCGATCATATTGAGTATTTAGAAGATGGAGATTTTTTTGATGAAGTTAATTTAGATGAACTTACAGAGGAAATTTTTCCAGGTGTTCGAAAGTTAAAATCTAAATAAATAAAATGGATATAGATCTATCCATTTTATTTATTTACTTTACATAATAATTAATACGTATTCATTTTATAATTTTGATAAAGGGTTAGATTTAACAGCATCTCTTAATATATCATCATCGACGTGTGTATAAATTTGAGTAGTAGAAATATTTTCATGACCTAATATATTCTGAAGACTCCTAATATCAACATTTCCATGCTTATACATTAAAGTAGCAGCTGTATGTCGTAATTTATGAGGAGTATATTTAGCATCTCTAAAACCTGCATTTTCTATATGTTTTTTTACTAACATTTCTACCGTCCGCTTATTAATTGGTTTATTTCGAGAGGAGAGTAGAAGATATTTTTTATCTTCATTTAAAACTTTAGAATCATCTCTTACCTTCATGTAGTTATTAATAGCTTTTAAGCAAGCTTCATTAAGATACACAGTACGTTCTTTATTACCTTTTCCCACTATAGTTAAAGTATCACCTTTAATTTTATTTATTTCAATAGAGCATAACTCCGAAAGTCTCATTCCACAATTTAAAAACAAAGTAAGTATACAATAATCACGATGAAAATTTTTATCATTTACACTTAAAGAATTTAATAAATCTATACTCTGATCTAAAGTTAAATAAACTGGATGACGTTTATTAATTTTAGGGGATTCTAGTTCTAAGGTAGGATTTTCATCTATAATTTTAGCTTTTATATTTAAAAATTTAAAATAAGATTTTAAAGTAGCAACTTTTCTAGCTCTGGCATAAGTACCATTAGCCCTTTGTTTCTCAACAAAAGATAAAAATGCATATATATCTGTAAGCTTAATTTTTCTTATAAAAGAATTATCTATATCTGATATTTCTATTTCTTCAAATTCTAAGCTAGGGTTTGTAATTAAACCTTTATAAACTTTTAAAAATCTAAAAAATAAAATTAAATCAATTTTATATCCATTTATAGTATTTAAAGATTTTCCTTTTATTGTTTCCAAGTAATTTAAAAAATCAACCAAGGATTCTGGTAATTTTTGAGTTTCAGATACTTTAATTCCGAACTTTGATGCGATATCAGAAGTATTAGAATTCGAATTTTTAACAGAAAGAGGGTTCGTGTTTATAACTTTAGGTTTAATTTTTTTTGATTTTTTTATACTTCTGTTAAGTCCTAATTCTTTTAACCAAATTTGAATATTTCTAATTCCAGTATCATAAACACAAGATAGTTGCTTAGTAGTTAGCTTTTGCTTTTGAACTAGTATATACAAGTCTTTAATTAAATATTTATATCCTCGTTCTGAATTTAATTCATAATAATTTTTAAATATTCTATCTAGTTTTCTTAAATCAGAATCAGTAAGGTTTATATTTAATAGATTCTTTATTTCGTCATTATATTTATAGTTTTTATATTTTAAAGTTTTATTTCGCGAATCATTCATTTTTAAACACCTCCAATAGGCTTTAAACCCTTTATTTTATTATATCATAGCTATATTCGTTTTTCAATATAACGAACTTCACTAAATGTATATTTAGCGAAGTTTATTTTATAAAAATTTAAAATTAACTATAATATTTTTACTATGATAATTAAGATATTATAAAATATAAAGCTTAATTATACAGAAAAATAAATTTCAAAAATATAATATCCGTATAAATCTACATTTTTCTTTTGTTTAAAATATAACCTTCTTTATAAAAGACTTTTTAAGTATAATGTATCAAATAATGTATATGAAAAAAATGCTATACAATAACTCGGTATATTTATATTCACATTTTAATTAACATATGTTAATTAATTATAAATTGAAAATTATAAACAAAGGAATTTTTAATTTATAATTATTTCCCATTTTTTTACAACTGGTATTTTCCATATGTTTTATTATGTAAAGTGATTTAATAGACGCTTTTAAAGCGTCTATTAAATTTATAATATTATATCTTCATAACGATTGTCTTCTAACTTCCTTATCATTAATAATTTTTCTGATATGCATTCTCCTTTTATTGAAAGTTTAAAGAGTTCTTTACTATAACCCTTAATGATAATGCAATTATTTTTATTAAAAATACTTTTATTATTATCATCTTCATCAATTATCCAAAGCTTAATATTAGGAAGTAAAAATCCTGCTAATTTCCATTTTTCTTTTATTTCTTTTAATAGCTCCTCAGTAAAATAGTCTTCATCTAGGCTATTATTTGAAATTATTAAGATATTTTGGGGAATTTCTTTATATGTTAACCCTTCTTTCAAAGATGTAAATAATATCATATCTAGCGCGGTGGATATATTAATTTCACTAAATAAATTGTTAGCTTTAATAGATTCAATTTGTTCATATAATGATAATGGCTCTATTTTCATAAATTTAGGATTTTTATCAAAATATATATAGTGATTTTTAAATCTATTATTGTTAAATTTTTTATATAGAAGTATATTGCTTATAGCTAATTTATATGATATTGAGTGTTTGTTACATCCTGATCCACTTATAGCTAAAGTTATAAGAGTATCTTTGATATCAGATATATAATTATTACAAACTACGTTCCAAAGATTTGAATAAACATCAATATTCTCTCTATTATTATCATTTAAAATATTATCTACTACATTAAAAGGCGTTTCTGTTAAAATGTTTTTATCTAGCTTAATAGATCTTTTTTTCTCTCTTTGTTTTAAAGATTTTAAATGCTTTTGAAATTCAATTTTATCATTTTTTATAAGTGCTTTTCTATATCTAATAATTGTACTTAATGATAGCTTTGAATAATTAATATTAGAATAATTCTTTGAACTTAAATTATGTTCTATTATTCCTATTTTTTTTCTTAAAGTGCTTAATATTTTTCTATATTCTTTTGGGGTATAACCTAAAAGTTCTCTAGTTTTTTTACCTAACAACTTAGATGCTTTAGATGAGGTATTTTCTGATTTTAACCACTTGCCAAGTGTTGTAGGACTTTTACAGTTTAAATCTAATGTTATCTGTCTTTTGAAGATACAAATAACATTAGATTCTAATGGTGTATCAAATAAAGAATAAAAATCATCCCATCTTCCATATTTAGGGATTAAGTGAAGATTCTTTTTTAATAAATCAGGATTAGATAATGCAAGATATTTAATTAAAATGTTAAATATCCTTCTCTCTCCTTCTCCACACTTCTTATCTCTTACATAAAATAGAGATTTTATTGCAAGGATTTTATTAGAATATAATACTCTTCTAAATAGTTCTATTATTTTATCATCACCTTCATTCCTAAGATTAGGAACTTCTTGAAGAAACTCAAGAACAGCAGATTGATTATTATCACTTTGCAAATCATCTATACTTGATACTTTATATAATTCTTCTCTAAACTTATTTATAAATTTATTAGCCATACTATCATCCCTTCAGTTAATTTACAAGACACTACTCTATTTATAATAAAGGAGATTGTGTATAAAAGCTGAACGTGTCTTTAACAAGATACTTTTTATAAAATGTTGTATAGCTGGAAGTATCTTAATATTATAAATATATGGTTATTTATTTCTTGTAGAACAAAAAAGTGCCTTTTTAGGCACTTAATTTTTTTCTTGAGTTTTATTTATTAAAGAACTTTTTATTAATTCTGATTTAGAAAATCCATTTTTAAAAACTCGTATCTGTTTATATTTAACTCCATTTAAGATAAAATCTAATAAATCTATTCTATCACCTATATATATTAAAGGTTCCTTTTTACCTTTTATAAAAATATTTAATTCCATAATAACCTCCATTAGTAGTAACATATTAATATTTAAATTTTACTATATTTACATCTTCAGATAAATTAACTATATTATACATAATTAAAACTTCATTAAAAGACTTGTCTTTTATAAATTCTTTTATTTTTTGGTTAAAGCTTCTTAAATCTATAACATATACTTCTTCAAAATTGTAAGTTAAGAAATTTACAAAACAGTTGGCGTACGAGTCTTTAAATACTAAGACTCGTTTTCCTTTTATATTATCATTTACATCTTTATTCCTTATAATTGTTAATCCATTATTTCCTCTTAAGAAGGCAGAGTATTTATCTCGCTCTTTAAATTTATTTAAATCATATAAACTTTTATAAGCAATACCATCAATAGATATTTCTAAATTATTATCTTCAAAATATGTTATAGTATCACTTTGGGAATTAAATAACTTAGCTTTTGAAAAATAACTTCCATAAAAACCTGGAATAGAATAATTAACTAGACTATTTATATCTACAGGGGTTAAATTTAACGATTTAACATATGTATAATAAGCTATATACGCCCCATAACTAGTCCAGTGATGATCAGTTTTATAATATATGTAATCTTTCTTATTGTTAATAAGAGGAGTTACAACATCTAAAGTATTTAGACTTAGCTTATTAAAGTAGCTGTATATTGAACTTATTATTTTCTTCTCATCTATTAACTCCAATCCAATTGGCAATTTTTCTTCATATATAGTATATGAATTTGGGATTAACATTAGCGTACTGTTAGATTGTATTTCCCTAACAAAATCTTCTATAGCTAGTATATTCTTATTTAATCTATCTAAATTTAGATTTTGCTGTTTTTGAAACATAAAACCATCCTTAGTATATATTATACCATTATTTTCTCTTTTACCTAATAAATATTCAGTTATAGATTTTAAATCAATCCACAAATCTCTAAATATAAATTGATCATTAATATAATTATTGTAGTTGTTAATATAATCGCTATAAAAAAGGTTATATAATGTAAATTTAGGTTTTTGACTCAGGGATCTATTTTCTAGTTCTGAAAAGAAATTAATGGGCTTAACAATATCTAAAAATGTAAAAATAACAATTATTATAGTAAAAAAAGTAAAAAGAGGATATTTCATTATTTTCTTTATAGGCACTTTAAAATTCCTCCTAAAATCTAAAATATAAAAATGGGTTATAAGATGAATCTACTAAATAAGCTATAGACAATATAAATATAATTAACATAAATATTACTTTTAAAGTTTTAATATTCTTGTATTTTAAATTTATTTTTTTATATATAGGCATAGAAAAGATACAACCTATTATTAATATAATGCCATAGTTCTTTAAGTAATATAAATAATCAAGTCCTCCTTTAAATATAAATAGTCTTTTTAAAAATTCTATTAACTTAGCCGTATTTGATATAGAAAATATAGAAAATCCTATTAATAAAAATATTATTACATATATATGTGATAATATTTTATTATTATTTAAAACATTAATAAATCCAGCTTTTTCTATGGATATTAATATAAAAAAGAATATACCCCATAGTATAAAATTATATTCAGCTCCATGCCAAAATCCAGTTAATATCCATACAATTAACAAGTTAAAATAAGTTCTTTTTTTAGATTTTCTGCTTCCTCCAAGTGGTATATATACATATTCTTTAAACCAGGAGCCTAGTGAAATATGCCATCGTCTCCAAAACTCCGTCATACTTCTAGATATATATGGATAATTAAAATTATTAGGCAGTGAAAAACCAAATATTTTACCAATACCAATTGCCATTTGGGAATAACCACTAAAATCAAAATATATCTGAAGTGAGAAAGACAGTACACCTAACCAGGCTAATGGTGTAGATATATTAGAAAAACCTAATGAATTAAGTTCATCCCACAATAACCCAATATTATTAGCTATAAGAACCTTTTTGCCTAATCCTATAATAAAATACTGAATTCCACTTTCAATTTCTTCTAAAGAAGTTTTTCTATTTTTTATTTGATTATTTATATCGATATACTTAACGATTGGACCTGCTATTAGTTGAGGAAATAATGCTACAAATGCTCCAAAGTCAACTATATTTTTTTCAGCATGTATTTTTTTATTATAAACATCAATAGTGTAAGATAATGTTTGAAAAGTATAAAAACTTATACCTAATGGTAATGTTAAAGTAATATTCTTAATATAAATATTAAAAATAAAGTTTATATTATCTATGAAAAAATTTATATATTTAAAAAATATTAGTAATCCTAAATTAAAGATTATAGATATAGTTAACATAGTATTACATAATGTTTTATTATCTCTATTGTTTTCTATTATATTTGAAACTATAAAATCTATTAATATTGAAAGAATTATTATAGGGAAATATTTAGGTTCCCCAAAGGAGTAAAATATTAAACTTAATAAAAAAATAGCTAAATTTTTATATTTTTTAGGTGTTAAAAAATAAATGAAAACTGCTAATGGTAAAAATCTAAAAATAAATACAATACTACTAAAAACCATAATATCTCCTAAATAAAGAATTAAAAGCTAGTCATTAAGAATTAACTTAATAATCTAGCTTTTAATAATATTTTACTTAAAGCAACTATTTACTGCATTTTCAGCAGATTTAATATCATCATTTATTAATAAAATAACATAATTACCTTTAGTTAAAATTTTACCTTTATTGGCTTTTTCTTTTTGATCAGGCAAATACTGTTCAAATGACTTTTGAACATCTGTTAATCGTGTTTCTAAAGATTTCTTCACATTATCTACTTTACTATCTTTAGCTTTTACTATTACGGTATTATCAGCAGAATTCATTACCATAGCACTTTTTATATAGTATTCTTCAACATCATCTAAATTTAAGTGATATATATTTTTTGCCATTTCTTCATCGGCTTCCATTGGCATTTGCATAGGTGCAACTTCCTCTATCTTTTCCACTACATTTTTTAATGTTAAATTATCTTTTAATTCATTTCCACTAGAACTTGAGCTGCATCCTACAAATATAGCCCCAAACGTAAATAGAGATAATAAAATTCCAACTAGTTTTTTCATATTAGCCCCTCATTTCTTTAAAATATAACATCTATGAAAATATTATATAATAAATTATTAATTTATTAAAGCTGTTAAGTAAAAGTTTACATTAAGTTAATAAGACTAATTTAAATTAGTCTTATTAACTTAATTTTTATAATTTTTTATTTTATTTGCTATATCCTCAAGATATTCTAATCGTTCATATTTTTCTAATAACAAAATTTCTAACTCTTCTTTTTCAGCTGTAAGTTCATTTAATAATCCATAGTTAGAAAAGTTTTGTTCCATTTTTTTATCTATTTCATCTACCTTATTTTCTATATTTTTAATAATAGAATAAATTTCGTTAAATTCCTTTTGCTCTTTAAAAGTAAATTTTGGTCTTTCATCTTTATTTTTTACATATTGCTTCTTTTTCTCAAAGTTAGTATTTTTCACATTTAAATCATCTTCTTTTAGTTTTTGATTTTCCAATTCTTTACTTATAAGAAAATAACTATAATTTCCAGTATATTCTTTAATTAGTCCATTACCTTCATAAGAGAAAATTTTATGGCAAATTCTATCTAAGAAATATCTATCATGAGATACTACTACTACTACTCCAATAAATTCATCTAAAAAATCTTCTAAAATTTTTAATGTCTCTATATCTAAGTCATTTGTTGGCTCATCTAAAATAAGAACGTTAGGTGCTTCCATAAGAACTCTTAATAATTGAAGTCTTCTTCTTTCTCCTCCAGATAGTTTCTCGATTGGAGTATATTGCATTGTACCATCAAACAAAAATCTTTCAGCAAGTTGAGATGCTGTAATATCATATCCAGCATCTGTTGGGATTCTCTCCCCACCCTCTTTTATATAATCAATAGCTCTCATATTATTATTCATTTCAGTAGAATCTTGTGAAAACACTCCTATTTTAACAGTATCTCCAATTTCTATTTCACCAGAATCTAATGGAATCATACCTCTTATTATATTTATAAGGGTTGTTTTGCCCATACCATTTTTACCAATAATACCGATTCTATCATCTCTTAAAAATATGTAATTAAAGCTATCTATTAGTTTTTTATCGTTAAATGATTTAGAAATAGAATTTAATTCTATTATTTTTTTACCAAGTCTTCTACCAACAAAAGGCATTTCTATATCTTGTTTAGTTTGTATAAATTCTTTATTAACTAATTCATCAAATCTTTGAAGTCTAGCTTTCTGTTTTGTTGTTCTAGCTTTAGCTCCTCTTCTTACCCATTTAAGCTCTTTGATTATTAGTTTTTTTCTCTTTTCTTCATTTGCATTTTCAACTTGAATTCTTTCAGATTTCTGTTCAAGAAAGTCACTATAATTTCCTTCATAAGAATAAATATTACCTCTATCTAATTCTAATATTTTATTAGCAACACGATCAAGAAAGTATCTATCATGGGTAATCATTAAAAGAGCGCCTTTCCTAGAATTTAAATATTCTTCAAGCCATTCTATAGATTCAGCATCTAAATGATTTGTTGGTTCATCTAAAACTAAAAGTTCGCAAGGTGTAATTAAAGCTGAAGCTAAAAAAACTCTTTTTTTCTGACCACCGGATAATTCTCCCATTTTAGCATTAAAATCTTTTATTCCAAGTTTTGTAAGAATAGCTTTTGCATCACTTTCTAAATCCCAAAGATTCATATTATCTATTTTTTCTTGAAGTCTTATTAATTTGCTATTTTTATCATCATCAAATAAACCTTGGTTTATCTCTTCAAGTAAATTTTCATATTCCATAATTAATTTCATTTCTGGAGTATCGCCTCTAAATATTTGTTCTAATACAGTTGCTTCTAAGTTGAAGTCTGGATTTTGTGCTAAATATTCTATTCTAACATTTTTTCCTTTAATAATTGTACCTTCAAAAAATTCTTCACGATTAGTAAGTATTTTTAAAAATGTTGACTTACCAGCACCATTAACCCCAATTAGGCCTATCTTATCTCCAGAATTTATTCCTAAAGATACATTTCTTAATAGAACTTTTTCACTATATGTTTTATTTATGTTTTCTAATGTTAATAAATTCATATGCCTCTCCCTTTATAAAAAATACAATAATGGTATTATATCATATTATAAAGTTAAATACCTAGCAGATAGTCTATTTAACTACTTACTAGGTATTTAACTTTATATTAAGCTTAACTTATTTCCATATTTTCTTTTTATAATTATAGCTATTGAAACTCCAAGTATAGTTACAACAACAAATTCACCAATAGCAACTTGTAGCATTGTTATAAATATAGGAACTCCTAAAACGAAATTTAGCATCCATCCTATTATTACACCATTAAATAGTGTCGGCCATAAGGATGCTATTAATAAAGAAAATTTATTTTGCTTTAAAAATTTTGCTGTTAAAGATATAGATGAAACACTCATAAACGTAGCTATAGTTCCAAATACAATATCCATTACGCCATAGCCACCTAAAATATTAGATAATAGACAACCTAACGTTAGTCCACCTATATAAAATGGATCAAAGAATGCTAATAATACCATAACCTCAGATAATCTAAATTGAATTGGACCATAACTAATAGGAGCTAATATAATAGTTAAAATTGCGTATAGAGCCGCTATAATAGCTGTTTTTACTAATCTTTTTGTTAAAGTGTTTTTCAAGATTAATCCTTCCTTTACTTAAATATTTTTAAATATAAAAGGGGTATATTATATAATATACCCCCAGTAATTAAATCTACTACATATATATAAAATAGGATATTACGAAATGTAATACCTAGATAAATATTATTACTATTTTTTATAATGTAATGTAATTTAACCTAGTTTTATTTTGAGACAGGAGGCTTTCGAACTGTCTTATTCTTTTTTACTTTATAATAATATATGAATTTTTAATTTTTTTCAAGTATTAAAATTCTTTTTTAGCAGCTGATAACATTAATTTAATTCTATTTAGTTGATTAACTTCACTAGCACCAGGATCATAATCTATAGCAACAATATTTGCTTCTGGATAAACTCTCTTCAGTTCTTTAATCACACCTTTGCCGGTAACATGATTAGGTAAGCAAGCAAATGGTTGCATACATACTATATTTTTAACTCCATCTTCAATAAGTTCTATCATTTCACCTGTTAAAAACCAACCTTCACCAGTTTGATTTCCTAAAGATACAATTTTACTAGCTTCAGCTGCAATGTCTTCTATATACTTTAATTTTCCAAATCTATTACTATTTTTTAAGGCTGTTCTATAATAACTTCTATAAAATTCAATTATTTTATTAGCAATATTACAACTAATAGTATTAAGCTTAGTTCCTAATAAGTATTTATACTTAAATTTTGAATTATAAGTACAATATAGAAGAAAATCAGCTAAATCCGGCATAACCGCTTCAGCGTCCTCTTCTTCAAGTAAATTTACAACACTATTATTAGCTATAGGATTAAACTTTACTAATATTTCACCAACTAAACCAACTCGTATTTTTTCCTTGTCTATTATTTCTACTGAGTCAAATTCTTTAATAATAGAGTATATATTATTTTTAAATTCTCTTCTTTTTGCATTTTTTAATGAATTTAAGCAGATAGTTGTCCATTTTTTATATAATTCATTACAAGTACCACTTTTTTTCTCATATGGTCTAACTCTATATAAAACCCTCATTAAAACATCACCATAAATTAATCCCATCATTGATCTATTTAATAAATTTAAGGATAAATTGAATCCTGGATTTTTTTCTATGCCTGTAGCATTTAATGAAATTACTGGTATATTAGAAAAACCAGCATCTTTAAGAGCTTTCCTTAAAAAACCTATATAATTAGTTGCACGACATCCTCCTCCAGTTTGAGATAGCATAATGGAGGTATTATTTAAATCGTAATTGTTAGATTTAAGAGCTTCTATTATTTGACCAATTACTAATATAGCTGGGTAGCAGGCATCATTATTTACATATTTTAAACCTATGTCTACAGAGGTTTTACCTTTAGAAGGTATTAAAACTAAATTGTATCCGGATAATTTAAAAGCTTCCTCTAAAAATCGAAAATGTATAGGGGACATTGATGGAACAAGTATTGTATGCTTATTTTTCATTTCTTTAGAAAAGACTATTCTATTATAAGCATTATTAGATCTAGTTAACTTAAAATTATTATTTTCTCTATCTATCATAGTGGCTTTTAAAGATCTAAGTCTAATTTTTATAGCACCTAAATTAGTTCCTTCATCTATTTTTAACGATGTATATATTTTAGAATTATTTTCTAAGATCTCTTGAACTTGATCAGTTGTAATAGCATCTAAACCACATCCAAATGAGTTTAATTGTACAAGCTCTAAATAATTTTTAGTAGATATAAAACTTGCAGCTGCATATAACCTTGAATGATATGCCCATTGGTCTACTACTCTTAGAGGTCTATCTACTTTTCCTAAATGAGAAATTGAATCTTCAGTTAAAACAGCCATTCCTAATGAATTTATAATATTAGGAATACCATGATTTATTTCAGGATCTATGTGATATGGTCTTCCAGATAAAACTATTCCCTTTATATTATTTTTAAGTATATATTTTAATGTTTCTTCGCCTTTACTTCTAATATCATTTTTAAAGTTAATTTGTTCTTTTGTTGCATTATCAATACTTTTAGATATTTCAGCTTTAGAAATATTGAATATTTTTAATTCCTCAAACAAAACCTTCTTTAACTTTTTCTTATTACAATAAGGTAAAAATGGATTTATAAAATTAATCTTTTTAATTCTTAAAATATCAATATTATTCTTTATAACTTCAGGATATGAGGTAACAATAGGACAATTAAAATGATTATTTGCATTATTTTGCTCTTTTTCTTCATGTGTAATACAAGGATAAAATATAGTTTTTATATCTTTTTCCATTAGATTAATTATATGTCCATGAACAAGTTTAGCTGGATAACAAACAGATTCAGATGGTATTGTTTCAATTCCCTTTTCATATATATTTTTTGAAGTCTTATCAGAAAGAACTACTCTAAATCCTAAATTGGTAAAGAAAGTAAACCAAAATGGATAATCTTCATAAATATTTAGTACCCTTGGAATACCAATAACTCCCCTTTTAGCATTTTCTATATTTAAAGGTTTATATTTAAATAATCGTTCATATTTATATTTATATAGATTAGGAAGTTTCCTTACTCCAATTACTTTACCTAATCCTTTTTCACATCTATTCCCTGAAATAAATTTTTCTCCATTTCCAAAATTATTTATAGTTAATAAACAATTATTAGAACATGATTTACATCTTGTAATTGTAGTATCTATATTAAAATTTTCAAGCTTTTTTAAGGTTAATATACTTGAAATATTATTCTTCTTATATCTTTCTTTTGCAATTAAAGCTGCTCCAAAAGCTCCCATTAAACCTGATATATCAGGTCGTATAACTTCTCTGTTAGATAAAATTTCAAAACTTCTAAGAACTAAATCATTATAAAAGGTTCCCCCTTGAACTACTATTTTATTACCAAGTTCTTCTGAACTTCTTACTTTTATTACTTTAAATAGAGCATTTTTTATAACTGAATAAGATAATCCAGCTGATATATCAGAAATAGTAGCTCCTTCTTTTTGAGATTGCTTAACACGAGAATTCATAAAAACTGTGCATCTAGATCCTAAATCTACTGGCTTTTTAGAAAATAAACCTTCATTAACAAAATCTTGTATGGTCATACCTAATGAATTTGCAAACGTATCTAAAAATGATCCACATCCTGAAGAACAAGCTTCATTTAAAAGAATACTTTGAATAACACCATCTTTTATTTTAAGGCATTTCATATCTTGTCCACCTATATCTAAAATAAAATCTACTTCTGGACAAAAAAATTCAGCAGCTTTATAATGCGCTATAGTTTCTATTTCACCATAGTCTATTTTTAAAGCAGATTTTATTAATAGCTCTCCGTAACCAGTTACAGTAGATGCAACTATATTTGCGCTTTTAGGCAAAGCATTGTATAAATTTTTAAGAGTGTCTATAGTAGATTTTAATGGACTTCCCTCATTACTTCCGTAGTATGTATATAAAACTGATCCATATTTATCTATTAGTACAACTTTTGTTGTTGTGGAGCCAGAATCTATTCCTAAAAAACAATCTCCTTTAAAGGATTTTAATTCTTCCCTTTTAACTTTATTCATTTCATGTCTTATTAAAAATTTCTTGTAATCTTCTTTATTATTAAAAAGAGGGGCTAATCTATTACTTTCCTCTATTATAGAAGAATCAAGATTTTCTATTTTAAATATCAAGCGCTTTAAACTAATATTCTCATATTGAAAGCTATATAAAGCTGCACCTAAAGCAACGTATAATTCAGAGTTTTTAGGAACTATAATGTCATCTTCTTTTAACTCTAATACTTCTATAAATCTTTTTCTAAGTTCAGATAAAAAATGTAATGGACCTCCAAGAAAAGCTACTTTTCCTTTTATAGGTCTTCCACAAGCTAGTCCACTGATTGTTTGTATTACAACTGCTTGAAAAACTGATACAGCTATATTTTCCTTTGAAGCACCTTCATTTAAAAGTGGCTGTATATCTGTTTTTGCAAATACACCACACCTTGCGGCAATAGGATATATATTTGTATAATTTTTAGCTAGTTCATTTAAGCCTAAGGAGTCTGTTTTCAGTAGCATTGCCATTTGATCTATAAATGATCCAGTTCCACCTGCACAGGTTCCATTCATTCTTTGCTCAATACCATTTTTATAATAAGTTATTTTAGCGTCTTCTCCACCTAACTCAATTGCAATGTCTGTATCACTGTTATAAGTTTTTATAGCTTTAGTTGCAGCAATTACCTCTTGAATAAAAGGAATGTTAGTTTTTTTCGAAATACTTATACCACCTGAACCAGTCATTACTGTAGATATAGTAAGATTATCAAATTGTTCATATATTTCTTTTAAAACTCTTACTATTGTATTTTTAATGTCTGAATAATGCCTTTGGTACACATTATAAACTATATCATTGTTATTATTTAGAATTACAACTTTAACAGTTGTAGATCCAACGTCTATACCCATATGAAATAATTCATTTCTATTTCTCTCCATCGTCTATTTCCTCTTTTCAATAATGATACAAATATTTTATGATTTAAAAATTGTAATTAGCACTAAAAAATAAAACCATTGCTTAAAGCAATGGTTTTTATAAGGTAGTTTAATTTTTAATACTTAATTTTTTTATTAAATTATCTTTTAAAGTCCAAAGCTCTTGTGATAAATCTACATAATATGCATGAGGGTTTTCAAATCTTTTTATTTCATCCCACAAAGTATCTACTTCTTTTAAACATTTCTCCCTTATAGTTTTAAGGGAGGGTGATTTATATACAAGTTCTCCTTTTATGAATATTGGAACCTGTAATTCTTTAATATAGAAATTAGTCAATTTTTTCTTTTTCCATACATGAATTGGATCAAAAATAGTATAAGGCTTATTTTCATCTATTTTTTCTGTAGCTAAAGTAATTACATCACATAAAGCCTTATCTGAATATTTATCAAAAAATCTATAAACTCTTTTATATCCAGGGTTACTTACCTTTTCTGGATTTTCTGATATTTTTATTCTAGGTTCAGCAATTCCTGATTCATTTTGTACAGCAACTAATTTATATACTCCGCCAAATACTGGCTCAGCTTTAGAAGTTACAAGACGTTCTCCTACCCCAAAAAGATCTATTTTGGCTCCTTGATTAAATAATGAGGTTATAGTATATTCATCTAAAGAATTAGAAGCAATTATTTTACAGTCAGTTAAACCTTCTTTATCTAACATTTTTCGTGCTTTTCTTGATAAATAAGCCATATCTCCACTATCTAGACGTATTCCTTTTAATCTATATCCCATTGGCTCTAATACTTCTTTTGCAACTTTAATTGCATTTGGAACTCCTGAACCTAAAACAGAATATGTATCTACTAAAAGAGTACAAGAATCAGGATAATTTTCAGCATAAGTTTTAAATGCTAAAAACTCATCATCAAATAATTGTATCCAGCTATGTGCCATTGTTCCAAATACAGGTATATCAAATATTTCTCCAGCTAGAGTAGTTGCTGTTCCTATTGCGCCTCCTATATATGCAGCTCTTGCACCGTATATAGCGCCATCATATCCTTGAGCTCTTCTAGCTCCAAATTCCATTACACCATTACCATTAGCAGCTCTAACTATTCTATTTGATTTTGTAGCTATTAAACACTGATGATTTAATGTTAATAGTATCATAGTTTCAATAAGTTGTGCTTCAATAACAGGAGCTTTTACAGTTAAAATAGGTTCGTTTGGAAATATAGGAGTTCCTTCTTCAAAAGAATAAATATCTCCTGAGAATTTAAAATTAATTAAATACTGTAAAAATTCCTCTTTAAATATATCTAAACTTCTTAAATAAGAAATATCCTTTTCATTAAATCTTAATCCTTTTATGTATTCTATAACCTGATCAAGACCTGCCATAATTGCAAATCCACCTTTTTCAGGAACTTTTCTAAAAAAAACATCAAAATATACTATTTTATTACCTAAATTGTTATTTAAATAACCATTACTCATTGTAAGCTCATAAAAATCCATAAGCATAGTCATATTTCGAGTTTCAGACAAATTTAATCTGTTCATTTAAAATATCCTCCGACTTTAGTTAGTTAATAATTTAACATAATCAAATAGATTTTACAACCTTTATCCCATTTGATTTAAGCTTAAAAAAAGTAATTAAATTCATTAAATCCCCATTATGATTTCCAAAATCATATGTTTCGACCATATTCATGGGTACTATTATATTTTTTTCCACATTTAATTCATGAAAATACGTAGATAAAGTTAGAGCAAATGTTTCTACACAAATATCAGTACATACTCCTGTAATTACAAAAGTATCTATATCCATATTATTTTCAAGCCAATTTTTAAATTCTATTGAGTGAAATCCATTTATAGAATTTTTCTTTATAATTTTTGATTTAGTTAATTTCGAAATTACTTTTATTTCATCTATTAATTCTTCTTCTACACTTTCTTTTACACAATGTATAGGATAGCTTTTAAATTCAACAGAATTTTTAGTATGACTATCTATGAAAAATATCTTTTCGTCATTTTCAAATTTATTAGCTAATATGCTGATAGGATTTATTACTTTAGATACTCTAGAGGAAGCTAATGGTCCAATATTATAAAATCCTTTAACCATATCTACAATAATTAGTGCTTTTTTACCTTTTATCTCATCTAAAGTTATTTTTTTTATAGAATTTATTTCTTCCTGTATTCTTTCTATGGTTTGAAACATAAAATCCTCCTAAATATTACAAAATATAGAATTCTTATTTCCGTATTATAATTAACTTTAAGTATAATATATGTTACTTTCCTATATATGTCAACAATTGCACTTTTAAAAATATTTACATTAATAAATATAATATAGTTAATAGCAAATTAGTTAAATTTAAATTTTTCTAATAAATAAAAAACATATTCTACATTTGTAATTTAGTAGAATATGCTTTTAATTTGTATAATCTATAAATCTGCTATAGAAATTTTTCCAAATACAGATTCCCAATCAGTTGAAAAATCATCAACAGCTTTTTGAATTGCAGGCATTTTTAATGCATCTATTAATATTTCAGGTGCCATTGTTGCAGTTTGAGCTCCACAAGCAAAAGACTCATTTACTTGACCAATATTCTTAAAACTTGCAGCAAGTATTTTTGTTTTATAATTATATTTTTCCATCATATCAGCAAGCTCTTTTATAACTTTACCAGGGTCAATACCCATATTTTCCATTCTGTTAAAATAGGGTGCAATAAAATCTGCTCCAGCTTCCATAGCTAACAATCCTTGAGCAGTAGTGTAAATTGCAGTTGCTGTTATAAAAACTCCTTGAGATTTAAGTATCCTCATTGCTTTTAATCCTTCTAAGTTTACTGGTATTTTAATGCATACTTTATCGTCAACATTTTCTAAAATAGCTTTTGCTTCTTTTAATATTCCTTCACAATCTTGTGCAATAACTTGAATATGAAGAGTTTTATCAAATCCTATTATTTCACGAATTTTTCTAAAGTGATTAAAGAAATCAATTTTTCCTTCTTTTTTTAAAATAGTTGGATTACTTGTAACCCCAGTTATTGGAAAAAAATCGCTGTATTTTTTTATTATTTCAATATTAGCTGTATCAAACATATATTCCATTTTGATTCTCTCCTTTTAGTATATATTCTAGTTTTCTAAAATAAAGCCTGACATTAGGAAATATTAAGATCTTACATTTGAGCTTTCTTGTCTCTAAAACTTTTATTAATATACTTATATTATACAACTTAATAATCATTTGTCAATATTTTTATTTCATTTGAAATTTTATATATTTTCATATGAAATAATATTTTTTAATTTTATAAATAAATTTGAAAAATAAAAAACACAAATCTAATTTTAAATTTATATTAGAATATGTGTTTTACAAAAATAATATTAAATTAATCTACTTTTACCATTTTTACTTCTATATTTTTATTTTTTAAATTTTCTAAAACATCTTTTGGAATATTATCATCTGTTATTACATAGTCAACCTCTTCTGTCTTAAATTGAGATACTACCCCACGTTCTGAAAACTTTGATGACTCTGTTAAAATTATAAGCTTATTAGCATTTTCTGACATTACTTTTACTGTTTCTGTTCTCATTAAATTTTTTCCTGTAAACCCTATTTTAGAATTGTAACCATCAGTTCCAACAAATAATTTGTCTACAAAAAAGTCCTCTACACATTTTTTTGTAAGTGGTCCGACTACTACTTGTGATTCAGGTTGATAATCTCCTCCTAATAATACCACTTTAGCATTTCCTTCTCTAATGTGAGAAGCAATAAAAACAGAGTTAGTAATTATAGTTATATCTTTTTTATTATATGCAAGCTCTTCTGCAAGCAAAGCACAAGATGATCCTGATTCAACCATAACCGTTTCTCCATCAACAACTAGTTCAGATGCTAAATTTGCTATTTTACGTTTTATATTATAATTAAAAGCTAATCTGCTATTTATATCATCACTGGTAGAGGTTGTTACAGCATAACCATGTTCACGCTTTAATAATCCTCTTTCACATAAAACATCTAGATCTTTACGTACAGTAACTTGTGACACATTTAAAAGCTCAGCTAATTTACTAACTTCTATACGTTTATTTTCATTTACAATTTCAAGAAGTTTTGTATACCTACTTGTCATAGTAAATCCTCCTATTTATAAAATTTATACTAATTATATCATAAACTATTTGCAAACTAAAATAATTATAATATTAAAAACAATATCTAAAGAGCTTTTTCTATTCATATTGATTTGTCCTTACACACCCCAATATTCATATTATTACTAATACACAATCTCCATTAATATTATTTAAAAGGAGCAATTAAAATATATTAATCACTCCTTTTATAAATTCATTTTTATATTTAAAATTTATTATTAAACGGTTTGTTCAGTTCTTTCAATAATATCATCTTGAGTTTTCTTTGATAATACATTAAAGAAAGCACTATATCCAGCAACACGAACAATTAAGTCCCTGTGTTTATCAGGATTAACTTGAGCATCTTTTAAGGTCTCTTTTGATACAACATTGTATTGTACATGGAAACCATCTAATCTATTAAAGAATGTACGAAGCAATGCAATAAGCTTTAGTTTATCTTCTTCTGAAGATAATGTTTGAGGATTTACTTTTTGATTTAAAAGAACTCCACCTGTTATTTCTGTTGTTGGTAATTTTGAAACAGATTTAAATACTGCTGTTGGACCATTTTTATCCATTGAATGACAAGGTGCACAACCTTCTGCAAGTGGTTCCCAAGCATTACGTCCATCAGGGGTAGCCATTGTTCCAAGTCCTTGACCAACATTTGCAGAAATAGATGACGTACCTGCATAATAGTTTCCACCAATTGGACCTCTTCCATAACGAGTATTATGATATTTTTTTATTTCAACTATATGTGAGTCGTAAGCTTCACGAATTAAATTATCTACATAATCATCATCATTTCCAAATTTAGGAGGTACTTCAAGAAGTATTTTTTGTATTCTCTTACCATTTTCACCATCAAAATTATTTAATATAGCATCCCAAAGCTCTTGTGTAGTAAATAATTTATCCTCAAATACACATTTCTTAATAGCTGAAAGAGAATCAGCAAGGTTTGCAATACCAACCTGTAAATCAGATATCATATCATATATAGCTCCACCTTCTTTAAGACTTAAACCTCTTTCAATACAATCATCAGTTAAAGCTGAGCAAAGAACATCCATAGTATTTAATTCAAGGCATCTATCTACAGTAGTATCTATAATTACTTGTTGTTTAGTAAGCTCTTTAATTATCTTATCCCATGATTCTCTTACATCAGCATAACTTGTAAAATCAGTAAATTTCTTTAATCCATCTACAAGTTTAATACCTGATTTTGGGTCAACACCACCGTTCATAGCAATTAAAAGAGTTTTTGGATAGTTAAGGAAACTCATCCCAGTACAACGGTATCCCCACTTACCAGGAACTGCAACTTCAACACAACCTATAGCGCTATAGTTGTAAGCATCATTTTTAGAAACTCCCTTTTCAATAAGAGACTTAATAATTACTTCATCACTATTAAATGCTGGCATTCCTGTTCCAAGTTTCATTAGTTCAATAGCTTCATTCATGAAAGCATCATCAAGTCCTGAATGATAACGTATAGTTAAATTAGGCTGTGGTAAATGAACTTGTGCATCTGAACGAATAATCATATATGATAAAGGATTAACTGCATCTTTTCCATCTACTGTCTGTCCTCCAATTGTAACATTTTGATAAAGCGGACTTCCTGCTGAAAATTGAGTATGACTCCATGAACGAATTTTATTTATTGTATATGTTTTTATCCAAAGGTTTGTAAGTAATTCACATGCAAAATCTTCTGTCATAGTTCCATTTTCAAGGTCTCTTTTATAGTATGGATATAAATATTGATCCATTCGTCCATAAGAAAGTGAGTGTCCATTACTTTCAATTTGAAGTACAAGTTGTATAAACCAAACTGATTGTACTGCTTCATAGAAAGTATCTGCTGCTTTATATGGAACTTTATCCATAATTCTTGAAAGCTCTAACAATTCATCTTTACGTTTTTTATCCTTAGTTTCTTGTGCAAGTTTTTTAGCAAGATCACTATACCTTTTAGCAAACTTTTTAGTTGCTTCTATTGTAATCTTTATACCTTTATAGAAATGAAGCTTTTCTTGATTTGTATATTCTGTTAAATCAAGTTCTTTTATTTTTCTATCAACTTGAGCCTCATAGCTCTTAAGACCTTCTTTAATAATTCTTTCATAAAGCACAGCTATATGAGCATCTCCTGCTGTAATATTACCTTCAGCTTTAATAATTCCAAGATCATAATAAAGCTTTGATAATTCAGGCATTGCAACAAGTGCTTTTTCTTTAATGGTTTTTCCTTTCCAAAATGGAGCAAGATTGCGAAGTACTTGTTTATTTTCTTCTGTTATATAGAATACATCTCCATCTCTTTTTTCAAATTTATCTAATTCATCTATAACCCAATCCATAGCATATTCTGGGAAAATAGGTGCAGCACAATTACTAGTTGCTTGGTTACCTGCAAGAATTGATTCTGGCTCTATATATATTGTCATTTTACTTAAAATATTATCTAACATTAAGGCTCTTTTAATAGCAAGAGGTTGAGATTCATGTTCACCATAAGCTTCAGTGGTATAAATAGCTCTTTCTACGCATACCCATCTTTTAATATTAAGTACATCCTCTCTATATTTATTCATTCTTGATGTTAATTCTCCAAAATAATTACTCATAATTATTTTCCCTCCATTTCTCTTTTATTTACTTAGAAGATTTATTACTTTATGCTAATAATATAACACTCCATTTCATTTGAGTCAATTAAAAGTTTCAAACGAAATTATTTTAAATTTTATATGAAAATAAAATTTGTTGTTTTTGCAACAATATTCTTTACGCTTATTAGGTTTTGTGTTATCCTATCCATAAATAAGTAATATTAAATTATTATTGTATAAATTTAAGGAGATGAGATTATGACTTGTGAAAAAGGCATTATTTTTAATATTCAAAGATTCAGTATTCATGATGGCCCAGGAATCAGAACCGTAGTCTTTTTAAAAGGATGTCCATTACATTGCCCTTGGTGTTCGAATCCAGAATCTCAAAATAATAATATTCAAATAACCTGGGATAAAAATAAATGTATTAATTGTGAAAAATGTATTGATATATGTCCTACTAAGTCTTTAAGTAACATTATAAAAGACGGCAATAAAATTATTTCAGTTAATGAAAAAACATGTGTAGGTTGCCTAAAATGTAAGAATGAATGCCCACAAAGTGCTATTTCTTATGAGGGCGAATTTAAAGATGTAGATGAAATTATTAATGAAGTGATGAAAGATGATGTATTTTATGATGAAAGCGGAGGTGGAGTAACTATTTCTGGTGGAGAAGTTCTTCAACAAGCTGAATTTGCAATGCAATTATTAAAAAAGGCTCACGAAAATGGTTTGCATACAGCTAGTGAAACTACTTGTTATACTGATTTCGAAACTTTTAAACGATTTATAGAAAATTTAGATTTACTTTTATGTGATATTAAACATTATGATAGTAATAAGCATAGAGATGTTGTTGGTGTTTCTTTAGAAAATATACAGAAAAATATAAAATATGCTATAGACTGTGGTTTAGATGTAATTGGTAGAATTCCTATTATTCCAGGATTTAATTTTAGTATTAAAGATGCAATAGGACTTTCAGATGCGTTAATAAATCTTGGCATAAATAAAGTAAATCTTCTCCCATTTCATCAGTTTGGAGAAAATAAATATACGTTACTAAATAAAACCTATAATATGAGTGATGTTGATGCTTTAAAAAAAGATGACCCTAAGTTTTTAGAGTTTGTATCAATATTTAAAGAAAAAGGGTTAGATGTTTCATTCTAAATTAAATAATATAGTTTAAATTAAAAAGCTGTAGTAATAAATAATATCACTACAGCTTTTCAATTTATAAATTATTAAGAATTACTACAAAGCATTTGTTTTATAATAGCATCCTAAAGAGTTTGCTGAAATAATTGCAGCATATACATCATTTGATGTTATTTCAAAAGGCATGTTATAAATAGTTTCTCCTTCTGCACATGAAGCATCTGCAACTGCTTTAATTTCCTCTTCAATTATCTTATTTATTCCCATATCTTCTAAAGTGACAGGAAGTCCAAGTTTAATACAGAATTTTATGACTTCTTCAATTTCTTCTGTAGGACTATTTTCTAATACAAGTTGTACTATAGTTCCAAAAGCAACTTTTTCACCATGATATAAATGATGGCATTGTTCTAAAACTGTAAATCCATTATGTATTGCATGTGCTGCCGCAAGACCACCACTTTCAAATCCTATACCGCTTAAAAAAGTATTAGCTTCTATAATATTTTCAACTGACTTTGTAGTTACATTATTTTCAACTGCAAGTTTTGCTTTGAAGCCATCCTCTAATAAAGTGGTGTAACATAATTTAGCTAATACTAATGCAGTTTTTGTAATTTCACCACCTGCCATATTTAAAGCATTAGATCTAACACAAGCTCTTGCTTCAAAATAAGTTGCTAACGCATCACCGATACCAGCCATAAGAAGTCTTGTAGGAGATTTAGCTATAATTTCTGTATCAACTAATACTAAATCAGGGTTTTTAGGCAATAAAAGATATTCACTAAATATACCTTCCTCTGTATATATTACAGATAATGCACTACAAGGTGCATCGGTAGAAGCAATAGTAGGAACAATAACTACAGGAATTTTTTTATAATAGGCTACAACTTTAACTGTATCAAATATTTTGCCACCTCCAATTCCTACTATTACATCACATTTATTATCTACTATTATTTTTCCTAACCTATCAATTTCTTTTTTTGAACATTCACCATTAAAAGATTCAAAAACTAAACTGCATCCAGATTCATTAAAGCTTTCTTCGATTATAACTTTAGTTCTTTTAATACCATTTGGACTTGCTACTATAAAAATAGATTTCCCAAGATTTTTAGTATGTTTACTTAAATTTTTTATTTCACCTTTTCCTTGAACATATTTATTAGGACATATAATAATTTTTGACATATAATATTCTCACTCCCCCTAGAACTCTTATTAAATTAATTATATTATAATTTTCTTTAAGTTTAATATAAAATATTTTCTTAAATATGTCAATTAAGCTCTATATTGGATAATAAAAGCAGACACTTATTATATGATGCCTGCTTTTACTATTAAGTAATATTACTGTAAATATTATTAATAACTGTATTTTTATCTTTTAGCCAATCATTACTCCAAACTCTGATAAATTTTAAATCTAAAAAATCCAGATATTTATGAATATATATATCATCTTTAAAAATATTATAATTCTTAGAATATATCATATCATCTACTTCGATAACTAAAATTGGTTCTTTGCTAAATTTATCAAGTATAACAATAGGTAATATATATTCATCTAGTTGAACATTTATCTCCATTAAATAGCTTAAGTCTTTTAAAGCTAAATAAATTTTCTTTTGAAGGCTACTTTTAAATATTAGATCTTTTTCAAATTTAAATTTACAAACAGGTTTATTTATATTAATGAATTTCATATTATAGTCTTTAAATTTACTAAGCTCAGTTTTTTCCTTTGAAACTATTATATATTTATTATTGGAATTTAAGTTATTTAAAATATTATTATAGCAACTTTTGTAATCATATATTATAACTAAATCAAATTCATTAATAATATCTTTTGCTTTATTAAGATTAGATATAATACAAGGAAATAAATTTAAAATAATATCTTTTAGATTAATAGAATAGTCAGTAGAATTATTTAATAATCTATTTATTTCATTGATATTAATGTTTTGATCTTTTATTTCACTTAAGAATTTATCATCCCATACATACTTTATTACATCTGGAATAAGTTTTGCTCTAGTATCTATAACTACTAAATTATATTATTTAAAATATATTATATAATAATATTATAATTTTCAATAATATTTTATATTTTAACTTCTCTATTATTCTTCTATATTTAAAAGCAAATGAAAAATTAGGGAATATTGGTCAATAAACTTTCAAATTGATTTTTATTTTCAATATTATTATAACAATATTCTAAAATTTCCTTTTCTACATTATTTAACGATTCTATTTTTTCTAATATAATATTGAAATTTCGCACAATTACTAATGTGTCTCTTAATGATTTCAAATATTCTATAGTATCATTTGTGTCTAATAATTTTTTAAGAAATTTTTTAAATTCCTCATCAGTAATAATATCCTTTAAAAAGTTAAAAGCATGTAAATAAATACTAATATTTTTTTGATTTTCAATATACTCCAAATAAATTATATTTTCATGTATATTAAAATTTTTTTTAGATTCTTCTAAATCACTTTTATATTTTTTTATATTAACCCAATATAGAGGATTAATTTTACTTTTTATATTTTTATAATTCAAAATAGATGAATTTACTTTAATATTAACTTCTTTAGAAAGTATGCTAATATCCTGTTCTGTAGGAAATGTATTTTTAGTGAGGTATTCTAAAAAATATTTTGTATATATTGACTTAATTACAGGTAATTCAATAGAAAAGGGATTATTAATTAATCCATTTAACTTTTTTATACTATTATTAATTTTATTTTTATCTATTGGTTTATTTATTATGTCAAAAATTTTATTTTTATTAAATCTTTTATATTTAATATAATCTTTAATAATATCCTTTTTAAGTATATTATTAACATTTTCTTTTAACATATCATAACTGTAACTTACTAAAGGTTTTTTTATTCTATATCTTTTATATTCATTGCTTAACTGGCCTTTTTCTACTTTAATACTTAGATTATACATTTCTAATAATGTAAGCCCACAATAACCCTTAATATTTAATATATTATTTATATCTTCTAAAGATTTTAAACTTTTGATAATGTTTCTTGATAAAACATTTAATTTGCTTATAGTAGTTTTTCCAGTAGTTTTAGATATATTTTTAAGTTGATTTTTTATTATGCTATCTATGTCATTATTTGAAATATTTATTACCTTATTCTTAATTAAATTTAATTCTTGAAATAAATTATTATCAATATTATCTGATATTATTAAAACCTTCTTTTCTTTAATTAATCTATCTATAACCAAATTTTTAATTATCTTATATTTATAATAATCTTCTGTGTAAATTACCATATTATTATCTTTATTTACTAGATTAAGTGCTATTTGTTCATTTAGGTTTAATAAAGATACATAAAATATATCCTCTTTGTCAATATTTAAATTACTCATAATTTTATGCTATATATTTAGCATTTCCCCCTTTTGATATATTTTAATATTTTATCTTTTACATTCTATGAAAAAAGTTTGCTATTTATTATAGAAAATATATATTATATACGTTAACTAATTAAATTTTATGGTTATAATATTAATTAAGTGAACTTTTAAATAAAATAAGAGAAAGGATTTGAAAAGCTTATGAGAAAATTTTTAAAAACACTATTAGTAGTTTTTTTTATATGTGTATTTGGTATAGGAATATTTACATATGTATTTAGAAATCGAATAAATTTATATTTAAATATAGCTAAAAATTATCTCCAAATAGAAGAGGATATGAAATCAATTGAGGATTTAACTTGTTATACACCTTTAAATAGCATGGATTATAAAGATATAGTTTATAAAAATCAAAATGGAGTAGAATTAACACTTGACTTGTTTGGACCTACTAAAAAATTAAATGGGGGTTCTCCTGTAGTACTATTTGTTCACGGAGGAAGTTGGATATATGGAGATAAAACAATTCCTAAAAGCATATCACCTTTACTTGAATCATTTAGAGAATCAGGATATACAGTTATTAGTACATCTTATGAATTTTTAAAAGAAGATATTAATATGGATAAACCAATATCAGATGTTAAAGATACAATTAGATGGGTTTATAAAAATAAAGATATATATAATTTTAATACAGACGAAATAGGAATACTTGGATTTTCTGCTGGAGCTCACTTATCTCTTATATCTGCATATTCTAATAAAGATGAATTCATAGGTGATATTAACTTAAAAGACTATCCATCAAATGTTAAATATGTTATTGATATCTTTGGACCTACTGACTTATCTACATTAAATATAAATAATGCAAATACTACTATTGCATCAGAATTATCTGAATTACCAAATTTAAATGAACTTGAAAAAAAATATAGTCCTATAAATTATGTAAAGGAAGGGGTTCCAGAAACTCTAATAATACATAGTAAAACAGATAAACTTGTTCCTTATGAAAATTCTACATTACTTTATAATAGGTTATTAAAAGCTTCCGTTGAAACAAAACTAGTTTCTTTAGAAACTAGTAATCATGATTTAAGCAATATAAATGTAAAAGAATTAGCTCCTGTAGCTTTAGAAGTTTTGAAATTTGTTATTAAAAACTCTCCTTTATAAAATAATAAAGAACCTTTAGGTTCTTTATTATTTTATAATATTTATTAGTTAATTAGCCCCTTACGTGATTGGTATAAATTAAAAAATGTTGTACCAGCATCTAATACAAAAATTATAACAATACTTCGTGTAATTTTTTCTATAATACATAAAGGTATTTTTATTAAAATGAAAATTACTATTGGATGAATAAATTTAATTAAGCAAACTGATAAAATTCCAAACAAAGTCGAATTAAGTAAACACACTCTTCCATTTATATTAAATTTATTTTTAGAGTAATCCCACCATTTACGATTAAATATTTTTTCAAGAAGAAATGAGGTTATGAATTCTAGTATAGATGCTAGAAGTAGTCCTAAAATAAATATAGTATAAATTTTATAATCACATTTATTTAATAAGGTAATAGCAAATAAAGATCCAAATCCATAAATAGGACATACAGGTCCTTTTAACATACCTCTTTTAATAAAATTTTTAGCTGGGATTGAACAATAGATAGTTTCACATATCCATCCTAAAAAGCTATAGACATAAAACCATAATATAAATTCATACAATTTTATTGCATCCCCTTTATAATACAAATAGTATTAGTACAGTATATGGTAATATGCTTTAAACTTTCACAATATATTAATAATATTTATATTCTTATAAAAAATAAAAAGACAGTTTTTAAATACTGTCTTTCCTATCTATTATATCGCTTTATATGCTACTCCATACTTTTCATAGTAAGAGTTTATGGATTCTTTCATGCTTTCATCTATGTAGATAGTTCCATTTATCTCTTTCATATAAAGATGTTCTACTACTTCTTGCATAGTTACTATAGAATAAGTTGTAATATCAAATACTTCTTTTATTTCTTCTTGAGCTGATTTCTCTGATTTACCTTTCTCCATTCTATCTACTGAAATTACAAGACCCATTATATTAACATTGCCTTGTGCTTTTAATATAGGTGCTGTTTCATAAATAGAAGTTCCAGCTGTCATAACATCTTCAACTATTACTACGTTTGAATTATCTTTTAGTTTAGCACCTAGTAAGATACCTCCCTCACCGTGATCTTTTGCTTCTTTTCTATTTGAACAATATTCAACATTCATATCATATAATTGATTCATTGAGATAGCGGTAGTTACAGTTAATGGAATACCTTTATATGCTGGTCCAAATAAAATATCTATATCTTTTCCAAAGTGTTTATTTATTGTTTGTGCATAGAATTCACCTAATTTTTTTAGTTGCTCTCCTGTAGTATAATTTCCTGTATTAATAAAAAATGGAGTTTTTCTACCACTTTTAGTAACAAAGTCACCAAATCTTAATACATTACTTTCAACCATAAATTCAATAAACTCTTTTTTATATTTTTCCATTAAATATCCGTCCTTTCAAAATCATATGTTTTTCTGTATTATTCTGTCTTTGTTCGTCTTTTACATTTTATCACTAAATTATAAATATTACTAATATTTTATTAATAAATTTTTGTGAATATATATTTTAAATTGACAATTATTAATCTTATTATAGAGTATAATAATGTTGGAGGTTATTAATATGAAAAAGAAATCTATTATTTTAACTACTTTACTAATAATATTAACTTTTTGCTTTAGTATAGTTGCTATTTACAAACATTATTTTTATCCTAATATTGAAGTGAAATCTATAAATAGTGAAGCAATTATAGATAATAAAAAACTATTAGCTAAATTTTTCCCAAATAAACTTAATCTTTCATTATCTGAAATATCTTTAGAATCTAAGGTTAACTTTACAGAAGAAGAATTAACAGATTTGTTTATTTCGGTAGTTAATGAAATACCTGATTTAAAAAATAATGTAACAGGATTAAAAGTAAATATCAATAATAATAAACTTTATATATTTATTAACTTTAAATATAATAATTTACCACTTCAAATTAAAACAATTTTTATGCCTTATAGCGAAAATGGAGAAGGGATATTTCATTTTCAAGAAGGAAAAATTGGTTTTATTAATATTGAAAAAGATACATTTTTTAAATATTTAGAAGATACATCAATAATTCAATTTGATAAAAAACAAGGAAATGTAATTATTTCTTTTGTTAATACTGATATACTAGAAATAACTGATATTAGTACTAATGAAAATAATCTCGATATATTATTTAAAGCCCATTTAAATTTATTTAAAAGTAAAAAGGATAATGATTTTTAAACTCATTATCCTTTTCTTTGTGAATAAAATTAGGCTTATATTATCTCTACTTACCTGTTGCTTCTTTATCTAGTTCATATAATCTAGCTCTTTCTTCTAAAGTTAAATCTGTAGAGCCTTCTCTTTTTTCTATTAATTTTTGAAGTTCATTAAATTTTTGTTCTCCAAGTTTTGTTTTTATTACTTCTGCTTTTAATTCTTTAATTTCATGCTTTTCATGTTCAGATAATCTTTCGCCCTTTTCTACTCTTTCCCTAAATGAATGTATTTTTTCTTTTCCATCGGAAGTTAAAAAACCTTCATTTTCCGGAGTCCAAAACTCATCAAAATTAGCTGCAGTTTTAGGTGCAGATATTTCACAGGATACTCGAAGACTATTAGGTTTACATTCCACTGCCATAACATTTCGGCTACTAGCTGATCCTATAACCATAGTTGTTAATACTAAAGATGTTAATAATCTCTTTTTCATGCCTTGGTACCTCCTTTATTTTATTCACATTTATAGTATGTACTATTTTTTAGAATTTAGGCTAAGTAAAAAATGTAATTAGTAACTAAATTTCATTAAAAAATTTCATGAATTTTTTACTAATAATATTAGAAATTGTTATTTCTATAGATAAATAATCTTCTTAGTTTTATAATAAAAGAGATGTACACTAATATTTATATACATCTCTTTTACTTTTAACAATTAATTTTCTAAGATTTTATTTGTTATAAATTCAATTTCATAGTCGTTTATAATATTGTCATTATTTAAATCATATTTAGGTATATTTTGATTAAAATATTTTGATACCATTGATAAATCTCCAATATCTATTTTACCATTATTATTAAAATCAGCTGATTTTTCTGTTATAACTTCTTTTCTAAATTTGCTTATCTTTATATCATTTATTTTTCCATTTAAATTTTCTTGTCCTCTTCCATTAGCACCTATTATCAAAGGTAAATCACTTACTTCTAAATTTTCACTTACATTAACAGTTTTATCTAATTTGTTGTTAATATAAATTTTTGCTGTACCTTCTTGATTTTCAAATACAACTTTAATTTTCACCCATTCATGTAATGGAATAGTTTCATTAGATATAAATTGTGTTATTGCCCCTTCTGCATGAAATCTTAATTTACCACTTGGAGAAACATCTAATAAAAATCCGCCTTTTCCTGTTTCATTATTAATTTTTTGAACTATTTTTTGCCAATAAGAAGTATATCTTTCTAAATATATGTCTGCTTCAATAGCAAAATTTTCACTGAATTTAAGATCTTCTGAACTTTCTACACTTATATATCCATTTCCAAATTCAGCTGCTTTTCCATTGGTAGAATCTACCTGTTGTATAGTTCCGTTTAAAATACCGTTAAGTTTGTTATTAGATATATCTTTTCCCAAGTTATTTACATCTTCAAAATCATATTGAGCTATTGTTTCTTCTAATATTTCAACATAAGGATTTATATTAATTAGATATTCTTTATTAATAACTCCATTAGCTGAAATAACATTTATTATAGCTTTTCCCGGAATAGTAGTTGGTTTATTTATTTCAATTTTTGCATTACTATTTTCAGCTATAGCTGATATTTCCAAATTAGATAAATTTTCACCTTTACCTAAATCATAAGTATATTCATATACATCTGAGTTAAAATCTTCTAATTCATTTTTGTTTATAGATATACTTCTTAGATATGCATTAGTTGTAGGATGATTTTTAATAAATTTTGCATCAGCCCAGTCTCCATGATCGGACCCTATACCATTCCCACCATCTTCTACTACTAATTTCAATTCATTTTTCTCTTTAATAGGAACCTTTACGTATTTTTCAGTAGTGTCAGGATTCATAATACCAGAGTTAAAGACTTCTTCATTATCTAAATATACTTTAAAGACTATAGATGCAGTACTTGTCATCTCTCTATCAACTCCAACATAAGATTCAAAGTAGTCATAATATTCATAATCAGATAAATCATAAATTATAGTAGAATTAGCATGAACGCCAAGTCCTTTATCATATTTTACATTAGATCCATCTTCTCCTTTTAAAGTTAACTTATTTCCATCAACACTAACATCTTTTCCTATATTTCCCCAACCAGTTGTTGCTGATTTCCATTCTAAATCACTTAAATATAACAACATTTCTGCTATTGCTAAATTCGAAGGTTCCCCTTCTCCTAATGAATTTATAGCCTTAATATAATATACATAGTCATATGCATCATTTAAAGGTGCAATTTCATCTATAAATGATAATTCTTTTACGTCTTCTGCTATTTTAATAAATTCTTCACCTTCAGACTTTCTATAAATATTATATCCATCTGCAAATTTAGACTTTTCCCAAGTTAATTTAATGGAATTATCGTCAATTCTTAGAGCTTTTAATCCTTTTCCTTTTTCTACTTGTTGAGCAGGAATATTCTCTATAGTATATGTCATCCCTTTTTCAGTAGAAAATTTTATTCTTCCCTCCTCTGTTACTATAAGCGTTATATTATTTCCATTTGCATCTTTTAATATTGCATCTTTTATACCTGGATAATCTATTATACATTCATTTCCCGAGCCAGACACGATAGTTGCAGATTTTAAATTGCTATTTTTCCAATTAGCAGAAACCTCAAAATTCCCTCTAGCCTTTAATCCTGAGTAAGATCCATCAGCCCAAGAATTAGGAAGAGAAGGTATTAAACTTATATAACCCATGTGACTTTGAATTAGCATTTCTGAAATACCTGCTGTTGCTCCAAAATTGCCATCGATTTGAAATGGTGGATGAGTATCAAATAAGTTATCTAAAGTACCATTTTTCAATAGATTTCCTAAAAGCATGTGTGCTTTTTCACCATCTAATAACCTAGCCCAAAGGTTAATTTTATTGGCCATAGACCATCCAGTACCCCCATCTCCTCTTTCTTGCATTGTAATTCTAGCTGCCTCAAATAATTCAGTGGTATCTTTATTTATTTCTTTTCCTGGATATAAACCTACAAGATGAGAAATATGTCTATGATTAGCTTCTCCTGCATTTATATCATCTTTCCATTCTTGTATTTGCCCGCGACTTCCAATTTGAGTAGGAAGCAGCCTATCTCTTTTATTTATTAATTCTTCTTTAAACTCTTCATCTTCTACTCCTAAAATATCTATAGCTTTTATAGTATCATTAAATAATTGACGTATTAATTGTTGATCAAAAGTTGTTGCTACAGTTCTTGGTCCATGTTCTGGTGAATAGCTTGGTGATGACACTAAATATGTTTTTCCATCTGAATGAGTATATTCAACTAAAAATTTAGTCCAAAATTTAGCTGCTTCTTTCATTATTGGATATATTTTTTCTCTTAAATAATCTTTATTGTCTGTAAATTGATAGTTTTCCCAAAGATTTTGTGAAATCCATGCGTTTGCTGTTGGAGCCCACCCCCAATCAAATGCCCATCCCATAGCTGTAAAACCAAAAGGATTATTCATGGTATTAACTATCCATCCTGGAGCTCCTGTACCATCATCATCAATTCCACAATGAACATTTGCACTAACTCGCCCTGGCTCCCTTAAACTATCTACATAATCTACTAATGGAGTAGCACATTCTGAAAGATTAGTTACATCTGCTGGCCAATAATTCATTTCAAGATTAACATTAAAATGATAATCTGATTGCCATGGAGCTACATTAGAATTATTCCAAATACCTTGTAAATTGGCAGGAAGAGATCCTTCTCTTGATGATGAAATTAATAAATATCTACCATATTGAAAAAATAATACTTCTAAACTATTAAACTTATTTATTCTATAATCCTCTAATAATTTATCTGTTGGTTTATTAAGATTTAATTCACCAAGCTGTAAATCAACTCTGTCAAATAGAGATTTATAATCATCTAAATGAGAGATTTTAATAGCATCATATCCTTTATTTATTGCATTATTTATTCTTTCAGTTACTGTATTATGGGGATCTTCTCCTCTATATGTTGGATATTCATTTTTATAGTCTGTTCCCGCTGCCATTAATAACGTTACTGAATTAGCATTATTAATTTGAATATTAGTATTTTGATCTTCAATTACACCACCATCACTAATAACTTTTATTTGTGATTCATATTTCATGCCATTTCCAACATTTCCATCTCCACCATATATAACACCTGGAGTTAAAGTACCTTTTAAAGTTATAGTATTATTCTCTACTGTTATCTTTTCATTAGACTTATTTCCTTCATGCACTCCTTCGTTTTTAACATTCATATTAATTGATTCTGGTGTATCAGCTGTTATTTTAATAACCATTACATTATCAGGATAACTTATAAAATACTCTCTAGTATAATTTATATTATTATAAGTATATTTAACATTTGCAATAGCATCTTCAATATTTAGTTCCCTTCTATAATTAGTTATTTCGGAATTATTAGGTATATCAAAATCTAAAAATATATTACCAAAATTTTGATAAGATCCAAAACCCTTAACATCTCCACATACTGCCTGATATAGAGAATTAGATGGTTCTTCACCATTTGCAAGCAGTTCTCTTATTTGAGTAAGCGCTTCATAAGCCCCTTCTTTATTTCCTCCATTATATCCATCTACAGAACCTGGGCCTCCTGACCATAATGTCTTTTCATTATACTGAACTTGTTCTCTTTGAATTCCTCCAAAAATCATTCCTCCAATGTGACCATTACCTATTGGTAAAGCTTGACTTTCCCATTGTGTAGCTGGTTCATCATACCAAAGTAATAATTTTTCTTGTGTATAGTTAGTGTCACCTGATATACATAAATTTTCATCATAATTTTTTCTTGAAACGTTTGCATAAGAAGCTATTCCTTGAGTTGTAATTGCTAAAGTAATAAAAAGTGCTAACCTCTTTAAAAATTTACTATTCATTTTATCCCCCTTTTTTGTAAAATTGCAATTAATACTAAATTTTTATTCTTATAGAGTATAAAATACAAATTTTTCTTATAAGCTTCCCTCCTTTTACAATATACTAACGATGTCAGCTCTTCTTGTCCTATTTTTATAAATTCTTCATATGTAAAAATATTCCTTCAAATATTTTTCTACAAATTCTCTTATTAATATGTTTAAAAAGTAAAATTTTTATTTAATTGTTTAATAAATAATATTTATATTAACTTTAAAAATAAAAAAGTGGATTTTATATAAAATGGAACCTATAAGATAGACACTTATAAAAGAGAGTCTATTCATATAGGTTCTTTTTTTGTACAATAAATTTATGAGGTGAATTAGTTGTGAGTAAAATAAGATTCTCAAAAAATGAAATAGATAAATTATCAAAAAATAAATATGTTCTTAAGGTAAGTGATAAAGCAATAACATATACTAATGAATTTAAGATACATTTTATAGCTGAATACAGTAAAGGTAAAACTTCAAAGGTTATTTTTGAGGAAGCTGGATTTGATGTTGATGTTCTTGGAGTACGACGTATAGACTGCGCAGGCACTAGATGGAGGAAGGCATATAAAGAGAATGGTGTGCTAGGCTTAGATGACACTAGAAGAAACAATAGTGGTCGTCCGCGTCAGCGTAAAATCACCAAAGATGAAATAATAGCGAAACAAAATGCTGAAATTGAGTATTTAATGGCCGAGGTAGAATTACTAAAAAAATTAGAGCTGCACGAAAGGCAGGTGAAAAAAGGTAAATTAGTAGCAGCACAAGCATTTATGCTAATAAAATCTATAGTTAATAAACTACATTTAAATAATGTAATTAAACAGCTATGTAATGTAGCTGGAGTTTCACGTTCCGGTTATTATAATTATTTGAAATCTAAAAAACTTGGACAATCTATGTCCAGACGCAGAAATTGCTGGGATAATGCACCACAGGAATCATTTTTTGGACATATGAAAGATGAAATTAACTATAAATCTTGCTCGAGTTTAGAAGAATTACAATTAATGATAGATGATTATATTGATTATTATAACAATGAGCGTTGTCAGTGGAACTTAAAAAAGCTGACTCCTGTAAAATACAGAAATCAGCTTTTAGCTTCTTAACTCTCTTTTCTTAAATGTCCTTGACATAGGTACCACTTTAATAGAAATCTACTTTTTTATATAACACTCTTTATATTTTTCAAATTCCAATTTATACAACTTACAAATATAAATGTCATTAAAATGGCTATTGGGACTAGGAAAATAGCTTTTTCTATTCCAATTAAATCCGATAGAAATCCTAAAGCTAAATTCATACTTGTATTTACTATTCCTGCAAAACTAATTATAACTCCTGTTGTATAAGCAGTACTTATTTTAAATGTATTTCCTACTATTATAACAAGAGTTGGAAATATTATAGAAAAGAAAAACCCTGATAATGAAATAATGTATAATCCATTTTTCCCTAAGAGTAATCCAAGAATAAATAAGATTCCGCCTGAAATTGAAAATATTATTACTGTTTTAATTTCTCCTAATTTTTCAGCTATAAATCCACCAATTAACCTTCCTAATGTAAGTGATACAAAAAATAAAGATATATATGATGCTATTTGTGACTCATTTAAATTAGAATACGAAATTTTTATAAATCCTGGTAACCATCTTCCTGTACTTTGTTCTGCCATAATATAGAATCCCATAGCAAAAATAAAATACCAAGAAACTTTTTTAGTTAAAATTTCTTTTAAAGAAATATTTTTCTCGGCTTTTGATACTTTACTTTTAGGTAATTTAATAAAGACAAATACTATAAATACTATTAATGAAATTAGAGCACCTATTAAATAAATATTTCTCCATGTAATTCCTTTATTTAAAAATACTCCTGCTAATTTTTGTGTAATAGATAAGCCTGCACCATATGAAAAATGTGTTAAATTCATTATAATGGCTTGGCCAGTAATCCATAAAAGTGGAATTATAGTATTAGCTGCTATAGACATCATTCCCATAAATAATTGCATTATTATAAAACCCATAGTAAAAATATTGAAATTAAGTGCTGTTGCTAGAATTAAATTACCTAATGTTACACCTATTAACCCTATTAGAAACAGATTTTTTTGACCAAGTTTATCGCATAAAGATCCACCTACGTAATTAAAAATCAAATAAGCTATAGATCCTAAAGTAAACATTAATGAATATCTAGTATCACTTAATGCAAAATCACCTTTAATAGTTGTTCCAAAAATATTTATAAATCCTTCCGTTGTAGCCATAAGAATCATTATTACTAAAATCATTAAAGTTTGTATATATTTATATTTTTCTTTCAAAAAAACCTCTCCTTTATTTTCATTAGTAAAACGCATAGAATTTATTATATCATAAAATTAAAAGGGACCATAGTCTTTAACTATGATCTCCTTTAATTTTATTTCTTATGGTTTTTAATAAATCTTTCAATTCTTTTAACCGCTTCTATTAAATCATCCATAGAAGCTGCATAACATGCTCTTATAAATCCTTCACCACATTCTCCAAAAGCATTTCCTGGAACAGTTAAAACTCTTTCTTCCATTAAAAGTTTTTCACAAAATTCATCTGAAGTCATTCCTGTTGACTTTATACAAGGAAATACATATAACGCTCCTAAAGGTTCAAAACAATCTAATCCCATTTTTCTAAATCCATTAACAAGAACTCTTCTTCTTCTATTATATTCTCTTGCCATTTCCTTAACACTATCATCTCCATTTTTAAGAGCTTCTATCGCCCCATATTGGGCAGTAGTTGGAGAACACATAATTGCATATTGATGTATTTTTTTCATTGCATCAATTAATATTTTATTACCACAAATATAACCAAGTCTCCATCCTGTCATAGCATAAGCTTTTGAAAAACCATTTATAACTAAAGTCTTATATTTAACTTCTTCAAAACTAGCTATAGAAACATGTTCTTTATCATAAGATAATTCAGCATATATTTCATCAGAAATTATTATAATATTTTTATCTTTTAAGACCTCTACTATTGAAGCTAATTCTTCCCTAGTCATTATTGCTCCTGTTGGATTATTAGGAAACGGTATTATAACAACTTTTGTTTTTTCATTTATAGCCTCTTCAAGAACTTTAGGTGTAAGCTTAAAATCATCTTCAGCTTTTAAATTTATAATTTTAGAAGTAGCTCCTGTAAATGCTGTACATCCTTTATAAGCAACAAAACTTGGTTCTGGAATTATAACTTCATCTCCAGGTCCAACTAAAGCTCTTAATGCTAAATCAATTCCTTCACTTCCACCTACTGTTACAAGAATTTCTTCTTTTGGATCGTATAGTGTATTAAATCTTCTATATAAATATTTTGATATTTCTTCTCTTAATTCAATAAACCCTGCATTTGAAGAATAATGTGTGTGTCCTTTTTCTAAAGAGTATATACCAGCCTCTCTTACATTCCATGGAGTAACAAAATCAGGCTCTCCAACGCCTAAAGATATTACATTTTCCATTTCATTTACCATATCAAAATATTTCCTTATACCTGACGGAGGCATATTTCTAACATTATCTAAAATCATATCTTGCAAAATCATATAAATATTACCTCTCTATCAGTAGATTTTTTTTCTTTAAATATAGTTCCATGATCTTTATATTTCTTTAACACAAAATGGGTTGCTGTTCCTGTAACATATTCTTGTATAGCAAGTTTTCCTGATACAAACATAGCTACTTCTTTCATTGTTTTCCCTTCAACTATAACAGTTAAATCAAATCCACCTGATGACATTAAGTAACAGGCCTTAACTTGTGGGAAGTTATATATTCTTTCTGCAACCTTATCGAAACCAACTCCTCTTTGAGGTGTTATTTTAACTTCTATTAATGCAGTAACAGTTTCTTTGCCTGTATTTTCCCAGTTAATTAATGTTGTGTAACCGGCAATTATATTTTTTTCTTCATATTCTCTAATAGCTTCTCGTACTTCTTCAACTGTTTTACCAGCCATAATAGCTATTTCCTCATCAGTGTACCTACTATTTTTTTCCAGAACTTCAAGTATATCATCCATTTCTAATCCTCCCTTTTAAAAGTTATGTATTTTAACTCTAAATATTTTTTATAAAAAAATTCCCTCATCCCAAACAAGGGACGAAGGAATTACTTCGCGGTACCACCCTAATAAGCAATTTAAAATTGCTCACTCAGCTAGAATATAGGTAAAAAATTATATTCTATCCTTTATAACGTAAGGAAAACGTCATTATCTAATTAAGAAATGTATATTCTTATTTTTCAATAAGAGATTCAAAGGCTGCTTCTATAAAGTTTACTTACTGAAATTCCACCAGCATTCAGCTCTCTTTAAAGTTTTCTTTATATACTCTTCCTTATCACTATCTTTAAAATATTATTTTTTTATATTATAATCAAAGTTTTTTATAAATACAATAGGTTTTTTATAAAATTTTAATACTTATATAATTAATAATTACTATATTCTAAAAATATATTTTTGTTATTTTCTTATGTATCTATGTTTCTTTATATTTTTATCATCAAAAACTAAAGAAATTAAAATACTTGAAAGTAATATTATCATAATTATTAAAACTGATATTACAACAGATATTTCAATACCAAAATACATTATCATAAGTTTAAATCCTGTAAACATTAAAATACATGCAACACCATATTTCATAAACTTAAACATACTATTCATTCTTGCAAGTATATAATACATGCTTCTTAAACCAAGTATTGCAAATATGTTTGAGGTATAAACTAGAAATATATCTGTTGTTATAGAAAATATAGCCGGTATAGAGTCTAATGCAAAAATAATATCTGAGCTTTCTATAATAAGCAATATTATAAATAATGGAGTTGCATATATAATTTTATTAATCTTAACAAAGAAACAATCACCATGAAATGTATTAGTAAGTGGTACTATCTTTCCTACTAATCTTATTATAGGATTATTGCTAAAATTCATATTAGAATGTCTATCTAATATCATTTTAAATCCACTAAAAAATAATAGTATTCCAAAGAAATATATTATAAAGTGAAACTTATTAACTATAGCAACTCCTAATAATATAAATATTAATCTTAAAATAATAGCTCCAAGGACACCATACTTTAACACTCTTTCCTGATAGGCTTCAGGTATTCCAAAACTTTCAAATATCATTAAAAATAAAAATAGATTATCTAAGCTTAATGACATTTCTATTATGTATCCACCTAAAAATTCTACTGCTGCCTTTTCTCCCCTTAAATAGTATATATATATATTAAATATAATAGCTAATAATATCCAAAATATTAGGTTTAATAATGATCTCTTTGTTTTCATTTTATATACTCTCTCCTTTATTTATTCTTATATATATTATTTATAGATATTTGTTTTTAATTATTTAAATATATTCATATATTAATTTAATAATTACAGCTATATTACCCGATAGTAATATCATAAAAAGTAAGCAATTCATTTTCTGTAAATTTTTATATTATTATATAACTAAATTTTCATTTTTACATAGTATATACTGTATGAAATATAAAAAAAAGGATTGGTGAAAAATGAATATTGAAGAAAATCTAATTCGAAATAATGAATATGCAAAAGCATATATAATTCTTCAAAAATATGAAAATCTACTTACTCCTGCTACTGCTTTAAATATAGGAACAATTTTTAGAGATCTTTATAGACCATATATAGAAAGTGAAAAATAATTAATAAAGAGATGAATATTATGTCTGAAAATTCATTATTAGTTAATATTATGAAATATATATTTTATGCTATAGACCTTAACTTATATTTAGATAATTTTCCGACAAATCAGAAGGCTATAGATGATTATAAATCAGTTTCTGAAAAACTTGACTTTTTAATTGTTCAATATGAAAGATGTTACGGACCCTTAAGTAATTTCGGCTCTGCTTCAATTGAAGATCCTGTAAAATGGACATGTAATCCTTGGCCTTGGGAAAATAAGTAAAGGAGTAATAAGTTAATGTGGTATTATGTTAAAACACTAGAATATCCAATAAATTTAAAATCCAAAGATTTAAAAATGGCAAAATTTCTTATGTCCCAATATGGTGGACCAGACGGTGAATTAAGTGCGGCTCTTAGATATCAAAATCAACGTTATACAATGCCAACTGGAAAATCAAAAGCATTATTGACTGATATTGGTACAGAAGAAATGGCTCATGTTGAGATGATTGCAACAATGATATATCAACTAATGTCTAATGCTACTAAAGAGGAAGTAATTTAAGCTGGTTTAGGAAGCCACTATACAGATCATGGTAGAGCATTATATTATACTGATTCAAAAAGTAATCCATGGACTGCAACCTATATTCAAGCTAAAGGTGATGTAGTTGCTGATCTACATGAAGATAGGGCTGCTGAAGAAAAAGCTAGAGCAACTTATTTTTCTGCTTAGTTAGCATTATAATTAAGTTTTATAATTACTTTTACAAATCTTGTTATTTTAATATATAATTATAAAGAATAAAAATATCCTAAAGATATATTAATACCTTTAGGATTGTTAGTTAAATTTATTTCTTTTTATTAATAAGTCTGATTTTACTTTTAAAATAATTATATCTATATCAACATTAAAATTTTTTTCTATAAAAGTTGAATTATCAACTAAAGTTTCAATAACAATTTTAATCCAATATAACAATATTTTAGAGTCCATTTTTTTTATGTTATAATTTATTCCAATTAAATTTCTAGAATAATCAAATTGAATACTCTTTATTCCTTTTAATAATTTAATCCCTTCTTCTAAAATTATATTATATTTTTCAAATTTACAATCTATATAATTAGGAAATTTTATAAGCATTTCACCTGGAATATTTCTAACAACTTGAAAGTTAAAAAATTGCTTAATAAGTATATCTCTAAATTCAAACATATGATCACCTCTAATTAATTTACTATTTATCATATGCTGAAATTAAAATTTGTTACCAATTATATAAATGATATTATTCAAATAGTTTTATTATCTCCTCATTTGTTAACTTACTTAAATTATTTTCCTTTAATGAATTATCTCCATTAATAATTTCATTAATTAAAGTTTTTTTGTCTTCTTGCATTTCAATTATTTTCTCTTCAATAGTATCTTTAGATATTAATTTTATTACTTCTACTATATCTTTTTGACCTATTCTATGAGCTCTATCTGTTGCTTGATCTTCTATTGCAGGGTTCCACCATGGATCAAAATGTATTACTAAATTAGCTGACGTTAAATTTAATCCAGTTCCACCAGCTTTTAAGGATATTAAAAATACATTTTTATCTGAACTTTTATTAAAACTATCAACATAAGTTACTCTCTCTTTAGCTGGAGTTTTTCCGTCTAAATAAAAATAATCTATTTTCTCAAGTTCCAGTTCTTCTCTAATTTTTTGTAACACCGAAGTAAATTGGGAAAATATTAGTATCTTTTTATTGTCAGCGATACTATTTTTTATTAAGTTTATTGCTATATTTAACTTTCCACTACCCCCTGTATAATTATCTATTAAAATAGAAGGATCTAAACATAATTCTCTAAGCTTAGTTAAATAAGAAAATACTGTAATATTATTAGTTTTACTACTCTTAATTTTATTTTTTATATCTATAACATAAGAGTTATAAATTTGTTTTTGTTCTCTTGTCATTTCAACAAAATACTTCTTTTCTATTTTACCTTTTAATTCTTTTATAACATCACTTTTAAGTCTTCTTAAAATAAATGGATTAATTAAGCCTTTTAGATCATCTACGTTATCAGCAAATTTATTTTTAAATTCTTCTTCAGTATATAGATATCCTGGCATAATAAAATCAAAAATTGACCATAATTCATATAAATTATTCTCTAGTGGTGTTCCGGTAAGTGCAATTTTACAATTTGCATTTATTTTCTTTACAATTTTTGAATTTTGGGACTTAGAGTTTTTTATATTTTGAGCTTCATCAATAATACAATAATCATATACTTGATCTTTATAAGTATCAAAATCATTTTTTAAAGTTCCATAGGTAGTAAGTATTACATCATATTTATATTTATCTCTTAAAATATATTCTCTTTCTTTAGTACTTCCATGGACTATCCCTACCTTTATGGTTGAAGCAAAAGTTTCAAACTCTTTTTGCCAGTTATATATTAAAGAAGTAGGTGTAATTATTAGAGTTTTTCTGTTAACTTCTGAAAGTAAAAAAGCTATTATTTGCACAGTTTTTCCAAGACCCATTTCATCTGCTAATATTCCACCAAAATTCATAGATGCTATAGTCTTAAGCCAATTATATCCTATTATTTGATAATCTCTAAGTGATCCTTTAAGATTAGAGGGTAGGTTAAATTTTATATCTTTTTTATTTTTTAACTTATTTGATATTTTATTCAATGTTTTGTCAGATCTTATAAAGGATAACTCTTTATTTTCTATTTTGCTATCTAAATAAATAGCTTTATTTTTATCTACTTTCAAACTTCCATTCTTAAAATTTTCTTCATAATTTAAAATATCTAATAAGTAGAAAAATTCCTTAACTGCTGTATCTGTCAAATCTAAAAAATTATTATTTTTTGTTTTAAAATATTTTTTGTTATTTCTAATAGATGTTAATGCATTTTTAAATTCATAAAAATCCATATTATCTATATTATAGTTTAAATTATAATAAGAATTTTCATAATAGATAAAAGAATCTATATAAGAAGAATCTATTAGTTTAAGCTTTCTTAAAGAATCTGATAATATAACCTCTCCAAGTCTTCTTAGAATATTTAACCCTTCCTTTAAAAAATAATATAAATCATCGTCATTACCGATAAATTCAAATTTATCAATTTTCTTTATAAATCTAAATCTTTCAAGTTCTATATCTATTTTACCTTTTATTTTAGACTCTAATAAAAAAGCTCTATTATATTCTTCCTTTAATATGTTAAATTCTTTATCTAAATATTCAATTTTAACAGTACAATAAATATTATTATAAATTTTATTGAAGTAAAACTTAAGTTTTATTAGATTAGTTATGTATTCTTTACTGCTTTCATCTAAAATTACTTTACTTGTTATATCTTCTGATATTTTAAGAAATTCCTTGATATTATTTATATTTTTATTTAAGTTTATTTCTCCCTTGGAAGTAAATTCTCTAAAAACACTTTTATAATAATAGTTTAACTCTACAGGGGGAATATATATTTCCCTATCATAGATATAAACGTCTCCCTTTTCATTTAATATAATAGGTAATTTCTTAGTTGTTTTTACTGTAAATATTTTTTCAGATTGTTTTATTGTAAATAATAATGGTAATTTTATATTATTTATTTTAGATGTATAAGTAATATAATTATAATTAATATCTATTTTTTTATCTTTTTTTATAAGTAAAAGAAATCTTCTCAAATTATTAGGCAATATTATTAGATTTTTACCATTTACAAAGTTAAAATTTTTATTGTTGTATACATTTGTTACATCTAGATACTCTTCTATAAAATTAAATATATCTTCATCACATTTATTAACCATCTGTTTTCTAGGTTCATATGTAAAATCTTTAATAAATATTAATGGTTCCTTTTTATTTTTAGCTTCTATCAAGTCCTATTCTCGCTTACCTTTAAAGAATTAATTAAATTATTATACTTATTTCCTATTCTAAATTCAGCTTCATAATAGTTATATTTTTCTGTATTTATACTTTTTATTTTTATATTTAAATCTAAAATTTCAATATTTTTTTTATTTTTCCAAAGTTTAAGTATTCTATTACCATTTAATTCAGAATCTTGTTTTAAATTGGGAATTTTTTCTTTTGCTAAATCATAAAATTTATAAGTTGTTGCAATAATATGTTTACAAATAAAGTTAATATTATATTTTGAGTTATTAGAAAAATCTTCGCAACTACAATTACTCCCAATAATCTTATTAGAGTTTAAATCTATTTTTATATGACAACTATAATCCTTAGAGTTATTTTCATTCAATACCTTTCCGTATATATGATATATATTATCTATTTTTTTGCTTTTTATATTAGACACTAGTTTTAAATCAAATAAAGTTTTACCTTGAGTTCTTATAAAATTGGATCCTGAATATAATACTCCATTTACAATATCCTTTAATTTCAATATATCACCTCCATATAAAATACTCATTATAGTATTATATTAAAACAATTTATTAATAAAGTAAATTTTATATAAAATCCGCCTCATTACCTGGGAAATTTTGTAATTAATTTCAAAGAAAAAGATAGATCTAATTAGTAAATCTATCTTTTTTATAAAAGTTCTATTTTAAATATCTACTTGCATATTGAAAAAATGCTGTTTTTAGTTATATACTATGTATTTATAAAATTAATTCCCTTAAAAATAATTCAAACATAATTCCTTCTTTTGTGTCAGTATCATATTTTGAAGTAAATTCAATTACTTTATATATAAATTTTGAAGCTTTTTCTATAGATTCCTTTAAGCTATTTCCCCTTAATAACATACCTACTACTATTGATGTAAATATATCACCTGTACCACTATAAGATTTATTATTATAATTAGATCTAACTATAAAACTCTCCTTAAGTTCTTTATCATATGCAAAATTCCAAATTTCATTTTTACTTATAATGCCAGTTATAATTACTTTTTTAGGACCTAAATTAATTATTTCCTTTGCAATAGTTATAAGATTTTTTTCTGTTATATCTATTGAGTTATAATCTTTTTCTGTCAAAATACATGCTTCAGTTAAATTAGGAGTTACCAAATCAGCCATTTTAACAAGTTCTTTAAGTCTAGAACACATTTCCTTGGTGTAAGTATCGTAAATAATACCATTATCACCCATAACAGGATCTATAACAATTAATGCATCATGATTATTCTTAACAAATTCAGATACAATATTTATTTGGCTTTCTGAACCTAAAAAACCACTATATATACAATCAAATGTAATATCTAAACCTTTCCATGAGTTTTTATATTCTTTCATATTATCTGTTAAGTCTAAAAATGTAAACTTTGAATACTCAGTTTGATTAGAAAGAATTGCTGTTGGAAAAGGACAACATTGAATTCCTAAGGTTGAAAGTATAGGTATTACTGCTGTTAATGAACATCTACCTATTCCAGACATATCGTTTATTGCTGCAACTCTCTTAATTTTATTTTTCAAATTAACCACCTACACTTTTATTAAATAATTATTCTTATAATAATATATAGAATATACAATGTCTATTGTATGGATACAAAGTTTCACAAGATAAAAGTGTCTTAAAACTATACTTTATTAATTATTTTCTTATTATTTAAATAAAAAGCAACTAATAATATTAAAGTTATTATTAGTTGCTATATTACCTATTCATATATAGGTACGTTTAATCTTAATCAACAGATTTTAATGATTCTACCATTTTAATATTTTTAAGTTTATAATACATTGTAAAGTTTACAAGTATTGCGAAAAATAGTGTTAATATTACAGAAAATATAAAGCTTGAAACATCAATTATTCTACCAAACATCATATTCTCTAGTTCAACTGTAATCATAATAAACTTGTGTAATATTTCCCCAAGAATAAGACCTAAACCTGTTCCAACCAACGTTAAAATTATATTTTCTCTGTATATATAAGCAGATACTTCATTATCATAAAATCCCAATACTTTAATAGTTGCAATTTCTCTTAATCTTTCACTTATATTAACGTTAGTAAGATTATATAACACTACAAAAGCTAATGCACCAGCTGACACTATCATAATTAATACTACATAATTTAGACTTCTAATAGTATCATTAAAATTATTTTTAATACTAGAATTATAATTTACTCCTGTTATAACAGCATCTTGTGTAATATCTTTTGCTAAGGAAGCTTCTGCGTCTTTAGATTTATCATATAAAGAAGCAAATATTGAATTAAATTCCACTGTTGTTCTAAAAGTTTCATTATAAACTTTAGAAGTAATATAGATATAATTAAATGTATAATTTTCTGCTATGGCGGTAATTTTAGCAGTTCCTTTCTTATTATTAGCATTTATAATATCTATCTCATCTCCAACATTAGCTTTTATTAGCTTTGCTACTTTTTCAGAAATAACAACTCCATCATCAGATAAAGTTATTCTTTCATTTGTTTTTCTATTATTTAAGGATATAAGATTTTCAAAATTCTTTAAATCCTTTGGAACTATTATATTTATATCTTTTTCTTCACTATCTTTAAAATTAACCTTTCCGTTTTCACTATTTACTTCTATGGAGTTTAATATTCTTGAATCTTTAGATAAATTTAAATATGCTTTTTCTTTTTCTGGTATCGTAGCTTTTTTATTAAAATTAACTACCATATCATATTTAAATATTTCTCCAAATTGTTTAGATACTATAGTTTTAATAGAATCCTTTATACCAAACCCAGTAAGAAGTAAAGCTGTACACCCTGCTATTCCAAAAACAGTCATTAAAAATCTCTTTTTATATCTTAGAATATTTCTAATAGTTACTTTACCAATAAAGCTTAACTTATTCCAAAGAAACGGAATTCTTTCTAATAATATTCTTTTCCCTTCTTTAGGTGCCTTTGGTCTCATAAGTGTAGATGGTGTTTCTATAAGCTCTTTATAACAAGCAAAAAATGCTGAAAGGGTAGTTACTAATATTGCTGCTAATGTTATCCCTAAAGAAATTGGAATATTAAACTCTAAAATTATATCTGGTAAAGTGTACATAATTCCATAGGCATTAAAAACTATATTAGGAAATAAAGTAAGTCCAATAGATAATCCTAAAATACTTCCAATAATACTTGCTAATAATGCATATATTATATATTTTGAAGCAATAGTGCTTTTTGAGTAACCAAGGGCTTTTAAAGTTCCTATATTAACCCTTTGCTCATCCACCATTCTTGTCATTGTAGTTAGGCAAACTAAAGCTGCTACCATAAAGAAAAATACTGGAAATACCTTTGCTAAAGCATCAATACTGTTAGCAGAGTTACCATAATCAACATAGGAGAAGTGTGAATTTCTATCTAAAACAAACCATTCCGGTTTTTCTAAATCACTTAAAGCTTCTTCAGCATCTTTAATTTTACTTTCAGCTAATTTAAGTTCTTCATTTAATAAGTTTTTAGAGTTATTGTACTCATCTTCACCATTTATAAGTTCCTGTTTTCCTTCTTCTATATTTTCTCTTCCTAAGGAAAAATCATTTTCAGCCTTCTTCTTTCCATCATTTAATTTTTCTTTTTCATTTTCTAATATTTTTCTAGAATTTTGCAAAATAATATTTTTATTATTAAGTTCTTCTTCACCTTTAGATAAAGTGCTTTTTTGTTCTTTAAGTGAATTTTGCGTATTTTTCAACCTAGTATGTATACTTTCTAAAGAATCTTTTATTTCAGTTAATTCATTTTCTAATTGCAACTTTTCTTCATCAGTAAGTAATGGATTTTCTAATTTAATTTCTAAATCCTTTACTTTTGTTTGTAGTTCATTAGAATTTCTTTCTAAGTTTCTTATTAGGCTTTCTATTTTTTCAAATTCTTGTAAAGCCATTTTTTTCTTTTCATTAAAAATATTTAATGCACTTTCATATGCTTTCTCACCTTTAATTAGCTCTTCCTCAGAAGTTTTAATTTTATCTTCTGAATTTGAAATAAATACATTAAAATCTTTTTCTTTAATATCTAAAGCTTCTTTGGCTCCTTCAAGTTGTACTCTTGAAATTTCTATCTTTTGTTTAGCTTTTTCAAGCTCATCATTAGCTAATTTTCTTTTTTCTTCAAGTTCACTTTTTCCAGAATCTATTTTATCTTCAGCTTCCTTTAATACATCCTTATATCTAATTCCAGCTCGTGTTTCCCCTAAATTTTCTACCTTCTCTTTTACATTATTTACAATATCAAAATATTCATCTGTATAACTATTTACATTTTTAGCATTCTTTACCGTAAGAAAAATTTCAGTATAAGCCTTACTTATAAAATCATCATTGGGAATCATAATAAAATTATTTACTTGACCATTTCCTATGTTAGATTTTCCTTTATCGTATGATAGATAATAGGGAGTTTCAACTACACCAACTACTTTATATTCTGAAGTTTTTAGTAACTCAGTTATATTGGTATCTAAACCTGATGATAAAGTTATAGTTGAACCTATATCTATATCTAAGGCATCCATTTTTGATTTTTCAATTACACATTCACCAGATTTTTCTGGATATCTTCCCTCAATAATATTTAATCTATTTATATAATCTAAATCATTGCTACCTAATTTATCTAGTGCTAACCCATGAACTTTTAATACATACTCTTTCGATTTTATTGTTGTTAAAGCATCCATTGAATAAGTTGGAAAAACTCCTTCAACTCCTTTAATTTCTTTTAAAGCTTTACAATCCTCATCTGTAAATCCAAGAGTAGATAAAATTCTAATATCCATTAGATTATAATTATCAAAATATGTATCAGCAGTTTTCTTCATATCAACAGGTGAAATTTTAACCCCTGCAAAAAAAGCTACTCCTAAAGCTACAATTGCAATTATTGATATAAATCTTCCTTTAGACTTTTTTATGTCTCTAAAAATATCTTTACTAAACGCACCACTTTTCATTACCACTCAATCCTTTCCACTGGTACCGGATTTTCATTAATGACAATGCTTTCTATTTTTCCATTTTTAACTTTAATAACTTTATCTCCCATTGGTGTTAAGGCTAAGTTATGGGTAATTATTACTACAGTCATTCCCATCTTCCTACATGTATCTTGTAATAATTTTAAAATTGATTTTCCTGTGTTATAATCTAAAGCCCCTGTTGGTTCATCACATAAAAGCAATTTAGGATTTTTAGCAAGGGCTCTTGCAATTGCTACTCTTTGTTGTTCTCCACCTGACAGCTGAGCTGGAAAATTATTTTTCCTATTAGAAAGTCCTACAGCATCTAGAGTTTCGCTTACATTAAGAGAATCTTTACATATTTGAGTAGCTAATTCTACATTTTCTAAAGCCGTTAGATTTTGTACTAAATTATAAAATTGAAATACAAATCCTATATCATATCTTCTATAAGTTATTAACTCCTTTGATGAATACTTACTAATATCTTTTCCATCTACAATAACTTTTCCACTAGATGCTATATCCATTCCACCTAATATGTTTAATATAGTACTTTTCCCAGCTCCACTAGCTCCTGCTACAACTACAAACTCTCCTTTATTAATGTTAAAGTCCACTCCATTTAAAGCTTTAATTTCTACTTCACCCATTTTATAGATTTTCTTTACATCTATAAATTCAATGTACTTTTTCAAATTTTAATCCTCCTAGCGTAATTAATTTGTAGCTAATTATCCCTTATTATTTACTTGTCTTTTCACATATTATTATACATATGGATATTCATATTAACAATTAGTAACAACATTCTTTTAATAATTTATTAAAATATTGCTATAATTTATATAAAAAGAAGAGATTACTATATTTAAATAGTAATCTCTAATTTTTTATTTCTTTATTAAATTTGTGTAGTCCGTTAAATGTTGGTTCTATTCCATTTTTAAAACATTCCTCAACATAATTTATTAATACATATATACTCATAAATACATCTCCTTTAAATCTGATTTACTTATATATATGTATGTAAAGTTTATGTTATAACTAATTATTTTAAGAAATTTTTCAATTAAAGTTTTTTGTCTTCTATACTATCCAAATATTTATCTATATTATCGATAATTTCTTCCATACATCCTTCTTTAAAGGGTGATTTAAGATTTGCAATTTTAACTAATTCCAAGAATGATTTTGTTCCACCTTCTTTACATAAAGATATATAATCTTTCCATGATTCTTCTTTGTTTTCATTCATTTTTTCCCAAAATTGCAATGCACATATTTGTGCTAAAGTATAATCTATATAATAAAAAGGAACTTCAAAAATATGACCTTGTTTAAACCAATATGTTCCTTTATTTAAAAATGAATTTTCACTATAGTCTTTATATGGCAAATATTTATTTTCTATTTTTCTCCAAGCAGCCTTTCTTTCTTCCTTAGTTGCCGTATAATTTTCATAAACATAGTGTTGGAATTCATCTACAGCAACACCATAGGGAATAAATGTTAACGCACTTTCTAAATGAGTAAATTTATATTTTTCTGTATCATTCTTAAAAAATAATTCCATCCAAGGCCAAGTTAAAAACTCCATACTCATTGAGTGAATTTCAGCACTTTCACTAGTTGGCCAAAGAATTTCTGGTATATCTATCCATCTAGATGAATAAACTTGAAATGCATGACCAGCTTCATGAGTTAAAACATCTACATCTCCAGAAGTTCCATTAAAATTAGCAAATATAAATGGTGATTTATAATCAGCTATATATGTGCAATATCCTCCTGCAGCCTTATTTTTTTTACTTTCTAAATCTAATAATTGATTATTTATCATAAAATCAAAAAATTCTTTTGTTTCATTTGAAAGCTCTGAATACATTTTAGAGGCTTTATCTAACATCCAATTCTTATCTCCTTTAGGAACAGCATTTCCTGATAAAAATTTTATAGGTAAATCATAATAAGTAAAATTATTTAAATTTAATCTTTCCTGCTGTTTTTTAAAAGACTTAATTGCCACTGGTACAACATATTTTTCTACTTGTTTTCTGAAAACTTCTACCATTTCTTTATTATAGTCTGTTCTAGACATTCTTATATAACCTAATTCTATAAAATTTTTATATCCTAGTTTTTTAGCTATTTTAGTTCTCACTTTAACTAATGAATCATATATTTCATCAAATTTATCTTCATTTTCTTCAAAAAATCCCCAAAGTTTTTCAGATGATTCTTTTCTTATAGTTCTGTCTAAATCCTCTGTATATTTACCTATAGATGAAACGTTTAATTCTTCTCCATTATAAATTATCTTAGCAGATGCAATTAATTTTCCATATTCAGTTACTAATCTATTTTCTTCTTTTAAATCTTCTATAATTTCTGGTGAGAAACTTTTTAATTTAAGATCTATTAATTTTATAAACTGGTTTCCATACCTATTTATAAACTCATTTTTAAATTTTGAGTTATTTATAAATCTAAAGAACTTATCATCTACTTCAGAATAAAGAGGTCCATTAGTATCAAAATATTCTTGTTCTTTATCATAAAATTCATCTTTAGTATTTATTGTATGCCTAATATAGCTTAAATTAAACATTGTATCATAATTACTTCTTAGCTTTTCTATTATTTTTAATTTAGATTCAATTTCTTTAAAGTCTTTAGCTATCTCCATTTCAGTAATTAATTTTAATATAGTGTTTTTATACATTTCAAAATCTGGTCTTTTATATTTATATTTTGAAAACATACTTTTTTCCTCTAATTTATCTTTCATATAAATTCACAACCCTTTCTAATTTATTTTTAAGTTCACTTATACTTATATATTTGGATTCTCTTAATGTTTCTTTTCCATTTACAAAGAATAAAATAGCTGGTACCATAAACATATTTAACTGAGCTACTAATTCTATAGATTTATCAGCTTTAACTTCTGCTATTTTAATATCTTTAAACTCATTTATTAATGATATTAGTTTAGGTTTTAAAGCATTACAAGCTGTACATGTATTAGTACTAAAATATATAATACTTAAAGAATTATTATTTATAAATTCTTTAAGTTCATAATAACTATTAATAATCTTCATTTAATCTCCTCTTTTATAATAATTATTTATTTATTATTATACATATATTTTATATAAAAATAACCCATTTTATAAATTAAAACGGGTTATTTATTTACAATTTCATATGTCTACTGTGTCTAAATTTAAATGATTTACTATTATTATAGGACATTATAATTCTAGTTACAGTAGATACACATATTATTCCAAGTGCAAGTGATCCTGCTGATGCTAAAGTGTTTATTCCTGTTTCTAAAGATTCCATTATATTTCCTGTTATTGCTTCTACCATTGTATAATACATACCACCGCCAGGAACTAATGGAATAAGGGCACAAACTATAAATGTTGTAACAGGAGTTTTTAATACTCTTGCATAAACTTCTGAAAATATACTTATACTAATGGATGCAATAAACAATGCTGAAACCTGTGATAATCCTAATATTAAAATAAATTTATATACAAACCATCCTATAGCACCATCAATTCCAGCAAAAATAAGCTTTTTACCTTTAATATTAAATAATATTCCAAATCCTATTGTAGCTACGAAAGCTGCTAATGTTTCACCAAGCATCTATAATCCTCCAAATATATTAATCCATAAACTTAAAACTGCCCCAGTTCCAATAGCTATTGCTATTGCTGTTAAAAATGCATCTGTTCCTCTTGCTAGCCCAGATACTAAATCTCCTGCTACTGTATCTCTTATAGCATTAGTTATAGAAAGTCCTGGAACTAAAAGCATTATAGATCCTATAATTACCTTATCTATATCTGATGCTAATCCAATTTTTACAGATAAAATGGCAAAAAACGCTAAAACACCTGCAGATATACTATTTATAAAAAATGGATTTATTTTAATTTCACTACCTTTTATTGTCACATACTTAACTATAAAACCTATAAAAAATGCTGATATTGCATCTACAAATGATCCACCAAAAAGAAATACGAATCCGAAAGCACCAAGGGCTGAAAAAAGAAGAGTTATCTTAAATGAATATCTTTCTTTACTTTCTATAATTTTCAATCTATCTTCTAAATCATATATAGATAAATTCTCTCTCTCTATATTTCTTGACAAATTATTTACCATATCTATTTTATTCAAGTCAACAGATATACTAGATATTCTTCTAACTAAAGAAGATGTATGGCCTTTACTATATACAGATACAATAATTACAGTAGGTGTTGCATAACTATCAACTTCCGCTATACCATAACTTTTACATATTCTATCTATAGTTTCTTCAACTCTATATGTTTCTGCTCCAGATTCTAACATAATTTTCCCAGCATACATAGCAACATATAGTATTTGATTTATATCCATATAATAGCCACTCCTTACTTTAAATATTGCTTAAAATTCAATTCTATTTATTATACATTCAATAACAAATACTTGTCCATAATTAATATTTAAACTTTTAAAATAATTTTATCTTAAAACTTTAACATGACTATCTTACTACATTTACCTTATCTTTATATATCCCAATTACATTTATATTGTTATAAATATAATCTTTAATAATTAAAATTACTTCCTTATTTATTACTTCTCCTGCACAAAGTAAAGGTATACCTGGTGGATATGGTATTATAGAATCTTTACATACTCTTCCTTCCGAGTCTTCTATATTTATTTCTTCAGAATCTTTATTAAAGACTTCATAGGGTTCCATCTTTTTTTCTCCAATAAAACTATAAACCTTATTAAAGGACTTTCCTTCGTATATTGAAGATAAATCTAATGCTTTTATAGCATTAAATATCTTAAAAAAATCTTCATCTGTATTAAATGATGATAACATAAGAACTACTCCCAATTGAAAACTCATTTCTGCTTGAATTTTATTTTTTCTTAAATAGGCTAAAAGCTTATGTCCATTATGCCCTTTAGGTACTGTAATAATATATCTACTTTTATCAACATTATATCCTTCTATTAAGTCTTCTTTATCTAATATATAAACCTTTTTTAAAGAATTTATATTTTCTTTCCATTTTTCTGCTAGAGTTATAAGTTTTTCATAATCTTCTTTTCCGTAATTATCTAAATAATAGCGTCCATAATCTAAAGATGCCATAATTAAATATGATGGCGATGTAGTTGTAAATGCTTTTAAATAAAACTCTAAATTACTATCTTCATTATTAGTTAAAAGATATGCTCCTTGAGTTAATGAAGGTAACGTTTTGTGTGCACTTAAAACAATATAATCTGATAGATTAACTATAGATTTGGGTAGTTTATCAGTTACTCCAAAATGAGCTCCATGAGCTCCATCTATAATTATTTTTAAATTGCTACTTTTTAAATTCTTTAATATATTCTCTAAATTATATGTAATCCCAAAATAATTAGGATAAGTTAAAATTATACCTTTTGGATTTTTAGATCTTTTTAAAGCCTTATAAATATTATCATTATTAGGTGGCAAAAATATTCCATTATTTTCATCTATATTACCTTCAATATATATTACTTTCAGCTTTCTTAATATAATGGCATTATAAACTGATTTATGACAATTTCTTTCAACTAATATTTCATCTCCTTCATTGAAAGCTGAAAATATAGCTGCAAGGTTACCACTTGAACTACCATTTACTAAAAAGTATCCTTTTTTTGCCTTGTAATATTTACTAAGTAATTCTTGGGAATCTTTAATAACCCCCTCTGGACAATGAAGATTATCTAAAGGATCTACTTCTGTTATATCCAAAAAGCCTAAATTTCTTACAAAGTTTTCTCCTATACCATCTCTTAAAAATCCTTTTCCACACTTATTACCTGGCATAGAAAGTATTAAATTATTTTCTTTATGATACTTTATTAATTCATTTAATAAAGGTAATTTTTCCTTCAATATCTACACTCCTTAACTTAAAATAATATAAAGGAATGAAAATTTACTTCATTCCTTTATATTATAAACTATTTACCTAATATTATTTCTATAGAAGGTTTTTTTAATACTTTTATTGCAACATCAATTATAAAATCAATTTCCATATCCTCTAGATTATTAATTTCATCTAAATATCTATTAAAATCATTAAACATTGTTCCATAAGTAGAAAGTTCTTTAGCTAAAATTATATTTTGTTCTTCTCTAAATAACCTTTTTAATTTAATGCCTTTAATTAATCTTTTTTTATCTTCTTCAGTTAGCATATCTTTTAAATTAACTATGTTATCTATACAATCATTAATCAACTTTAATGAATAATCTAGATTTTCTTTTGAAGTACTAAAATTTATCTTATATAATTTTATATGACTTTCTAAAGATATCTTAGTAAGTACATCATAAATAAGGCCATTTTTAGTCCTTAATGTATCGTAAAGAATTGAGTTTACTCCTTTTCCAAAATATTCATCAAATATGGTTAAGGCCTTTAATTCTTTTTCTGTTAAGTTATGAATAGAATATATAATCTCTACTTTACAAGTTTTTATACCTTCTCTATAATTATAAAAGATTTCACATTTAGGGCTTTCATATAATTCTTTTTCTTTAAGTAATTTTTTATCTTCCCAACTATTAAATTCTTCTTCTATTACTTTTTTTACATAATCAAAATTTAAAGAGGATATTACTGCTATTGAAGTATTGCTTGGAACATAATACTTATTATAAAAGTTTCTTATATCTTTTAAAGTCATTTCTTTTAAAGTACTTAACTTTCCTATAATAGGATTCTTTAATCTTCTATTACTAAAAGAATTTAGAAAAAGCTTATCTTCAATATATTGATCTAATTCTTCATCCCATTCCTTAAGCTCCTCAATAATTACTTGCATTTCCTCATTAAAACCATCTTCTTTAAACTCTGGATTTACAAGAATATCTTTAAATAAAGATATTCCCGCTTTAAAATCATCATTTAAAAGAGTTCCATAATAAATTACATATGGATAATTAGTCATAGCATTTTGAAACCCAAAAATATCACTTAATTCCCTATTGATTTCAGCTTCACTTCTATTCTTTGTTCCTTTGTAAACCATATGTTCAGTAGCATGGGCTATTCCTAGTTTTTTTCCGTCCATAGCAGCCCCTGCGCCTAAAGATATAGAAATAGAAGTTAAACTTGATGTAGTTTTTTTATATACTAACTTTATATTATTTTTTAAGATATACTCTACCAAAATATACCTCCAAGATTCTTATTATTCAGCTTTTAATGCAATAGCACACTCAATTCTTTTCTTTTGCATTTTACAACCAATTTCATATGGTATCTTCATATCTCCGTTAAAATTAAAGTTATTAGCTTGACATCCACCACTACAATAGAATCTAGCCCAACACTCTTTACATTTAGGTTTATTATATATATGAGCTTTTTTAAATTCTTTTCCAAGGCTTGTGTTATAAGTATCATCGTATATAGTACCAAGTTTGAATTCATCTTTTCCTACAAATTGATGACATGGATAAACATCACCTTGTGGTGTTATTGCAACATACTCAAATCCTGCACCACACCCTGAAATTCTTTTATAAACACATGGTCCACCATTTAGGCTTATGTTGAAATGATAGAAATTAAACACATCATTATTTTCTTTCTTTCTTCTAGACATTTCATCATATAGTTTATCATAATTTTCAAATATTTCTTCTAAGTCCTCTTCTCTTAAAGCAAGGGGATGTCCATTTTCTAAAACAACAGGTTCTATAGAAATTTCTCTAAAGCCTTCATTAATCATAGCCATTACATCTTCATAAAAATCAGTATTAGCTCTAGTAAATGTCCCTCTTACATAATAGGTTTTACCTTCTGTTCTCTTTTTAATCATTTTCTTTATATTTGGAATAATATCATCATATGATCCACTGCCATCTATTTTAATTCTAACATTATCATTTACACACTTTCTTCCATCTAATGAAAGTATTATGTTACCCATTTCTTTATCCATGAAATCCATCATATCATCATTTAAAAGAGTAGCATTTGTTGTCATTGTAAATCTAATATTTTTTTTCCAAGATTTTTCGTTTTCTCTTGCATATTTTATGATACCTTTAATTGTATCCATTATCATAGTTGGCTCTCCACCAAAAAGATCAATTTCTATATTTTTTCTTGGACCACTTCTTTTTACTACATAATCTATTGCTTTTTTAGCAGTTTCAAGAGACATAACACCTTTATTTCCGTTATATTCTCCTTCATCTGCAAAGCAATATTTACATCTTAAATTACATCCATGAATTATATTTAAACATACAGCTTTTATGTAATCTCTATCATCCATTGAACTGTGAGCTATATCTTCATACTGATCCTTTGAATAAAGGATGTCTTCATCTATAAGTTCCATTATTTCATCATAAGCTTCTGAAATAACATCTTCTCCATACTTTTTACTAAATTCAGCGATAAGTTCTTCCTTATTTCTCATTTTATCTTCATCAACTAAATCATATACTAATTCATCAACTATATGAACAGCACCTGTATTTACATCTAAAATGAAGAAATTTTCTCCTTGTTTGAATTTATGAATTAACGCCATTATTATATCCTCCATTAATAAATTAAATATTAAAAAAAATTAGCAGCAGCTTAATTGCTACTGCTTAAATATTAGTTTTCACATTCTAAGTTTGCAACTGTACATGAAGTCTTACACGCTGATTGGCATGAGTTTGCACATTCTTTACATCCAGGTTTAGCTAAACTATTTTTAATATTTGTCTTATTTACTGTTTTTATATGTTTCATATCAAACTACCTCCATAAAAAATCTAATATGAATTATATCATATAAATAGCTTGTTTAACAGTAAAAATTTCCTAAATTTCATATTATATTTTTATACTTTGCATATCTATTAAAATAAATCCTAATTAAACCAGCTACTGGTATAGATAAAATCATTCCTATAGCGCCAAAATAACTTCCTCCAATTAGTACTGCAATTAATATCCAAACAGGTATTAATCCTACTTTATCTCCTACTATTTTTGGTTGAACAAAGTTACCATCTATTTGCTGATATAAAAGAAGTAAAATAGCTCCACTTACTCCAAGTCCTAAACTACTAAATATTCCAAGTCCAAAAGCTAAAGCAGCTCCTATAATTGGTCCTACATATGGTATTATATTTGTAAGTCCGGCAACACATCCAATTAAAATATAAAAAGGATGTCTTATAAGTAACATCAGTATAGTTGAAACTACCCCTACTATTACAGAGTCTAATATTTCTGCAACTAAAAATTTACCTACGATTTCATCTATATCATTAACGAAAATAGTTAATGCCCTACCAAATTTTTTTGGCATAACTACATCTCTAATTTTTTTAAAGTTTTTAAAAAGAACTTCCTTATCTTTAAGAAAATAAAATGTAAGTATAATAGTTAATATTAGATCTAATATTAAGGAACTAAGAGTAGTTACACTATTTGCAATAAAAGCTAGTGTTTTATTTCCAACTAAAAATAATTTATCTGTAACGCCTGTAGCTAGTTCACCTGTAGCTTGTATATCCATATTATTTTTATTAAAAAATCCTACTATTTCTTCAATCCATATTTTCATTTGTGTTTGATATTCTGGTAGTTTACTAAGTAGTATTTTTATATTTTCAACTATTGGAGGTATTACAAAATTTATAACTAAAGCTATAGATATACTAATAATTACAAACATTATAATTATTCCTAAAACTCTAGAGATTTTATAAATTCTATCGTTAATTTTCCTTTTTGTAATGCTACTATATAATTTTGATATTAAATTTTGAAAAAATACTACTGGCTTAAATAATAAATATGAGATAAGAAAAGCATAAAAAATCGGCGAAATCATTCTAAAAAAATTATATATATTAGATTTTGTAATATCTATTAAATAACTTCCATTATCTATTATTTTATAGCCTAAAAAAAGTAATAATATTGCTAAAATTATATATAATCCATATCTTATATATTTACTTTCTAATTTTAGTTTTTCTAACACTTCTTCAAATCCTTTCTATATTGTTTATACGATTATATACTAAAAATCAAGTTATTTAGTGAACAGATTATTAATTTAAGTTTAATTTGTCCTTAATAGAAGAGTCATTGTTATTCTATCTACATGTATTACAAAATATACATAAATTAGTTATTTGTCCAAACTATCATTTTATATTATAATAGCCTTATTACATATTTATAGGAGTGATTTACATGAGATTTTTAAGAAACGCCTATGGAATTGATATTCTTTCTATATTTTTAATTTTTTTAGGTTCTATTTTTAATATATTTAATTTAACTAAGATATTAGGTCTTTTATTTGTACTTTTAGCTATTTTTAGATGTTTTTCTAAAAATAAGTATAAAAGAAGAGATGAATTAGATAAATTTATTTTTTACTTAAATAAAGTTTTAAATAAATTTGGAAAATCTATACCTAAATCAATTCCTATTATTGATTTTAATTCTATATATCTTTTAGTTAATATATTTAAACAGCAAAGAAATAAAAATAAAGGTTATAAAATAACTAAATGCCCAAACTGCAAACAAAAATTAAGATTACCTAAAGGTAAGGGAAATATTATTGTAACATGTACTAAATGTAAAGTTAAATTTGATTTAAAAACTTAAAAGTATAAAAATAGGTTAACTGATTAATCAGTTAACCTATTTTTATACTTTAACTACTCTATCACTTATAGCTTTTACATCTTCAATATCATGAGTAACAAAAATGCAAGTAGTTTTTGATTTTTTTATTATTTCTTTAAGTTCTTCTCTTATTTTTCCTCTTAAATGACTATCTAAATTACTGAAAGGTTCATCCATTAAAATTATTACTGGTTTTGGAGCTAATGCTCTCGCTAAAGCTACTCTTTGTTGTTGGCCACCTGATAATTCATAAGGATATCTATTTTCATACCCCTCTAAATTCACAAGTTTAATCATATTTTCAACTATTTCCTTTTGTTCCTTTTTAGAAATTTTATGTAAGCCAAACTTTATGTTTTCATAAACATTTAAATGTGGAAATAATGCATAGTCTTGAAATACCATTCCAACCTCTCTATCTTCTGGAGATACAAACTTTTCATCAGTAACTACTATTTTGTTACCAAGTATAATTTCTCCGCTATAAGGCTCTTCAAGTCCTGCAATTAAACGTAAAATAGTGCTTTTTCCACATCCACTAGCTCCTAAAATAGCTACTATCTCACCTTTTTCTATATTTAATGAAAATTTATCTATAATCATATCTTTAGAGTTATCATACTTAAAACTTAAATCTTTTATCTTAACTTGCACTCTTTTCCCTCCTATTTTTACTTATATTATGAAAAATAAATATTGAAATCATACTAATTCCTATAATTATTAAAGAAGGAATTGCAGCTTCATATACTCTTTCATCATTTGCAAATTCATAAGCTTTTGTTGCTAATGTATCAAAATTAAAAGGTCTTAATGTCATAGTTAATGGAAGTTCTTTTATTATATCAATAAACGTAAGAATTCCTCCACTTACTATAGCACCTTTTATCATATTTAAATCCACTTTCAGAAAAGTTTCAGTAATTCCATATCCAAGTAATCTTGATGCTTCAAAATATTTAAATCCTACTTTTTCAAATCCTGCTTGTACATTATTAAATCCAACTGCTAGAAATCTAATTATATATGCAAAAATTAACATAGTTAGTGAACTGCTTAAAATAAGAGTCTTACTAGTAACACCAAAGATTATATATATATCTACTAAACTTCTATCTATTGATATAAAAAATACTATTACTGAAATTGCTATTATTGCTCCTGGAATTGAATATCCAAGAGTTGCAATTTTTGAAAATATTTTCGATATCTTAGACTTATTTATTCTACAAAAGTTACCTATAATAATAGATACAATTATTATTATTAAAGTTGCTATACTTGCTACTAAAATAGTATTCCTTAATAGTTTTAGAAAATCATGATTTAAAACATTTTTATAACTAAAAATAGCCCATGATATCAATTGAAGAACTGGTATTAAAAATGATATTAAAAATACTATAAAGCAACTTAAAAAGGCTATTAAAGCTTTTTTACCACTTAATTTTTGTCTTTTCAAAGGTCTTACTTTACTATTTGATGAGGAATATTTTCTTCGCCCTCTTAATATATTCTCAAAAATAAAAATGGCTACAACAAAAATCATTAATATTCCGCTTAATTTAACTGCTGTATCTATATCACCCATTCCATACCATGTTTTAAATATGGCTGTTGAAAATGTACTTACTCCAAAATAATTAACAACTCCATAATCACTAAAAACTTCTAATATTACTAAACTTACACCTGCTATTATTGATGGCCTTGAGATTGGAAGTATTATTTTTGTAAATATAGAAAATGAATTATGTCCTAGCATTCTAGCATTTTCTATTAATGCTGAACTTTGATTTTCTAAAAATGCCTTGGTTGTTATATATACATATGGAAAAAGAAAAAATGTAAATATAAATACAGCTCCCTTTAACGACATAATATCAAAATACTTTGGGTCTAAAAATATGGAAAAATTATTTCTTAAAGTTTTTTGAATAATACCAGTATAACTAAAGATTCCAGCATATGTATATGCGGCTATATATCCAGGTATAGCAATTGGTAGTACTAATGATAAACTAAAAAATTTTCTAAATGGAAAATCATACATACTAATTAGCCAAGCTAAAACAACTCCAAGTATTAAAGTAAATATTGCAGTAAAAAATGCTATTTTCAACGAATTTATTGTATAGTCCTTAAGTAAAAATTCTTTAACATGATACCAGTTTTCATTAGGCTCTTCAAATATTTTTAATAAAACATCAAGGGTAGGTGCAAGAATAAGCACTACCCCTAATGTACTTAAAAGAGCCCATATATTAAAATCTTTTTTAAATCCTCTTTTAAGTTTTTTGATATTCATTATTATTTCCATCCAACTTTATTCATTATTTCAACTGCTTTAGCATTATATTCTCCAAGAGCTGATAAATTTATATCTTGTGGCTTAAATTCTCCCCATGATTTTAAAAGTTCTGCAGATTCAACTTTAGGATTTGCAGGATATTCGAAATTAGTTTCAGCAAATTGTTTTTGAGCTTTTTCAGAAGTTAAAAACTCTATAAACTTAATTGCATTTTCCTTATTTTTACTATATTTAGTTAAACCTATCGCACTAACATTTACATGAGTACCTGTAGTATTTTGATTTGGGAAAAATACGCCTACCTTTTCTCCTACTTTAACTTCTTCTGAATCTTTAGAATCTATTAATTTTCCTACATAATATGTATTCATTATTGCAATATCACCTTCACCTGCAGCTACAGCCTTAGCTTGATCTCTATCACTTCCTTTTGGATCTCTAGCAAAGTTTTTAACTAATTCTTTAGCCCATTTTTCAGTAGCTTCTTCTCCGTTTATTGCTATCATAGATGCAACTAATGATTGATTGTATATATTAGTAGATGATCTAGTTAATATTTTGCCTGACCATTTAGAGTCAATTAATTCTTCATAAGTTGATAATTCTTCTGGGTTTACTCTTTCTTTAGAATAAACTAAGACTCTTGCTCTAACTGCCAAACCAAACCATTCATTATCTTTATCTCTTAAATTTGATGGAATATTTTCATCTACAACTTTTGACTCAACTGGTTGTAAAAGCTTTTTTTCTTTAGCAGCATATAATCTACCTGCATCAGCTGTTATTAATAAATCTGCCTCAGTATCCTTACCTTCTCTTTCTAACCTTTCTAGAAGAGCATCTGGTTCCCCTTTAACTACATTTATTTTAACTCCAGTCTCCTTAGTGAACTCTTCATATAAAGCATCATCAGTATCATAATGTCTACTTGTATATAGATTTAAAACTCCTGAATTTGACTTATCTGATAATTCTTCCTTTCCACATCCAGCTAATATCCCTAAAGATATTACCCCAATCATAATTGATAATAATAATTTTTTTCATAATCCCCTCCATCTTTACAAATTATTTGTTGATAACGATTATCATTTCTTTGTACTAAATTATCATATCCGACTTTATATATCAACATTAATTGATAATAAATTTCACTATTAAATAAAAAAAGTACCCTTATGCATTAATTCATAAGGGTACTTTTTTATCTAATTATTATATATTTAAATCATTATTAGAGGTTTTATTCATTTTTCCTTTAGGAAGTAACGTATATGTTAATACTATTGCAAGAATAATTAATATAAATCCTAATAAATACATTAAGCCGTATCCAAATTTTTCTTGTACAAAACTATATATAGCTGGATATATAAAATTGGCTCCTCCACTACTTAAAACTGATAATATAGCAAAAGCACTAGGCACTATCTTTTCATCTGTTACTTCTCTTAAATACTTAAAGATAAACGTTAAATATAAACTATACATAACTCCATGTAACTGGTCTCCTAGTACTATAAGCGGAAGTACACCTGTTGAAAATAACATTATTTTAATTGAAGCTATTGTAAATGCCATCATTATACACTTTTTACTATTAGCTTTTGATAAATATTTAGTAACAAGCATAAAAGATAAGAACTCTATAAAAACTCTAAACCCTATAGACCCACTATATATCTTATTAGCTAAATCAATGTTCTTAGTTACGTCTACTAAATATGATGAATAAGCAAAGTCTAACCCTGTATAACTACCAATACTTAAAAATACTATTAGGGCTAAAAGTACTATATTTTTATCTTTAATTAAGTCTTTAAATCCAACTTTTGATAAGTTTTCTATTTTTATTTCTGTATTTTCAAACTTAAATATGATAATTAATGCCATTATAATTATCATTGATAATGCCAAAATGTGAAGTATTCTATAACCAAATTTGGCTATTATTCCTCCTCCTAATAAAACAATACAACCATATCCTATTGAACCCCATTTTCTAATATCAGAAAACTCATATCCCTTTTTAACACATAAATCTTCTATATATATTTCAAATATACCTGTTATTGGAGCTAGGACTCCTCCATAGATAGGTGCAAATATAATAGCTAAATCTTTATTTATAACAATTAACCCTATTATTGCAAAAAACACAAAAGCTAAATATATTAAAATAAATCTATTTCTATTTTTAACCTTGGAAAATTGATTTGATAAAATTGGTTGTGCAATTAATGTAAATAATGCTCCTACAGAAACTACCCCACCAACCTGTGTTAAAGACAATCCTACATGTTGATTTAGATAAGGGAAATAAAATGTTGTTAATACACTAGCAACCCCAAACACAATATAGGTTGTTAAATTAAAATATTTCTTCAAGATTTTTCCTCCTCATTCTTCATATGTTATCTATAAATATTACCGAATAATTCTAACACTATATAGTTTTAAAGTAAACATTCATAATATATTAATTACAATTTAAATTATTAATTAAAATATCTACCTTTTATTATTTTTTCTCCAATTTTATAGGCATTTTTTAAATGTTCTTCTTCTTTTTCATCTTTTGGAGTACCCTTTATTTCATTTCCCTTAATTACAGTTGCATTTCTATTAGTGTTTACAAGAACTCTTCCCATTAATTTTTCTTTATAATATTTATCATCAATTCCTAATAAATATAATAAAGTTGGAGCTATATCTACATGTCCTCCATTTACATTAAAAGTTTCACCTTTATTGTTCTTAGAATAAATAATAAATGGGATTTTCTTTTCATAACTTCTCCACCAATCTCCTTCTAAAGGTAAATCTTGAATTTTATCATTATAATATTTATGAACGCCACCGTGGTCTCCATAAATTACAACAACTGTATTTTCCATTAAACCACTTTCTTCTAAAAGTGAAATAAACATACCTATTTGCTTATCTGTATAATTTATACTTTGAAAATATCCTCCAAGATAATTTTCATCTAACCATTTAGGTAATGATAAACTTCTATACTCATCTTGTATATCAAAAGGTCCATGACTTGTTAAGGTGCTGATTACACCATAAAATGGTTGTTTTAATGTAGCTAATTTGTTATAAAACTGTGTTAATGTAGTTCTATCTGACAAACCAAAACCTGCATATTCATCCTTTTTATATTCTCGAATATCCCATATTTCTTTAAAACCAAATCCGTTTTTATGAAGCTCACCAAATCCCCAATCAGACCCTTTTTCTATATGAGTTGAAAAAGTATGATATCCATTTTCACCTAAAACTGCTGGAAAAGAATTGTATTTTGTTTCTGGATAATCAAGAGCTGTTATACAATCTCCTAATGTAAATGTAGAAGCATTAATTAAAACATCGCAATCTATACTATTTGCACCATTGTTTTGTTCATATATATTATTAAAATATAATGAATTCTCTATAAGTCTATTTAAATTAGGCGTTATAGGTTGTCCAAATATTTCTTTACCAATAACAAAGTTTTCTAATGATTCAATTTGTAAAAATACAACGTTTTTTCCTTTAAGCATTCCTTTATAATTGTTATCAGGTAAATTTTCATTATTATATTTTAACCAGCTTTCTATTTGTTCTTTATCCTCTTTATTTTCTTTTGTAAATAATTTTTTTAAAGTGTTATCAGCTTCATAAACATGAAATCCTATCGGTCCTAAATTATTCATAGTTATATATTGTGCCCATTCAGTTTTAAAAAAGCTAATTTCTCCATCTGATAAATCTTTTATATCAAAAGCCCTATTAAAACCAAATATAACCAAAAATGATAGGCTCAATATTAAAATACCTTTAATGTAACTTCTTCTTGCTGAAAAATTTATAGTTTTATTTTTTATTAAAATTATAATACTAATAATATCTATTAAAAATAAACTATCTATTAAGTTAAAATTAATTAAGCTTTTATTAAATGGATTTATTAAATCATTAAAAAATATTAATTTTAATCCTAAAAATCCATTTGTTGCTCTAAAATACCATATATCAAATATTAAAAATAAACTTATTATTAAGTTTATTAAAATATAATATATTTTTTGTGGTTTTTCTTTTAAAAAATAGCCAAATGACATAAAAATTAATATAAATGCACTAAAAAAACTTAGGCTAAAAATATTAATTTTCAATTCTCCTCCTGATGTTGTTACTAACCCTAAAAATAATATATTTTTCAATAATAAAAATATAAAGGTTAATAAAAACATATTTTGTTGCTTTAATACTTTAATGTTAAATTTTTTCATAGTAACTACCCCTTCGTGCTTTACCTTGTTTGCTCTTACAAATTATATCATAAAAAGTATTTTTGTTTACTATATAAAATTTATATTTTTATTCACATTTAATATTTTAATGATATAATTAACAATATTCTTGACTTTAGGAGTGATATTATGTCTTATATTGTATTTGATTTAGAATTTAACCAATGCTATGACCCAACAGATGAAAATAAAATAATTACAAATTCTTTATGTCCATTTGAAATAATTCAGATAGGCGCTATAAAGTTAGATGAATATTTAAACAACATTAACTACTTTGATAGGCTAATTAAACCTACTGTTTATCCCTACATTCATCCATTTGTAAGAGAGCTTACTGGAATTAAAGATGAAGACTTAATTAAATCTGATGATTTTAGCATAATTATAAAAAATTTTTTTGAGTTTGCTAAATCAAAGGATAGTATTTTTATAGTATGGGGAACTACTGATATTAAAGAAATTGTTAGAAATATGAAATTTCATAAAATAAATATAGATTCATTAGAAATTAGATATATAGATTTACAAAAAATTATTTCAAAGAAACTTAAGTGCCCTAAAGGAATCAAAATAGGTCTTAGTAAAGCACTAGAAATTTATAATATTGAATTAGATAAAGATTTACATAATGCTTTTAATGATGCTTACTATACTGCTGAAGTCTTTAAAAAAGTGTATAATTCTAATATTAAACCATCAATTTATAATTTTAAAATATATAATAGTAAGTCAACTTCTAACAAATTAAATATTGATTATGATAAATTATTTAGTCAATTTGAAAAAATGTATAGTAAATCTTTAACTACTACTGAAAAAGAAATGATTAAATTAGCTTATATTATGGGAAAAACTAATCAATTTAAAAAATAAAAGAAAAGGATAATATTCATATCCCTTTCTTTTATTTAAAATAATTTTTTTTATTTAGCTCTTTTATAAAGTTTTCTAGTATTTTAGCTGTTATCCCCCAGATAACATATTCATTATATATATAAAATAATGATGGATAAATTCCATTTTTAAATTTATAATTTTCTCCATTATTTATTAATTCAAATGGAAATTTTTCATTTCTTTTTATTAATATTTCATTATTAATTATCGTAGGCTTATTTTCATATAAAAATTTAAGAGGTACTGAAAATATATGATCTACTTCACTTTTGTTTATTTTTATATTATTCATATTTTTTATATATACTATAAATGGATGTATTATTAATCCGTAGTGAGTTACTAATGTATCTAATTCAGTTATTATATCAAAATCATTAATATCTAACCCAATTTCTTCCCAAATCTCCCTAACAATGGCTTCTTTAGGCGTTTCATCTTTGTCTATTTTACCGCCTGTAAAAGATATATCTCCTGGTTGACTTTTCATTTTCTTTGATCTTACTTGAAAAATAACATTTTCTTCTCCATTTTCTTCAAGTATTATAATTGCAACTGATGCTCTTTTCATGTATTCCCAACCATTTATATACGGATCAAATTTATTAAATATAATTTTTAATTTATTTATCATTACATTCTCCTATTTTATTTTTATTTTTTATTATATCAAATGGTTGTTTTTTTTGTAAATTTTTATTTTATATCATTTACGAGTATATTAAATACAAGTATTAAATTTATCTGACAACTTCACTTGCAAAAATAACTTTCCAATTTTGTATTAAATATGTAAAATATACTTATATAAATAAAGGATGATACTATATGAAAAAAACTTTAGGTCTTACATATAAAATATTCCTTTGAATGTTTACTGTCTTAATATTTGCCTTATTAATTAGATCAATTCCATCTAGCTTTCTGCTAGATACTGTTCTTTTAAATGGTATTATTAAAATACTAAGTGATGGATTTTTAACTATTATAAAGATGATGGTAGTTCCTTTAGTGTTAATATCTTTAACTTAAGGAGCATCATCAATGGGAAATGTAAAAAAATTAGGTCCAGTTGGATTTAAAACTTTTACATTTTATATTTCTACAACATGTATAGCTATTACCATTGCTATATTTATTGCATTTTTAATAAATCCTGGTATTGGTCTTGATTTATTCCATCTAGTTTCTGAAACTCCTATTATTTCTAGCTCAAAATCCTTTACTGAGATTTTAATTGGAATAATTCCTTCTAATCCATTTAAATCAATGGTTGAAGGAAAAATGCTTCAAATTATATTTTTTTCAATATTGCTAGGACTTTCAATTTGCTTAGCCTCTGAAAAAACTTCTCCTGTAAAAAATTTATAAAACCTGATTCTATAGTATTTTCTACAACTTCAAGTAATTCAGCTCTTCCAGTTACTTTAGAAACAATGGATGATATGGGTGTTGATAATTCCATTTCATCATTTACTATGCCTTTAGGTTCTACTATAAACATGAATGGAACTGCTATAATGCAAGGAGCTGCAGATATCTTTATAGCTCAAATTTATGGAATTAATTTAAGAATAAATACAATCCTAACAATTATTTTAACTGCTACCTTGGCTTCAATTGGAACTGCAGGAGTTGCTGGAGTTGGAATGATAATATTATTTATGGTTCTTCAATCTGTAGGTTTGTCAATTGATGGAATTGGATTAATTCTTAATGTAGATAGAATTTTAGATATGTGTATAAGTACATTAAATACTATGGGAGATTATATTTGTATTATAAACTCTTTTAATGAAGAAAAATATTATTCTAGTGGTAATATATTAATTAATGAAAGTGAAGGTTTACCTAATTAAAATAAGACCGTACATTTGTACAGTCTTATTTTAATTAATTTATTTTAATTAATTTATTTTACTAAATATTTCATTTATAATTTCTACTCTTTCATTACCTAAAACATTAGCTAACTTTGTTGGCATAGTATTTCCTTTGTACACTCTATCTTCATTAGCTTTTATAATTTTAATTACTTTACCTTCTAATTCATTATAAGATAAAAGATCCTCTAAATATAAATCAACTAAATCCTTTAAATGTGTAGCTAACTCCTTAGGATTTCTATAAACTACTCTCATTTGTATTCCTCCATATTAATTAAAATATATCTTATCCTAAGTATTATATATCAATATTACACTTTTTCATATAGAAAAATATATATTGTAATTTAGTTTAACTTTAAAATTCTTATAATATTCCAAAACTTAATATAAATGTTGCAAACACTATTGAAACTATAGACATTAATTTAATTAATATATTTATAGATGGTCCTGTTGTATCTTTAAATGGATCTCCAACTGTATCACCAACTACTGCAGCTTTATGGCAATCTGAACCTTTCCCTCCTAATACACCTGATTCTATATATTTTTTTGCATTATCCCAAGCTCCACCTGAATTAGCCATCATAATAGCAAGTACAAACCCTGTTACTGTTGAACCTGCAAGTAATCCTGCGACTCCATTGGGGCCTAATATTAAACCAATTAAAATAGGAGTTAATATAGCTATAACTGCAATAGTTATAAGTTCTTTTTGTGCTGATTTTGTACATATATCTACACATGCGCCATAATCAGGCTCATTCTTTCCTTCCATAAGACCATCTATTTCCTTAAATTGTCTTCTTACTTCTACAACAATCTTAGAAGCTGCTCGTCCAACTGCATCCATAGTTTTAGATGAAAATAAGAATGTTATCATTCCCCCTATAAACAAACCTATTAAAACTTGAGGGTTAAGTACAGATAAATTAAATGTAAAATCTATATTATTACTTTTAGCGATACTTTCAATAGAATCTTTATATGCCGCAATAAAAGCTAAAGCAGTGAGAGCTGCAGATCCTATTGCAAATCCTTTTCCTGTAGCTGCTGTTGTATTTCCTAATGAATCTAAAGCATCTGTTCTTTTTCTTACTATTGGATCTTGATTAGACATTTCTGCTATTCCTCCAGCATTATCTGCAACTGGTCCATAAGCATCAGTTGCTAGTGTCATTGATAAAGTTGATAACATTCCCACTGATGATATAGCAATACCATAAAGGCCTAAACTAAAATCGCTATAACCTCCTGACAAATAAAAACTTGCAAGAATAGAAATACCTACTACTATCACAGGCATTGCAGTTGAAGACATTCCAAGAGATAGTCCTCCAATTATTGTTGTGGCTGGACCTGTTTTGGTAGACTCTGCAAGTTTTTTAGTAGGTTTATAGTTATCACTTGTATAATACTCAGTAAAAAATCCTATTAATATTCCAGCTAAAAGACCTGATAATATACTAAAATAAATTCCAATATAATTCTTTCCTAGTAATCCATTAACTATAAAAAATGATCCTATAGCAACAATTATTCCTGATATATATACACCTCTTCTAAGGGCACTTAATAAATTTTTTTGTGTTGAGTCTTCCTTAGCCCTAACAAAAAAAGACGAGAAAATAGAAGCTATAAGACCAAGAGATGCAACTAATAATGGTATAGTTACTCCTCCTCTTCCAAGACCTGCTGCAACAGCCAATGCACAGGAAGAAATCAATGATCCTACATATGATTCATAAAGATCTGCCCCAAGTCCAGCCACATCTCCTACATTATCTCCTACATTATCAGCTATAACGGCTGGATTTCTTGGGTCATCTTCTGGAATACCAATTTCAACTTTTCCTACTAAGTCTGCACCTACATCTGCTGCCTTTGTAAAAATACCACCACCAACTCTCGCAAATAGTGCCATTGAAGAAGCTCCTATACCAAAAGTCAACATAGTAGAAGTTATTTGGGCTATTCGTTCTGCTTCTGGTAATGAATCATAATACCAATTAAGAATGTTGTACCATATTCCTAAATCTAAAAGACCAAGCCCAACAACAACTAATCCCATTACACATCCACTTGAAAATGCTACTTTTAATGCACCATTCAAACTATTTTTAGCTGCATTTGTAGTTCTTGCATTAGAATTAGTAGCAACTTTCATTCCTAGAAAACCACTAAGCCCTGAGAAAAATCCACCTGTTAAAAAAGCAAATGGAACGAATATTGACATATATCCTAGTCTACTTAATACAAAAAATACTATAAACATAATTAAGAAAAATATAGAAATCCCCTTATACTGGCGAATTAAAAAGGCATTAGCACCTTTTCTAATACTTTTTGCTATAGATTTCATTAAGTCATCACCCTCATCTAGCTTAAAAATTGTAACTGCTAAATAGGCTGCAAATAATAAAGCAATACTTGCAAATACAGGAATAAAAACAATTAAATCCATTATAATTCCTCCTTATTTTAATAAATTTTATATATTTATAAGGTCTCACATTTTTATATTATGAAATTAGAATTATGATTAGACTAAATAGTTAATAATTGTTTTAATTATATATATATAATAAATTAGAGAATCTAATATGCCTTAATTTAATGCTATAAATATTTTATATTTATAATACATTATTTAGTTCAATATATTTTTTATATTATACTTATTTACGAGTATATTATTTAAAAGTATAATAACTAATTAAAAAAATAATTTTTACTATAATGCTCCAATATTACACTTTATACCTATATTTTCAATTGTTTCTTTAAGTTCATCCATATATTCCTTTGAGGGAGTAACTATATAATCTTTTATTTTATATTTTCTATCTAGACAATTATATTTGTTGAGTCCTAATCTATGATAAGGTAATATATGAATTTCTTTAACCATCTTAAGAGTATTTGCAAACTTTGCTATTTTTTCAATAGTTTTTTTCTCTGAATTGAATCCTGGAATTACAGGTGTTCTAATTATAGTATCTACTCCAAGTTCTGAAATTCTTTTTGCATTTTCTAATATAATTTCATTTCTTTGTCCAGTATTTTGTAAATGTATATCTGAATCCATATGCTTTATATCTAGAAGAATTAAATCTACCCAAGGAATAATTTTATCAACAACTTCTTTAGATGCAAAACCCGTTGTTTCAATAGTTGTATGCCACCCATTTGCTTTACATCCTTTTAATAGCTCTAAAGTAAACTCTGGTTGCATTAATGGTTCTCCACCAGATAAAGTAATCCCCCCGTTTGAATGCCTAAAATGAGTAGAATCTTTTTTTAACTCACTAATAACCTCTTCTACGCTTTTTTCCTCACCTGATATAACTAATGCTCCTGGATAACATACTTCTGAACAATCAATGCAATTTATACATTTATCTCTATCTATTCTATTAACATTATTAAAATCAATAGCATTTTCCTTGCAAATATCTTTGCAATTTTCACAACCTACACAATTTTTTATATTAAACATTAACTCTTTAAAGGAATTTTGAGATTCTGGATTACTACACCATAAGCAAGATAAAGGACAACCTTTTAAAAATACTATAGTCCTTACTCCAGGTCCATCATTTACTGAAAACCTTTGTATATTAAAAATAATTCCTCTTTTATCATAATCTATTTTATTTTCCATACTCTAGCCCTGCTTTCTTTTTATTCTTAAATTTAAAGTCCCGCTTTAATAAATATTGATATTAAAATTCAATATTTTAATAAAACAGGACTATATTTGGCTTAAGTTTTACATACTTTGTTCTGTTCTCTTTATAATATCATCTTGTACACCTTTATCTAAACAGATAAATTGAGCACTATACCCCGCAACACGTACTATTAGATCTCTATAATTTTCTGGATGTTTTTGTGCATCTATTAATGTTTCCTTATCAATTACATTAAATTGTACGTGCATTCCTTTTTTATCAAAATAACTTCTTATTAATGCTGCTAAATTTTTCAAACCATTATCTCCTTCAAGAGAACGTGGATTAAATTTTTGATTAAATAATGTTCCACTTGGTGCACTAAAATGATCTAATTTTGATACTGAATTTGCTGCTGCTGTTGGCCCTTGCAAATCAGCTCCTCTAGTTGGTGATACCCCATCAGCTAATGGCTTGTATGCATTTCTTCCATCAGGTGTTGCTAATACTAAACTACCTAAATGAACATTGTTAGATACTGGATATAATCCTGGTATAAACTTTCCTCCACGTTGATTCATATGCTTTTCTACTTCTTTGCAATAAATAAGAGAGCCTATACGTGTAAGTTCATCAACTTCATCTATATCATTACCAAATTTAGGTGATCTATTAAGTAACATTTGCTTAATAGATTTATGATTTGCTTTCTTTTTATTGTCTTTATCAAATTCTCCAAAATTTGAATCAAGGGCTTCTTTTAATTCTTCTAAAGTTAATTTATTTTCATCAAATATAAGCTTTTTAATAGCCATAAATGAATCACCAACATTTGCTACACCAACTCCTAAAGGTCCTGAGAATCGATAATGCCCTCCGCCTTCTTGAATGGATTTCCCTTTAGCTATACAATCATCTAACATACATGATAGAAATGGAAGTGGTGCTCTTTCTCTATGAGCAATATCAACACAGTTATCAGCTTGAACCATTTGTCCAACAAAATATTCCATTTGCTTTTCGTATGCATTTATTAAGTCATCCAAAGATTTAAATGAAGTAAAATCTCCTGTATCAAGTCCAACTCTCTTTCCGTTACTAAATCCATTATTTATACTTAATTCTAGTATTTTGGCCAAATTAAAGAAAGCTGCATCATACCATCCATCAGTCTTAGCAGGCTTTTGTGGTTCAACGCAACCTACTATTCCATAATCCCTTGCATCTTCTAATGTTAATCCTTGATTTACTAGCATAGGAATTATCACTTCATCATTATAAAATGCTGGAAGACCTGTTCCTAAGCGAGTTAATTCGCAAGTTCTTATTAAAAAATCATCTGGAGTCTTACTCCATATTCTAACTGAAAGTGATGGTTGTGGTAGTAATAAACTACCTGTTGCCTCAAGACACATGTAAGATAATTCATTTGTTGCATCTTTACCATCTTCAGTTTGTCCACCAACTATTAAATTTTGGAACATTGAATATCCACTAAATGCTTTAGTTGTAGTTTCATCACGAACTTTAGTCAGATCATTAAATTTAACCCATAAACAATGAAGAATTTCTGTATTAAAACCCCTTAAATTTTCATCTGAATCTATATCATGCTTATAGTATGGATACATATATTGATCAAAACGTGCTGGTGATATTGCATGTCCATTAGATTCTAAACTTATAATTGCTTGTACAAACCAAAATGATTGACATGCCTCATAAAATGTTTCAGCAGGATTCTCTGGAACCTTGTTACAAATTTTAGATATATTTAATAGTTCATTTTTTCTTCTTATATTTGTCGCTTTTTCTGCTAATTCCTTTGCTAAATTTGAGTATCTCTTAGCATAATTTATTGCAGCTTTACAAGATATTATTATAGATTCCCAGAACATTCTCTTTTCAACGTAATCTGGTAATGACTTATTATAATTACCTAATTTTTCTTCTACCTCTTCTATAATTCCTTTAAAACCTTTATCTAATACTTTTTTATAGTCTACAGAAATATGTCCAAGACCATTAAAATAATAATTAGCTACAGTAAATACATTAGCTCCCATGGCTTTCTTTGTTTCATCTGACATATAAGATGTTGCAAGCTCACTAACAGTTTTACCTTTCCAATATTTAAAAGCTTCTTTTAAATCATCCTTTGTTTTTTCTGTAATTTTAAAGGCATCTGATGTTCTTTGCTCAAATTTATCAAATTCCTTTACTAGCCATTCATTAGAAAACTCAGGAAAAACCTGTGCTGATCTTGGATTCTTTGTTAAACTTCCAACTATAAGTTCTTCATCTCTAATTACTATAGGAAGTTCTTTTAGAACTGCTTCTAATGATTTTGCTTTACGAATAATTATTGGCTCATTTTCATTCTCTTTAAATGCTTTAGTTAATATTATAGCTCTATCTGCCTCAATACATGGCATTGCTGACATAACTTCTTCTTTTAACTTTTTTACCCTCTCAGTAGGTTCTATAAATCCTTTTGCTAAAATATCCATTTGCTCCCCCCTAGATTTATACCATATTTTAATATCTACTTTTTAAAACATAGATTTACTTACAAAGTAGTAATTAATTTTAGCTTATATAATTATAGTACATTAAAAATTTATATTTCTTTAACACTTAATTTCTACTTTATTATACTTTTTTTCAAATTTATTCTAAGAGAAAAGCTTTCTTATATTATTATGATACTTTTTTGATTATAAATTTAAATTTTATATTTTATTTATTTTTATATAGTTCTCTATATTCTAATGGTGTCATCCCTTCTACCTTTTTAAACACCTTGCAAAAATAATTAGGTTCATTATATCCAATGTTAAAGGTTAAATCACTTATACTAATATCAGTACTCTTAAGGATATATTTAGCTTCCTCAATTTTCCTCTTTGTAACATACTTATTAAAATTAGTCCCCATCTTATTTTTAAAACTTTTGCTTAAATAAGATGTACTTACATTCATGCAACTTGCTATATCTTGTAACATTATATTACCTTTTAAATTTTTTTCTATATAATTTAAAACAAATTTTAATTCATTATTTATAGAATAGTCTTTATCAATATTTATAAATTCATTTAATATTTCTACTACATTTTCAACTTTTATAGGTTTTAATAAATAATCATCTACTTTTAGTTTTAAAGCTTTTCTTACAAAATAAAAATCATCGTAAATACTCATAATTACTATTTTTTTATTTACATATGTTTTTTTTATATATCTAATAACATCAAAGGAATTCAATCCATATATTAACATATCAATAAATATAATATCTGGATTTATATATTCAACTTTTTCAATAAGTTCATCACTACAATTGGCTGTTGCAATAACTTTAACCTCTTTAAATTTTCTTTGAATAATTAACTTCAATGCTTCAATTTCTAAATTTTCACTATCTGCAATTAATATCTTAACCATTATATTACCTCTATTTTTCATAAACTAAAGGAAGTTTCATTTCTATTATGGTACCAATATTTTCTTTATTAGTAACTTTTATCTTATATTCATTACCATAATAATTATTAAATAACTTATTTATAAATGATATATTTAAAGATGAATCATTATGTTCTTTTTTATTATTCATAATTAAAAACAACTTATTTTCTTCAATATTTACTCCATTATCTTCAATAGTGATAATAGCATATTTTTCTTTATTATTTCCTGTAATAGAAATGACTCTTTGATTTTTTCATATTTTCCTCTTTAAAAATATGTATTCTATAACTGACATTAAAGTCATTGGAATCATTTTTATTTTCTTAATTTTATCATCTACATTATTTTTATATTTTACTGTATTTTAACATATTGCAGTTTGGATCTTCAATTAATTATTAACATTTTTTATTTCTTCTTCTAATATAACTTGATTATTTATATTTTTTGATGAATACCTAATTATTTCTGCTAAAGTACAAATCATTTCTTGAGTTTTAGGTGCATCTTCAATTAATGCAAGATTAGATATGGAATTTAATATACTTAATTGAACATTAATATTAATTGGTATTTGAAAAAATTTAAAGTTCATAGATTCTAAATTACTTTTAAGAATATTATTTTCTTCTTCTTTTTTCTTTAATTTAATATTATTAAAAATTATTTCTTCTTCTAATTTATTTAATGAAGATTTATTTATTAATTGATTAATTATTGTCTCAACTAATGAATATATAGCTTTTATTTTATTATAATCTATATACCCAATATCATTATAATATTTCTTAAAATCTGGATATTTTTTTAATAATCTGCTTATATTTTTAGATTCTTTACTTAATAAGTAATCTTCAGCATTTGTCCTTACTTGTCCAAAAAAAACAGCTCCTACATACTGATTATCTATAATTATAGGAATAGCAACGTCAACTAATCCTGCTGGACATTTAAACATATATGGTTTTTGTCTTATTGCAGCTTCTAATCCTCCATGAGCATTAGCAGAACGACATAATTTAAATCCTTCATCTGTATCTCTTATAGCTTTACAAAAACTACAAAAGTTAGAATACTTATTTATAGGATCTCCCCTAAAATTAACTATATTAAAAGCAAGACCTGTAATTTCAGCAAGTTTATCCTGAATATCTTGTAATAAAGTAACATCTATTAAATCACTTAATCCTCTATTATTTTCCATTATAAGTCATCTACTTTCCTTGTTTAATTTTCCTACAATTCAGTATAATTATCTCACATTGGATTTTTATGTCAATCTTCATTTTTTAATTAATTTACTTACAATAAATTTAATTTTTATACAAATTTATCTAAGATCTTTGCTTTTTTCTTTTGTTATTAGTTAATAAATTATTTCTTAATTTATTAACTTCTTCAAGTTCTAATTTTCCTTGAAATGAAATCTCCACATTTTTATCACAGACACATGTATAGCATTAGCTCTAGCTATATTTAGTATTTTATTTATCTCGTCCTTTGTTTTTGTAGCTTTAACTTCTGATTGAATTTCGTAATATTTTAACAATTCTTAAATATGTTATATTTTAAAAATAAAAAAATTAGCCTATGCTATTTAGATTGACAACTTTTAATATTGTCTTTCTAATATAGCACAGACTATTTTATATAAGTTAAATTTTTAAATCATTATCTTACAAATATTATTTGTAAATTCTACTGGATCTTCTATAGTTAAGCCTTCTATAAGCAATGCTTGATTATATAATAAGTCTGTATATAATTTAAGTTTATCTTTATCATTTTCATAAGCATCTTTTAATGACTTAAACACATCATGATTTACGTTTATTTCCAATACTCTATCTGCTTTAACATTTTGACCATTTGGCATAGAATTTAAAACTTTTTCCATTTCAATTGTAACTTCGCCATCATTTGATAAACATACTGGATGTTTTCTTAACCTCTTGGAAGCTCTAACAGCTTTAACTTTATTTGATAATATATCTTTCATTCCTTTGAATAATTCTATATTTTCATTAGTGTCCTCTTCTTTTTTACTTTCTTCTTCATCTATACCTAAATCACCACTAGATACTGATTTAAATTCTTTATCTTTATAAGTCATAAGCATTCTTATAGCAAATTCATCTATGTCATCTGTAAAATAAAGTATTTCATAGCCTTTATCAAGTAAAAGTTCTGTTTGTGGTAGTTTTTCTATTCTTTCTTTTGATTCTCCTGATGCATAATAAATATATTTTTGATTTTCTTTCATTCTAGAAATATACTCATCTAATGTTACCATTTCCTTTTCTTTTGATGAATAGAACATTAACAAATCTTGAAGTATTTCTTTATTATTTCCAAAATCACTATAAACTCCATATTTTAATTGTTGTCCAAATGATTTATAAAATTCTTCATATTTATTTCTCTCATTTTTTAATATATTTAATAACTCATTTTTTATTTTGTTTTTTATATTTTTAGCTATAAGCTTTAATTGTCTATCATGTTGTAATATTTCTCTTGATATATTTAGAGATAAATCTTCTGAATCAACTATTCCTTTAACAAATCCAAAGTAATCTGGTAATAAATCAGAGCATTTATTCATAATTAAAACACCATTTGAATATAGCTCTAATCCCTTTTCATATTCTTTAGTATAAAAATCATATGGTATTTTTTCTGGAATAAATAAAATTGCATTATAACTTATAACTCCATCAACACTAATATGAATATGCTTTATAGGCTTATCAAATCCATAATGCTTTTCAGAATAAAAATTATCATAATCTTCTTTTTTAAGATCTTTTTTATTCTTTTTCCAAATAGGTACCATGCTATTTACAGTTTGCTCTTCTATAAAATCCTCATATTCATTTTCAGTACCTTCTTTAAGCTTTCTATTACTTATATCCATCTTTATTGGGTATCTAATAAAGTCAGAATACTTCTTAATTATTGATTTTAACTTGTATTCTTCTAAATATTCATCAAAATTTTCATCCTCTGTATTTTCTTTTATATTAAGTATTATTTCTGTTCCTATACTATCTTTTTTGCATTCTTCTATCGTGTATCCATCTATTCCTTTAGATTGCCATTTATAAGCTTTGTCACTACCAAAGGCTTTACTAATAACAGTAACTTTATCAGCCACTAAAAATGCTGAATAAAATCCAACTCCAAATTGACCAATTATATCATATCCATCTTTAATTTCATTTTCTTTTTTAAATTGTAAAGAACCACTTTTAGCTATAATTCCTAAATTATCATCTAATTCATCTTTAGTCATTCCTATACCTGTATCTGAAATATTTATTACTCTATTTTCCTTATCTACAGATATTTTTATAAAATAATCATCTTTTTTGAAGGTTAAAGAATCATCTGTTAATGTCTTATAATAAATTTTATCTATTGCATCACTAGCATTAGAAATTAACTCCCTTAAGAAAATCTCCCTGTGTGTATAAATTGAATTAATCATAAGATCTAAAAGTCTTTGAGACTCTGCTTTAAATTGTTTTGTTTCCAAACTAAACCTCTCCTTTCAAAATTGAGTATAAATCCCTTATTAGCACTCTCAAAGTTTGAGTGCTAACTCCTTATTTTTTATATATCATATTTAAATTTTTATGTCAATAACCTAATGAACCTTAATTTTGAAATAACATTCTAAAAATTCTAATATATATATATGATATCTAGCTTAAATAGAAAAAATTCATTTCTTTACTGCTTAGTTATAAAATTTTTCTAATGATACATTAGTTTATATTATTTTTTAATTTATTTATCACATAAAATATAATATTTTAAATATACTATTAAATGTATTGCAAATTAAAATTTGAAAGGAGTTTATTGTATGAAATACGATAAAATAATTCTTCCGTATTCTTATGATGCTTTAGAACCTTATATAGACGCTTTAACTGTACAAATTCATTATGAAAAACATCTTCAAAGTTATGTTGATAATCTTAACTCTTTAGTTGCAATTGATCCTAAATTTTTTGATGAAAAGCCTTTAAATGAAATACTATCTAATACTAATTCAATTCCTGTAGAGATCCGTCAAGGTGTTATTAATCAAGGCGGTGGCGTAGATAACCATAACTTTTATTTTTCAATATTATCACCTAATGCTAAAACTATGCCTGAAGGAAGGCTTCTAACTGCAATTAATAATACTTTCGGAAGCTTTGATAATATGAAAGAAAAACTTAATAAACTATCTATTGGAAAATTTGGTTCCGGTTGGGGTTGGTTAGTAGTTAATGAATATTGTGGACTTGAAATAATAACAACATCCAATCAAAATTCCCCTTTAAGTGTAAATAAAAAACCTCTTATTGCAATTGATGTTTGGGAACATGCTTATTACTTAAAATATAAAAATCTAAGGAAAGATTATGTTAATAATATTTGGAATTTAATAGATTTTAATATTATTGAGAACTTATATAATTCAATTTGCTAATAATAAGGAGTATGAATTTTAAAACTTCATACTCCTTATTATTTTTATTAAATATTTTGAAATAATGTCAACATATCCAGCTTTCCATATCCCCACTCTGGATTAGGATATACATCACCTGGTCTTTTTCTTACACCTCTCATAAAATACGTTTTAATCTTCTGTGCATTCATTGTATTATCATTTCCATTTACAATTCCCCACTGAAGTAATAAAGAACAAGCACCTGCTGTAATAGCTGCTGAAGCACTACTTCCAGTAATATATACTATCTCATCATTTCTACCTATGGTTTTAATTTTATTTCCTCCCACAGTCATTATAGGTAAAATTCTTTCACCATATCCATTCAATTTTTCTCCTCTTCCAGAATAACTACTCATAGTATTACTATCTTGATTATACCATGAACTTACTATTATATAGGATGATATACCAGGTATTGTCATTGTTAGATATGGACTAGATGAAATAAAGTTTGTTCCTTCTTTTAGTATACTTAAAGGTGGCAACCATGAATTAAATTTTCCATTTAATATATAGTCTCCTATAAGTTTAAATCTCCATATTCCAGGTTTCAATCCCTCTAATATTATCCTTATTACTTCATCTCCACTTAATTCATCTGGCCAATAATAATATACTTTTAAATTCGTACTTTCAAATATAAATTTTCTTTCTATAACACTTTTCAATGTTATTGGTAATATACCAGTACTTTCTCCTGAAGGAGATATTACATTTAATGATATTCTACTAGGTTTTCTTACCCATATATCAAAATATATATTCTTTTGTTCATTACCTATTAATAACTCTAATATTTGTGTATCTCCAACATTTTGTATTGTTCCACTTGCATGTCCTCCTCCTATTCCTTCATTTCCTGTACCTGTAACTACTACTAATCCTCTATTCTGTGATATTAAGTCTATATATTTTTCTATTATAGTATTTCCAGTGTGGCTTCCTTCTGTACTTCCAAGTGGTATATATATAACTAATGGCTTATTAATTTCAAACTTTTTATTTATTATAAATTCAATCCCCTCTAATATTTCACTTACACTATATATAACACTATCAGTATTAAACCATTTTTTAATTTTTTCGTTTTCTTTAAGTTTAACTATTATATAACTACATTTATCTGCTACACTTTCTATATTCTTATCTTCTAACCTTCCTCCAACTATTGCAGCCATACTTGTTCCATGTCCATTTTCATCTTTAGATTTAACTATTTCGTATGGATTTTTTCCTTGTCCTTTAGCACCTATGGCTTTGTTTATATCATCTTTTGAGTACACAACTCCATAACTTCCTTCTTCATTTTCTATACTTTTATCAAAAATATATTCTATTCTTGTACTACCATCTTCATTTATAAAAGCCTCATTTAAATAATCTATTCCTGTATCTAATATTGCAACTATAGTACCCTCACCATTTAAATTTAAATATCCACCTGACTGCACTTGTGGAATAGAAGCTGTAGATATTGCTGATACGTCTTCTAATACATATACACTATCAAATTCAAAATATGTTATTGTAGTAGATTGTTTTATTAAATTATCTATATCTTTTTCTTTTACATATACAACTCCATAAGTATCATTTATAACTTTTCCACATACATCATCTATTTTAGACATTTCATCTAGGAAGTCACCTCTATATTCTACTATTAGTTTACTATATTCAGGATTATCTTCATATTCTATACAATCACTATTTCTCAAATACATACCGGTTCCTCCAAATTCCTATTTCCATTTTGTAGCTGATATTTGCTTAAAAACTCCTTCAAGATCTAAGATTCCATAACCCCAGTTAGGATTTGGGTATTCATCTCCTTGTCTTTTTCTAGATCCAGCTATTAGGTATGTTCTAATCTTTTCACTTGTCATACTTATATCATTTTTATCTATTATACCCCATTCTAAAATCAATCCACATGCACCTGCTGTAACTGCTGCAGCAACACAACTACCTGAAATATAATTTACCCCACCTCCAGGGTTAGTTACAGCTTGTCTAATTCCACCTGCAACTAAATCTGGTTTTATTCTGTCATCCTGTGTATAGCCCTTACCAGATTCGCTTAATATAGATACATTTTCTTGATTGTAATATCCTACACTTATTACTCCTTTTGATGTTGATGGAATAACTAAAGTTGTGTATGGATCAGAATTTAAAAATTTTGTTCCTTCCTGATTAAGTGATTTTACTGGTAACCAAATATCATATCTTCCATCATCTATATATTCTCCCTTTAATATAAGAGTCCATATTCCTGGCTTTATATTACTAAAAATTAATTTTATATTTTCATCTCCATTTATTTCATCTGGAGAAATATATTGAATAGAAACTCCTGTGTTCTCATAAATAAAATTAAATATCTGTTTATTTTCCGTTTCTATAGGAACATTTCCTATTTCTTCACCAGATGGTGATATTATATTTATAGACATTAAATTAGGCCTTCTTATCCAAATTTCTAACTCTAACTCAGTTTGAGCTTTGTCAATTTTTAGATCTACGTTATTAGTTAAACCATTTTGTAGTATTCTACCAGATGCATGAAGTTCTGCTGCTCCTTGATTTCCTGTTCCTGTAACAACAGCTACCCCCCTATAGGAAGATACTCTCTCAATATATTTTTCAATAACACTACTTCCAGAATGTGCACTAAAGTTGCTTCCTAATGCTAATAAAATAACAAGAGGTTTTCGTAACTCTCTTGATTTCCTTAAAATATATAGCATTCCTACTACAATATCTGAATTACTATATACAGGTACATTAGTAATTCCATTAGCCCTTAACACTTGCTTATAAACTTCATTTTCTTTTAATTTAACTACTGCAAATGTACAATCACTCATTACACCCTTAACTTCTATATCTTTACCTCTAGCTCCTATTATACTTGCCATATTTGTACCATGTCCGTTAGTATCTTTAGTTTTAACTATACTATAAGGATCCTTGCCTTCTTTAGATAATTTTATTGCGTTATCTATCTCCTCTTTTGAATACTCTACACCAAAGACTAAATTATTTTCATTAGTTGGCTCTATAGTCTGATCCCATAGATAATCTATTCTTGTTGTATCATCTTCTCTTATAAATTCGCTATTTAAATAATCTATTCCTGTATCCACTATTCCAACAAGTATCCCTGAACCACTTAAGTTATTATATGGATTTTGTATTACATTTTCAAAATTCCCTGCATCTATTGGTGTTAATGCTTCTAAAGTAAATATACCTCTTGGAACTGCATATATTATAAAATCCTGACTACTAACTAATTCTTCATATCTACCTTTTTCTACAGCAACTATAGCATAGTCTTGATCTATAGCTTTTCCATAAGCATAAGAAACATTCTTAATTTCTTCATCAAAATTTCCAGTGTACTCAACTAAAAAATCTTCATAATTCGGGTTATAAAAAAAATTCTCCTTTTCTGAAACCATGAAAACACCCCTATTTTACTTCTTATTTTATATCCTATGCTAATATAAATTTATATTGTATATTTTTTGTGTTTTCAATTATAAACTTTATAATTTTTTTGTAATTTATTAAAAATAAACAATATTTATATTATTTATGCATAATATATTTAGTAATGAATTTTAAAGGAGCTATTTTATGAAAAAGAATATTAAAATTTTAAAATGGATTGCTGGAGGAATTGAAGCATTTTTATCTATTCCTATTTTAGGTGCATCAATTATACTTAGCCTTTTATGGATTCCACTTGCAATAATGCTTGCTTTGCACATAACTATATTAGTTTTCTGTAAAAAAGAAGATTTACCTATAACAGGAAATATTTTAGGAATAATAGCATCAGCTTTAGGATGGGTCCCTTTCGTTGGTTGGATAATGCATATCCTTACTGCTATATTTGTTATGATTGAAGCTTCTAAAATTAAATTTATAGAAGAGTAAATTCTACTAAATAAAATATTATTTTATAAAACTATAATTTTAAGGTTACTCAAAAAAAAGGGCAACTAGTAAGATTAATTTTTCTTACTAGTTGCCCTTACTATATCTGATTACGTACTTAATTTTTATAAACGATCTCTTTATTTAATAATTTTTCTATGCTATTTATAATATATAATTTAGCTTATCTAATTTTAATAATATTCACTCAATTATATAAATGTACTTATTAAATTAGTATCTATTTCTTATAAACTAATTCTCATTTATATATTTTATTGGTTCTAACTTCTGGTTTAATTTCTCCGTTAATTAATATAATCACTCTCCTATTTCTCTATAATAATTTACTAATTATAGCTAAATCATATTTCCTTTATAAAATTTCATTAGAAAAACTTATTTAGATATATAATAAAAAATATTTATTATACAATTATAAATTATAAATTTTAAATTATGCTTACCACCCTCGCTATTTTTATACTTTTCTAAATTTTCAATTAAATATTTTTTAAAAAACTATATTAGTATGTGATTTTTTATTAAAATTTATGTACATTATTACAAAAAAATTTGTATATTTTTGATGGTTTATGATATAATAATCAAGCACTTTAGGGTGTGGGTGGGTGAGGGAGCAATAGAAAGATAGGTTGAAAGGATGGAAAAATTATTTAAATTAAAAGAAAATGGTGTTACAGTAAAAACCGAGGCAATAGCTGCCTTCACGTCTTTTTTTGCAGCAGTTTATATAATTGTTGTAAATGCAAGCATATTAAGTGATGGAGGTGTACCAATGGAGCCTCTTATAATAGCTACTGTATTAGCTTCCCTTTTTGGATGTTTATTAGTAGCATTTATAAGTAATACTCCTTTAATAATTATGCCTGGTATGGGTATAAACGCTCTATTTACTTATACAATAGTTAATACTCTAGGATTAACTTTTTATCAAGCTTTAGGCTCTGTTTTTGTTTCTGGATTATTATTTGTTATAATAGCTTTAACTCCGTTAGCAAAAATACTTACTGAAGCAATACCCGCTTCTCTAAAAGAAGCAATTACTGTTGGTATCGGACTTTTTATTACTTTTATAGGATTACAAAAAGCTGGTATTGTAGTTGCAAGTGATAGTACATTAGTTAAGTTAGGGGATATTACAAGTCCAGAAGTGCTTGCTTTCATAATAATTATGATAATCACTTTAATTTTATTTTTAAAAAATGTTCCTGGAGCATTTTTAATATCAATTATTGCTGGAACTATAATATCAATAGGTTTTGGAATTGTGGATCTTTCAAATGTTTCTTTTTCATTACCTGATTTTAATGCTTATAAAGATATTTTCTTTGGCATGGATTTTTCGGCTATAGCTACTCCAACATTTTGGGTTGCTACATTCTCACTAACTTTAGTGTTAGTTTTTGAAAATATAGGACTTTTACACGGTCAAGTTTCAGGTATGTTAAAAAGACCTGAAGAAACTCCAAAAGCATTACATTCAGTTGCTTATTCTGTAATCGGTTGTGGAATATTTGGAACTAGTCCAAACGTTTCAACTGTTGAAGGTGCTGCTGGAATAGCCGCAGGTGGCAAAACTGGATTAACTTCAGCTATAACAGGGTTATTATTTTTATTATCTTTATTCTTTATTCCATTTATAAAAATAATACCAAATGCTGCTATATCTCCAATACTTATAATAATTGGATGCTTAATGTCACAAAATTTAAAGAATTTAAATTTTGATGATTTAACTGAATTATTCCCAGCTTTTGCTACTATAGTATTAATTCCTTTAACATATAGCATTGTAGATGGTATTGCATTTGGATTTATATTATACCCTATATGCAAGTTATGTACTAAAAAAGGAAAAGATGTTTCTGTTGCAATGTATGTTGTATCAGCTATATTCCTTATTTATTTCATACTTCATGGTATGCAACATTAATAAGTCTATATTATATATTTATCTAAAATCTAGAAAATAAGAGGTAGAATATATGCTCTACCTCTTATTTTTATTTAGCTTTTTATAGACATTTTAAATAAAGTATTAATTGGCATTTCTATTGAAACTATACCTGGCTTGTCTTTTCTCTTTATGTGCATATATAAATTAGTCTCTCCTGTATCCTCTCTTTTTGATAAAGGATATATTTTATAAATTTCATTGCTATTAAAAAATCCTTTAGCCTCTTTATTAACTTCAAATAAATTAAATTTATTTTTCCTATTTTCAGATGTAAATTCAAAATATCCATCTTTATTAACATAAAAAATGTCATTAGCACCTATTTTATTAGCAAAAGATTTTAAAGATATATTATCTTTTTTTAATTCAGTTGTGTATATACTCATACATATATCTTTTAGTTTGCTTTCTATGTCCTTTCTTATAGATATATCAATTAAAGTATTACAATTTTCTATAAGCTCTTCTGTTATAACCTGGAATCCATCTAAAATATCTACTTGATCTTCGATATCTTTAACTACTGACTCTACTGAATTTAATGTAATACAATGAGATCCCTTTAAATCATTTGATATTTTTTCTATTTCATCAGACATTTTTAATATTTCTACCGAATTACTCTTTATGCTTGTTATTTTTTCTTTTAAACTACTATTATTATTTATAATATCTAAAAAAGAGTTATTTAATATATTAACTGATTTAGATGTTTCTATAATTACATTATCTGTTTCTCTTGAATTTTTATTTAATTTATCTAATTCATTTTTCATCAAATTTAACTGCTCATTTATATTAAAGCTAAAAGTCTTAGATAACTCTGATAAATTTTTAATCTCTTTAGCTACTACAGCAAATCCTTTCCCATCCTCTCCAGCTCTGGCTGCTTCAATACTTGCATTTAAAGATAAAAGATTTGTTTGACTTGCTATATCATTTATATTAGAAGTAAATGCATATATTTTATCAAATGAATTAGTTAACTCTATACATGTACTTAACACCTCTTTATAATATTCTTTAAGAGTTTGAACTTTTTTTTCCACATTATTTAATATATTATTTTGCTCTTCAATAGTTTTTTCACTTAATTTTGAACTATTTTTAGCTTCTTTTAATAGGTTATCCATTATGTCAATTTTATTTTTAATATCTTTACAAGAATTATCTAAATTATTGACACTGCCATTATTCTCCTCTGTTAATCCTAATATAACTTCTGAAGACTCTTTAACTCTATTTGAAATATTTTTTAAACTTTTATGAGATATAAATATACTTTTACCAGTTTCATTAAGCTTTAATATCGAATTTTTAAAAGTTGTTCTATTTATATTATTTTCCTTACCCTTGTCTATAATTATTTCTTCACTATCACTATTATTTGCAAAATAGTATATTAACATAGCTAATAATAAAGAAATATTAAAAACAAAAAAAGCATTAATCTTAAAGAATAATAGTAAATTTGCTATTATTACAATTAAAATCAAATAAATAAATACCATTTTTTTCATAATATTACAATGCAAAACCTATATTTTGCATTTTTCCTCCATCCCTTTTAAATTATACAAAATTATTATATCATATTATCTAAATCAAAAAAATTTTTATAACATACCTATTTTTTACTTTTCTATACCCATTTTCATAGTACATTCTTTAATTCCATAATAGACCTCTTCACATTCTTCACCTAACTTTATAGCATTTTTAAAACTCCTCATAGCTTCTTTATATCTTTCTAAACTCAAATTGTAAAATCCTAAAACTATGTAAGCATTTCCACAATTTTTATTTATACTTAAAGCCTCTTTCACATTATTAATTGATTCAGTATACTCTTTAGTATATCTTAATTGAATCCACGCAATCTTTGCAATTAAAAAGGATTTATCTTCACTATTTAGATTACTATATTCTAAGAAATCCTCTCCTATTTTTTTTGCTAATTTATAGTTTTTTTCTGATAAATTAATATCAATTAAATATATAGTTGCAAAAAAACTTTCTTTATCCAAATCTAAAACTTTAAAAAAATACTCTTTACTTTTTTCATACAATCCTAAATAAAATAAAGATTCGCCAATTAAACTATATGCCAATAACCTATTTTTGCAATTACTTTCTATAGCTTTATTTATATAATTAACTGCTAAATCAAATTTTTCATCTACCATATATGACTCTCCAATATATATAAGTATATCTGGATCTTTTTTTTGATTAAATTCATCAAAACAAAACTTTAAAGCTAACTCAATATCTTTAGATGCTATTTTTTCATATTGTTTTATAAAATCACTATCTAAAACCATAAATTCCTCCAACACTATCCTATTTAAATGGATTAATTTTTTTAAATACAACTTCTTTTTTTAATTCTAAGGTTTCTCTATTGATCTTTACCTTAAATATATCAGGACATCCTTCCTCTCTCCACAACTTCATAAATTTAGGTGTGGCTTCTAAAGTAGAGTAATACTTTTCCTCAAACTCATCCCAAAATTCCAAAAACTCTAATTTACTATTGCTATCTAAATTAATTTCATTTTTATTTATATTATTAAATATAGGTACAAAAAACCTTAGTGGTATTTCATAATTATATTTTCCACTAATTTTCTTTCCTTCTATTAAAGATCTTTTTAAAAATTTATATCCTTCTATATCTTTTATATATATTTTAAATATAGGTTGTTCTTTTTTATTTTTATCTATTTTTATTCTTATCATTTTCTCCACCATTGTTTTTAATGCTTTTCTTATGTTTATTTTAAAGTTCTATCTATGTATTATAACACATTTTTCATTTCTACTTACTATCCATTATTAACTTCATCTTTAAAATACATTTATAATTTTATTTTTATAAATCACTATTTTTATTGTTTTTAGTATATTGATATAAAGTATTATTTTTAAAAGGATTGGTATTTTGTTTTATTTAATAATGTTTCTAAAAGTAATAATTTTAGAATATTTACTAATTTTCTTTCATGAAATAGTTCATTTTATAACTTCATTAATTTTAGGATTTAAATGTACATTTTATTACGTTATACCTTTTACTTTATATAAAAAAGATAACAAACTTAAATTTAAATTAAATGAAGGGTTTGAAAATGTTTCAACTAGTAGAATGCATTTCAAATCTGTTAAAATTACATCTGATAAAGAGTATAATTTACTTATAAAAAAGCTACAAATACTTCTATGGATAGGCCCTATATTTGATTTTACTATATTTGTAATTTTGTTTTCTATAGGCTTATGTATTCCAAAATACTTTTTCCTAACTTTAACCTCTCTATTTCACTTTACAATATCCACACTAAACTTCTTTAATAGCGATGGAAAATATGCAATAGGATCAAAAGAAGATTATAGAATTGCTTTTAATTTAGTTAGAGATATTACATTATGTGGAAGTGGAAATATTGATTATGACACAAAAAAATTTATGACAAACAAGCATCTTCAAATTAGTCAGTCTATTTCTTTATCTGAATTTGATGTTCATAACTTATGGAACTTTTTAAATAATATATATTTTTATACTAATTCTTTGCTTAGTTATATAAATAAAGACTTATTATTTCTAGATGATAGTACTGAAAGTTTTCTAGATAGCTTAATTGATGACTTTGATAAAATAAAATCTCTTGATTATAGACAAACCAAAAAAACATCTATTTCAATAATCTTATATTTCATATATACGAAGATTAAATATAAAAATTTTATTCCTGAAAAAAACATATTGGATAAAGTATATATTGGCTGTAATAGCGAGTATTATAGAAAACTTATACGTTATTATTTTTATGGAGAATATATGTATAAAAACTATTTACTCAATGAAAAAAATATGACTGATATAAATCTAAATTGTGATGGATATAATAAATTATTAATAACAGTAGTTAATAAAAATCTTAACCTTTAAATTTTTATAAATATAAAAGAGAATTTCAAACTGAAATCCTCTTTTATATTTACTGCTAAATTTTAGAATGGTTGATTCTTTTTGAATTTTTTAACCCAATCTATTGCACCTTCAACTCTATTCCAAGCCATTTCACCATTTTTCATGTAATATATAGCATCTTCTTCTGTGCCTAAATTTTTAAGTTCTGGTAATATCTTAGGTATTCTTTTATTTTTAGTAATATAATCTATAACAAAAGGATTTTTAACACTTGCAATTTTTAAAGCTCTTTCAGCTTCTAACTTTTCGCCTTTTTTAAATAAGTATAGAGCCTTACTATATTTAGTTGCAGTTAAAAAATCATTTTTAAACCTTTCTAATAGATTTTCTACATCTTCGTCTCTATCTTCAATTATAAGCCATGAAAATAAAGCACCTCTAATCATTATATTATCTTCTGGACAAAGCTCTATTAGATTTTTAAATTCTACTATAGCACCTGACCTATCTCCCATATTCCATAATACATTACCTAATCTATACTTAGCACTAAAATAAGGCTTAGATACTTCTGAATCTAAAAATCTACCAGTAAACTTTTCTATGTTTTCTTCACCAATAACTCGTTTAGCAGCTTCCACTGCTTTTACTACTAAATCTTTTTGTTTATCATATGATAATGAATTATCATATGATAATATTATATATGCTTCAGCGCAATCTTTGCTTAGATTTAATGCTTCTTCAGCTAGCTTCATTTTTTTATTAAAGTTTTTTTGATTCCATGCACTATCTGCAATAGCTATTGCCTTTAACAGATTTTCATCTTCTATCTTTAAATTAGAAATATCCTCAATTACATCTTCAACTTTTTCTTCCATTACAGTTGCAGCAACCTCTTCTAATATTTCCTCTCTTGCCTCAATACTATCTATATTCCACTTTTGATCTTCTAAATTTATAAGGGAACGGATTTCCTTAGATTTAGAAAGGCCTGTACTACTACTTATTTTAAATGCAGCATATAGTTCACTTGCTTTTATAGATAAATTTCCTTTACCGCTTAACAACCCATTTTTCATTCCCAGCGCATGTACTATACCACAAGCCCATGAGTTTGCCTTTCCCTTTTTTATAGAATTCTCTTCTATTACACATATTTCTTTACAAAGATCTTTAGAAAGTTTTAAATAATTATCATTTAAATTTTCTTTACAAAAAACTTCAATGATTTCTACTATCTCTTTGTATCTTCCTTCAAATTCCGTAGGTATCTTAAGCATTATTTAATTTCTCCTTCTTTCTTCTTGTGGATATTTAGATAAGTTTTATCTAAACCGCTGTTTATTATTATATGACATTTATATAATTTTTTCAAATAATAAAGAATATCAATGTTCTATTATTTTCTTTTTATTATATCTTTATCCAACAAAATGAAACAAATACAATATTATTATTTGTTTTATTTTTCTTTCAATGCTATAATATAGTAAATAAATTTAATGGAGGTTATTTTTATGAAAAAGAAATTATCATCTTTTTTCCTTTGTTTATGTATTCCATTTTTGTTAATTTCTTGTAAAGATGCATCAGATAACAATGACTCTACTAAAAAACAACCTAATACTACTATAGAATCAAATACTGATATAAAAAAGCCTTCTACAGAAGAAAATGTTACAAATAAAAAAGAAGATAAAACATCTTCTAATATACCTACTTCTGAAATTAAAGAAAGAAACGTTAGGCTGTATTATTATGATTCTAATCAAGATAAAATTATCTATTTAGATAGTGTTGTTGAAGTTAAAGATAAGGCTGTTGCTACTGCCATAGTAAATGCCCTTAAAAAACCTATTAATGAAAATATTCCGCCTACTATTGCAAAAAATATAAATATAAAATCTGCATCTGTTAATTTAGAAAAAGATTTAATTACAATAGATTTTACAGATAACTTTGTAAAAGAACAAAATTTAGGTAGTGGTTCAGAATCAATGACTCTTAAAGCAATTGCAAATACTTTTGGTTATAATTTTAATGTTAATCATGTAAAAATTACTTTAGCTGGAAAACCATATTCTTCTGGTCATATTTCTTATAATAAAGATGAATTTATTACAGTTAGTTATGATAACTGTTTTGAATATAAGTAATAAATAAAAAATCTAGAGATTGCTCTAGATTTTTTTATCTATATTCAATTCCTGTTGTATAAAACAAATCATCTGAAATTAGAGAAATACCCTTGATTTTACTTCCCTTTTTAAATCTATAACCATCTGTAGGATTAGCTGGATATGAATTTCCGTTGAATTTTAATATTCTAAAACTAATTTTATTTTTTTCTTTTGTTTTAACAATTATATTTTTATATCCATTAGTACTTTCATTAGAAATTATTATAGGTGTTTGTACATTTTTTATTTTAGATATAACTCTATATTCTTCATTAAAATCACTTAAAACAATAACACTTCCTCCATTTTTTTCACAAAATTCTGGTCCTTCTAAATATATTATAACCTCACTTCTATTATCATCATTTAAATCTATTTTATTATAATAATAAGAGAATTTATCTACTCCAGGAATTAAATTATATTCTTTTTCTAAACATCTTTCTATTTTATAATTTCTATTTCTTTCTGATTCAAAAAAATCTACTGAAGTAAAATCTATTGATAAATTATTAATTTCTATTTCTTCTTTTATGTGTCTATATTCTATATTAGGCTCTATAGGAACCCCTTTCTCAGCCACAAATGTATTTATATTTTTAAAAGATTCCCCTCCTGTATATTTTAATCTAGTTAGCATAACTCCTAATTTATCTTCATCATTTAATCCAATAATATTTTGTATTATTAGTATTTCTGCTTTATTACCATTTGATTTTAATGTATAAATATTATTTATTGGAGAAACTTTTCCTTTTCTTTGCTTTTTAAGTTTATCATTTAAATATAATTCATCTAAATAAACCTTATTTTTTTCACTTATATCTAATATATATTTTTTATTATTTTCATAATTTAAAATAGTTACTTTATAGCAATCATTATATATAACTTCATAATTTGAACTTGTATAAAATTGCTTTCCAGAAAATAGTTGTATTTCCTTATCTCCAATAAACCCATATATCTCTACATTTATTTCACCATCACTTTTTCCCATATCTGATACAAATAAAATCTCGTTATTACTATCTCCAGAAAAGTTATCTAATTGTATATAAGGATTATATCCATGATTATTTTCTAATTTAATCACTGTATATTTTCCTGTTCCTCCATCTAAAACTATTATTTCTAAATTTTTATAGTATGCTTTTTTCAACATTATATCTTTTTCTCCAACTAGATAAACTATGTCTTCTTTTTTACTTCCCTTTACATCTCCTCCAATAGACTTTATTATGGTTTTTCCCAAAATATTATCATCATCTAAGATCATATTTACTCCTAAATATATTATTTATAATATATTATTAAAAAACAATATATTTTGTGTTTATAAAAAAAAGCGATTAATAAAATCGCTTAAAAAGAATGCAACTAAATATTTAAATATAAGGTCTTTCACATAATAAAAACCTTTTAATTATAAATTTCCAATTCCATCACATATAGGGCACTTAAAAGTCCCCTTTCCAAAACATGAAAAACATTTATCATCTTCAGAACAATTACATTTAATTTTTCCAGTACCATTGCAATTAGAACATAAAATTATACTATTGTTATTTTCTTTATTCATAAATTCACCTCCTATTTTTAACACCATATATGATTCTTGACATAAAAGTAATTTTTAATACAAAGATCTTTTAAAATTTTTGAATGTTTTTGAATGTTTATGCTTGTTTTTAAATGTTTATGATGTTATAATTCTATTTGTAATAGATTACTTAAGGAGGTTTTATTTTATGGTAAGTGAAAAACGTCACTCAATAATTTTAAATTTAGTAAATTCTAAGGGTGTTATCACATTATCAGAGATAATGAATGAAACTAATAGTTCTGAATCCACTATAAGAAGAGATTTAACATTTCTTGAAGAAAAAGGAGCTTTAAAAAGAATTCATGGTGGTGCAAAAACTATAAGCTCTCCTTCAGAAGAACTTACATACAGCGAAAAATCATCCAAAAACCTTCAAGCTAAAAGTGATATAGCAAAACTTGCATCTTTAGAAGTGAATAATGGTGATTCTATATTTCTAGATGCTGGAACAACTACAATTGAAATTATTAAATATTTAAAAGATAAAAATATTTTTGTTGTAACTAATGGGCTTAAGCATATTGATGAATTAATTGATAACAATATAAATTGTTATCTACTTGGTGGAAAAATCAAATTTACAACCAAAGCTATTATAGGTGGAGATGCTTTAAAATGTATCAATAAATTTAGATTTGATAAATGCTTCTTAGGTAGTAATGGAATTCATGTATCTATGGGTTGTACTACTCCTGATACTGAAGAAGCCATAATAAAAGAAGCTGCTATTAAAAACTCAAAAAAATCTTATATCTTATGTGATGATAGTAAATTTGGTGAAGTAAGTCTAGTTAAATTTGGAGATATTCAAGATGTAACTATTATTACTAATAATATAGAAAATATAAGTACATATAAAAACTTAACTGAAGTAAAGGTGGTAGAAAAATCATGATTTATACTTTAACCTTAAATCCTTCTATTGATTATATAATAGAAGTAGATTCATTAAATTTAGGTTTAGTAAATAGAACAACTAAAGAAGTAAAATTTCCAGGTGGAAAAGGAATTAATGTTTCAAGAGTACTTTCTAATCTTAATATAGAAAATAAAGCTCTTGGATTTTTAGGAGGCTTAACTGGTAAATTTATAGAAAGCTCTCTGAAAAACCTAAATGTTAACTGTGATTTTATTAATGTTGTTGAAGACTCTAGAATAAATGTAAAAATAAAGGGTATTGAAGAAACTGAAATAAATGCTTCTGGACCTAAAATCTCTAATGAAAATTTTAAAGAACTTATGACTAAGCTAGCAAATTTAGATGAAAATGATATTTTAGTCTTAGCTGGCAGTGTTCAAAATTCTTTACCTAATGATATATATATGCAAATTCAAACTATGTTAAAAAACAAGAATGTTAAAATTATTGTAGATACCTCAGGTCCAGCACTTTTAGAAGCTGTAAAGCAAAAACCATTTTTAATTAAACCTAACAACCATGAAATAGAAGAAATTTTTAATGTAACTATTAATTGTGAAAAAGACTTAATTAAATATGGCTCTGAACTAGTAAAATTAGGTGCAGAAAATGTAATTATTTCTATGGCTGGTGATGGTGCATTACTAATTTGCAATGAAGGTATATTTAAAGGTAATGCACCAAAAGGAGTTGTTAAGAACTCCGTTGGAGCTGGAGATTCACTAGTTGGAGGATTCTTAGCTGAATATAGTATATCTAACGATATAGTTAAATCATTTAAAATGGGAATTGCATCTGGAAGTGCATCTGCTTTTTCCATGGATTTATGCACAAAAGATGAAGTTTATGATTTATTACCTAAAATAAACATTACGAAAATGGAGGAATAAGAAATGAATATATCTCAACTATTATCCAAAAATACTATTAAACTTGGATTAAATGCTTCAACTAAATTAGAAGTTATAGATATTTTAGTTGATACTCTAGACAAAGCTGGAAAATTAAATGATAAAGAAGCTTATAAGGCCGAAATACTAAAAAGGGAAGAACTTTCATCAACTGGAATAGGTGATGGAATTGCCATACCTCATGGAAAAACATCAGCTGTTAAAGAACCATCTTTAGCCTTAGGTATTTTTAAAAACGGTGTAGATTATGATTCTCTTGATGATGCACCTATAAATATAGCATTTATGATAGCTGCATCAGAAGGTGCCAATAACGAACATTTAGAAACATTGTCAAAACTTTCAGTTCTTTTGATGAACAGTGATTTTAAAGAAGGTTTACTAAAAGCTAAAACTCCTGATGATGTTCTTAATCTTTTAGATGAATTTGAAGAGAAAGAAGAGTCTAGTGAGTCTAGTGAATCTATAACTAGTACTAATTCAAAATACATAATTGCAGTTACTGCTTGCCCAACTGGTATAGCTCATACATATATGGCTGCAGATGCTCTAAAGAAAAAAGCATCTGAGCTAGGTTACGAAATTAAAGTTGAAACTAACGGTTCAACTGGAGTAAAAAACACACTAACAAAAGAAGACATAGAAAGAGCTGATGGAATAATTGTTGCCGCTGATAAAAATGTTGAAATGGCTAGGTTTTCTGGAAAGAAAGTTGTTATAGTTCCAGTAATTAAAGCAATAAAAAATACTGAAGAACTTATAAGTAAATCAATTTCAGAAGAAGTAAAAATTTACACTCACTCTGGATCATCTTCATCTGAAAGTAGTAAAAGTGAGAAAAATGGGTTCTACAAACACATAATGAGTGGTGTTTCTAATATGCTTCCATTTGTAGTTGGAGGTGGTATTTTAATTGCTATATCATTTATGTTCGGTATTAAGTCAGCTGATATAACTCATGCATCTTATAACCCAATAGCCGCTCTACTTAACGAAATTGGTGGTGGTAGTGCTTTTGCTTTAATGATACCAGTACTTGCTGGTTTCATTGGAAGTAGTATTGCTGATAGACCAGGATTTGCTCCTGCAATGGTTGGGGGAATAATAGCTGCACATAATGGTGCTGGATTCCTTGGTGGACTTATTGCTGGATTCCTTGGTGGATATTCTGTAATATTTTTAAAGAAATTATTTTCTAAACTACCTAACTCATTTGAAGGTATTAAACCAGTACTTTTATATCCTCTATTTGGAATATTAATAACTGGAACTATAATGTTATTATTTATTGTTTCTCCAGTTAGCTACATAAATATAACAATGCAAAACTGGTTAGGTTCATTAGGTACTGCTAACAAAGTCCTTCTAGGATTTACTTTAGCAGCTATGATGGCTATTGACATGGGTGGTCCTATAAATAAAGCTGCTTTCACATTTGGTATTGCTATGATAGATGCTGGAAACTTTATGCCTCATGCAGCTGTTATGGCTGGTGGTATGGTGCCTCCTCTTGGAATAGCTATAGCAACAACTTTATTTAAACATAAATTTACTAAAGAAGAAAGAGATTCTGGAAAAACTAATTTCATTATGGGTGCTTGTTTTATAACAGAAGGAGCAATACCTTTCGCTGCTGCTGATCCTTTAAGAATTATTCCTCCTTGTGTAATAGGTGCTGGAATAGCTGGAGCATTATCAATGGCATTTAACGTTACATTACCTGCCCCACATGGTGGATTATTTGTATTCCCTATAGTTAATAATCCATTAATGTATGCATTAGCTGTTATAATAGGTTCAATAGTAACTTCCATTTTAATTGGATTAATAAAGAAAAATATTGATTAATAACAAAAAACAGCAACCTGTTAAATAATAGGTTTGCTGTCTTTTTTATATATTTAATTTATTCTAATCAACATTTTCTAATTCAAGTTCTTCCTCATTATTTATTCCTAACTCATCACAAGCTGATTTAAAATCACATCCTGTTTCATCCATAAATTTTGCAACATAGGAATTTAATTCTGGTTTAACATCAAATATATTCATAAATATCACCTCTTTTTCTATTTTATTTTCATTGATTATTTTTATCTTTCGTTATATATATTATGCATATTTTAAGATTAGAATAATTAAAATCATTCGTGTTCTTTTACCATTTTATTTAAATTTCATATTAAATAATACACATAACTCATAGTATTTTATTGTTTTTATGAACTATATGGAGAATTTAATAGTAATTTTCATAAATATATTTTTTTATTTTATCATTCATCATATGATATTTTTACTTATAATAATCTATTACATTCTTCATTTTTATCTATTTGTTTACAAGGAAGTGTTATAGTAAAGGTACTTCCTTTATTCAATTCACTTTCTACTGTTATTTTTCCATGATGTATTTTTACTAGATTTTTTACTAAATTTAAGCCTATACCGCTACTTGCTTCCTTTACACTAGCTGTATTTTCAGCTTGTATAAATCTATCAAATATAACCTTTTGTTGCTCTTTTGGAATTCCTATTCCTGTATCTTTTACTATTATTTCAACTGAATCATTTTCTAAAATTTCTCTAACTGAAACAAATATTAACCCACCTTTATTAGTAAACTTTGATGCATTAGATAATAAATTACTTATACACCTTTCTATAGCTATTTTATCACATTCTATAAATCTTTCTTCAATTTCTGGATCTATTATAAGGTCTATTCCTTTACCTTCAATATACTCTTTCATAGATAATGCTAGTTCTTCAGTTAAATATACTATATCATATTCCTTTATGTTTATATTATATTTTCCTACTTCTAACTTAGATGTATCTATTAAATCATTTATTACTTCTAATAATGACTTAGAGTTCTTTTCTATGTGATTTAAATACTTGTCCCCTTGTTCTTCTGTTAATACTTTATTTTCCTTTATAATAAACTTTATTAATTGCACTGAAGATAATATTACATTTAAAGGTGTTCTAAGTTCATGTGAAAGATTAACTAATAAAGAGTTTTTAGATTTTTCTTGTTGTATAAGTTTATGATAAAGCTTTTCATTTTGACATAACTTTTCATTTAATTCTTTTGTTCTATTATAAACTATTTTTTCTAAATTATATATATACTTCCATAATAAAGTTATAAATAAAATTATAATAAAAATATATATTATAATTGCCATTGGTGTTTTCCAAAATTTTTGCTTAATTTCAAAACTTTTACTCTTTATGTCAGAGTACTCTCCCCATCTGCTTCTTCCTCTAACTTTAAATTCATATTTCCCTGGATTTAAATTAGTATATTTAATTTGATTTTTATTTTCAATAGTTATCCAATCTTCATCATATCCTTCTAATTTATACTGATAAATATTATTGTTAAAATTTTCATATGCTGTAATGAAAAATTTAAATTCTATATTATTCTCATAATATTTTAACTTTAAATTTTCATAAATATTTCTATAGGTATCATTAACTTTGATACCATCAATTACAGCATCAGCTTTTACTATATCACTTTCTATTATATTGTTAGGATAGAAGCTGTTTATTCCATTTATTCCCCCAAAAACCATTCTTTTATCTTTAGCTTGACAACATGAATTATTATGAAACTCTGATTCCTGAAGTCCATCCATTTTAGTATAGTTATAGAATTGCTTCTTTTTAACATCATATTTTGATATCCCTAACTTAGTACTAACCCAAGGATTTCCTAAATTATCAATTAAAACTCCACAAACATAGTTATTAATTAAACCATTGTTATCATTATATACTGTAATACAATCATTATTAACATCTATTTTATTTAATCCATCAGTAGTTCCTACCCATATATTATCATATTCATCTTCTCGAATATCTCTAATTTCATTGCTACTTAATGTATTTTTTATTTTCGAATTACTTTGATATATTTTTGTTTCCCCAGTTTTAGGTGTGTACATTAATACACCACCATTAATGGCAGAACCTATCCATATATTATTCTTTGAATCTTCATATATAACTTGTACTGAACTGTCTTTCAAGTTTTTTTCTATAATATTAGTTAAGTTTGTAATCTTATTATTCTTTTTATCATATGTATATAATCCCTCTAAACTTCCTATCCATATAATATTATTTGAATCTACAAAAATATCTTTTATATAATCGCAATTTATCTCGGAGTTATCACTATCTATAACCCTCTCTATTTCATGAGTTTTCGTATCAATTTTATCTATCCCATTTACTGTAGAAACCCATAAGGTACCTTCCTTATCTATTTCTATATTATTTATTTTATTAGAGCTTAAAGCATTCTTATTTTCTTTAGAATAAACAAATTTTGTGAAGTTTCTATTATCAAAATTATAAAGATATAACCCACCATTATCTGTCCCAAACCATATTTCTTTATCATTTTGAAAAGTAATTCCTCTAATACTATTATCTTCTATTATTTTATTAGAATCTATTTTATTAAAATCTTTTGAAAATGGTTGATATGGGCTTATTAAATTTATTCCATTACTTTTTCCAATCCATATTATTCCACTCTTATCTTTATATAAACTAAGAATATTATTAACTTTACTATTATTTATATTAAGCATATTCTTATAACATAAAGTACACTTATTAGATTTATCTATTATTTTAATACCTTTTTCAGTAGCAACTATAATTTTATCTCTATCTACTTGTAAAAAATCCTTTATGCCAATGGCTGAAAATTTTTTATCCCAGTTTAAATCAACTTCCTCTACATTATTATTACTAGGATTATATTTAACAATTTCCCCATCTACTGTTCCAACCCATAACTTACCATCATAATCTTTATATAAACTAGATATGTCTCCTGAAGTTAAAACACTACTATTACCCTCATACTTACTTACCTTATTATTTTTTAAATTTAAATATTTTACCCCACTTTTAGTTCCTATACATAAACCATCATTTCCATCCTTACATAGCTTAGTAATTAACTCATTAGATTTTTCTCCTAAAGAGATAGTAGTAAACTCATCTTTTTCAATATTATATTTATCTAAACCACTATTTGTTGCAATCCATATGTTACCTGATGAATCCATCTCTAAATCAAATATGCTTTTATTGTAAATTTTTTTTTTACCTTTATTATTAATATATATTCTTTGGACTTCTAAAGTTTTTCTATCTACTCTATTTAATCCCTTAAGAGTTGATACCCATAAATCTTCTTTATTACCTTCTATCATATCTGTTATATCACTGGAAGTTAAAGAAGTTTCTGAATCATTTTCATGCCTCAATATTACATATTCAAAGCCATTATATCTATTTAGTCCATCCATAGTTGCAAACCACATATAGCCTTTACTATCCTGCAATATTTTATTTACTCTACTTTGCGATAGCCCATCTTCTACTGTTAATTCCTCATATCCACTCATATTCTCTGCTAAAACTAAATTTTCACTATTTATTCCTAGTGATAATGTTAAACATGAACATATTACTAGAATAGTCTTCTTAAATGTCTTTCTTTTATTCATGTTTGCCTCCAAATTTTCTTTTGTAATATACCCTTTTTTTCATTTTAATAGTCACAAATATAATACCATATATTTTCTATATTTTCTATATATTATATTATTATATTAAAATGTTGTAATATAATATATGTAAAAAACTTCTACTAACATTTAGTATAGTAGAAGTTTTTATATTAATTAAACGTTTATTTCACTTTTTATTTCTAAAGCATCTTTATTTGAATTTAAAATAGGATTAATGTATTCATTTATAAATTCAATTACTTGACTTGGTGATCTTCCAACAAATTTGCTTGGATCTATTATTTCTAATATCTCATTTTTAGTAAGTTTGAAACTATCATCCTCTATTATTCTAGCTATTAAATCATTATCCAATCCTTCACCTTTGACTCTAGCTGCTGCATCCATTGAATGTAACCTTATTCTTTCGTGAAGTTCTTGCCTATCACCACCTCTTTTTACAGCTTCCATCATTATATTTTCTGTAGCCATAAATGGTAATTCATTGTTCACATGAGATGTTATTACTTTTTCATATACAACCATGTTTTCAGCTATATTTATATAAAGATTCAACACACCATCTAGTGCTAAAAAGGCTTCTGCTACTGCTATTCTTTTATTAGCTGAATCATCTAATGTTCTCTCAAACCATTGTGTTGCAGCTGTTATAGCTGGATTTAATGAGTTTACAATTACATATCTCGCTAAAGATCCCATTCGTTCACTTCTCATAGGATTTCTTTTATAAGCCATTGCCGAAGAGCCAATTTGATGTTTTTCAAATGGTTCTTCTATTTCTTTCATGCTTTGAAGTAATCTTAAGTCATTACTGAATTTATAAGCACTTTGTGCTATTTCTGATAATGTATTTAAAACTATTGAATCAAGTTTTCTTGGATAGGTTTGACCTGTAACTCCATAACTCTTTTCGAATCCCATTTTCTTTGCCACCATAGAATCTAAAGCTTTAACCTTTTCTTCATTTCCTTCAAACAAATTCATAAAGCTAGCTTGTGTTCCAGTAGTTCCTTTAACTCCTCTTAATTTTAAAGTTGATAATAAAAAATCTATGTTTTCTATATCTAAAACTAAATCTTGCATCCAAAGAGTTGCTCGTTTTCCAACAGTGGTTAATTGTGCTGGTTGGAAATGAGTAAATCCAAGTGTTGGCATATCCTTATATTTTATTGCAAAATCAGAAAGATGCTTTAATACAGAAACCATTTTACTCTTAATAAGTAAAAGAGCATCTCTCATTATTATAATATCTGTATTATCTCCTACATAGCAACTAGTAGCCCCTAGGTGAATTATACCTTTTGCTAAAGGACATTGCAGACCATAAGCATATACATGACTCATAACATCATGTCTAACTTCTTTTTCTTTTTTTATAGCTTCTTCATAATTTATATTATGTATATTTGCTTTTAATTCATCTATTTGTTCTTTTGATATGTTAAGACCTAATTCACTTTCACTTTCTGCAAGAGCTACCCATAATTTTCGCCAAGTAGAAAATTTCATATCATCTGAAAATATGTAGCTCATTTCCTTTGATGCATATCTTGAATTTAATGGTGTACTATATAAATCTCTCATATTAAGATTACCTCCGAATAAAATTTTATTTTTAAAATTCATCATTCGTATTATATCACATTTTTAAATTTTTTTCAGTTATATTTTTTAATTTTTTTCATATATATTAATTGAAAATAGATTTTAAGGAGGCTTTAAAATGTGTAAAATTACTTTACTTGATAAAATTTCATTTATTTTAGTTTTAATAAGTGCTATAACTTGGGGAATTATTGGAATTTTTAATGTTAATATTATAGCTTTACTTTCTGGTAACTCTGTATTAATTCAAAGAATTATTTATATCCTTGTTTTTGCTGCCGCAATAAATCTAATTAAAGTTGTATTTAAATGCAAGGCTTTAGAAAAACTTAATTAAATACATAATAGAATTACTTAAAATATTATACAATAATTTTTCTAGTAAAATAAAAAAGTGCCATTGGCACTTTTTTATTTTAGTCTTCTAAAGTTGCTATTAAGTTTGCAATTTCTTCAACTGCTAACGCTTCATCGTCTCCATTAGCTGAAACTGTTATAGCTGATCCTTTAGTTACACCTAATGAAAGAACTCCTATTAAACTTTTAACATTAGCTTTCTTTCCATTAAATTCTATGCTTACATCTGATTTAAATGCTGAAGCCTTCTTAACTAATAAAGTTGCTGGTCTTGCGTGTAAACCAGTCCCATTATTTACTACTACTTCTTTAGATACCATGAAACACACCTCTTTACTAAATTTAATATATTTATCTATTAACTATTTTATTATATACGGAATTAATTAAAATTTCAAGTTTTTTTAAAGGTTTTCAATTTTTAATAAAAAATAGCTATATTAAAATATAGCTATTTTTTATTAAATCTTATTAATTATTTCTCTTAAATATTTATTATCTTGGTTGTACAATTAACTTTATTGCCGTTCTCTCTTCGCCATCAATTTCGATATCTGTAAATGCTGGCACACAGACAATATCCTTACCGCTAGGAGCTACGAACCCTCTTGCTATTGCTATTGCCTTTACAGCTTGATTTATAGCACCTGCTCCTACAGCTTGAATTTCTACTATATTCTTTTCTTTTATTATAGCAGCCAACGCACCTGCTACTGAATTAGGGTTTGATTTAGTTGATACTTTTAATACTTCCATTTTTTCGTCATTACCTCCTAGATAAAAATCGTTTACAATTTAAAATATAAATATATATATAACTATATTAATATATATTCTATATATTTTATAAAATTCCTCTTTTATTTATTATTTTATTGATAAATTGCATTTATTTTATTAATATAATTCCATGAATAAAATAAAGTGCATATTACAAAAAGTAAAATGCACTTTATATTTATTTAGCAAAATCTACTGCTCTAGTTTCTCTTATTACATTAATTTTAATTTGACCTGGATATTCTAGTTGTTCTTCAATACTCTTAGCTAAATTTCTTGCTAACTCAACTGATCCAGCATCATCTAAATGATCTGGTTTAACCATAATTCTAATCTCTCTACCAGCTTGAATGGCATATGACTTTTCTACACCTTCATAAGAATTTGCGATTTCTTCTAACTTTTCTAACCTCTTAATATAAGCTTCTAAAGTTTCTCTTCTAGCCCCTGGTCTAGCAGCTGATATAGCATCTGCTGCTTGAACTAAGACAGCCTCTAAAGTCATCATTTCAACATCACCATGGTGTGCTGCAATAGCATTAACCACAACTGGAGATTCGTGATATTTCTTAGCCATATCTCCTCCAATTAGGGCATGCGGACCTTCCTGCTCTTGATCTACAACTTTACCTATATCATGAAGTAATCCTGCTCTCTTAGCTAAGTTAACATCTAATCCTAACTCTGAAGCCATTAAACCAGCTAAGTATGCAACTTCTATAGAATGTTTTAAAACATTTTGTCCATAACTTGTTCTATACTTCAATCTACCAAGTAGTCTTATTATTTCTGGATGCACTCCATGAACACCAGTTTCTAGAGTAGCTTGTTCTCCTTCTTCCTTAATGTCATTTTCTACATCCTTTTTAGCTCTTTCTACCATTTCTTCAATTCTGGCTGGATGAATTCTTCCATCTACTATTAACTTTTCTAAGGCTATTCTAGCAACTTCTCTTCTTATAGGATCGAAGCTAGATAATATAACCGCCTCTGGAGTATCGTCTATAATTAAATCTACTCCTGTTAGGGTTTCTAATGTCCTTATATTTCTTCCTTCTCTACCAATAATTCTACCCTTCATTTCATCATTTGGTAAAGCCACAACATGAACCGTTGATTCAGATACATGATCTGCAGCACATCTTTGAATTGCAGTTGTAATTATTTCTCTTGCTTTCTTTTCTGCCTCTTCTTTTGCCTTTGATTCAATATCCTTAACCATCATAGCTGCTTCATGAGAAACTTCCTTTCTCACTTCATCTAAAAGAATTACTCTTGCTTCTTCCGAAGTTAAATTAGATATTTTTTCTAATTCTTCTCTTCTTTTAACATATAATTCTTGTACATTGGCCTCCATTTGATCAATTTCTTGCATTCTTTTATTGATGGTTTCTTCTTTCTTTTCTAAAAGATCACTTTTCTTATCTAGTGATTCTTCCCTTTGAATTATTCTTCTCTCAAGCCTTTGGACTTCATTTCTTCTCTCACGAGAATCTCTTTCTAAATCATTTCTAAGTCTGTGAACCTCTTCTTTTGCCTCTAAAATAGATTCCTTCTTAGTCGCTTCCGCTTCTTTCTTTGCATTTTCCAAAAGAACTTCTGCTTCCTTTTCTAAGCTTTCTACTTTTGCCTTAGAAGCTTTGTGTATAGCTTTCTTAAGCACTATATAAGCTAATACTAATAGCGCAATATCAACTATTCCCAAAATAAGATATTCCATACAAACACCTCCTCTTTTATAATAAAACCTTTATAATCTAATAAGAAAATGAGTAGGTGTCATATTAGTCCTCACTGATACTTGTAATATGATAAACCAGTATTTGCTATTATTTTATCTTAAAATTAAAATTATGTCAAGTTTAGTTCGTTAAATACATTTATAATTTTAAATTGTTTACAATTGATAAATTACTAAATAAATTTAATATTTTTAATTCTTAATATAAAAAAAGAACCAATATCCAATTACAGTAGATTCAAAGGATATCAGTTCTTATTATTTACAAGTCATAGCAAATTTATTCTTGTTTATGGAAATTATTTTCCTTCAACTTTTTCTTCTTTTTTTACAGAAGGTTTTACTGCTAGTGGTAAATCATGCTTAGATCTAATTTGATTTTCTATATCTAAAGCAACATCCTCATTTTCTTTTAGATATAATTTAGCATTTTCTCTACCTTGCCCAAGTCTTACATCTCCATATGAAAACCATGCTCCACTTTTTTGTATTATCCCTTCTTTAACACCAACATCTACTATATTTCCTGTTCTTGAAATTCCTTCATTGTACATAATATCAAACTCTGCTTGTTTAAATGGCGGTGCAACTTTATTCTTCATTACCTTAACTCTTGTTCTATTACCAACAATTCCTTCACCTTGTTTAATAGAATCAATTCTTCTAACATCTAATCTAACTGAAGCATAGAATTTTAAAGCTCTTCCACCCGTAGTAGTTTCTGGATTTCCAAACATAACCCCTACCTTTTCTCTTAATTGATTTATAAAAATAGCTACACATCCTGTTTTTTGAATTGTACCTGTTAATTTTCTTAAAGCTTGTGACATAAGTCTCGCTTGAAGTCCAACATGAGAATCACCCATTTCACCTTCTATTTCGGCTCTTGGCACTAATGCTGCAACTGAATCAATTACTATTACATCAATTGCTCCTGAACGAACTAAAGCCTCTGCAATTTCAAGAGCCTGTTCCCCTGTATCTGGTTGTGAAACTATTAAACTTTCTGTATCAACACCTAAATTTCTAGCATAACTTGGATCTAAGGCATGTTCTGCATCAATAAATGCAACTGCCCCTCCTGCTTTTTGTGATTCCGCAGCTATGTGTAATGCAACAGTTGTTTTACCTGAACTTTCAGGTCCATATATTTCAATAATTCTTCCCTTTGGAACTCCACCAATTCCTAATGCAATATCTAAATCAAGACAACCTGTTGAGATAGCATCAACATTTAAAGAACTATCTGCACCAAGTCTCATTACTGATCCTTTTCCGAATTGTTTTTCTATTTGGCTCATAGCATTTTCTATGGCTTTTAATTTATCTGTATCTATATTACCCATAAAGCACCTTCCTCTCTATACTAGAACGTTTGTTCTAAAATAAATTATAGTTTATTTTATTAATTAAGTCAACTACATAAAAAAATATTTATAATAAAAGTTCCATCTAATCTTTAGGTGGAACTTTTATTATGATTATATCCTATTATTCTGTTTTTAACCTATTTATTAGAATTAATTATATTTTTATTCTTTTTAAAATAATCATAACCAGAAAGTATGGTTGTAATTATTGCTAAAAGTAATAAATATTTTGGCGCATATGTAATTAATCCTCTAAAAAATTCATTTTTCATAGCTAAATTGCTTAAATATATTGAAGAACCTACATTAACTTGTAATAATAGCATTATTATGGCTATTATTTGAGTTACAGTTTTGATCTTTCCCCACCAGCTAGCTGCTATAACTTTTCCTTCTGAAGCTGCAATAGTTCTAAGTCCTGATACCGCAAACTCTCTAGCTATTATTACAACTGCAGCCCATGATGGTACCACTCTAAGTTCAACTAAGGATATTAAAGCAGCTGTAACTAAAAGTTTATCTGCTAAAGGATCCATAAACTTTCCAAAATTAGTTATTTGATTTCTTCTTCTCGCTATATATCCATCTAGTTGATCGGTTAATGATGCAACTATGAATATAAATGTTGCAATAAATGTTCCATAAGGTATTCCTTTTACTGCTATAAAAATTAAAAACAGCGGTACTAAAAATATTCTTAGCATTGTTAACTTATTTGCTAAATTCATTATATACCTCTCCTATTAAATCATACTCTAAGGCTTCCTTTATTTTTACTTTAATTATATCACCTTTACTTAAATTCTTATTAGAATCTATATATATAACTCCATCAATTTCTGGAGCCATCTCAGCACTTCTTCCTAAGAAATATTTACCTTTTTGTCCTTCTATTATAGTATCATAAACTTTAGAAACTTTCAATTCGTTTAAGCTTTTTGAAACCATTTTTTGAACATTCATTAGTTCTTTTTCTCTAACATCTTTTATTTCTTCTGTAATTTGATTTTCCATATTAGCTGCTGGTGTTCCTTCTTCTCTTGAATATTTAAATACTCCAACATTATCTAATTTATATTCTTTTAAAAATTCCTTTAACTCTTCAAAATCTTCATCTGTTTCTCCTGGGAAACCTACTATTAATGAAGTTCTTAAAACTATCCCTGGAACTTTTTTCTTTAATTTTTCTATCTTTTCAATTATAGTCTGCTTATTAGTTTTTCTTGCCATTAATCTTAATATATTATTACTTATATGTTGTATTGGTAAGTCTAAATATTTAACAACCTTTTTATTAGTTGCTATTTCCTCTATTAACTCTTCTGTAATTTCTTCAGGATAGCAATAAAGTAACCTTATCCATTCTATCCCTTCTACTTTTGATATCTCTGAAATAAGCTTATGTAGTTTCTTTCCTTGGTATATATCTATTCCATAACAAGTTAAATCTTGAGCAATTAAAATAATTTCCTTTACCCCTTGATTTGAAAGAGACTTCACCTCTTCAAGTATATTCTCCATTTTTCTACTTCTAAACTTCCCTCTTATTTTAGGAATAATACAGTAGGTACAGAAGTTATTACACCCTTCAGCAATTCTAACATAAGCTGTATGTTTATCTGTTGTTAATAATCTTATGCCTTCATTTATATTATTATCACTATATTCTGCTGATGAAATTTGTTTTTCATCTTTAATAAATTGCATTATAAGTTTATGCAATTTCATATAATCATTAACTCCCATTAATATATCTATTTCTGGCATTAATTCTAGCAGTTCATCTCCATATCTTTGAGTTAAGCATCCTGTTGCAATTAACATTTTACACTTATACTTATTCTTATATTCTGCCATTTCTAATATTGTGTCTATAGACTCCTGCTTTGCCTTTTCTATAAATCCACAAGTATTTACTATTATTATATCTGCTTCTTTTGGATTATTTGTGATTTCATAATATTTGTTTATAGATCCTAATATAAGTTCTGAATCAACTCTATTTTTATCACAGCCTAAACTTACCATTCCTACTTTATACTTTTGCAATCTTATTTCCTCCTATGTTATATACTCTCTAAAAATAAGCATAAATTTATTTTAATGTAAGGATATAATATTTACAAGTTTTTTTACTCTATTGTCCTAATTCTTCTTTTGATATTAAAACTTGTCTTGGTTTACTACCATCCTTTTCTGATATAATACCCCTTTCCTCTAATTCATCCATTATTCTTGAGGCTCTATTAAAACCTATTCTTAATTTTCTTTGTAAAAATGATGTTGATGCTTGATTATATTCAACAACTATATTAATTGCCTGATTTAATAATTCATCTACACTAGACTCTTGATCTCCTCCATGAAAGTTATTGTTTGAAAGACCATTTTCTATGTGTTCTATTATTTCTTCTTTATAGATAGCTTCTTCTTCCCTATCCTTAACGAATGAAACTACCTTTTCTACTTCTTCTTCTCCAATAAATGCCCCTTGTACTCTTAAAGGTTTATTCTCACCTATTGGGTAATAAAGCATATCACCTCTCCCAAGTAGTTTTTCAGCACCAGTTGAATCTAATATCGTTCTTGAATCAACACCTGATGAAACTGCAAAAGATATCCTAGATGGAATATTAGCTTTAATTACTCCAGTTATAACATCTACTGATGGCCTTTGAGTTGCTATTATTAAATGCATTCCTGCAGCTCTTGCCATTTGTGCTAATCTGCATATATAATCTTCTACATCATTTGGACATGCCATCATTAAATCTGCAAGTTCATCTACTATCATAACTATATACGGAAGCTTTTCATCTATAATTCCTTTTTCAAATAAAGCATTATAACTTTCTACATTTCTAACTCCAGAATCAGCAAATAACTTATATCTTTTAGTCATTTCATTAACTGCCCAATTTAAAGCTGCTGCTGCTTTTTTAGGATCGGTAACTACTGGAATTAACAAATGTGGAATACCATTATACACACTAAGCTCAACAACCTTAGGGTCAACCATAAGAAGCTTTACTTCATCTGGACTATACTTATAAAGCAAACTTATAATAAGTGCATTTATACATACCGATTTTCCAGATCCAGTAGCTCCTGCAATTAACATATGGGGCATTCTACTTAAATCTCCAACTACACATTTTCCTGCTATATCCTTTCCTAGAGCAAATGCTAATTTGTTACTGGAGTTTTTAAATTCTTTAGAATCTAACACCTCTCTTAAAAACACAGGAGTTTGTTTTCTATTTGGAACTTCTATTCCTATAGCCGCCTTACCTGGAATAGGTGCTTCCATTCTTACACCACTTGCAGCTAATCCTAAAGCTATATCATCTTGAAGATTAACTATTTTAGATACCTTAACACCAGGACTTGGTTGAATTTCAAATCTTGTTACCGATGGGCCTTTAGTCACTTGTATAACCTTTGCATCTACTCCAAAATCATTTAATATACCTTCTAATTTATTGGCATTTTCTATAAGTTCCTTTTTATCTTCACTTTTCAGTTTCATTTTGGAGTTTATATTTAAAAGATCTACTGTTGGATAATTATAAATCTTTTCTTCATTTTTTAAGTCTAAAGAAATATTTTCTTCTATTTCTTTTGTCATAACTTCTTTATCATCATTATCTAATTTGCCTTTTTTATTACTATGTTTTTCTATATTTTTAACTTCTTCCTTTTTATCTTTATTATCATCATCAAAAACCTGTATATCAAAAGGATTTCTTCTTGTTTTATCTGTTGCAACTTCTACTGAAGAAATATCATCCATAGATGGAACATCTTCTAATGATGCTGTTTTCATAAAATCTAATATTTTTATTTTATTGTTTATTCCATTAATAAATTCTTCCCTATTTTTTTCTTTAGGAACCACCTCTACTAAATTATTTTCCTCAACATTTTCATCATATTTTGAAGTTTTATTCACTTTTTGTTTTCTATTTTCATTAAACTTTATTTTTTCTTCTTTAAAGCACATTATAATATCATATAAAGTAATATCAAAAACTAATATAATTCCTATTGCACCTAATGCAGCATATAAAACATAAGATCCTATAAAACCTAATAGTTTACTTAATGGATAAGCTATTAAATATCCAAAAAAGCCTCCATGTAAACCTCCATCTAATACAACCTGCTTTAAGGTTTCTGAAAATCCATCCCTACTATTTATTACATGTAAGTTTCCTGTTGAACATCCTAAAATTATTATAAAAGCAATCATTGTAATTCCAAAAAATCTTCTTGAAAATCGTATTGTTCCTTTATATAAAATGCTATCTATTCCGAAATAAATTAAATATGCAGGAAGTATAAAGGCCCCGACACCTATTAACTTATATATTACCTCTCTTGCAAATAAAGATAATGCACCTGCTAAACTAGTATATATAGCAATACTAAATAATATCCCTATAGCTATATACACTATACCTTTAATATCTCCATTTTTTTTCTTAGGATCTTTTTTATCTTTTTCAGTTTTAGTATTTTTCCCTTTCCCCCTAGCCAATTTATCACCTCGTTTTAGCTTGAATTTATTCCATATTATGTAAAATGCCATTTGCATAATAATATTATACATCTTAACTAGAAAAAAACAACTATTATGTATTATATCACATAAAGTTATATGATAAATACTTCTTAATTTTATAAATAAAAAATAGTCATTATTTATTTAATGACTATTTTTCACTATTATTTATTTAAACCTTTTCTTCTATAAGATGTTTTAACTTATCTAAAGCATCTTTAATTCCACCTACTTCATCTATAAGACCACATTCTACAGCGTGTTTTCCTATTAAAATAGTTCCCATATCATTTAATAATTCATCTGATTTTAACATCATTTTTTTCAGTTCATCTTTATCTATTTTAGATGTCCTTAATATAAAATTATCAATTCTTTCTTGCATCTTTTGAAAGTAATGAAATGTTTGAGCTACTCCTATTACAAAGCCATTCATTCTTACTGGATGAACTATCATAGTTGCTGATGGTGTTATAAATGAATAACTTGATGAAGTTGCAAGTGGTACTCCAATAGAATGTCCTCCACCTATCACTATTGATACTGTTGGTTTTGAAATTGAATTTATCATTTCTGCTATTGCAAGTCCCGCTTCTACATCTCCTCCAACAGTATTTAAAATAATAAGAACACCTTTTACTTTATCATTTTGTTCCATTGCTATTAATTGAGGTATTATATGCTCATACTTAGTTGTCTTAGTTTGTGGTGGTAAAACTTGATGACCTTCTATTTGCCCTATTATAGGTAGAATTTGTACACTCTCATCATTTGTTACACCATTTGCATTCCCAAATTCCTTTATCTCTTCTCTTTTTTCCCTATCTTTATCTACTTCTGCTTTTTCATTTTCTATATTCTTATCTGTTTCCAAATTTGTCTTATTAAAAAATTCATTCATAAAAAAACTCCTCCTATACATTGTATTTTGCACAGGAGGAGTTTTTTTATTCACCTAAATTAAATGCTTTATGAAGTAAATTTATAGCTTCTGAAACTTTATCCGAATAAATTAAGCACCAAATAGTCATATGAGAATCTGCTGTTTGTAAAACTTCAATATTGTTTAACATTAATGTATTTATTATTTTAGCCATAATACCAGGTACACCTGTCATCCCAGCACCTACCATAGCTATAGTACTACAATTTTCTATTATATTATACTTAATTTTAGCTTCGCTTAAAATTTTCTCTAACACTTCTTTTTCGCAAGAATCTATTGTAAATATCTGTTCTTCAGGAAAAATATTTATTAAATCTAAGCTAATATGATTTTGGGCCAATATATCTAATAACTGTCTATAACTGGCTTGTTCTTTATTATCTTTTAGCCTAACTCTAACTTGAATCCTATTAGCTAAATGAGTTATTCCAGAAAGAGCATTACCTATATGATCTGATCCTAAGTTATTAATTAATGTACCTTTACAATTACTCATTGTATTTTTAATAACTAATGGTATATTTCCCTTTCTTGCTAATTCTATGGCCTTTGGATGAATTACTTTTGCTCCTTGATCTGCAAGTTGAAATACCTCATTATAACTTATTACATCTATTAAAGAAGCGTTATTTACTATTCTAGGATCAGCAGTCATAATTCCATCAACATCTGTATATATTTCAACTGCTTCTGCTTTTAAAGCTATTCCTAATATACATGCTGAAGTATCACTTCCACCTCTTCCAAGTGTAGTAAAATATCCTTTTTCAGTAACACCTTGAAAACCAGTTACAATAGGTACTTTCCCTTGTTTTACTATACTTAATATAAGTTCTGGATGTGTTTCTGTAAATTGAGCTTCTGTAAATTTATCATTTGTTATAATTCCTGCTTGTCCACCAGTTAAAGGAACTGCCTGGATTCCCGCACTTACTAATGCATTTGTCATAACTACTGAACTTATTATTTCTCCACAAGACATTAACATATCAGTTGCTTGTAGATTTTCTCTTTTGAAGTTATTGTCAAGTAATGAAAGTAACGTATCTGTTGCATATGGTGCTCCTTTTCTGCCCATAGCTGAAACAACAACAACTGGTGAATACCCATTAGTTATTGCTTCCTTTACTTTTAATATTACTTGTTCTCTTCTTTCCTCTGTCGAAACAGACGTTCCCCCAAATTTTTGCACTATAATTTTCAAGAAATAATCCCCCCCTAAAATTTACGCTCTTGCTCTTCTAATTTTTCCTCCATCAGCAGAAACTACTATTACATTAGCCCCAACCTTTGTAACATATCCCCATGGAATTTCTACATATTCCCTTCCGCCGAAAAATCCAAATTTACTTCCTGCAACGGCTGCTACTATAAATTGTAGATTTCCATCTTCATCTATTATAAAGTCTAATGCATGCTGAGTATCATACTTCTCAGCTTCTTCTGTATTGAAGATTTCATATCTCTCTAAATCGCTTAACAATCTATACCTAGATTCTTGTCTTTCTTCAACATCATAGTATTCTTGTTTACGCCTATCTACTCTTCTCATAAAAGCTACCTCCTTATTTATCTTAAATAAAATTTATGCTTAAAGGAGGTATTTTATTACATATATTATATCTTAATTTTACCATTTTGACCAGAATTATCATAAGCTTTCGTATCTTTACATATAAAATTATTTAAATTTTCGTAATCAACATCTTGCCCTACATATGCAGAACTTATAATTCCTGGTTTAAAACACTTTTCTAATACATAGTTTATGTCATCATTATTTATATTGTTAATTCTTTTTATAACATCCTCTTGAGTGTTTATTTTATTTTGTAATAATACAGTTTTAGCATTTGCAAACATTCTAGATGATGTACTTTCTAACCCTAATATGTAATTTGCTTTTATTTTTTCTTTATTTATTTCTAAAATATTCTTAGTTATTCCCTCTTTACTAAATCTTTCAAGCTCTTTACTTATAATACTTAAAGCTTTATCTGCGTATTGTTTGCTAAGCCCTGTATATATATTTACTATTCCAGTTCCTAAATAAGGTTGACCATATGAATAAATTGTATAGCACAACCCAAGTTCCTCTCTTACTTTTTGGAATAAAATAGACGAAGCTCCCCCTCCTAAAATATTGTTTAATAAAACTAATGAATAAGCTTTTTCATGTGCATAAGGAAGACCATTAAAAGCTAAATTTATATGAAGTTGCTCTATTTGTTTATCCGTATATTTACTATCATTTAATAATATAGGATTTTTATATTCTGGTACATATATATTATCGCTTTTCCATTCTCCAAAATAATCTTCTAGTATTTTTTTTAATTCATTTTCATCAAATTTACCACAAATTGATATAACTGAATTATAAGGAGTGTACTTAGAATGTATAAATTTCATTATTTTTTCTCTATTAAATGATTTTACACTATCTATTGTTCCAAGGATTGGGTATGATAAAGAATTATCTCCAAATATAGCTTCAGATTGATTATTATCTAAAACATCCTCTGGAGTATCTTCACTCATATTTATTTCTTCAATTACTACTCCTTTTTCCTTTTCTATTTCTTCTTCATCAAATTTTGAGTTTAAGATCATATCTGATAATATATCAATTGAAAGTTCTAAATGTGTATTAAGAGCTTTTATATAATAACAAGTTGCTTCTTTGCTTGTATAGGCATTAATTTGCCCACCTACATTTTCTATTTCTTGTACTATATCTTTTGATATTCTTTTTTCTGTCCCCTTAAAAAACATATGTTCTATAAAATGAGATATTCCATTTACATCTTTATTCTCATTTCTAGAGCCATTTTGAACCATAACACCAACACTAACTGAATTTACATGTTCTATATATTCCGTTACTACTCTTAATCCATTTTTTAAAGTATATAAATTATACATAAATCCTCCTATAACTCTTTTGCCTTTTTATATTTTTTCTTTAGTTTATTTCAAATTAATAAAAATTATTCTATATATAGAAAAAAGGCAATATATTGCCCTTTCATTTTAAATATCTACTATTCTGATTTTTCTTCTTCACTACTATCATCAACTAAAGCATCTTTTCTTGAAAGATTAATTCTTCCTTGATTATCTATTTCAGTTACTTTAACTAAAATTTCATCTCCTACAGAAACAATATCTTCAACTTTATTTACCCTAGCTTTATCAAGTTTTGAAATATGACATAATCCTTCCTTATTTGGAAGTATTTCCACAAATGCGCCAAATGTAGCTATCTTTATAACTTTACCTAAATATATTTCTCCAGCCTTAACTTCTTTAGTTAATCCTTCTATTATATTTATAGCTTTATTTACGCCTTCATGATCAGGAGATGACACAAAAACTGTTCCATCTTCTTTTATATCTATTTTTACACCAGTTTCATCAATTATTTTATTTATAACTTTTCCACCAGCACCTATAACATCTCTAATTTTTTCAGGATCAATAGTTATTATTGATGTTTTTGGTGCATAAGCTGAAACTTCTCCTCTAGCATTTGGAATACATTTCTCTATTTTATCTAAAATATGAATTCTTGCCTTTCTTGCACCTTTTATTGCATCTTTAATAACTTTAAAACTTAATCCTTTAATTTTAGTATCAACTTGGATAGATGTTATACCTTCTGTAGTTCCAGCAACTTTAAAATCCATATCTCCAAAGAAATCTTCTATCCCTTGAATATCAGTTAAAACTTCTTCTTCTGAAAGATCTTCTGAAGTTATAAGTCCCATAGCTATACCTGCTGCTGGTCTTTTAAGAGGCACACCTGCATCTAAAAGTGCTAATGTACTTCCACAAACTGATGCTTGTGAAGTTGAACCATTTGAACTAAGAACTTCTGAAACCAACCTTATTGTGTATGGAAATTCTTCTTCTGAAGGAATTAAAGGTTCTAAAGCTCTTTCTGCTAAAGCTCCATGACCGATTTCTCTTCTTCCTGGTCCCCTAAGTGGTCTAACTTCTCCTACTGAATAAGCTGGGAAATTATAATGATGCATATATCTTTTTGATTCTTCTTCGCCTATACCATCTATTATTTGAATATCTCCAACTGCTCCTAAAGTAGCAACTGTCATTACTTGAGTTAATCCTCTTGTAAATAAACCTGTTCCATGAGTTCTTGGAAGTATTCCAACATCACATGATATTGGTCTTACCTCATCAAAAGCTCTTTCATCAGGCCTTCTATGATGATTTAAAAGCATATCTCTAACAACTTCTTTTTGCATATTATATAATATTTCTTTTAAATCTGATAAATTATCAGGGTATTTTTCTTCAAATTCTTCATAAACCTTTTCATTTACTTCATCCATGGCAGCATTTCTTTCATCTTTATCTGAAATCCACATAGCATTTTTAACCATTTCTGATGCAAACGCTCTAGTTTCTGCTTCTAATTCGCTACTTGGTTTATATAATTCTGGTGTGATTTTTTCTTTACCGAATTTCTCCATAGCTTCTTCTTGGAATTTAACTATATCCTTACATTTCTCAAATCCGTATTCTATCGCATTAATCATAACATCTTCAGGTATCTCTTGACCACCTGCTTCAATCATCATAACTCTTTCTTTTGTTGCACAAACTGTTAATTGAAGAATACTTTCTTCTCTTTCTTTTGAAGTTGGATTTAAAACAAAATTACCATTGATTAGACCTACTTGCACCGCTGCAACAGGTGTTGTGAAAGGAATACTTGATAGACATAATGCCATTGACGCAGCATTAATTGCTAAAATTTCTGGTAAGTTATCTTTTTCAACTGAAACTACTGTACAAACAACTTGCACATCATTTCTATATCCTTTTGGAAATAAAGGTCTTAAAGGTCTGTCTACAGCTCTACCAAAAAGAATAGCATTTTCTGAAGGTCTACCCTCTCTTTTTATAAATCCACCTGGAATTTTACCTACAGAATATAATCTTTCTTCATATTCTACACTTAATGGAAAGAAATCAATACCTTCTCTTGGTTTTTCTGATGCATTTACATTTGTTAAAATTACTGTATCTCCATAGCTCATAAAAGCTGCTACATTTGATAGCATACCAACTTTACCAAATTCAACTTTTAATTCTCTTCCTGCTATGTTTGTTTTTATTATATTGTTCATTTTATAACCTCCTTTCAGGCTTTTCATTATGAATATAATTTTAAATATAATCTTTAATTTACTTTTTTTAAATTAAGTCTCTCTAGACTTTTTCTTTTTAAATTATAGTTTTTATTTCTACAAATTTAAAATAATAGAGCGGCTTAAAACCGCTCTACAGACTATCTTCTTAAGCCTAATTTTTTGATTATAGCTCTGTATCTTTCGATATCTTGATCAGCTAAGTAATTTAAAAGACCTCTTCTTTGTCCAACCATCATTAAAAGACCTCTTCTTGAGTGGTGGTCTTTCTTGTGAACTTTTAAGTGTCCTGTTAATGAATTAATTCTTTCTGTTAATAATGCAATTTGAACTTCTGGTGAACCAGTATCTCCTTCGTGTCTTGCATGTTCTTTAATTATTTCTTGCTTTCTTATTGCGTCCATTTTGCGCACCTCCATTAAATTATCCCCTAAATCCATGAAACAAGATCGCACCCTTGAATCTTAGAATTAGGTTCTTCCATTAGCTATTATAACAAATGATATAAAGGTTGTAAATTGAAATTTATTATATTTTATATAAAAAACCCACTTCTATCTGCAAATTTTTTATCTTTTTTTAGCTGTATAACTAGTTCATCTACTGAAGAAAATTTCTTTTCATCTCGTATTCTGTCTATAAAATATACTTCTATTTCTTCATCATAAATTTCACTATTGAAATCTAAAATATAAGTTTCTATAGTTAATTCTTTCCCATTTACTGTTGGATTATTCCCAACAGATGTAATCCCCTTATATTTTTTGTCATTATAAATAATATTTGTATAATAAACTCCTATCTTAGGAATTATTATTTTAGAATCAAATTTAATATTAGCTGTTGGAAAACCTATTGTTCTACCTAATTTTTTTCCATGTGTAACTAATCCTTTAAGTTTAAAAGGCTTTGATAACATTTCTCTAGCCTCTAAAACTTCTCCATTTAAAATGCTTTCTCTTATTCTAGTACTACTTATAATTTCATCTTTATATCTAAAAGCTTCTATAACATATAATTGGTATTTATATTTTTGTTGTAAATCTCTTAAAATATTGATATCACCTTGATTTTTATAACCAAATTTAAAATTAAATCCAACTATAATTCCTTTAACATTGTAATTTATGCAAAGAAATTTTATAAAATCTTCAGATGACATTTTCATAAACTCTTTTGTAAAGCTTTTAATGGCTACGATATCTATTTTTTCTCTCTCTAAAATCTCAAGTTTTGTATCCATATCCATAATTAATTTAGGAGCAAATTCTGGCTTTATTAATGTTTTAGGATGATTCTTATATGTAAAAACCATACTATTTCCACCATTTTTATTAGCTATTTCAACAGCTTTTCTAACAAGAGATAAATGACCTAAATGTAGTCCATCAAAACTTCCTAGAGCAACATAATTAGCCTTATGTTTTTCTTTTATAAAAGAATCCTCTAATACTATCATATTACGATCTCCTAGCTGTTTAATAATTTTTCCATTTTAAAGCCTTGATTATTTTTTCTTCCAAGCCCAATAAAAATTTCATCTTCATTGTAAACTCTATATAATTTATCAATTTCAATTTTATCTTTAGAAATTCTATTATCAAAAACTCTAACTCCATTTATTAAAAGTTTTCCATATTTATTCCCTACAGTAATTTTTTCATAGGTTTTAAGAGCTTCTTCCATTGAAATAATATAATTACTTATATTATCTTCTGTTAAATCATCTATATTTATTGAATCCTCTTCAAGAAAAACTGATGTTTTAAATCTTTTTAAATCTGTCATACAAGCACCAACCCCTAGAGCTTCTCCTATATCAAAACAAAGACTTCTTATATACGTTCCTTTAGAACAAGTAACCTTCATTCTTATATAGGCTCCTTTAATAACAACATTTTCTATATTATATATCGTTATTAATCTTCCTTCTCTATGAACTTCAATTCCTCGTCTTGCTAATTCATAAAGTCTAACTCCATTTTGCTTTAGAGCCGAATACATAGGTGGAACTTGAGAATATTCACCTACAAAAGAATATATAGCCTTTAATATTTCATCATCATTTAAATGATTTATATCTTTTTCTTCTATAATATCCCCTTCTAAATCATAGGTTGTAGTTTTAACGCCTAATTTAAACTCAACTTCATAACCTTTTTCTGTATTCATAATATAATCTATTATCTTAGTAGCTTTACCAATACAAACAGGAAGAACTCCAGTAGCCTCTGGATCTAAGGTTCCTGTATGTCCTACTTTTCCTGTACCTGTAATTTTTTTTATCTTTCGAACTACATCAAATGATGTCATTCCTTTATTTTTAAAAATATTTATTACGCCATTCATTAATGCAATTCTTTCTCTATTTGTTCTAATATTCTATCCTTCGCTTCATCCATACAAATTCCTTTAAGGGTTATGCCCGCAGCTTTTACATGTCCGCCGCCGCCAAGTGATTCTGCAATATTCCTTACATCAAAATCTGACTTTGATCTTAAGCTTGCTTTTGAACCATTTTCAATTTCTTTAATAAGAACAGCTACTTCTACACCTTTTATTTGTAACCCAAAAGAAATTATATCGGATGTATCTTGAAGTTCAACTCCAAGTTCTTCAGCATAAGATTTAGGTATCTGTATTAAAGCTACTTTTTTATCCAATAAAAGTTCCATATTATTTAGTGCTTTACCTATTAGTCTCACTTTTTCAAAACTTTTATTATCAAAAAGATTCTGATGAATTAAGGTATTATTCACACCTACTTTTTTTAGTTTAGCTGCAATTGTATGAGTTTTAAAAGTTACATTGGAATGTCTAAATGCACCTGTATCTGTAACTAATGAAGTATAAAGACACTGTCCAATCTTTAATATATCTTCACTTTCTTCTTCAAAATTTATCCCCATATATTCTAATAGTTCAAAAACTACCTCTGCTGTTGCAGCTGCTGAATCATCAACGTAATTTTCATCACCATAATAATCATTGGATATATGATGATCTATATTTATTATTTTACCTTTAAAATTCTTTAAATTTCCAGATATTCTTTCGAAATTACCACAATCTAAAACTACCACAGTTGTAGTATTTTCTAATGGAGTATCTACGTTACCAGTTGCCTCCTCTGACAAAGGAAGAAACTTCAAATTATCTGAAAGAGTATCTTTAGATATTAAATACGCATCTTTTTTTAACTTTCTCAAAGCATTTAATAATGCAAGTGCACTACCTACAGCATCACCATCTGGTGATGCATGATAGGTAATGCCTATTTTATTACTATTTAAAATGCTCTTACTTATATCATTTAAAGACATATTACTTTTCCTTAGCCCTTTCTATTAGCTCATCTATTCTCATTCCATAACCTATAGATTCGTCTAATTCAAAGATTATTTGTGGTGTATTTCTTAGATTTACTCTTCTGCCTATTTCTCTTCTTATATACCCACTAGCACTTTTTAATGCTTTAAATGTTTCAGTTTTTTCTTCTTCATTTTTTCCAAATACACTTACGAAAACTTTAGCGTATCTTAAGTCTTTAGTAACCTCAACTGCAGTAACTGAAACCATTGCAGTCATTCTTGGATCCTTTATTTCATCTCTTATTATAACGCTTATTTCCTTTTTAACTTCTTCGTTTATTCTTCCACCTCTATAGCTAGCCATTTAAAATCACCTCTTTATTAAAGCTCTTTTCTCTTAATTGCTTCCATTGTGTATGATTCTATAATATCGCCCTCTTTAAGATCATTGAACTTTTCAACGCTTAAACCACATTCATATCCAGCATTAACTTCTTTTACATCGTCTTTAAATCTCTTTAATGAAGCTAGTGTTGATTCGAATATAACTATTCCTTCTCTTATTACTCTAACTTCTGAGTTTCTTAATATTTTACCGTCTAAAACATATGAACCAGCAATAGTTCCTACATTAGATATTTTATAAACTAATCTAACTTCTGCTTTACCATTTATAACTTCTTTATACTCTGGATCAAGCATTCCTATCATAGCTGATTTAACATCTTCTATTGCATCGTATATGATTCTGTAAGTTTTAATGTCAACGCCTTCTTTATCTGCTATTACACTAGCATTACTGTCTGGTCTAACATTAAAACCTATAAGTATTGCGTTTGAAGCAGTTGCTAAAGTAACATCTGTTTCTGTTATTGCTCCAACACCACCATGGATTACTCTTACTTTAACATCATCGGTTGAAAGTTTTTCAAGAGATTGTCTTATAGCTTGAACTGATCCTTGAACGTCAGCCTTAACTATAATTGAAAGCTCTTTAACTGAACCTTCTTGTATTTGACTATATAAATCTTCAAGAGAAACTCTATTAGATGCTTGGAAGCTTTCATCTTTAGCTTTTTGTTTTCTTGCTTCTGCCATATTTCTAGCTGTTTTTTCATCTTTAACTACAACAAATCTATCTCCCGCTGATGGAACTTCTGAAAGTCCTAAAATTTCTACTGGAATTGATGGACCAGCTGACTTTATTTTCTTTCCTTTATCATCAAACATAGCTCTGATTCTACCATAAGTAGTACCTACTAAAATTGAATCTCCAACATTTAAAGTACCATTTTGTATAAGTAGTGTAGCAACAGCCCCTCTACCTTTATCAAGTTTAGCTTCTATTACTGTACCTTTAGCTTTTCTATTAGGATCTGCTTTAAGCTCAGCCATTTCAGAAGTTAAAAGTACCATTTCTAATAGTTGATCTAAATTTTCACCAGTTTTTGCTGAAACTGGAACACATATTGTATCTCCACCCCAGTCTTCTGAAACTAAACCATATTCAGTTAATTCTTGCTTAACTTTATCTGGATTTGCTCCTGGTCTATCCATCTTATTTATAGCAACTATCATTGGAACTTCTGCTGCTTGACAATGACTTATGGCTTCTTTAGTTTGAGGCATAATTCCATCATCTGCTGCAACAACTAATATAACAACATCAGTAACTTGAGCTCCTCTTGCTCTCATAGCTGTAAATGCTTCATGCCCTGGTGTATCTAAGAATGTTAACTTTTCTCCATTTAAATTAACTGTATAAGCTCCTATATGTTGAGTTATTCCACCTGCTTCTGTATCAGTAACTTTTGCTTTTCTTATAGCATCTAATAAAGATGTCTTACCATGGTCAACATGACCCATAACTGTTACAATTGGAGGTCTCTTTACTAAATCTTCTTCTTCTATATCTTCTTCTTCAAAAGTGTCTAATTCTTCTGTTTCTTCCTTTTTAACTATTAAACATTCATATTTTTCACATACCTTTTCAGCAGTAGCAAAATCTATTTCTTGATTGATTGCTGCCATAACACCTGTAAATATTAATGTTTTTATAACGTCAGCTGAAGGTTTTCCTAGCTTTTCTGATAATTCCTTAACTGTAATGGTTTCTCCCATTTCTATAACTCCAGATCCACCTTCTCCAACAGTTCCTTCTTCAACAGATTCATCTTTTCTCTTTTTCTTTTTCTTCGCTTGATTATTAACAGCTTCTGCTAATTCATCTTCATATTCATCAACAATTGTCTTTTGACCATTTGCTGATTCGCTTCCACCTAATAATTCCTTTATTAGTTCAGCATCCTCATCTTCTATTACGCTCATATGATTTTTTACATCTACGCTAAACTCATCCATTAATATTGTTATTAAATCCTTTGAACTTACGTTAAGTTCTTTTGCCAATTCATACACTCTGATTTTTGACAATAAAATCACCCCCGGTTAAATTTTGTTTTTTCCCTCTTCATAAAGGGTATTAAGCTTTTTAGCCATATTTTCATCACTTATAGCTAATATTTTTACTTCTTCTCTTCCTATTGATATTCCTAATTCTTCTTTAGAAAAATCTTCAATGTATAATATATTATTTATATTACAATGGTTTAAAAATTTTTTTCTTGTACTTTCTGATGCATCCTTAGAAATTATAAAAAGATATATTTTTATTCTATTTCTCTGTTCGTTACATTTACTGTATCCTTCAATTAGATTTCCGGACCTTTTTGCTAATCCTAGAAAGTTAAAAAATTTATTCATTTTCTATCTCTTCCTTTAATTTTCTGTATATAGCTTCATCAATAGTAACATCTAAATTTCTACTAAGCCTTTTTGCCTTAAAAGCCTTTTCTAAACATGCTGAATTTTTGCATATGTATGCACCTCTTCCAGACTTTTTACCAGTTAAATCTACAGATACATCTCCATCTGGACTTTTTACAACTCTAATAAGTTCTTTTTTAGGTTTCATTTCCATACATCCTGTGCACATTCTAAGTGGAATCTTTTTTACTTTCATAAAATATTCCTCCCTTATTCTGCTAATGTTTCAGTTGTTTCTACTACTTCTTCAGCTGCTTCTAATTTAGCTGCTTCTGCTTGTGATTTGCTCTTTATGTCTATTTTCCAACCAGATAACTTAGCTGCAAGTCTTACATTTTGACCTTCCTTACCTATAGCTAATGAAAGTTGATTATCATCAACAACTACTTTAGCTGATTTATTTGATTCATCTACTTTAACTTCCAATACTTTAGCTGGACTTAATGAACTTGCTATAAATTCTTCTGGATCTTTACTCCATTTTATTATATCAATTTTTTCACCTTTAAGCTCATTAACTATATTTTGAACTCTAGAACCTTTAGGACCAACACAAGCTCCCATTGGATCAACATTTTCATCATTTGAGTAAACAGCAATTTTACTTCTTGAACCAGCTTCTCTTGATATACTCTTAATTTCTACTATTCCTTCAAATATTTCAGGAACTTCTAGTTCAAATAACCTTTTTACTAATCCAGGATGTGTTCTTGAAACTAATACTTGTGCGCCTTTAGAACCATTTTTAACTTCTACTACATATAGTTTTAGTTTTTCATTAAATTTATATTCTTCTCCTGGCATTTGTTCATTTGGACCAATTGCTCCTTCTATTCTACCTAAATTAACAAATACATTTCCTTTGTCTTTTCTTAGAATAGTTCCTGTTATAATGTCATATTCTTTTTCTTTATATTCTGAATATACTATAGTTCTTTCAGCTTCCCTAATTCTTTGTGTTACAACTCCCTTTGCAAGTTGTGCTGCAACTCTTCCAAAATTCTTTGGTGTAACCTCTAAATCAACTATATCATCTAAATCATATCTTGGGCTTATTTCTTTAGCCTCTTCTATACTTATTTCTGTTACACCATCATATACATCTTCTACCACTACTTTTTGTGCATATACATGTATTTCCCCTGTTTCTCTATCAATTGTTACCTTTACATTTTGTGCTGCTGTAGTTGGACTTGCATAATTTTTCTTATATGCTGCAACTAATGCATCCTCTATAGTAGTAAATATTAAATCTTCGCTAATTCCCTTATCTTTCACAATTTCTTTAAGAGCACCTATAAACTCTTGGTTCATTTTTACATCCTCCTTATTAAATTTCCCCATCTAAATTTGCTGATTTTATTTTATCTTTTGGTATTGTTACTAAATCTTTATCTTCTACAATAATTACATCTTCTTTTACTTCTTTTAGTACACCTTTTACATTTTTTCTTCCATCTAATGACTTTGTAAATCTAATTAAAACTTCTTTACCTATTTGCTTTTCAAAATGAGCATCTGTAAATAATCCTCTATTAAGACCTGGTGATGATACTTCAAGGAAATATGCTGTTGCAATAGGATCCTTTTCATCTAACACATCGCTTACTCTTCTTGATAAAGCTTCACAATCTGACAAAGCAATGCCGCCATCTTTATCTATATATATTCTTAAATAATATTCTCCATTTTCCTTAACATACTCAATATGATAAATTTCATAATTTAATTCATCGGCTATAGGTCTTACTAATTGATCGATAGTTTGTATTAAGGCATCAACTTTCATACTAATCCTCCTTTTCTATATTCAGTTTTTATTTTTTTAAAGCTTACTAAAAAACTATATTAAAAAAGCAACTAAGAGTAGTTGCATTTAAATAGAAAGAGCGGGTAATAAACATTCCCACTCCACTCTCCAGCTATTAGTAAATTACTTCTTATACAATATTATCACATATTGTAAACTAAAACAAGGGGTAAGCTGGATAAATTACAAACACACTATAATTATTACTTACCCCTTATTTCTATTTATTATACTTAAACTATATATTAAATATTTAATTAGAATAATGATAATTGATTAGTTTCTGACATTCCATCTAAACATCCATGATTAGTTAAAGTTTCTATAACAGTTTTCGAAACTTTAGATCTTAATCTTAAATCCTCTTTTGAAATAAATTCTCCATTTTTTCTTGCTTCTACTATACTCTTTGCTGCATTTTCTCCAACACCTTGAAGTGCATTTATAGGTGGTCTTATTCCATCTTTTTCGATTTTAAACTTTACTGCTTCTGATTCATATAAATCTACTTTTAAAAATTTAAAACCTCTTACATAAAGCTCATATGATAATTCTAGAACTGTAATCATACCTTTATCTTTAACTGTTATCTTTGTTCCAAGTTCATATAATTCATCTAGTCTTGCTTTAACTGCTGATGCACCCTTACATATTAGGTCTGCATCAAAATCATCAGCTCTTACAGTAAAATACGTTGCATAATAGGCTTCTGGATAATAAACTTTATAATATGCTATTCTAACTGCCATCATAACATATGCAACAGCATGCCCCTTAGGGAACATGTATTTTATTCTCTTACAAGACTCTATATACCAATCTGGAACATTATTTTCTTTCATTGTTTTTTCAAATTCCTCTGTAAGACCCTTTCCTTTTCTTACACTTTCCATAATTGTAAATGCCATTTTAGGTGGTACTCCAGCATACATTAAATAAATCATAATATCATCTCTTGTTGATATGCAATCTTTAAGTGTTGTGTAACCTTCCTTTATAAAATGTTGTGCATTATTTAACCATACATCTGTACCATGAGATAAACCAGATATTCTAACTAAATCTGCAAAACTTTTAGGTTGTGTATCTACAAGCATTCCTCTAACAAATTTAGTCCCAAACTCCGGAAGACCATAACTACCAACTTCACACCCAAGCTCCTCTTTAGTTACTCCTAATGCATCTGGAGATGTAAATAATGAAATTACCTTTTCATCATTTAATGGTATGGTCTTAGGATCTAGTCCTGTTAAATCTTGAAGCATTCTAAGTACTGTAGGATCGTCGTGACCTAGTATATCTAACTTTAAAAGTCTACCTGATATTGAATGGTAATCAAAATGTGTAGTAGTTACATCTGATGTAGGATCATCTGCTGGACGCTGTATTGGAGTGAAATTATATATTTCATTATCACTTGGAACAACCATTATTCCTCCAGGATGTTGTCCTGTAGTTCTTTTTATTCCAGTACATCCAATAGTTAACCTTTCAATTTCTGCATTAGACACTCTAATTTCTCTTTCATCCAAATATTTTCTAACATATCCGTATGCCGTTTTTTCAGCAACTGTACCTATTGTACCTGCTTTAAATACGAATCCTTTACCAAATAATACTTCTGTATATTTGTGTACTTCCCCTTGATATTCACCTGAAAAGTTAAGATCGATATCAGGTTCTTTATCTCCTTCAAAACCAAGAAAGGTTTCAAATGGTATATCATGACCATCTTTTTTATATTTAGTTCCACAATCTGGACAAACTTTGTCTGGCAAATCTGCTCCAGAGCTTACAGATCCATCTAAAAAGAACTCAGATTTTTTACAATTTGGACAAACATAATGTGGAGGAAGTCCATTAACCTCAGTAATATCTGACATAGTAGCTACAAAAGATGATCCAACTGAACCTCTTGATCCAACTAAATATCCATCTTCTAGGGATTTAGCAACTAATTTTTGTGCTATAAGATATAAAACTGCATATCCATTACTTATAATAGAATTTAATTCTTTATCAAGTCTTTTTTGAACTACTTCTGGAAGAGGATCTCCATAAATTGAATGAACCTTTTTCATAGTCATATTTCTTATATCATCATCTGCACCTTCAATTTTAGGTGGATAAGTTTCATCAGGAATTGGTTTTAAAACCTCTACAGATTCAGCAATTAATTGTGGATTTTTAACAACTACCTCTTTTGCTATTTCCTCTCCAAGATAAGAAAATTCTTTTAACATTTCCTCTGTAGTTTTTAAATATAATGGTGGCTGCTTATCAGCATCACCAAAACCCTTACCTGCCATTATTATTCTTCTAAAAGCTTCATCATGAGGTTCTAGAAAATGAACATCTCCTGTAGCAACGACAATCTTATTACATTCTTTAGCCAAATAATATATTTTTTTATTTAAATCCCTAAGTTCGTCTTCATCTTTAACTGACCCCTTTTCTATTAAAAAGCTATTATTACCTACAGGTTGAATTTCTATGTAATCATAAAAGTTCATTATTTCTTTTATTTCTTCATCTTCTTTTCCTGCTAAAACAGCTTTATATACCTCCCCTGCTTCACAAGCTGATCCTATAATAAGCCCATCCCTCATTTCCATAAGACGACTTTTTTTACTTCTAGGTCTTTTAAAGAAATTCTCAATATGAGATTCTGAAACTAATTTATATAGGTTTTTTATTCCTTCTTGTGTTTTGGCTAATACAATTATATGATTAGTATTTTCTTTTCTTATATCTATGTTACTTAAAAATTCTTTATTTAAACTTTTTAAATCACTTATCTCTTTTTCTTCGATAATTTTTTTTAAAGATATTAGAAAAATTTCGGCTGTTGCCTTTGCATCATCTACAGCTCTATGATGATTTTCAAGTGATATTCCAAGATATTTTGCAACCACATTAAGCTTAACCCTTTTTAAGTCTGTATATAAAAATCTACATAATGGTACAGTATCTAAAATTGTATTATTAAATTCTAACCCTAAATCCTTACAATTCTTTTTTATAAAACCTGTATCAAAAGAAGCATTATGCGCAACTACAACGCTATCTCCTACAAACTCTAAAAATTTTGGAAGTACAGTTGCAATAGTTTCAGCACTTTCAACCATTTCATCAGTTATACCAGTAAGTTCAGTTATTTTATATGGTATTTTACATTCAGGATATATAAATACACTAAAATTATCTATTATTTCTTTCCCCTTAACTTTAACAGCTCCAATTTCTATTATTCTATCATTTTTAGCCGAAAAACCTGTTGTTTCTATATCAAAAACTACATAAGTATCATCAAAATTTTGTCCTTTTTCATTTATAGCTATTGGAACTCCATCATTTACTAAATATCCCTCTACTCCATAGATAACTTTAATTTTATTTTTCTTAGCTGCTATTTGAGCATCTGGAAAAGCTTGAACTACTCCATGATCTGTTATTGCTATAGCAGGATGCCCCCATTTAGCTGCTTTTTCTATAATTTTTCCTACAGAAGTTATACCATCCATAGCACTCATAGTTGTATGACAATGAAGTTCTACTCTTTTTTCTTCTGCACCATCCATTCTTTCGCTTTTTTTCATTTTAATAATGTCTCTACCCATTATTACAACTTCTCTAGCATAGGTATCATAAATAGCTTCTCCTCGTACCTTACAATATAAACCTTTTTTAATTTGATCTAAAACATCATCTTTTTCTTGTGGCTTTAAGAAACATTTTACTGTTATAGAACTTGTATAGTCAGTTATAAAAAATGTTAAGATAGTTTTTCCTGTTTTAGTTTCTACAATATCCGTTTTGAAAACTTCTCCTAAAATTGCTACTATACCTGATGTTTCATCTATTTCAGCTATAGAAATAACTTCATTACTTATTCCTCTTCCTATAATATTATTTTCTGTTTTAGGCTCCCTTTTAAACTCTCTCTTTTCATAAGTTTTCTTAGGTTTATCTTGTTTAGGTTCCTTTTTAGCTTTTGATACCTCATTAGAAATATTTCTTCCACTAAATATTTCTTTTAATACTTCAGCCTCTTTTTTAATCTTTTCATTATTATCTTCCTTAATTTCAAGTGATTTATCATATTCTAAATAAACCTTAACTGTAATTCCAAATATGTTTTCAATATTTTTTGCTATTTCCTTTGGAACATTTTTAGATTCTGCATGTTCAAGTATTGTATCATAACCGGTCTTTATTATTACTTTTGAATCTTTAATTTCTTTAACACCCTTCATAAGCAAAACTTTAGATAATGGTGTTTTTTTAATTACGCTTTCTGTAACCTCTATCCAATGATTATCAATTATTTCTTTTATAGAAATATTAGAAACATCTCTATAAAATAGAATTTCTATATTAATATCTAAATTCAGATTATTTTTTACAGCCCTTTTAACTTGTTCTTCTTCATCTTCAGCTAAAGATTCTTTTCCTCTTAATACTACTTTTAATAAATTGCTTTTCCTTAAAAATTGAAATCTTATAATTTTAATATCTTTATCTTCTAAGGATTCATTTTTATTTATGTCTTTTTTTATTTTCTTTATGACTTCTTCACTCAAAATATCACCCCCAAATTAGAATCAATGGAACTAAAAGAATGAAGAGATTAAAAGAAATAGAGAAATCTCTATTTCTTTATTCTCTTCATTTTATTATTTTATAAATTTTCTATCTCTTTCATTAATTCTTCAATTAGGTTTTCTTCTTTTACCTTTTTAATTATTTTACCCTTCTTAAATATTATACCTTCACCTTTTCCACCAGCAATTCCAATATCAGCTTCCCTTGCCTCACCTGGTCCATTAACCACACAGCCCATTACTGCAACCTTTATATTTTTATTTATATTTTCTAATTTTTTCTCTACTTCTTGGGCTATTTTAATTAAATTTATTTGAGTTCTACCACAAGTAGGACAAGATATAAATTGTAATCCATTTTCTTTTAAGTTAAGAGCTTTAAGAATTTCTTTTGCTACCTTAATTTCCTCTATAGGATCACTTGTTAATGATACTCTTATGGTATCTCCTATACCTTCTGCAAGTAATGTTCCAAGTCCTATACTTGATTTTATAGTCCCTCTAAAAGGTGTTCCTGATTCTGTAACTCCTAAATGAAGAGGGTAATCTACAGTTTCACTCATAAGTCTATATGCTTCTATCATCATAGTAACATCTGATGATTTTATTGAAATTACCATATCGAAAAAATTTAATTCTTCTAATATTTTAACATGCCTCATTGCTGATTCAACTAACCCCTTAGCAGTAGGTTTTCCATCTCTTTCAAGTATATCCTTTTCTAAAGATCCTGAATTAACCCCTATTCTTATTGGAATCCCTTTTGCTTTAGCTGCCTCTGCAACCATTTTAACTCTTTCTTCACTTCCAATATTTCCTGGATTTATTCTTAAAGCTGAAACTCCATTTTTAATAGATTCTAATGCTAATCTATAGTCAAAATGTATATCTGCAACTACAGGAATAGGTGATTTTTCACATATTTCCTTTAAAGCTTCAGCTGCTTTAGAATCTGGAACTGCACATCTGATAATTTCACAACCTGCTTTATATAAAATATTTATTTGCTCTAAAGTCTTCTCAGTATCTCTTGTATCTGTATTAGTCATTGATTGAATTGAAACATTAGCATCTCCACCAACATAAACATTCCCAACCTTAACTTTTCTTGTTTTTCTTCTTTCCATTTTTACCTCACATTAAAATTTAATAGGAAATAATATATCCTTTATTGTTACTAAAATCATAAGTCCAAATAACGCTATCATTCCTATATAGTTTATTGTACCAACTATTCTATCTGGTACTTTTCTTTTTGTTATTAGCTCTATAAGTAATATTATAGTCCACCCTCCATCTAAAGCTGGTATAGGTAACATGTTAAACACTGCTAAATTTACACTTATGAAAGCTATAAAATGCATAAGATTCCAAATACCATTTTGGGCTGCAACTCCAGTCATTCTTATAATAGTAACCGGTCCTCCTACATCTGTTTTTAAGTTTGCTTCTCCAGTTACTAACATTTTAAGTCCTTTAAAAGTTTGAACTACCGCAGTTGCTGTCTTATTGAAACTTTGTTTAAAACTTTCAAACATAGTTGGATTTTCCTTAACAACAAATGAAAATCCTATTCTATAACTTTCTATTTCATTTTCCTTTACTAATTCTGGAGTTATTGAAATTTCTTTTTTCTCTCCATTTCTTTCTATTAAAAAGTTTACTGGATTATTCTTTGCCATGTTTATTGCAACTCTTATATCATCAGCTGAAAGTATTCTACTTTCATCTGCTTTTAAAAACTTATCTCCAACTTGAAGTCCTGCCTCATAAGCAGGGGATTTATCTGTAATATTACTTACTTCTGGTAATGCATATCCTGCCTTACTTAAATAAATTGTAAAAATAAATATTGCAAGTAAAAAATTCATAGCTGCACCAGCTACTATAACACTTATTCTTCTAAGGGGTGATTTTGCCGAAAAACTTCTTTCATCTTGAACATCTTCCTCTTCCCCCATCATTTTTACATATCCTCCAATAGGTAACAAACCTATTGAGTATGTAGTTTCTTTTCCTTGAGTTTTAAATATTTTAGGCCCCATACCTATAGCAAATTCTTCTACTTTTATACCATTAGCTTTTGCCATTATAAAATGTCCAAGTTCATGAACAATTATAAGTAAACTAAAACCAAGTAATGCAAAAATTATATACAATATCTTTTCCTCCTAATTCCATTTTCCTCTTATATATTCTCTTACTTTTTTGTCTAAAATTATAATATTATCTAAGTTTAACTCTTTATATTTTTCTTTTTCAAAATACTGCATACATTCTTCTATTATATCAGCTATTTGAAGGAATTGTATTTTTTCCTCTAACAATAATGCTACTGCTTCTTCATTTGCCCCATTTAATATTGTTGTAGCTAATCCCCCCTCTTTTCCTGCCTCATATGCTAATTTTAAACATTTAAATGTTTCAATATCAGGTTCTTCAAAGGTTAATTCCTTTATTTTTGAAAAACTTATAGTTTTAGCTATTTGAGCTTTTCTTTCTCTTTTATTAATTGCATATTGAATAGGAAGCCTCATATCTGCTGAGCCTAATTGAGCTATTATACTTGCATCTTTATATTCTACCATTGAATGTATTATACTTTGTTTATGAACTACAACTTCTATATTTTCATAAGGACAATTAAATAAAAAATGTGCTTCTATAACTTCAAGTCCTTTATTCATAAGTGTTGCTGAATCAATTGATATTTTTTTTCCCATATTCCATTTGGGATGTTTAAGAGCATCATTAACTGTGACATTTTTTAAATCATCTATTTTTTTTCCTCTAAAAGGCCCCCCTGAAGCTGTTAAAATTATTTTATTTATATCTTTTTCAGTATAACCACTTAAAGCTTGAAATATAGCACTATGTTCAGAATCTACCGGTAAAATTTCAACCCCCATTTCCTTTGCCTTTTTCATTACTATTTCACCAGCAACCACTAATGTTTCTTTATTAGCAAGTGCAATATCTTTTCTAGCCTCTATAGCTTTTATAGTTGGTTTAAGCCCTATCATCCCAACTACAGATGTTACTACCATATCAATTTCTTCTAAGGAAGCTATTTCTTCTAATCCTTCCATCCCCTCTAAAACTATAATATCTAAAAAATTTTTTAATGTATATTCTTTAATTTTTTTAGCACTAGCTTTATCCATCATAGCAACATATTTAGGTTTAAATTCTTCTATTATTTCCTTCATTTTATCTACTGAAGAATTAGCTGTAACACCAATTAATTTTATATCTCCATTTGATTCTCTTATTACATCTAATGTTTGTGTACCTATTGAACCTGTTGCCCCTAAAATTGAAATATTTTTCATACTTTACCTCCTAATAGTTTCTTCTTGTTCATTATAAATTATATCTTTTGCTATTATACAATAAATAGGACCTGCAATTATACCCACAAATCCAAACATCTTTACCCCTACATAAATTGAAATCATTACTACTAATGGATGTATATCAAGTTTATTACTTAAAAACTTAGCCTCTAATACTTCTCTAATAACTTGAATTAAAAAATACAATCCTATAAATCCTATTACTAGTAAATATCTTTTCATTATAATATTGTATATTATAATTGGTATAAAAACAATTATTGTTCCAACATAAGGCAAAATATCTAGAATACCACATATAATTCCTAAAAACAGGCTATTATTCATCCCCAAAATTTTAAAACCTATTATTGTTATTAATGCTGTAAAAAATACTAATATTATTTCTATTTTAAATACTTCCTTTAAATTACTTTTTTTAATATATATATTTCTCACAACCTCTTTAGGTAGAATCATAGATAAAAGCTTATATACCTTATCCTTATCAACTAAAACAAAATATGTAGCAATGTTACCTATAAAATAACTTATTAACCCCTCTCCAGTTATAGAAGCACCTTGAAGTATTATAGAGCTATTTAATATTTTACTTAAATTTTCAATAACCTTATTTAAATCAAAATTTAATAAAACCTTTATGTTATTAAAAAAGTTATCTACAGCTAAAGTATTTTCAACATAAAATTTTTGAAACAATGTTATTAAGGTATTTCCAAAATAAAATATTATAAAAAATAAAGTTATATTAACTATTATCAAGCTAAAAATTGCTGAGATATTTTTGTTTATATTTCTTTTATTAATAAATTTATATATAGGATGATTTATAAGTAACATAAAAGCTATAATAAAAAATGGAGTAAAATATTCTTTTATTAGAAATGTAATTAAAACAAAGGTTATAAAAAGCACCATTAATTTTATAACCTTTGTGTACTTATAATCTATTTTCATTTTTCACCACCTAATATAATTATATTATGATTATATTACTTATATATCTTTATAATTACAAAAAGAAACTACTTCAAAATTACTTTGAAGTAGTTTCTTTTTTAAATTTTTACTATAAATGTTAAATAATAAAATACTACTGTTGCATTAAAGAGAATAGAATCGAATCTATCCAATATTCCACCATGCCCTGGTATTAAATTACTATAATCTTTTATTCCTACATATCTCTTTATAGATGATGCTACTAAATCTCCAAATTGCCCCATAATACCACATAAAGCTCCCATTAAGAAGAAATGTATTATTTGAACTTCTGGAGTGAATTTACCTACTATAATTCCAAATATACCACAACCAAAAGTACTTCCTAAAAAACCTCCTATAGATCCTGCTATAGTTTTTTTAGGACTTACTTTTGGACATAATTTTTTCTTTCCAAAATATTTACCTGAATAATATGCAGCAGTGTCTGCAAGCCAAGATCCTAAAAATATAATCCAAACTAAATACTCTCCAGAAATTTTACTATTTACTAAGGGTATAAAGCTAAATAATATTCCAACATATATAAATCCAAGTATAGTTAATGCTACATCTATAAACGTATATTTTAAATCAATTACTGGAAAACAAAGTAATATAAATGAACTAAATATTAAAATAAAAATTAATATATTAAAATTATTGCCTGTTAAATAAAATAATGCAAGCATTATATAAGAAATTAAAGGAATAGGCCTAAACTCCTTTTGTTTAAGTGCATTAAAAAATTCATATAACCCACAAATCGAAAGCACAATTGTAAAGGCTTTAAGATATATACCGCCTAAAAATATAAATATTATAAAAGGTGCTATCATCAGCGCTCCTAAATATCTATTATTTGATTTCACATTTTTCACCTCAACTTCTATACTCCACCATATCTTCTATCTCTATTTTGATAATCATATATAGCTTTATGTAAATGTTCTTCTTTAAAATCTGGCCAGCATATATCTGAATACCAAAATTCTGAATAGGCACATTGCCATAATAAGAAATTACTTATTCTTTGTTCACCTGAAGGTCTTATAATAAGATCTGGATCAGGAATATTTTTTGTGTATAAATATTTTTCAAAGACTTCTTCTGTAATATCTTCAGATTTTAGTATTCCCTTTTTAACATCCTCAGATACAAGTTTTGTTGCTCTAATTATTTCATCTCTTCCACCATAGTTAAAAGCTATATTCATAACAACACCTTTATTATTTTTAGTAAGATTTATTGCATTTTCAACTTCTTCTCTTACTTCCTTTTGAAGTTTTGAAATATCTCCTAGTATTTTTATTACTACACCATTTTCATTTAACTCTTTAAGTTCACTTCTTAAGTACTCTACTAGTAACTTCATAAGAGCACCTACTTCTTCTTGTGGCCTTTTCCAATTTTCAGTTGAAAAAGCATATAAAGTTAAATATTTTATATCTAATTTATGTGCTTCTTTTAAAACTCTTCTAATAGTTTCAACTCCAGCTTTATGTCCCATAGTTCTTGGAAGCTTTCTTGCTTTAGCCCATCTTCCATTTCCATCCATAATAATTGCAATATGTTTTGGAATATTATTCTTATCTATTTCAATATTCTTTATTTCTTCTTTATTATTTTTAAAAAACTTAAACATAAAACCTTCCTCCTCCATTTATATAAGGAAAAAACCTGCTAAGAGCAGGTTTTAAATTGACATAATCTCTTTTTCTTTTGCTACAATTATAGCATCTATTTCTTTAACAAAAGAATCTGTTACTTTTTGAACATTTTCTTCTGCACTTTTAACTTCGTCTTCTGAAATATCTCCATCTTTTTTTAATGCTTTTATTTTATCATTTGCATCTCTTCTTATTGATCTTAATGCTATTTTTGCATCTTCTCCTGTTTTCTTAACATTTTTCACAAGATTTTTTCTTGTTTCTTCTGTTAATTCTGGAACTATAAGCCTAATTATTGATCCATCATTTGATGGGTTTATTCCAAGGTCTGATACTAATATAGCCTTTTCTATATCTTTTAATATATTCTTTTCCCATGGAGTTATTACTAATACTCTTGGTTCTGGAGCTGATATATTAGCTACTTGATTTAATGGACAAAGACTTCCATAATAATCTACTTGTATTCTATCAAGCATAGTTGGGTTAGCTCTTCCAGCTTTCATAGTTGAAAGATCCTTTTGAAGAACTGAAATAGTTTTTTGCATTTTTTCTTCTGCAGTCTTAATAATTCCTTTAATCATAAATATCCTCCTTATTTTTTAGATGAAACTAAAGTTCCTATTTTTTCTCCTGATATAGCCTTTTTTATATTTCCTGATTGTTCTAATCCAAATACTAATATTGGAATATTGTTGTCCATACATAATGAAGTTGCAGTAGAATCCATTACTTGTAACCCTTGTTCTAAAACTTCTATATATGTTAGAGTATCATATTTTTTAGCATCTGAATACTTATGAGGATCCTTATCGTAAACTCCATCAACTTTCTTAGCTAAAAGAATTACATCAGCTTCAATTTCTGCTGCTCTTAAAGCTGCTGTAGTATCAGTTGAGAAATAAGGATTTCCTGTTCCTGCTGCAAATATAACTACTCTTCCTTTTTCTAAATGTCTAACTGCTCTTCTCCTTATAAATGGTTCAGCAATTTCTTTCATTTCAATAGCAGTTTGAACTCTTGTCATTACTCCTATTTGCTCTAATGAATCTTGAAGAGCTAATGCATTTATGCAAGTAGCCATCATACCCATATAATCAGCTTGAGATCTGTCCATTCCTTCTCCGCTTCTACCTCTCCAAATGTTTCCGCCGCCTACAACTAGGCCAACTTCTACATTCATATCTACTAAAGCCTTAACCTCTAAAGCTATTCTCTTTATTATATCAAAATCAAATCCGAATCCATTTTGACCTGCTAATGCTTCACCTGAAACTTTAAGTATTACTCTTTTATATGCGCACTTATCCATAATTAGTACCTCCATAAATTTAATGACTACTTATTTTTTAAAAAAAGAGAACACACAAGTGTTCTCTTCGGTTTTATTTGCTCATCTTAGCTACTTCTTCAGCGAAGTTATCTTCAGCTTTTTCGATTCCTTCTCCTCTTTCGAATCTAACGAATCTAGTTACAGTTATTGGAGAACCAACTTCTTTTGATTTTTCTTGAAGATATTTAGTTATACTCTTATCTCCATCTTTAACCCAAGCTTGATCTAAAAGACATACTTCTTTATAATACTTTTGGATTCTTCCTATTACCATTTTTTCTACTATCTTTTCAGGCTTTCCTTCATTTAAAGCTTGAACTCTGTAGATTTCTTTTTCTTTTTCTAAAGCAACTTGATCTACATCTTCTTTACTTAAGAATGTTGGGTTAGCGGCAGCAACTTGCATACAAACATCTTTAGCAACTTCTGCTAAAACATCACTTGCAGTATCACAAGCTAATTCTACAACAACACCAATTCTTCCGCCGCCATGAATATAGCTTTGAACCACTCCATTTTCAACAGCAAATTTTTCAAATCTTCTAACTGTCATATTTTCACCTAATTTAGCGATTAATGCAGTTAATGCTTCTGATACAGTGTTTTCAGCATCATATTTTTCAGCTACAAATTCTTCTACAGTAGTAGATTTTGTTGTTGAAGCCATTTCTGCTAATCTTGTTGCAAAAGTAACAAATTCTTCGTTAGCAGCAACAAAGTCAGTTTCACAGTTTAATTCAACTATACCAGCAGCTTTCTTATCTTCTGATATGTAAGTCTTAACTATACCTTCAGCAGCAACTCTTCCTGCTTTCTTTGCAGCAGCAGCAAGACCCTTTTCTCTTAATATTTCAACAGCTTTTTCCATATCTCCTTGAGCTTCTGTTAAAGCCTTTTTGCAGTCCATCATTCCTGCACCAGTTTTTTCTCTTAGTTCTTTAACTGATTGAGCAGTTATCATAATCTAAATTCCTCCTAACATAATGTAAACCTTATTATCTAGATTAAAAGGTAAATGGGTATTCCCCACTCACCTCCTAAAAATTATTCAGCTAATTGTTCGCCTTGTCTTCCTTCGATTATACCATCAGCCATTTTAGCAGTTATTAACTTAACAGCTCTAATAGCGTCATCGTTTCCTGGAATTACGTAGTCAACTTCTTCTGGATCACAGTTAGTGTCAACTATACCTACAACAGGGATTCCTAATATCTTAGCTTCTGATATAGCGTTCTTTTCTTTTCTTGGATCAACAACAAACATAGCTCCTATGTTTGAAGCATCAAGATTTCTAATTCCGCCAAGGTTCTTTTCAAGCTTTTCCATTTCTCCCTTTAGCTTTATAACTTCTTTTTTAGGTAGTACATCGAAAGTACCATCTTGTTCCATAGTTTGTAAAGCTTCAAGTCTGTTAATTCTAGTTCTGATAGTTTTGAAGTTTGTTAACATTCCACCTAACCATCTGTTATTAACATAGTGCATATTTGATCTTATAGCTTCTTCTTTGATAGCTTCTTGAGCTTGCTTCTTAGTTCCTACAAATAATATGTCTTTTCCTTCTGTAGCAACTTCTTTTATAAAGTTATAAGCTTCATCTGCTTTCTTAACAGTCTTTTGAAGATCTATGATATATATTCCATTTCTTTCTGTGAATATATAAGGAGCCATCTTAGGGTTCCATCTTCTTGTTTGGTGTCCAAAGTGTACACCTGCTTCTAATAATTGTTTCATTGATATTACTGACATTTCGTTACCTCCTGGTTTTTCCTCCACTATCTTTAATGCTTACAAAGCTTCCTGTAAAAGGCACCGACTTTGTAAATAGGATAATGTGTGTATTTTATTACCTTTGTTAGTATAACATAAGGTTATTATGGTAGCAACATATTTTTTACTAATATATTAATAAAAAGTACATAAATGAAAATATGGCACAATATACTATTATATATTGTGCCATATTTTTAATTATTTAATCTTTTTTAATTCATCTAATAATTTTTCATTTAATATTTTTATATGTGTACCCTTCATTCCAAGAGATCTAGATTCTATAACACCTGCACTTTCGAATTTTCTTAATGCATTTACAATAACACTTCTTGTTATCCCTACTTTATCTGCTATTTTTGAAGCTACTAACAATCCCTCAGTTCCTTCTAATTCCCCAAAAATATGTTCAACTGCTTCTAACTCTGAATATGATAATGTTCCAATAGCTAATTGAACTACTGCTTTTTTTCTAGCCTCTTCTTCAAGTTCGTCTTGCTTAGCTCTTAAAACTTCCATACCAACTATAGTAGCACTGTATTCAATTAACACTAAATCTTCATCAGTAAATTCTTCTCCAAATCTAGCTAGTATTAATGTTCCTAGTCTCTCTCTATTTCCTATTATAGGAACTATAGTAGTTATTTTATCTTCCATAATACAACTACCTTCTCCTTCAAAAACACAAAGTCCTTTATTTCCTAAATTAGATATAGTGTCTTGTATATTTAATAACTTTTCATTATATTCTTGTGGGAATCTTTTATCATCTATAACATGCTTTCTCATTATATCACATTCAAAATTTTTAGAAAAAGTATGTCCTAATATTTTTCCTTTTCTACTTGCAACATAAACATTACAAGCTAATACTTCACTTAATAAAGAACATATATCTTCAAATGCTACTGGATCTGTTCCCGACTTTTGTAAAATTTTATTTAGCATTCTAGTTTTATTTAATAATGATGACATTTAATCATCCTCCTCATCCAAATCGTTAATAATTATTATTGTTTTTAGAAAATTTAAAATTGTCTTAATTTTGCGACTCAATCTAACTACTTATATATACTATCATAAACAATATATACTTTCAATAATTTTTTTACTATTTTCGACATTTTTTCCGGATGATAATAATTTTTTCTAATTTAAATGTATATATTATTAAATTAAACCTTTATTTTAATATATTATTCTGCTTCAGACTCTTTTTCATCTTTTTTTATTTCTTTTTTATATCCACATTCACTATTAGAACATTGAGCATAATTTCCTTTTGTCTTACTATATTTTAAAACCATATAAGATCCGCATTCTGGGCAACTATCTTTTAAAGGTTCATTCCAGCTTACAAAGTCACAGTCTGGATATCCTGAACATCCAAAAAATTTCTTACCTTTTTTACTCTTTTTAACTACTATCTTCTTTCCACATTTAGGACATGGTGTATCGATTTCTTCTACAATTGGTTTTGCATTTTTGCATTCTGGATATCCAGGACATGCTAAGAAATCTCCATATCTTCCGTGTTTTATTACCATCATACGTCCACATTTATCACATGGAACATCACTTACTTTATCTTCTATTACAACTTTAGATATTTCTTTTTCTGCCTTTTCTATAGCTATTTTTAATGGAGCAAAGAATTCTCCAACAACCTTTCTCCATTCTTCACTACCTTCCTCAATGTAGTCAAGTTTACTTTCCATATCTGCTGTAAAATCAATATCTACTATTTGTTTAAAATATTCACTTACTATATTATTTACAATAAATCCAAGCTCTGTTGGAATTAAATTCTTCTTCTCTCTATTAACATAATTTCTACTTAAAAGTGTAGAAATTGTTGGAACATAAGTACTTGGTCTTCCTATGCCTTTTTCTTCTAAAAGCTTAACAAAAGAAGCTTCTGTATACCTTGCAGGTGGCTGAGTAAAATGTTGACTTCCTATTATTGAATCTGGCGTTAACACTTCCCCTTCTTCTAACTTAGGTAATGTAACTGAGTCTTCATCTTCTTCTGTTGAATAATCATAAAGTTTCATAAATCCATCAAATTCTATAGTTGAACCACTTGCCTTTAACTTATAATCTCCATTTTTAATTTCTATACTATTTGTATTTAATTCACAGGAAGCCATTTGACTTGCCATAAACCTTTTCCAAATTAATGTATATAATTTATACTGCTCTGAAGTTAATGAACCTTTTGCAATTTCTGGAGTTATTTCTATATATGAAGGTCTTATAGCTTCATGAGCATCTTGTATATTTTTCTTTCCTTTATATACTCTAGGTGAGTTTGGAATATAGTCTTTACCATAAGTATTTGTTATAAAGTCTAATGCTTTTTCCTTAGCTTCATCTGATATTCTAACAGAATCAGTTCTCATATAAGTAATAAGACCTACAGTACCATATCCCTTAACCTCAACCCCTTCATAAAGGACTTGTGCTATTGACATAGTTCTTTTAGTCATAAAATTTAATTTTCTTGATGCATCTTGTTGAAGTGTACTTGTTGTAAATGGTGCAAGAGGATTTCTTTGTTTTTTACCCTTTTTAACCTTGCTTATTTCAAACTCTCCAGCTTCTAAATCCTTTATAATTTTATCTGCATCTTCTTTACTTGAAATTTCTAGTTTTTTTCCTTTATAAGATGATAGTTTTATATTAAATTTTTTTCTTTCTTTTTTCATTTTACAATCTACAGTCCAATATTCTACAGGAACAAATGCTTTTACTTCCTGTTCTCTATCACATATTAGTTTAAGAGCTGCTGATTGAACTCTTCCTGCACTTAATCCCCACTTTACATTTTTCCATAAAATAGGGCTAATTTCATATCCAACTAATCTATCTAATATTCTTCTTGCTTGCTGAGCATCTACTAAATTTAAATTTATTTGTCTTGCTGCTTTAATAGATGCCTTAACAGCACCTTTAGTTATTTCATTAAATACTATCCTACAATTTTCTTTATCATCAATTTTTAAAATATTAGCTAAATGCCATGATATGGCTTCACCCTCACGATCAGGGTCGGTTGCCAGATATATTTTATCTGCTTTTTTAGCTGCTCTTTTTAATTTATCAAGTAATTCACCTTTACCTCTTATTGTTATATATTTTGGATTAAAATTATCTTCTATATCAACGCCAAGCTTACTTTTAGGTAAATCTCTCACGTGACCCATTGATGCCTCTACCGTGTAATTCTTGCCAAGGTACTTACCAATAGTTTTAGCCTTTGCCGGTGACTCGACTATTACAAGATTTTGTCCCATACTAAGACTCCAGTCCTAATTCTGGAGCTTACACCCCCTTAAATTCATGTTAATTTCGCATAATAATTGCCCGGAAGGCAAATAATCTCATTTGTATTTTGCATTTCAAATAATAACTCAAATAATACCTTTCTGTCAACTTTTACCCGTTCCATAATATCATCTAAATGGCTAGGTTCATCACTTATAACAGATAAAATAAGAGATTTTATTGAATTTTCATCGTTATTTGTTAAATTTTTCTGTTCTATATTTAGCATTGTATATAAATCTTCTAGTTCTGTAAAGACTATAGCTCCATCTCTTATAAGTTTATTACATCCTAAACTATATTTTTGAAAAACAGATCCTGGAACTGCCATAACATCTTTCCCTTGTTCTAACGCAAAAGAAACTGTAATAAGAGAACCACTTTTAAGTGATGCTTCTACGACTATAATAGCTTCGCTTAATCCACTAATTATTCTATTTCTCCTTGGAAAATTATAAGAAAAAGGTTTTGTTCCTGGTAAAAACTCTGAAATTATCAAGCCAGTTTTCTCAATATCTTTATATAGCCTAGTATTATTCTTTGGATAAATAACATCTATTCCGCATCCTAAAATAGCTATGGTTTTTCCCCTACTTACTGCTACCTTATGAGCTACTGAATCGATTCCATTTGCTCCACCACTTACAATAGCCAAAGAATTTTTAATTAACTCCTCTGTTATTCTCTTTGTAATTTCAATACCATAATTAGTACAATTTCTCGATCCTACTATAGCAATTTTTCTATTATTTAATAGTGATAAATCTCCTTTATAAAAAAGTACATAAGGTGGTTCTTCTATACTTAATAATTCTTTTGGATAGTCTTTTGAATTAATTGTAATATATCCAATTTGATTTTCTTTTAAATATTTATGAAATATTTCAACATCATCTTTTCTTATTAATTTCATTTTATCTAGTGATTTTTCTCTAATTAATGAATTTTTAATTAAATCTTCTATATTATTATATATATTTTCTTCATTCTTATACTTACTTAATAATACTAACTTACTCTTATTACTAATTTTTGACAATACATACCATAATATATAATCTTCTTTTTTCTCATCTATTTTCATATAATATCTCCATTTACATTTTTTCTATATCCTATAGCTTCTAAAATATGATAATCTAAAACTTCATAAGAATTATCTAAATCAGCAATAGTTCTTGCAACTTTTATCATTTTAAAATATCCTCTAGTAGTTAAGTTATATTTATTATAATAAAACTCTAATAAACTTTTAGTACTTCTATTTATATTGCAATACTCTTCTAATTCGTTTCCCTTTAACTCTGAGTTATAATTATACACTGTATCCTTATATCTATTCTTTTGAATATCTATGGCCTTTAATACTCTCTCTTTCATTATCTTAGATGTTATTTTATCATTAGTTGTACTTATATCTTCATATTTTAATCTAGGAACAAAATTTAATAAATCTATTCTATCTAAAAGTGCTCTTGATAATTTATTTAGATACCTTCGCTTTTCATTTTCACTACATATACATTTATCATCTTCAATCCCTCCAAATCCACAAGGACAAGGATTAAATGCTCCAACTAACAAAAAGTTAGAAGGGAACAAATAATTACCATTTAACCTATTTATATTTATAACTTTATCTTCTAATGGCTCTCTTAAAACTTCTAAGATTTCCTTCTTAAACTCTAATATTTCATCTAAAAATAATACTCCATTATGTGCTAAAGTAACTTCTCCTGCCTTTATTTCTTTTCCTCCACCAACTAAAGCTGCTTTAGTTATTGTATGATGTGGATTTCTAAAAGGCCTTTTAATAAAATCTTCATCTTTAAGTAAGCCAGATACGCTATATATTTTTGCAATTTCCTTTTTTTCTTGGTTACTTAAAGGTGGTAAAATTGAAGGTAATGCTTTTGCAAGCATTGTCTTTCCCGATCCTGGAGATCCAAATAAAATTATATTATGTTTTCCTGAAGCTACTATTTCCATTGCTCTTTTAGAACTTCTATGACCTATTATTTGACTATAATCTATAAGATAATCTTCTTTTTTATCTTTTATATCTGTATTATCACATGGTAATAAATCATTATTATTTATAAATGATACTACCTCTTTTAAATTATTAAAAGGATAAAAATTTCCTAAATTAAAACACCTAACTTCTTTTAAATTTTCAAAAGGAAATATAAAACTACTCTTGTTTTTATTATCTCCTTCAAATATTATAGGAACTGCTCCTTTAATTCCTTTTAAGTCACCCCTTAATGATAATTCACCAAACATTATAAAATCTTTCAAATCACTTCTATCTATTTGATTAGAAGCCATTAATATTCCCACTGCTATAGGTAAATCTAACAAAGATCCTATTTTCTTTATATACGCTGGAGCTAGATTTACTGTAATTCTTCCTAAAGGAAATTTAAATCCACTATTTAAAATAGCTGACTTTACTCTCTCTTTAGCCTCTTTAACAGATGTATCTGGAAGACCTACTAAATTAAAGCTAGGTAATCCCTTTGTTATATCTACTTCAACATTTACTAAAATTCCGTCTAATCCATTATGTGTTGCACTTATTATTTCTATTGACATAATAATCACCCCTTAAGATTATTGACATAGAATTATAACTTAAACACCAATTTATAAAATTGACTAAATATATTTAAAATGGAAATATTAATAATAAATTATTTTTTAATTTTTAAAGGAGTTTTTATGAAAAGTTTTAATAAAGATATAGGAAATTACGGTGAAGATTTAGCATATAATTACTTAATACATAAAGGATACTATATTTTAAAAAGAAATTTTAGAAATAGATTTGGTGAGATAGATTTAATATGCAAAAAAGATGGGATAATTATTTTTGTAGAAGTAAAAAGTAGGTATAGCTCTTCATATGGAACTCCACTTGAAGCTATTACCTACTATAAACAAAAACAAATTATTAATTTATGCAAATTTTATATTACTTTAAATAAACTTTATAATTATAATTGTAGATTTGATGTTATTGAAATTCTCTTAAATCAAAAAAACAACTTATTTTTACTTAATCATTATGAAGATGCATTTAGAGAATCTTAAAATTCTAATATATTTTTAAGAAATGATAATCTATGAATATCACAAGGACCTACTTCTTTTATATGCTTTACATGACTTTCCGTCCCATACCCTACATTTTCTTCAAAACCGTAATTAGGATATTTAATGCTATATTCTTTCATTAAATTATCTCTATAGACTTTAGCTATTATAGAAGCTGCTGCAATACATGCTGATTTAGTATCCCCTTTTATTACAGATTTATTTTCTATATTAATATTTTTAATTAAATATCCATCTGATAATACTAAATCTGGTTTTATATTTACAGAATTGCATGCTTCAAGGAACACTTTATTATTACAATAAGCTATTCCCTTTTCATCTATTTCTTTATTTGATGCTTCTTTTATAGAATATGCTAATGCCTTTTTCTTTATAATTTCTGAAAGTTCCTCTCTTTTTTTCTTTGATATTTTTTTAGAATCATTAAGTCCTAAAATAAGATCTTCTTCTAATACATTTAAATCTAAAATAACTGCTGCTGAAACAATAGGTCCTGCCAAAGGTCCTCTTCCTACTTCATCTACTCCAGCTACATATTTAAAACTTCCAAAAGACTTATCAAAATTGTACATGTTTTGTACCCTTATTATTTCATCTTCGATTTTTTTCTTTTGCTTTTTTATTTTAGAACCTAAACTTTGAACATTTTTTCTTGAATCTAATTCTAACTTTTTTATTAGGATATTAAGACTATCATCTTTTAAAATATCTTTAATTATTAATTTATCTACTTTTTCTTTTATAATTTTATAGCTTAAAGTAGAAATATCTGTATTTAGAAGTTCCATTTAAATTTCTCCCTCTGATTTTTCATCGTCTTCTAATATATCATCAGGTCTTTCTAACGCAATATTTCCTATTTTTCCTCCTCTAAATTCATCTAATAGTATAACAGCTATTCTATTATAATTTATTTCTCCCCCCTTTATTAAACAACCTCTTTTTCTTGCAATTGAATTTAAAGTTTCTAAAGGTTCTTCATTTACTTCTTCAATTTTATATCTTTCTTTTAAATTTTCAGCATTATGTACCTGTAGCTTCTTTACTAAAAGATATGCTAATTCTTCTATATCCATTATCTCATCTTTTATTGCTCCAGTGAATGCAAGATTTAATGCCGTATTTTCATCTTCAAACTTAGGCCATAAAACTCCAGGAGTATCCATCATTTCTATATCCATTTTAGTCTTTATCCATTGTTTACTTTTTGTAACGCCTGGTCTATCTCCAGTCTTGGCTATATTATTTCTTGCCATTTTATTTATAAATGTAGACTTACCAACATTAGGAATACCTACTACCATAACTCTTACTTGAATTTTTACTAATCCCTTTGATTTTAATCTATCATGCTTTTCCTTAAGTAAAGCATCTAAAGTTGGTTTTATTTGATTTAATCCTTTACCTGTTATACAGTTTGCTTCAATAACTTTAACATTTTCTGACGTTAAATGTTTTATCCACATTTTCATAACTTTCTGTTCTATTAAATCACTTTTATTTAATAATATTATTCTAGGTTTATCACCACATAGTTTATCTATATCAGGATTTGCTGAACTTCTAGGAATTCTCGCATCTCTTATTTCTATAACTGCATCAACTAATTTAAGATTTTCCTTAATTTCTCTTTGTGTTTTCTTCATATGTCCTGGAAACCAGTTTATAGTAGCCATTTAAAATCCTCCTTATTTTCTTAGTATCTATATTATACCCATATATTTAATTTTCTATATTTTGCCTTAAACTAAAGAAAGGGACTTATTAAAGTCCCTTTCCACAACTAAATAAAATTATCTAGTCTTTAATTCTTTAACTTTAGCAGCCTTACCTACTCTATCTCTTAAGTAGAATAACTTAGCTCTTCTAACTTTACCTTTTCTAACTATTTCCATCTTTTCGATGATTGGTGAGTTTACAGGGAAAGTTCTTTCTACTCCAGTTCCTAAAGCAACTCTTCTTACAGTGAAAGTTTCTCTTAATCCACCGTTTTGTTTCTTTATAACTGTTCCTTCAAACATTTGAACTCTTTCTCTAGTTCCTTCTTTGATCTTAACATATACCTTAACAGTATCTCCTACCATAAAGTTTGGAAGATCATTTCTAATTTGTTCTGCTTCAATAGCTCTTAATATTTCGTTCATGTGTAAGTCCCTCCTTGTATAAATTTTGACGTTCTTAACAAATGTATTTGACAGAGGACCGCCCGTACTAACACAAATGTTATTTTAACATAATTAATATTATAATTCAACAATTTTATTTGTTTTTATTTAACATTTTTATATCTTCTTTAGTTAACTTAACTTTTTCATATAAGTCTTTTCTTCTTTTTTTTGTTACAATTAAAGACTGCAACCTTCTCCATTTTCTTATATTCTCATGATGTCCTGAAAGTAATACTTCTGGTACTCTATCTCCTTCAAAAAGTTCCGGCCTTGTATATTGAGGATATTCTAATAATCCATCAGAAAAAGATTCATCTATATAACTTTCCTCTTTTCCTAAAACTCCTGGTACTAATCTTAAAATGGAATCTATTACTGGTATTGCAGCCATTTCTCCACCTGTTAATATAAAATCACCAAGTGAAATTTCCATATCTATATGCTTATATACTCTTTCATCAATTCCTTCGTAATGACCACATATAAAAGTTAAGTCTTTTTCTTTTGAAAGCTCTCCTGCTATTTCTTGATTGAAAGTTTTACCTTTAGGTCCTAAGAAAATCACTTTACTATTACTAGATTTTTTGCAAAATCTTATTGCATCTACTAAAGGCTGTGGAGCCATAACCATACCTGCTCCACCTCCATATGGATAATCATCAACCTTCTTATGTTTATTTAGTGTAAAATCTCTAATATTAATAGCATTAATTTGTATAAGCTCCTTTTCTTTTGCTTTCCCTATAATGCTATGATTAAATATTTCAAACATTTCAGGAAATAACGTAAGAATATTAATCTTCATCTTGCCATTCTCCAACTGGTTTTATTGTTATTATTTTATTGTCTATATCTATATCTAAAACAATATCTAAAAGCACTGGTATTAGTATTTCTTTAGGTTCTCTAATCCAATATACATCATTATTCTTAGTTTGAAGAACTTCATATATCTTTCCTAAATTATTTCCATCTGTATCAACTACAGTACTTCCAATTAAATCTGTTATAAAGTAACAATCCTCTTCTAATTCAACAGCATCTTCTCTTGATATCTCTATGTATTTATTTTTATATTTTTCTGCCTCTTCTATACTATCTATTCCTTCTATTTTCACTATAACTCTATCTTTTTGGAATTTACACCCTATTATTTTTCTCTCAACATTATCAATTAAAACCTTTTCTAAATCATTGTATCTTTTAGGATCGTCAGTAAGTGGAATGACCTTAACCTCTCCCTTTAAACCATGAGTATTTACTATTTTCCCTACTCTTAAAATTTCTTTCAATCTCTTCACCTCTTAACATATTTTAATATATTATATCCATTTAAGCACTATCTTAAAATATTAAAAATTAAATCTATATGTGTAAAAAGAGTTAGGATTATCCTAACTCTTTACATCAATAATTTCTACTACTACTTTTTTATCTTCTTTTATTGCTGCTGCTTTGACAACAGTTCTAATAGCCTTTGCTATTCTTCCCTGTTTGCCAATTACTTTTCCCATATCCACAGGAGCAACCTTTAGTTCCAGAATAATTGATTGCTCTCCCTGAATTTCATTTACATGAACTTCATTTGGATTATCCACAAGGGATTTAGCTATAACTTCAATTAATTCCTTCATAAACATCTGTAACTTTATAAATATGTTACAGAGTTCACCTCCTAAAAATTACTTATTTATTCCTGCTTGAGCGAAAAGTCTCTTAACTACATCTGTAGGTTGAGCACCATTTTGTACCCATTTAGTAGCCTTTTCTTCATTGATTTTGATTTCAGCTGGTTCAGTTAATGGGTTATAATAACCTATTTCTTCGATGAATCTACCATCTCTTGGGCATCTTGAATCAGCAACTACTACTCTGTAGAAAGGTGCTTTTTTAGCTCCCATTCTTCTTAATCTAATCTTTACTGCCATGTTGTTTTCACCTCCTTCAAAGGATAAGTTAATTTATATTAACTCATAAAAGGTAACTTCCCTAAAAATCCCTTTTTAGCTTTCTTTTGTAATGATTTCATTTGCTTCATTTGCTTTCTCATCATATCAAAGCCTTTAATGAGTTTATTCACTTCTTGTAATGATGTACCAGATCCCTTAGCAATTCTCTTCTTTCTAGAAGATGAACCAACTAAAAGTTTTGGATTTTTTCTTTCTTTCGGAGTCATTGAATATATTATAGCTTTTACTTTGGCTAATTGTTTTTCACCTGCATCAAAATCTACATCTTTAAGTTCTTTTGGCATTCCTGGAATCATCTCCATTATCTTACTTAAAGAACCTAATTTTTTCATTTGCTCCATTGCTGTTAAATAATCTTCATAATTGAAGTCATTTTCCAGCATTTTAGCTCCTAAGTCTTGAGCTTCTTTATCATCAAATGCTGCTTGTGCTTTTTCTATTAATGAAAGAACATCTCCCATTCCTAGTATTCTCGAAGCCATTCTATCTGGATAGAACACTTCAAAATCGCTCATCTTTTCCCCTACTCCAATAAACTTAATTGGCTTTTCAGTCATATGTCTAATGGATAGAGCTGCACCACCTCTAGTGTCACCATCAAGCTTTGTTAATATAACACCTGAAACATCTAATGCATTATTAAAGCTTTCTGCAACATTAACAGCATCTTGACCTGTCATTGAATCTACAACAAGTAATATTTCATTTGGCTTAACTTCAGACTTAACATCTTTAAGTTCTCCCATTAACTCTTCATCTATATGAAGTCTACCTGCTGTATCTATTATAACTATATTATTTCCATTTTCCCTTGCATGAGCTATACCAGCCTTTGCTATATCTACAGGGCTTATTTTATCTCCCATCTGAAAAACAGGAATATCTATTTGCTTTCCTACAACCTCTAATTGTTTAATAGCTGCTGGTCTATATATATCACATGCAACTAAAAGAGGTTTTTTATTTTGTTTTCTTAATTGTAGTGCTAATTTACCACTCATTGTGGTTTTACCTGCTCCTTGCAATCCTACCATCATAATTACTGTAGGTCCTACAGAAGCAAAATTTATTTTACTTTCACTACCACCCATAAGATTAGTAAGTTCGTCATTAACAATTTTTATAACTTGTTGAGCAGGTGTTAAGCTTTCTAAGACATCACTGCCTACACACTTCTCGCTAACAGTTGATATAAACTTTTTAACTACTTTAAAGTTAACATCAGCTTCTAATAACGCAAGCTTTACTTCTCTCATGGCTTCTTTTATATCTTTTTCAGTTAGCTTTCCTTTGCCTCTAAGCTTTTTAAATGCTTCCTGTAACTTATCTGATAAACCTTCAAAAGCCATGTTAACCCTCCTATGATTATAAATCTTCTAAAGTATTTTTATACTTTTCATAATCCTTATCTGAAAGAGAATATTTTATTTTCAAATCCTCTAAAAGCTCTAAGATTACTTTTTCCTTCTTTAAACTCTTCTCTAGTAAGTTAAGTCTACTTTCATAGGATAGAAATTGTTTATAACACCTCTTTATCAAATCATGGATAGCTTGACGACTTGTGTTATTTAATTCAGCAATTTCACCTAAAGATAAGTCATCATTATAATACAATTCCATAATTTTATATTGTTTGTCAGTTAACAAGGTTCCATAAAAATCCATTAACATAGAGATTTCAACTCTATCTTCCATAAATATCACCTTACCCACAAAAGAGATTTTAACAAAACTATTCTAACCTGTCAAGTATTTTTACTTAACACTTTATTTTTTTAGAATAATGCTTCTGCAAAGCTTTCAGCATCAAATTCTTGAAGATCTTCAATACCTTCTCCAACCCCTATATATTTAACTGGTATATTCAATGTATTTTTAATTGAAATTACAACTCCACCTTTAGCTGTACCATCTAACTTTGTTAATATAATACCATCTATAGGACATACCTCCATAAATTGTTTAGCTTGAATAACTGCATTTTGACCTGTCGTTGCATCTAAGACTAACAATGTTTCTTTTTTAGCCTCGCTATATTCTCTTTCTACTATTCTTCCTATTTTACCTAGTTCATCCATAAGATTTTTTTTATTATGAAGTCTTCCAGCCGTATCACATATTAAAATATCTACATTTCTTGATTTAGATGCATTTATAGCATCAAAAACTACTGCTGCTGGATCTGATCCTTCTTGGTGCCTTACCAAATCTACCCCAGCTCTTTCACTCCAAACTTGTAATTGGTCTATTGCTGCCGCTCTAAAAGTATCTGCTGCTGCAAGTAGAACCCTTTTTCCTTCAGCTTTATTTTTAGATGCAAGTTTTCCAATAGATGTTGTTTTTCCTACTCCATTTACACCTATAACTAGAAGAACTTTCTTTTCTTCCTCTTCTTCTTTAGATTCAACTCCGTCTAAAAGCATTTCTTTTATAACTTCTTTTAATGCTGGGTACACTTCTTTTGTATCATTTATTTTTTCTTTTCTTATTTTAGCTTTTAGTGCTTCTATAATATCCATGGTAGTATCCATACCTATATCAGACATTACAAGTATTTCCTCTAATTCTTCATAAAGGTCATCATCAATTGTAATTGCAAGTTTTAATGCTTCATTTATTTTATCTGTTAAAGCATCCCTTGTTTTAGTTAATCCTGTTTTTAAATTGTCAAAAATCTTTCCAAACACTTTTGTGTCCTCCTAATTATTTTTTGTTAAATCTACCGAAACCACCTTTGATATTCCTTTTTCCTCCATAGTAACTCCATACATTATGTCACTTGCCTCCATAGTTCCTTTTCTATGAGTAATAACTATAAATTGAATATTCTCTGAAAATTTCTTTAAAAATTCAGCATATCTATAAACGTTAGCATCGTCAAGGGCTGCTTCTATTTCATCTAATATACAAAAAGGCGTAGGCTTCATCTTTAAAATAGCAAAAAGAAGAGCTATTGCAGAAAGTACTTTTTCTCCACCTGACATTAAATTTATATTTTGTAGTTTTTTACCTGGTGGTTGAACATTTATATCTATATTAGCTGTTAACTCATCACCATCTGAAAGTATAAGTTCAGCATTTCCCCCTTTAAATAATTCATTAAAAGTCTCATTAAAATTTTCATTTAGAATCTTAAAATTATCTTTAAATAATTCCTGCATTTTAGCAGTCATTTCATTTATAACACCTAACAACTCTGCTTTTGCCTTATTTAAATCTTCCTCTTGGGTAGACATAAATTCGTATTTTTCTATTACCTCTTCATATTCAGCTATTGCAGCTAAATTTACAGTACCAAGGCTTGTTATATTGCTTTTTATACTAAAAATCTCATCCTTTACTTGTGATACACTTGTAATTTTAAAGGCAATTTCTAAAGCTTCAGCTAAAGTAAGATTTAGTTCTTCATTTAATTTTTTATAATAACTATCTCGTTCACTTTCACTTTTAGCATTTATTATTTCTTTTTTATTTAGTTCATTTTCTTCAACTCTTATTATATCAACTAACTCGTTAATTAGTCCCTCTTTTATTTTAGATTTATCCTTTAAAGAAATTTTTTCTATTTCATAAGCTTTAAAAACTTCATCTAAAATATCTATTCTCTTTTTAAACTCTTCTATTAACTCATTTTTAACTTTAATTTGTTTATCTAGATAAACTATATTTTCTTCTTTGGCTTTTGACTCTAACTCTAAAGCTACTATCTTTTCTCTTTTCTCTTTTTCTTCTCTTTCTTTTCTTTTTATCTCGGAATATTTTCCCTGAAGGGATTCATCTAAGGTTGCTTTTTCTATTTTTAATTTTACACAACATTCTTTACTATTTTCAACAATTATATTTTTCTCATTTAAAGCAAGTTCAAGATTTATAGCTTTATCTTTATTTTTTGTATTTTTATCTTCTAAAAATTCTAATTTATTTTTTTTATTTAATATTTCCTCTTCTAGCTTATTTAAAGTATCTTTATTAAACAAAATTTCTTTTTTTGATATCTCTAATGAATTTTTTAATTTTATTTCTTCATTTTTTAAAGCTTTTATTTCACTTTCAAACTTAGTAATATCTATAGTCTTACTATGAACTTCATCACTTTTATTTAAATTCTCATCATCTAAAGCCTTTACTTCTCTCTTTATTTCTTCTAATTTTTCAATTTCTTTATTATATATTTCTTTATTTTTAGATATTAATTCTTGAAGTTCTGAAAGCTCTCTTCTTCTTCCTAATATACTCGAATTATTTTTTTTATATATACTACCTCCAGTTAATGCTCCTCCTGGACTTATAACTTCTCCTGACAATGTTACTATTTTTACTTTATGTTTTCCTATTTTAGATATTTCAAGAGCTGAGTCCATATCCTTTGCTATAATAGTTTTTCCAAGGCAATAATCCATTATATCTTTAAATAAAGGATCAAATTTTATTATATCTGATGCTATTCCAACATATCCATCTAAAGTTTCTATTTCCTTGGATAAGAAAATCCTATTTCCTTTAATTATATTAACTGGTAAGAATGTAGCTCTTCCCAAGTTATTTTTCTTTAAATATTCAATTAAAAACTTTGCAGTATTTTCGTTTTTAGTAATTATATTAGATATAGCTCCACCTAAAGAAATCTCTATAGCAGTTTCATATTTTTTCTCTACTGTAAATACTTCTCCTAAAACTTTAGTTCCTTTTGCTTCATTTATTTTTCCACTTTCTATTCTTTCCATAAGTCTTTTTACAGACATTTGATATCCTTCATAACTCTTTTCCAAATCTCTAAGAGTTGTAAGTTTTCCTTCTAATGTATTTGTATCTTTTGTAATATTCCTTATTATAGCTTCCTTTTTACTTAAATTGCTATTTAAAATGGCAATTTTCTTCTTATTATTTAATATTTCATTTTGTATATTTTTTCTTTCCCTAATAGAGATATCTATATTTTCTTTAAGTTCCTTTACTGTTGCTATATTTATACTAATATTTCCCTCTATTGTTTTTAATGTACCTTCTCCAGTAACATTTAATTGTTTCTTACTTATAATATCCTTATTTAAAATAGCTATACTATTTTTTATTTCTGATATTTTCCTAAGAACTTCAAATTCATCTTCTTTTAATTCCTTAAGTTCATCTGTAATCTTTTTAATTTCAGAATTTAATTCACCTATTTTATTTTCTAAGTTGTGTATTTCTTTTTCTTTTTCTTGTTGTTCTTTTATTTTTTCTTCTAAACTTTTTAAAAGGTTATCTTTTTCATCTAAAGATTTTACCAAAGACTCTTCTAATTCCTTTAAATTAAATTTATCTCTATCTATACTGTCATTTAAATTTTTTATTCTCTCTTTAAATATTTCTATATCATTAATACTTTGAGACAATTCTTCTTTTTTGCTATAGTATTCTCTTTTTTCACTTTCATTTTTGTTTTCAAGATTTTCTAAAGATTTCTCTAAATTTGAAAGTTCTTCTTTATAATTATAAAGTTTTAACCTTTTTTCTTCTATTTCCTTTTTTCTTTCTATAATATCTTTATTGATATTTTTTATTTCTTCTTCAATTTTTTCTATGTAATATGTTAAAATAGATACTTCTTTAATCTTAAGTTCCTCTGCTAAAGCCTTATATTTTATAGCTTTCTCCCTTTCTTCTTTTAAAGGGCCTACTCTTTCTTCATATGTTGAAATTATATCTCTTATTCTTATTAAATTATTTTCTGTATTAGACAGCTTCTTTTCCGCTTCTTCTTTTCTAGATTTAAACTTAACTATACCTGCTGCCTCTTCTAAAAGAGCTCTTCTTTCTTCAGGCTTACCACTTAATATAGCCTCTATTTTACCTTGTCCAATTAAAGAATATCCCTCTTTTCCTATACCTGTATCCATAAACAGCAAGTTTATATCTTTTAATCTACATTTTTTATTATTTATTAAATATTCTGTTTCTCCTGATCTAAATATTCTTCTTGTAATAGTTACCTCAGTATATTCAGTATCTAAAGAGTTATCTGAGTTATCTAAAGTTAAAGAAACCTGGGCAAGACCTACTGGTTTTCTAAATTGAGTTCCAGCAAATATTACATCCTCCATTTTTCCACCTCTTAAAGTCTTAACGCTTTGTTCTCCAAGTACCCATCTAACTGAATCAGATATATTGCTTTTCCCACTTCCATTAGGTCCAACTACAGCAGTTACACCTTCTTTAAACTTTAACTCGGTTTTATCCGCAAAAGACTTAAAACCTCTAATTTCTAGGGATTTTAAAAACATAAGTCCACTCCTTATCTAACCAATGATACTAACAAACTTACACTAAACATAACCACCATAATTATAGTAATAATATATACCATTTTTTGCCTTGTTTGTTTTTTCATAATATCACTTCCTCTATATTATTTAAGTTTATAGTAAACTTCATAAAATATCAATATAAGGTAGGCATAAAAGCCTACCTTATATTATTACCTCTTCTATTTTTTTAACTACAATAACTCTTAATGTTCCTCTTTTTAATTTATCCTTAGTTAATACTTCTATACGGCCTTTATGTTTATTTTTAAATTCATTAAAATATATTTTTTTATTTGCGTAAAGTTTACTTAAATCTTTTGGGTTAACTTCTATTATAATATTATCCTCTTCTGAAACCCTCTTTTTTATTTCATCACACATTAAATTGCTTTCAACAAGCTCCCTAAATGCTGGATGAAATGGTCCATCAATAATGTCTTTCCCCCAAGTTATAGATTCTGTCGGTTGAAGTCCTATTCTTATAACCTGAACCTTAGCTTTATTATAAAGCTTATACATTTCTTTTGATACATTAACTGCTTCTTCTAATGTATATGGAACATACTCCCCTCTCTTATACATTTCCTCCATTGGAGTATCTTTTATAACAAGAGATGGGTATATTCTACATAAATCTGGTTTCATCTCAATGGATTTTTTTACTGTCTCTATATCTTTATTAAAATTATCTCCAGGAAGACCCGGCATAATTTGATGACCTAAAATAAAACCATATTTTTTAATTAAATTTGAAGCTTTATAAACATCTTCTGAAGTATGACCTCTTCCTGATAATTTTAAAATATAATTATCTAAAGATTGAACACCTAACTCTATTATATCTACTTTATATTCTTTTAAATAACTTAATATATAATCATTTATAGCATCTGGTCTTGTAGACATTCTTATTTTATGAATAAATCCTTTTTCTTTAAAATCTTTAGCAACTGCTAAAAGTTCTTTTTGTTTACTTACATCTATAGCTGTAAATGTTCCTCCAAAGAAAGAAACCTCTACTGTAGATTCATTTTTATTTATGGTTTCTAAATATTCTAAAATAGTTCTCTTAACATCTTCACCTGTTACCTCATCATTTACAACTTTCGCTATCCTATTTTGATTACAAAAAACACATTGATGTGGACATCCCTGATGAGATATAAATATAGGAATTATGTAGTATTTTTTACTCATTCATTTCCTCCAACAATTTTAAAGCTTCTTTAGCAGCATTTTGTTCTGATTCTTTTTTACTATATCCTTCACCTTTTCCAAACTCTTTATGATCTATTATTACTGCTGTAAAGAATTTTCTTCTATGGGGTGGTCCTTCATATTTAAGAAGCTCATATACAATTGAAACCTCACCGGACTTTTGAAGTTCTTCTTGAAGTTTAGTTTTATAGTCTAAAACTATATCATTATTTATTGCCATTGTTATAATTTCTTCAAAATATCCCAATATAAAATCTTTAACAAATTCTAATCCTTTGTCTAGATATATAGCAGCTATTAAAGCTTCTACTGAATCTGCTATAATAGAAACCCTCTCTCTTCCCCCTGTTAACTCTTCTCCTCTACTAATTCTTAAAAAGTTACCTAGGTTTAACTTCTTTCCTATTTCATATAATGAGTTTTCACATACAATTAAACTTCTAATTTTAGTTAACTCACCTTCACTTTTATTTTTATAATTTAAAAATAAATATTCAGTTACACATAACTGCAATATTGCATCTCCTAAAAACTCAAATCGTTCATTATATTCTTGATCCTTATGTTGATTTGCATAAGAACTATGAGTTAATGCTGTTTTTAAAAGTTTATTTTCATTAAAGGAGAATCCTATTGTTTTTTCAACTTCTTTAATATTAAATCTGTTCATGTTTAATACACTCCTTGAAGTTTATTCTTCAATTTGCTGTAAATAACAAATTCAAGAATAAACCAATTATCTAAATAAAATCCCGCTTAACAGCGGGATAGTATTATTCTTCAACGTTCTCTTTTAAATATTTAACAACGTCTCCAACAGTTTTGAAGTTTTCAGCTTCTTCATCTGGAATTTCCATGTCTAACTCATCTTCTAGAGCCATCATAAGTTCTACTAAGTCTAATGAATCAGCGTTTAAATCTTCAACAAATGATGCTTCCATAGTTATATCATCTTCGCTAATACTTAACTTCTCAGCTATTATTTCCCTTATCTTTTCAAACATAACTTTCACCTCCTAAATACACCCATTTAGATAATATTATATATTATTTATCTAGTCAATATACATAAAGGCATAAATTACATATTATTTTTTAGTTCTTCCTTAATCTTTTCTAGAACTTCATTATCGTAGAAAGTTTTAGTTTGCCTAATTGCGTTTTTAAAAGCTTTTCCATCTGAGCTTCCATGAGCTTTTATACAAATGCCATCAACACCTAAAAAAGGTGCTCCACCATATTCTTTATAATCAAATTTAATTTTAAGTTTTTTAAATACAGGTTTTAGTAATCCCGCACCTATTTTACTCATAAAACCTGATGATAATATTTCTTCTTTTATCATTGTTAAAAGAGTTTTTGCAACTCCTTCATACATTTTAAGTAAAGTATTTCCAACAAAACCGTCACAAACTAATACATTTACATCACCTGTTGAAGTTTCTCTTGGCTCTACATTTCCTACGAAATTTAAATCTTTTTCTTCTTTTAAAAGTTTATGAACTGCTTTTGTAAGCTCATTTCCCTTTTCTTCTTCTGCACCTATATTAACAAGACCTATTGTTGGATTTTTTGTTCCTATTACTTCTTGGTAATAAATTCTTCCCATATGAGCAAATTGAACTAAATAGTTTGGCTTTGAATCAACATTAGCTCCTGCATCAACTATCATAAAACTACCATTTTTACCTGGCATAATTGGTGCTAATGCTGGTCTTTCAACACCCTTAATTCTTCCAACCAACAAAGTACATCCAGCTAAGAATGCTCCTGTACTTCCTGCTGATATAACTGCATCACATTCTTTATCTTTAACTAGCTTTAATGCCTTGCATATGCTAGAATCTTTCTTTCTTTTTAACGCCCTAACAGGATGTTCATTTGTAGATATTACTTCTCTTGCATCTATAACCTTTACAAGGTTTTTATCATAATCGTAATTTTTTAATTCTTTTTCTATTTCTTCTGCTTTACCTGTTATATAATATTCTATACCATTGTATTCCTTAAGAGCTAACATAAGGCCTTCTATTACAGCTTTAGGTGCATTGTCTCCACCCATACCATCAATAGCTATTTTCATAAATACCACTGCCCCTTTTCTTTATATATAAAGAAAAGAAAGTCATTAGACTTTCTTTATTCTTCTGATGAAGCAACTACTTCTTTACCTTTGTAGAATCCACAGTTCTTACAAACTCTGTGAGCTAATTTCATTTCGTGACATTGTGGACATTCAACTATTCCAGGTAAGCTTAACTTAAAAGTTTGAGCTCTTCTTGAATCTCTCTTTGCTCTATATGTTTTTCTAGCAGGATTTCCCATTATTACACCTCCTTATTTCCAAACAACTCTTGTAGCTTTGCCATTCTTAAGTCTACATCATTTGTCTCGCATTGACAAGTGTCGATATTAAGATTTTTACCACATTGGTGACAAAGTCCTTTACAGTTGTCTACGCAAAGTCTCTTAATAGGTAAGGTTGAAATAATAATATTTTCAACAATTTCGGTGATATCAATTGAATCACCTTCTACAAATACCACTTCTTCATCTTCTTCTAGAAGTTCACTGTTATTTGTAAACCTTTCTTCTATATCAATATCTATTGGATAGATAAAGGCCTCTAGGCATCTTGAACAATGTAGTTCAAGTTTAGTTTTTATAGAAGCTTTAAATACTAATATGTCTTCAAAGGCTCTAACTTCCCCTTCAACATTAACAGCTTCTACTGCTTGTATTTTATCTCCATCGTAATAAACAGGAGACAAATCGTATGTTACATTGATTTCTTTTTTTCTATTTTTTTGTGATATTAAATCTGAAAATTGTATAATCATATGTATTACTCTGAACAATGTTCTCATGTCCTTTAGGACACATTATGTACAAATTTTAAATTATGTACATAGCTTGAGTAAAGCTACTTTTCACTCCTTAAATTTATTTACTGAACAAATAAACACAACTTATTATATAAAGTGCAGGATTAAAAGTCAAGCAGTTTATTTCAAATTGCTATTATAATAATTCTGCACTCTATAATAATTAATTAATTTACTTATAAAACATATCATTTGTCTAAATATTAATCATATTTAGACAAATATAATAGATACTATCTACTTATTCTATAAATATTACTATTCTCCTTTTGTTAACTCAGCTGTATCTCTAGCTATCATTAATTCCTCATTAGTAGGAATTACAAAAGCTTTAACTTTACAACCTTCTTTAGATATTTCTCTAATTTTACCCCTTACATTATTCTTTTCTTTATCTAATTCTATACCAAGGAATTCTAATCCTTTTAAACATTCCTCTCTTGTTTCAGGTGAATTTTCACCAACGCCGGCAGTAAACACTATAACATCTACTCCGCCCATTATAGCTGCATAAGCGCCTATTTGTGCTCTTATTTTATAATGGAATATATCTAAAGCCAATTGAGCTCTTTTATTATTTTTTTCAAAAGCAGCTATTTCAATATCTCTAAAGTCAGAGCTTACTCCTGAAATTCCAAGAACTCCTGATTTTTTATTTAATAAATCATTTACTTCATCTGCTGTATAATTACATTCTTTAATTAAATATGTAGCTATAGCTGGATCTATACTTCCTGATCTAGTTCCCATTACTATACCTTCAAGAGGTGTAAATCCCATACTTGTATCTATTGATATCCCATTTTTAACAGCACAAAGACTAGCACCATTACCTAAATGACAAGTAATTATTTTTAAATCCTTTACATTTTTGCCTAAAACATCTGCAACCTTTTCTGAAACATACTTATGTGAAGTTCCATGAAAACCATATTTTCTTATTGAATGGTTTACATACAACTCATAAGGAAGAGCATAAATATATGCCTCTTCCTTCATTGTTTGATGAAAAGCAGTATCAAAAACAACTACCATAGGTGTATTAGGCATTAATTCTTTACAAGCATTTATTCCTATCATATTTGGTGGATTATGAAGAGGTGCTAATTTAAAGCATTCTTCAATATTTTTTATAACTTCATTATCTACTAAAACAGATTTTGAATATTTTTCTCCTCCATGAACTACTCTATGGCCTACTGCACTTATCTCATCCATAGATGCTATAACCCCATGTTCTTTATCTACTAGTACTTCTAACACTAGTTTTATAGCGTCTTTATGATCTTTCATTTGTTTTTCTATTTTGTATTTATCTCTACCTTCAACCTTCTGAGTTAAAATAGAACCATCAAGTCCTATTCTCTCGACAACTCCTTGCGCTAAAGATTCTTCGGTGTTCATATCTATTAACTGATATTTTAATGATGAACTACCACAATTAATTACTAATATTTTCATATTTATAGCCCCTTTCAATTTTAAATTACTTTTGTGATTGAACTGCCGTTAATGCAACAACATTCACTATATCATCTGAACTACATCCTCTTGATAAATCATTAATTGGCTTATCAAAACCTTGACACATAGGACCTATTGCTTCTGCATTGGCAAATCTTTGAACTAATTTATAACCAATATTTCCACTTTGTAAATCTGGGAATACTAATACATTAGCCTTTCCTGCAACCTTACTATTTGGTGCTTTTTGTCTTGCAACTTTTTCAACTATAGCTGCATCTAATTGTAATTCTCCATCTATAAGTAAATCTGGTCTTAATTCTTTTGCAATTTCAGTTGCTTTTCTCACTTTATCTACCATTTCATGATCAGCACTTCCCATAGTTGAGAAAGATAACATAGCAACTCTTGGTTCAATTTTACATAAGTTTCTTGCTGTATCTGCTGTAGCTATTGCTATTGCAGCTAATTGTTCTGCATTTGGATTTGGATTTACAGCACAGTCTGAAAACAATAACATTCCGCCTTCTCCATATTCTGAGCCTGGCACCATCATAATAAAGAAACTTGATACTACTGAAACCCCTTTAGCAGTTTTTATTATTTGTAAACCTGGTCTTAAAAGGTCTCCAGTTGTATGAACTGCTCCTGAAACCATTCCATCTGCATCATCAAGTTTAACCATCATAGTACCAAAATAAAGTGGATCTTTAACTATCATTTCAGCTTTTTCCATAGTCATGCCTTTGTTCTTTCTTAATTCATAAAAGGCTTTAACATAATCTTCTAATCTATCTGATTTATTTGGATTAATTATTTCTACCCCTTCTAAGTTTACCCCTAATTCACTAGCCTTTGCATTTATCTTTTCTTCGTCTCCTATTAGAACTGGATATGCAAGACCTAGCTCTTCTATTTTTTCAGCTGCTACTATAGTTCTTTCTTCATCCCCTTCTGGAAGAACAATTCTTTTCTTGTCATCTTTAGCTGCATCCCATAATTTTTCCATTAGCTCCATAATCATTACTCCTTTCAAAAAAAGATGCCTACCATCTTCTTATTACTAATATACCCCTAAATGACTATAATTTTCAACAAAAAATTTCCTCAAATAATTAATTCTTTATATTGAAAATTTTCTGAAATATCCCAAAAATCATTTCTATTCTAGTATTTATCCCTTATTATTCTTATTAAATTCGTCATTTTTGTGCTATAATATTTTTTATAATTTCCATTAAGGAGTGTAAATATGAATATAACAGGAATAATTACAGAATATAATCCATTTCACAGTGGGCATCTATATCATTTAAATTCAGCAAAAGAAATAACCAATTGTGATGGAGTAATATGTATAATGAGTGGTAACTTTATTCAAAGAGGTGCTCCAGCTATAATTGATAAATGGGCACGAGCAGAAATGGCTATTGAAAATGGAGTTGATTTAGTTATAGAACTTCCTAGCTTTTATGCTTTATCCTCTGCTGAAATTTTCGCAAAAGGTTCAGTTACTATTCTTGACTCTTTAGGTGTAGTTAATTCAATTTTCTTTGGTAGTGAAAGCGGAAACATTGAAGAGTTAATAAATATTTCTAAAATTTTAGCTTATGAACCTTTAGAGTTTAAAAATTTATTAAAATCTAACCTTAAAAAAGGAATTACCTATGCAAAAGCTAGAGAAAATTCACTAAAAGAATTTACCAATAATATTGATATATCTAAAATTCTAAATAACTCTAATAATATTTTAGGAATTGAATACATAAAAACTTTAATTCGTTTAAATAGCAATATTAATCCTCTTACTTTAACAAGAGTTGGAGGAACCTATAACGATAAAACATTAAATAATGATTTTTCTTCTGCTACCAGTATAAGAGAATCTATAAAAAATTCAGGATCATTAAATGACATTAAATCTTCTATGCCTTATAAATCTTATGAAATATTAAAAAATTTAAAAGATAATAATTATGAATTTGTTTTTGAAGAAAAAATGTTTAATCTAATAAAATATAAATTAATATCTAACTGTGTAAAATTTAACAATCTTTTAGATATTTCAGAAGGCCTAGATAAAAAGATTTTAAAAGAAATATATGTTAGCAATTCTTTTAAAGAACTTTTGTTTAATATTAAAAGTAAAAGATATACTTATACAAAAATATCTAGAATACTAACAAAAATTTTTATAGGTTTGGACCTTTTTGATAGTAACCAATTACTAAACACTGAAAATCTTTATGCAAGAATACTAGCTTTTAATAGTAATGGAAAATTTATTTTAAAGGAAATGAAAAATAAATCTTCTATACCTATAATAACAAAATTACCGAGGAATATAGATAACCCATTACTTAATCTCGATATCCAAAGTACTAAATGTTATTCAATTTTAAATAATAAATTAAATCCTCTTAGCGATTATCTGAAATCTCCTATAATAAAACATTAATAAAGTTAAGCCATCAGCATATAAATACTATAGATGGGAGTGATTTCGTATGTATAGTATTTATATTTTATGGCTTTTAATTTTTATATTGAGTATTTTATTTATAAAGCTATTAAACATAAAAAAAAATTACATAGTATGTTTTTGTACTACAATTTTAATTATTCTATTTATAATTAATTTAGAGGACTGTATGACAGCAGCATTAACTGGTTGTTCTCTTGTACTTAAGGCAATAGTTCCAACTATTTTTCCCTTTACTGTTATTTGTAGTATTCTAATATCCTATGATGGTATAGAATTATACTCAAAAATAATGGGACCTTTATTTTGCAAACCATTAGGTTTATCTAAAGCCTGTTCTTTTCCTATTGCAGCTAGTTTTTTATGTGGATATCCTCTTGGCGCAAAATATTGTAGCGACATATATGAAATGGGATATATAAACGAAAAAGAATATCAACGTGTGCTAAATATAGCAACAAATGCAGGTCCTATTTTTTTAATAGGTTCAGTAGGAGCAGCTATGCTTTCTAATGCCAAATATGGGTATATTTTACTTATAGCTAATTATTTATCTATAATCATTGTAGGATTTTTAACAAAGAAAAACTATAGTAATTGCCAAATAACTAATAATATTACTCCAAATTTTAAAAGTAAAAACTTTGGTACTGCTTTAAAAGATGCAATTGAAAGCGGAATAAATACAACGCTTACTGTTGGAGCTTTTGTAGTTATGTTTTCTGTATTTATAAGCATAATAAAAAACAATGCTCAAATAAGCATTGTTTTACACAATTTGGAGAATCTAATTAACTTACCGGCTGATTCTTTATATGGACTTTTTTTAGGAAGTATAGAATTTACTAATGGTTGTAAATTAATATCTACAACATCTCTTCCTATTAGTTTACAACTTAGTATTATAAGCTTTATTTGTTCCTTTTCAAGTTTATCAGTTATAGCCCAAGTAAGTTCTGTTGTTAGTAAATGTAATCCTCCACTAGGTAAATATATATTATGGAAATTCATCCAAGGTATTTTAAGTTTTTTTATAACTTTTTTTGCTTCAAAAATATTAATTACAACAACTACAACTTCAAGCATAATTGTTTCAACTGAAAAAATATATACTAATAATTTTATATCTTTTATACCAGTAATATTAATTTTAACTTTAACTTTAATTTTTAAAGTTATATTTAAAACATTTAAGAAGCTACATACTTCTTAATTCAGCTATATTTTCTTTTATAACTACTGCTGCTTGAGACATACTTTCATCAATTTCCTTTGCCACCTGTTCAAATGAAGTTTGCATAGTTTGAATTAAGGCTATTTTCTTACTTTCTATTTCTCTATCAAGCTGCGTTAAAATTTCATTAGAATACTCTCTTGATCCTAGTCTAATTGCCTTAGCATCCCTTTGTGCTAGGGCGATTATTTCATTTGCTCTTATTTTAGCTTCTTTAACTATATCATGATTTTCTACATTTTTTTTCATTAATTCAAATGTATCTTTTTTTAAGTTTTCATACTCTTTTTGTGCATCTTGAAGTATTCTATCCTTTTCACTTACTACCCACTTAGCCTTTTTAAGTTGATCCGGCATATAATTTATTATTTGATCTATTATTTCATCAACTTCTCTTTTATCTATCATAGTCTTTCCTGTAATAGGAACTTTTGGTGCATTATCTATTATTTCTTGTAGATACTCTAAAAGTTCAAGTATATTTGATTCTTGCTTATCCATAAAAAAATCCACCCCTCTTTTATCTTATTTTATCTATAATATCTGGAATAATCTCATCTGGAACAAGACCCTTAATACAGCCCCCAAACTTAGCAACTTGTTTTACTGAAGAAGAACTTACATATGAATACTCAGATGATGTCATCATAAAAACTGTTTCTATATTTGAGTCTAATTTTGAATTCATAAGAGCCATCTGAAACTCATACTCAAAATCTGAAACTGTTCTTAATCCCTTTAAAATAATATTTGAATTATTAAGCCTTGCAAAATCAACCAGTAGCCCCTCGAATCTTAAAACCTCTACATTATCTAAATCTTTAGTTACTTTCTTTATTAAAGAAACCCTTTCTTCTGAACTAAATAACCCTTTTTTATCTACATTTACCAAAACCGCCACTATAAGTTTATCGAAAGCCTTTGCACCTCGCCTTATAATGTCTAAATGTCCATTTGTTATAGGGTCAAAGCTTCCTGGATAAACTGCTACTTTCATTTTTATCCCCCTTAACCTATCCTCTACTTATATTTATAAAAACAAATTGTTGTATTTCCATACTTTTTACTTCTTATTAATATTATATCTTCAAAACCTTCATATATATCTTCTATAGAATCTATTTTAGTTACAATTATACCATTTTCTTTTAGTAAGTTATTTTCTTTAACTATTTTAATAGCTTCTGGTATCATTTCTTTACAATAAGGTGGGTCTATGAAAATTATATCAAACACCTTATCTTTTTTTGCTAAAGTCCTTAAAGCTTCATATGAATCCATATTTAGTCCAGTACAGAAATCTTCAAACTTTAAGTTTTCAATATTTTCTTTAAGTAAAGGAAATGTTATTTGACTCTTATCAACTAAATAAACTTCCTTAGCTCCCCTACTTGCCGCCTCTAACCCAAGACTTCCTGTTCCTGCAAAAACATCAATAACTACAGAATCAGGTACATACCCCTGAATAATACTAAACATAGCTTCTTTTACTCTATCTAAAGTTGGTCTAGTTTCCATAGTTGCAGGAGGGATTAACTTACGTCCTCTGGCTTTTCCTGCTATTATTCTCATTTGAATTCCTCCTTAGGTACTATTGTTCTAATTTTATCATAATATTTTTATATATACAATTTATTTAATTAAAACAAATATATCTACTCCATCTTTCTATTGATTTTGCTATTTCTTTGCATATTCTAATAGCTTCAATTTCTTTAGAATTTAAAAGCCTATTTGCTTCACCTCTTGCACATCTTAAAATATTTATATCTTCATATATATCTGCAAGTATTAGTCCTTCATCACCACTTTGTCTTAAACCAAACATTTCTCCTGAACCCCTAAGCTTTAAATCCTCTTCGGATATATAAAATCCATCTGTCGACTCTGTCATTATTTCCATTCTTTTTTTAGTAATCTTACTTTTAGCTTTACCTATAAGTATGCAATATGATTCATATTCACCTCTTCCTACTCTTCCCCTTAATTGATGCAATTGTGCTAATCCAAACCTTTCTGAGTTCTCGATTATCATTACTGAAGCATTTGGAACATTCACTCCAACTTCTATTACCGTTGTTGATATAATTAATTTGGTTTTATTTTCTTTAAATCTATTTATAATTTCATCTTTTTCTTTCGCTTTCATTTTTCCGTGCAAAATTTCTATTGTAGTATCTTTAAACACACCGCTTTTCAATTCTGAAAATAATTTTTCTACTGAATTTAACTCTAATTTTTCATCTTCTTCAATAAGAGGACATACTATATAAACTTGCCTTCCTTTATTAATCTCACTAAGAGCTAATTCATAAGCCAAATTTCTTTTATCATCATTAAAGAACTTAGTATCTATTTTTTTTCTACCTGGAGGAAGTTTATCTATTATAGAAACATCTAAGTCTGAATATAAATATAAAGCTAATGTTCTAGGAATTGGAGTAGCAGTCATAACAAGTACATCTGGTCTCCTTCCTTTATTAATAAGCTTACTTCTTTGCTCTACTCCGAATCTATGTTGCTCATCTGTAATAACTAAACCTAAATTTTTAAACTCAACATCTTCTTGAATAAGTGCATGAGTTCCTATTACAATAAAAGCCTTATCCGATGATATCTTTTCTTTTATTCTTCTTTTCTCTTTCAAACTTGTACTTCCAGTTAATAATTCTATATCTACATTAAAATTTTCAAATAATTTTTTTGCTTCTTCATAATGTTGATTTGCAAGTATTTCTGTAGGCACCATTAAAGACGCTTGATATCCATTTTTTACAACATTAAACATAGCAATTAATGCCACTATCGTTTTCCCACTTCCTACATCTCCTTGAACTAATCTATTCATAGAATATATACTCTTTTGATCCCTTAATATTTCTCTAACAACTTTGGTTTGAGCTTCTGTTAATTGAAATGGAAGGGATTCTTTTAAGTCTTTAAGTTCATCTACCCACTTAAAGTTTATTCCTTTACTACTTCTCAATTTATTTTTTAATAATAGTAGCTTCATAGAATATGTGAATAACTCCTGAAATTTAAGTCTAGTTATAGACATATCTAATTCATTTTTCCCACTTGGAAAATGTATATTTCTAATTGCTTTATCTAAAGAATATAAGTTATACTTTTCAATTAAATCCTTAGGTAAATTCTCTGTAATTATTATTTCCTGTAAAACCTGATTAATTAACTTTGTTAAAATTCTATCTGTTAAATCTCCTTTTAAAGGATATTTAGGTATTATTTCATTATTTTTAGCTTCTTTACATCCTATTATAGGATTTATTATTTCTAGTTTACTTCCTATTTTCTTAAATTTCCCAACTAAATCATACGTTTCTCCAATTCTATATGAAGACTTTATATACTTTTGATTAAACCATTTCCCCTGAACTAAATGACCCATATAGTGAAAATTAATTGTGGATATAGTTTTTCCGGTTTTTGTCTTTATATCTTTTCCAAATTCAATTACTTTGCAAGATAATATCTGCTTTTCATTTTCATCTATTTCTTGAAAACTTATATTTCCTCTTATAAATTCATAATCCCTTGGAAAATATAATAATAAGTCTAAAATTGTAAAAATACCACATTTATTTAGTCTTTCTGTAAGCTTAGGTCCTACTCCCTTTACAGAAGATATATCTTCTGAAATATTCATATACTCACCTCTAATAAATCATCATATAATATTAAAGCACAAGGTATTATTAACTGTAAACAGTTTAATACCCTGTGCTTATAAATTAAATAAAATTATTATTCAACTGACATTATAAAATAATAAAGTGGTTGTTCTCCACTATAGCATTGAACATCGAAGTCACTATATTTTTCTTCTAATTTAGCCATAAATTCATTTAACTTTTCTTCATCTACATCTTTACCATAAAATATTGTTATAAGTTCACTATCTTCATCTATCATTTCTTCTAAAATTTCTTCTGCAACATTAAAATAGTCTTCTCCAACTTTTTTAATCTTACCTTCCATTAGACCTAACATATTTCCTTGTTTTATTTCTATACCATCAATTTCAGTATCTCTAACAGCATATGTTACTGATCCAGTTTTAACCATACTTATAGCTTCTTTTAATGCTTCTTCATTTTCATCAACTTCACCCTCATGGTTAAACATAGTAATACATGTTATTCCTTGAGGAATAGTTTTTGTTTCTATTACTCTTACATCTTTATCTGAAATTTCTGCTGCTTGATTTGCAGACATAATTATATTCTTGTTATTTGGAAGTATAAATATATGTTCAGCATTTATTTTTGACACACACTCCATTATATCTTGAGTTGATGGATTCATTGTTTGGCCACCTTCAATTACATAATCAACACCAAGATCTTTAAATATGTTTGTAATTCCACTTCCCATAGCTACTGAAATAAAAGCATATTTTTTCATTTCAGTTTCTTCAACAACTGCCACTTCTTCATTATTATAGAATTCTTTTTCCATAAGTTCTCTATGTTCTTCTCTCATATTGTCTATCTTTATTTTTGACAATTCTCCCAACTTAACAGCTCTTGATAAAACATTTCCTGGATCATTTGTATGGATATGCACTTTTATTACATCTTCATATCCTACAACCACTGCTGAATCCCCTAAAGGTTCTATTTCACTCCTAAATGCTTCTGCTTTTTTTGCATCTCCTAATACAATAAACTCTGTACAATATCCAAATTTAATATCTATATCTTCTATTCCTTTTGCAACACTTGCACTTTGTGATGGATTTATATCCTTAATTTCTGCTTTTATATTATCTCTTAAAGCATCATACATCCCTTTAAGAATTATATATAAGCCCATTCCACCAGAATCTACTACTTTTGCCTTTTTTAAAGCTGGTAATAATTCCGGAGTCTTATCTAACATTTTCTTAGCTTCTAAAACAACTGTGTCCATAAGACTTGTTAAGTCTTGTGAATCCGATACAATAGCTCCTTCTGCTGCTGCTCTTATAACTGATAAAATAGTTCCTTCCGTTGGTCTCATAACAGCCTTATATGCTGAATTACTACCTTCCTTTAAAGCTATTGCAAATTCTATTGCATCAACTTCATCCTTACCTTCAAGGCCTTTTGAAATTCCTCTAAGTATTTGAGAAAGAATAACTCCAGAGTTACCTCTTGCTCCCATAAGAGCACCTTTCGCAAGTTTCTTAGACATTTCTCCTATAGAATTTGAATTAATTCCTTCTATTTCCTTAACTGCTGCCTTAAAAGTTGCTGACATATTTGTTCCGGTGTCTCCATCTGGAACTGGAAATACGTTTAACGAATTAACAAAATCACTTTGCTCTAATAATCTATTGCTACCATTAACAACCATATTATAAAAATCATGGCCATTTATTTTTTGATATTTCATCATCTTACCTCCTAGACTCTAACGGCTTGAACATTTACTGTAATAGATGAAACTTTTAAACCAGTAAAGTTTTCTACGCTATAACGTACTTTTTGTATTATATTATTAGCTATTACAGAAATTTTAGTTCCATACTCTACCATAACAAATAATTCTATTAATAATTTATCATCATCATTAAAGTTTAGCTTAACGCCTTTACTTAAATTTTCTATTCTCATAAGTTCCCAGAAACCTTCTGTAGCATTCTTAGAAACCATTCCTACTACTCCATAACATTCCATTGTTGAAAGTCCAACTATCTTGGCTAATACCTCTTCTGAGTAATGTACATTTCCAAGTTCATTTGAATATCCTACCATAATAGACTCCTCCTTATAAATATCCTTATACTATATTCTATATTACTTATAATTATTATTCAAGTGTAAATATTATATGTAGTATTTTGATAATTCCCTTCTATTCCTTTAGAAATTAATCATATTTTATATTATGTTCAAGTTTTTTTAATTTTTACTTGCAAAATTATTGCTTTATGTGATAAAATGTAATCTGTCCTATTGAAGAGAAATTATCTTCACAACATAAGGAGGTGTTTTCAAGTGGCAAGAAGATGCGAAGTTTGTAACAAGGGTGTAGTATCAGGAACTCAATACTCCCACTCACATCGTCAATCAAAGAGAACTTGGGCTCCTAACATAAAGAGAGTAAAGGCTTTAGTTAATGGAACACCAAAAACAGTTCATGTATGTACAAGATGCCTTAGATCTGGTAAGGTTCAAAGAGCAATATAAGTTCAGATAAAAAATGCAATTGATTAATCAATTGCATTTTTTACATTATAAAGAGTATATTTTAACTCTTTATTTATTATACATATAGTCTAATTTTCTCATATGTACTAATTATTTTCTTCTAAAAAATTTTATAAAGTTTGATAAAAATTTTGGTAACTTTATAGCAATTATCTTCATTTCTTTTCCCCCTTATCTTAATAAAAAAATCACTCACTCCTATATACTTATTGTATGCAGCATATAAGAATTGAGTGATTACTTTTTTAAAAAAGTTTAATCATTTGTATATAAAACCATTAATGGACCATTTTTAAAACTAATTTCAATAGGACTATCTAAAAATTCGTTAGATACAGTTAAAGAATCTCCTATCTCTAAATCATAATTATATAAATTATATTTAGATCCTTTTATAGTAAGTCCAATTACTTTTTTTGAGTAAGCTTGAAATGATATTGTATCTCCATAATTTCCATAAAGAGTACAATTTTTATTAATTAGATATATTCTATTATTATCATCTATTATTTCTGCTTTTATATCTAATTTAATAGCTTTTAATAAAAGGCCTATGTTACCTAATACATGATCATATCTAGTTCCTGTAGCTCCTAGAAGCAATATTTCTGTACAACCTTTATCTATTGCTAAATTAAAGGCACTAGTTGTATCTGTAAAATCTTTTTCTTCTTTAAATTTGGTTTTGGGAACACCAAGGTTTTCAAATTTTAAAATTGTTTCTTTTGAAGCTGAGTCAAAATCACCTAATATATAACTTGGAGTTATATTATTTTTTAAAAGTACTTCACAACCTTTATCTGCTCCTATAATAATAGAAGCATTTTTTATTGCGTTTTTTAAAATCTTCTCTGAAGGTGCTTTTCCCCCTGAAACAATAACAGCTTTCATTTATTATCCTCTTAGCGCTTTTATATTCTCTTCATATTTCCCATTACCAAAAACAGCTGAACCGGCAACTAAAACATTAGCTCCTGCTTCTATCAACGCCTTTGCATTTGTCTTGTCTACACCGCCATCAACTTCAATTAATAAATCATTATTAGAAATTTTACTCATTTCCTTTACTTCTCTGATTTTATCTAAAGCATATGGAATAAATTTTTGCCCTCCAAAACCTGGATTTACTGACATAATAAGAACCATATCTAAATTGCCTATTATATCCTTTAAAACAGTTGTAGGCGTACCAGGATTTATAGCAACTCCTGCCTTAACTCCCTTTGATTTAATATATTGAATTGCTCTATCTATATGTCTGTCTGCTTCATAGTGAATTGTTATTATATCTGCTCCCGCTTCTACAAAAGCATCTATAAAATTTGCAGGATTATCTATCATTAAATGTACATCAAATATTTTACTTGTTTTATTTCTTATTGATTTTATAACTGGTAATCCTAATGATATATTAGGAACGAATGAACCATCCATTACATCTATGTGAATTACCTCTGCCCCTGCCTTGTCTATACTTTGTATTTCTTCTCCTAATTTTGAAAAATCTGCTGATAAAATTGAAGGTGCTATCCTTACCATTTATTATTCCTCCCATCCATTATTTCTTCTAAAGTTCTAATATAAAACTTATATCTATATTCATTAATTTTCCCCTCTTGAACAGCTTGTTTAACTGAACATTTAGGTTCTTTGTTATGAAGACATCCTCTAAATTTACAATTATGATTATATTCTTCAAACTCCGGAAAACAATATCTAAGTTCTTCCTTATCAATAAAATTTACTTCTAAAGTTGAAAAACCTGGTGTATCAACTAAATAACCATCAGATATCTCTATAAGCTCACTATGTCTAGTTGTATGCTTACCTCTTCCTATTTTATCTGAAACTTTTCCTGTTTCCATATGATCTCTATTTATTAGTTTATTTATTAGTGTAGATTTTCCTGCTCCTGATGGACCACATAAAACTGTTTCATTTCCCCTAAGTTTTTCTTTAAGACTCTCTATTCCTTCGCCTTTTTTTGCATTTATATATAATACTTCATAACCTATATCATTAATTTTTTTCCTTATTTCTTCTCTTTCTTCATTTGATACTAAATCCACTTTATTTAAACAAACTATTGATTTTATGTTATTATGTTCACAAAGAATTAAAAATCTATTTAAAAGATCAAAATTAATATCTGGGTTCTTAATTGCAAAAACAACAAAGGCTTGAGTGACATTTGCTATAGTAGGCCTTATAAGTTCTGAAGATCTTTCTAATATATCTTCTATAACTCCTTTACCATTTTCAACATTTATAATAACATTATCTCCAACGATGGGCTTCATATCTCTATGTCTAAATTTACCTCTTGCTTTACATTCTATAAGCCCCTTTTCGGTTTTAATGTAATAAAATCCACCTATTCCCTTAATTATTTTTCCTTTCATAATACCTCCATATATTTTATTCTCCTTATTTATAATAAACAGATTTCACCAAAAAATGCAAATAATTTTTTATATTATATATAAATTAAATTATATTTCACCTTTAAATAAAAAAATCAGCATTATGCTGATTTTTTTAACGGCGATTATTAACTTGATTTTCTTGTGGTTTATCTTCTCCTCCAGTATTATTATCTGGAGGAATAGTTTGTTTCTTGTTAGTAGTTAATGTAACTGTTCCACCTTCTTTTATACTTTTTGTAAAGTCAGCTATTAAATCGCCTTCTCCTGAAATTACATATTTTATACCCTTATTTTCAAGAAGTGTTTTAGCTTCACTTATTGGCATATTTACATATATACCCAATTCAATAATATTAATTTCTTTTTCTTCATATTTTCCAACTACAATAGTAACTGAAGTTCCTTCTTCTACCTTACTATTTACTATTGTTTGTGAAAGTACTTTTCCATGTTCTTCTTTTTTATTTGTAGTTTTATACTCTACTGATACTTTTAATTTAAGATTTTCTAAAGATGATTTTGCTTCATCTTCAGCCTCTCCTAGAACATTTGGAACTTTAACAAGTTTTACTTCCTCACCTTTACTTATAACTATATCTATTTTAGTATCTTTTTTTATCTCTGTTTTAGCAGATGGATTTTGACTTATAAAATATCCTTTTTCTACATTATCGCTAAATTGTTCTGTTATAGTATAATTAGTAAAGCCTTGTAAATCTAAATATTGTTTTATATTTGTAACTTCATAATCTCTAAAATCAGGCATTTTAAATTTTTCTTCTCCACCTGATACAATAACTTTAACCTTTGATTTCTTTTTAATGGAAGTTCCAACCTTTGGATCAACATTAATTATTGTTCCTTCAGGTTTGTCACTTTTTTCAACTCCTACTTCTTCAATTTCTAATCCAATTTTCTCAAGTTCTTTTTTAGCATCTTCAACCTTCTTACCTTCTATATTAGGAATTGTTACATCTTGATTGGCAAAACCTTTAGATAACATAAATGCTCCCATTCCTATTCCAAGTAAAGCTACTATACTTAATAATATTAAAACTATCTTTTTTGAATTATTATTCTTTTTGAGTTTAGGTTCTTTTTTGTTCTTCTTCTTAAAAAATCCATCATCATCATCATCTTCTTCTTCATACTCTTCGTAGTCATCATCATAGTCATCATCATAATATTCATCTTTTAAACTTGACATTTGTTTTGTTTTATCATCATTTGATATAATTGGTGTCATTACGATTGTATGTTGATTATCATTTAAAGCTTTTTCTCCAATAATAACATCTGGATTTTGTTGTATTTTTTGAAGATCTTGTATAACTTCTTTTGCACTTTGATATCTTTTTATAGGAGTTTTTTCCATAGCCTTTAATATAAGCTTATTTAAACTATCCGGAATAGCTGGATTTAAACTTTTAGGTGATACAGGTTCTTCTTGTAAGTGCTTAAGAGCTACTGTAACTGGGGATTCCCCCTCAAAAGGAAGTTTTCCTGTAACCATCTCATATAAAACTATTCCTAATGAATATAAATCCGTTCTAAAATCAATATAAGTACCTTTAGCTTGCTCTGGTGATAAATAATGAGCTGATCCTATTATGCTTGTTGTATTTGTTATTGTTGATGAATCAGTAGATTTGGCAATTCCAAAATCTGTAACCTTTATTTCTCCACCTTCTGTTACTAATATATTTTGTGGTTTTATATCTCTATGAATAATATTATTTTTATGAGCACACTCTAACGCCTTAGCTATTTGAAGTCCTATTTTTATAGCTGTACTATAACTAAGCTTTCCACTATACTGAATAACATCCTTTAATGTTTTACCATTTATATACTCCATAACAATATAATTAATATCATTTTGACTGCCAACATCTAAAACATTAACTATATTAGTGTCTGATAAATTGGCAATGGCAGTTGCCTCCCTTTTAAATTTTTCTGATATTTCTTCATTATTAGAAAACTCTTTTTTAAGTATTTTAACTGCAACAAATCTATTTAACTTATTGCATTTAGCCTTAAAAACCTCTGACATTCCACCTTCGCCAACTTTTTCAAGAAGTTCATATCTATCTCCTAATATCATCCCTATCATTCTACACCTCTCCTTCAAATAATAGTACTGTAATGTTATCTCTTCCGCCCCTTGATTTAGCCAAATCTACTAAAATATCACAAATTTTATTTAAATCTGAGTATTCGCTTAAAATTGATAACACATCATTTCCTTTTACTTCATTACTTAAACCATCTGAACACAATAGAAATAGATCATACTCATCTGGGTTAATTTTAAATATATCTACTTCAACCCACTCTTTAGTACCTATGGCTCTTGTAATTATATTTCTTTGCGGGTGCTTTTCTGCTTCCTCTTCAGTAATACTTCCAAAATCCAACAGTTCTTGTACTAATGAGTGATCTCTAGTTATTTTTTTTAATTTCTCACCTTTTATTCCATAACAAGAACTATCTCCAACATTTGCAACTTGAATAAACTCCTTAGTTACCAAACATGCTGTTAAAGTTGTTCCCATGCCTCTGTATTCTGCTTCTCCATGTGAAAACTCGTAAACTTTAAGGTTTGCATACTCTACAGCATCTTTTAATATATTATATCTATTTTCATAGTTAAAATTACTTTCAATAAACTCTATAACTTTTCTTGATGCCATCTCACTTGCCACTTCACCGGCATTGTGACCGCCCATCCCGTCTGCTACCACGAAAATCTTATACTTATCCCCTTCTTTATATAGTGCGTAATCCTCATTTAATTTTCTAACATTGCCAACATCACTTTTTATACCAACCATTAATACCCACTCCTTATATTTGGGTTTCTAAAAACTTACGTCTTAATTGACCACAAGCTGCATTAATATCGCTTCCCATTTCTCTTCTTACTGTAACTTCAATTCCATTATTTTTTAAGATTTCTTCAAAATTTATAATAGTCTTTTTAGAAGGTCTTTTTAAAGTATTTTCCTTTATTTCATTAACTGGAATAAGATTTACATGACATAATAATCCTTTTAAGAGTTTAGCTAAAGATTTCGCATCTTCTAACCCATCATTAACTCCTGAAACTAATGAGTATTCAAAAGTTATTCTCCTTCCAGTTTTGTCTATGTAATATTTGCAAGCTTCCAATATCTCTTTAATGGAATATTTATTTGCTATTGGCATAATTTCTCTTCTTTTTTCATCACTAAATGCATGAAGAGAAATTGCTAAAGTTATGCTTGATTTTCTATCAGCAAGATCATATATTTTCGGTACTAATCCACAAGTTGAAAGTGTAATATGTCTTTGTCCAATATTTAATCCATACTCAGCATTCACTAACTCTAAGAATTTAAGTACATTTTCATAATTATCTAATGGTTCACCACTTCCCATTAATACTACATTTGAAATTCTTTCTCCTATAATCTTTTGTGCAACCATTATCTGAGATAATATTTCTCCTGCAGTTAAATCCCTTACTCTTCCATCAAGGGTTGAAGCGCAGAATTTACAACCCATCCTGCACCCAACTTGTGTTGAAATACATATAGAATAACCATGTTTATATTTCATAATTACACTTTCAATAATATTTCCATCTTTAAAGACAAGTAAGAGCTTTTTAGTATCATCTATTTTAGATTCAAACATATCTACTATCTTAGGAATTCCAATATAAAAATTACTAGTTAACTTATCTTGAAGAGTTTTGGAAATATTTCTCATATCCGAAAAGTCCCAAACTTCTTTATACAACCAAGAAATAACTTGCTTTGCTCTAAAAGCATTTTCATTATTTTCTTTCATCCAAATACTAAGCTCTTCTAAAGTATAATCTAATATATTTTTCATTTTTTCACCTACATTGTTTTTTGTATTTTAGCAATATAGAATCCATCCATATGTTCATTTGGTAATATTGTTAATGTTCCATCTTGATTATATATAAAATTACTATTGTTACCTATAAATATTTTTTCTACCTTTGCATCTTTATGCTTTGATAAAAACCATTGTATATTTTCTTCATTTTCTTCTTTATTTAATGTACATGTTGAATATACTAAAGTTCCATTAGGCTTTAAATATTGCCATGCATTTTCCATTATTTCTCTTTGAATTGGTACTAGATCCTTTAATTGTTGTCTAGTTTTATTCCATTTTATTTCTGGCTTCTTTCTTATAATTCCAAGTCCTGAGCATGGAACATCAATAAGAACCTTATCTGATGATGATACATATTTAACATCTAATTTAGATGCATCCATGCTTTTACATTTTATATTTGTTAATCCTAATCTTTTTGCATTTTCCTCTATTAAAGATAATTTATTTTCATGTAAATCAAAAGCTAAAACTTCTCCTGTATTATTTAAAAGTTCTGCAATATGTGTAGTTTTTCCACCTGGTGCTGCACAAAGGTCTAAAACTAAATCTCCTTCTTTAATATCTAAAATAGGAGCTACAAGCATAGCGCTTTCATCTTGAACAGTTATTAAACCATCTCTAAATAATTCATTACTTTCTAAACCTTTTCCACCTATTATTTCAATAGCTTCTGGACAAGCATATCCTTCTTCTATATTATATTCCATTGCTTCTAATTTCTCATAAACTTCATCATAATCAGCTTTAACACTATTAACTCTTACTGTTACTTTAGGAGTTTCATTTAATCCTGCCATAAGCTTTAATGTTCTTTCTTCTCCATATTGTTTAATAAATAGTCTTATCATCCATGGTTGAAGAGAAAATTTATATGCTAATTCATCTATTCTATTTCCAGGTACAACTAAATCTTTTTCATCCTTTATATAATTTCTTAAAATTCCATTTACAAGCTTTGAAGCTTCTAAAGAAACCTCTTTAGCTTCTTCTACTGCTTCATTACAAGCTGCATATTCTGGTATCTTATCTAGAAAATGTATTTGGTAAATTGCAACCCTTAATATATTTAATACAGTTTCATCCATAAGTTTAATATCTTTTACGAAGTTTCCAATTATAACATCTAAAGTTTTCTTTCTTCTTAAAGTTCCATATACTATTTCTGTTATTAATCCTTTATCTAAATCTGATATTTCATTATTATTAAGTTCTTTTGAAAGGACTATATTTGAATATGCTCCTTCTTCTAAAACTCTTTGAACTATTTGTCTTGCTAGTTTTCTAATATTCATCTTTATACCTCTTTAATTATCATTATATCTATTGTTTAAAGCTATTAACCTAATTAATTGAGAAATAGCCATTAATGTAGCTGCAACATAAGTCATAGCTGCTGCATCTAATACTTTTTGAGCTCCTTTTACCTCATCGGCATATAAAAATCCTCGACTTTTTAAAATAGAAAGGGCTCTAGTTGAAGCATTAAATTCTACTGGAAGTGTTACTATTTGATATATAACAGCTGCACCAAAGAATATAATACCTATTTTAGCTAACATAGGTGAACTAAAAAATATTCCAATCATAAATAAGATTATTGAAAGTTGACTGCCTATATTAACTACAGGTGCTATCTTAGTTCTTAAAACTAATGGTTTATAACTAGTTTGATGTTGAATTGCATGCCCACATTCATGTGCTGCTATACCTGCTGCTGCAATAGTAGCTCCATCATATACTTCTGGAGAAAGTCTAACTACTCTTGCCGTTGGATCATAATGATCCCCTAAATTTGTATTTACTCTTTCTAACCTTACATCAAAAAGTCCAGCAGAATCTAATATATTTCTTGCAATTTCACTACCAGTATTTCCATTTACAGTTCTAACATCTTTATACTTTTTATAAGTACTATCTATTTTCATTTGAGCCCAAAATGCTATTATAACTGCTGGAATTAAAATTAGATATGTTGTATCAAAATAAAAACCTGGATAAAACATAACATCCACTCCTTAAAATTATTATCCTAAAATAATATTTTCTTTAATTTCATTTCCATTTATATATTGTTCTATAGTTAAAGGCTTTCCATTTGGAAACTGTACTTTTCTTATTAATAATACCCCATCACTAGTAGCAACTTTAATTCCCTGTTTTGTAACATTTAATATAGTTCCTGGAGTTTTGCTGCTATTTTCATTTAAAACACTACTACTATAAATCTTCATAGGCTGGCTTTCATATTTAGTATGCGCAATTGGCCATGGATTCAATCCTCTAATTAAATTATTGATATTTTTAGCTGAATTATTCCAGTTTATTTGTCCAAGCTCCTTATTTAACATCTTAGCATAGAAAGTTTCTCCTTCCTGCTTTTTAGGAACTATAGATCCATCTACTAAGCCTTCAATAGTATCTATTAGAAGATCTGCACCTGTACTCATTAATATATCATGAAGTTCTCCAGCTGTCATATCTTCCGTAATATCTACTTCATTTTTTAAAAGCATATCTCCTGTATCAAGACCTACATCCATTAACATAGTTGTATTCCCTGACTTATTTTCTCCATTTATTATTACCCAATTTAAAGGTGCTGCACCTCTATACATAGGTAATAATGATGCATGAAGATTTATACATCCATATCTAGGTATATCTAAAACCTCTTTAGTTAGTATTTGACCAAAAGCTACAACTATTATAAAATCTGGTTTTAATTCTTTTAAATATTCTATACACTCTCTATCATCTTTAAGCTTTATAGGCTGATATACTGGTATATTATTTTCTAGTGCAACTTCCTTTACTGGTGAAAAGGTCATTTTCTTTCCTCTACCCTTTGGTTTATCTGGTTGAGTAAAAACACTTTGCACTCCATAAGTCTCTATAAGTTTTTTTAAAGAAGGAACTGAAAAATCTGGTGTTCCCATAAATACTATCTTCATAAGATGTCCTCCAAAAATTATTTAATATTATCTATAAACAATTTTCCATATAAATGATCATTTTCATGTTGAATAGCTCTTGCTAAAAGTTCTGTAGCTTCTAAAGTAAATTCTTCTCCTTTTTCATTTAAAGCCTTTACCTTAACGTAATTTGCTCTTTCTACTTCTCCTAATTCACCCGGAATACTAAGACACCCTTCTTCTCCTGTTTGAGAACCACTCATTTCTAATATTTCTGGATTTATAAAAACTCTAACGCCTTCTCCATCATAAACATCAATTACAAACATCTTTTGAAGTATTCCTATTTGAGGTGCAGCAAGGCCAACGCCATCTGCTTCATACATTGTATCTACCATGTCATCTAATATTTGTAGTGTTCTATTTGTTATTTTTTCAACTGGTTTACATTTCTTTCTTAAAACTTCGTCTCCATTTTTTCTTATATTTCTAATTCCCATTTCATTTCCTCCTATGCTAAATTATTTGGGTTGATATCAATAGTTACTCTAATTTCATTATATACATTCTTATTTAAGTCATAAAGTCTATCCTTAATTTTTTTACAAAATTCTATAGAAATATCTCCTTTAAATAAAATTTGCCATCTATAATTTTCTTTTATTTTAGTTATTATACATGGTACAGGCCCTAACATTTCTATATTTTCATATTCTTTTTTTATATTTCTAAACTCCATACTTATGCTATTCATAAAAGCTTTAAGCTTACCCTCATCTTTCGATATACCATTGACTAATAGTATTTTACCAAAAGGCGGATAAGACATCAAACCTCTTATTGCAAACTCTTCATTATAAAATCCTTCATAATCATAATTCCTTGCATACAATAAACTATAATGTTCTGGTGTATATGTTTGTATTATTACTTTTCCTTCTTTATTTCCTCTTCCAGCTCTTCCTGAAACTTGAGTTATTATTTGAAAAGTTCGTTCAGCTGCTCTAAAATCAGGTACATTTATTGAAATATCAGCGGCTAAAACTCCTACAAGTGTAACATTTTCAAAATCTAAACCTTTCGATATCATTTGTGTACCAATTAAAATATCAGCTTCTCCATTTTTAAAAGAATTGTATATTAATTCGTGAGAGTTCTTGTTTTTTGTGGTTTCTGCATCCATTCTTAAAACTTTGACATTTTTAAAATATTTTAAAACCTCTTCTTCTACCCTCTGTGTTCCTGCTCCAAAAAATTTCACATATTTACTTTGACATTTTGGACAAAGTTTAGGCTGCTTTTCTACTTTACCACAATAATGACAAACTAAAAATCCATTTTTATGATAAGTCATAGAAATATCACAATTTGGACATTTAAATACATATCCGCAGCTTCTACATGAAACAAAAGTAGAAAATCCTCTTCTATTTAAAAATAATATTATTTGCTCTTTTCTATCTAATGCCTCTTTTATCTCATTATATAATTTACTACTAAATAATGATATATTACCAGACTTTAATTCTCTCCTCATATCAACAATTTCCATTTTGGGCATATCTTTTGAATCTACTCTATTCTTTAATTCAACAAGTTCTATTTCCCCTGAAATTGCTCTATAGTAATTTTCAATACTTGGAGTTGCTGAACCTAATATAACTTTACATCCTTTTAACTTACTTATAAACTCTGCAACTTCCTTTGTTTGATATTTAGGATTTTGTTCTGATTTATAAGTATTTTCATGCTCTTCATCTACAATTATAAAACCAATATTATTGGCTGGTAAAAATACTGCACTTCTTGCTCCTATAATTACTTTAGCTTTACCTTCTTTTACTCTATACCATTCATCAAAGCGTTCTCCGTCTGAAAGCTTACTATGGAATAAAGCTACTTCATTTCCAAACCTACCTTTAAACCTTTCTATCATTTGTGGAGTTAATGATATTTCTGGCACTAATATTATAGAAGATTTTCCAGCCTTTAATCCTTCATCAACAAGTCTCATATAAATTTCTGTTTTTCCTGAACCTGTAACACCTTTTAGAAGAATAATATTTTTATCCGTAGATTTTATTTTTTTTAGAGCCAAAAATTGTTCTTCTGTTAATGGTTTTTCATCAAAATTATCATATGCTTTACTATTATATCTATTTACTTTTTCTTCTTCTACTTCTATATATCCTTCTTCAATAAGTTTATTTATTTTATACAAAGATAATGAATATTCTTTTGTTAATTCAGCTTTAGTAAACTTTCTGCTATTAGACTTTACGAATTCTAATACATCTTTATATCTTTGATTTTTTTTATAATCAAGTATATCTTTTACAAAAACTATAACTTTTTTATTTTTAGGTTTAACTCCTCGTAAAACTCCGTGAGGAATCATAATCCTTATAGCATCAATGTACTTGCATAAATAGTTTTCCCGTAAAAATTTAATTAATTTAAAATCATCAGCTGTTAATATAGGATCTTGTAAGAAAATTGATTTTATCTTTTTTATTCTAATTCCTGCAATTTGTTCTTTCTCTATAATATTTATAATAAAACCATAAGTAATATTATTTTTAATACCAAATGGAACTTTAACTAACTGACCAATTTCTACTAACTTTTTTAAATTTTCAGGTACCTCATAAGTAAATGTTCTATCTATATCTAATGCATCGCTATTTACTATTATATCTGCATATATTTTCAATTTTATCACCTTTTTATTTAGGTTTATTTCAAACTTTCCATTATAAGAAGAAGAAAGCGCAATTAGCGCTTTCCCAAAATAGTTTCAAAAATATTTGATGCCACTTCTCTTTTACTCATTTTATCTAAATGCACTTCTTTTCCTGTTTTAGATATGATAATAACTTTATTGTCTTCACTTCCAAAGCCTGTTTCATTACTTGTAATATCATTTGCTACTATAAAATCTAGATTTTTCTTAAATAGTTTTCTTTTAGCATTTTCTAAAACATCATTACTTTCAGCTGCAAAACCTACTAGTATCTGATTTGTTTTTTCATTTCCAAGTAACTGAAGAATGTCATTATCCCTAGTAAAAGCTAAATTTAAATCCCCATCACCTTTTTTAATCTTTTTATTGCTATACTCTTTTATCTTATAATCTGCAACAGCTGCAGATTTTATAACAATATCACTATTATGGAAATATTGTAACACAATATCTTTCATTTCCTCATTTGTATCAATTTTTATAAAATTAATACCTTTTGGATTTTCTAAAGAAGTTGGTCCTGAAATTAAAGTAACTTCTGCCCCTCTATCTCTTGCTTCTTTAGCGATTTCATAACCCATTTTACCAGTTGATCTATTAGTTATATATCTTACTGGATCTATATGAGATCTAGTTGGCCCTGCTGTAATTAATACTTTTTTTCCTAGAAGATCTTTTTCTTTATTACTACCTTCAAGCTCTTCTAAAACTTTCTCTACAATTGTATTAACATCTGCAAGCTTACCCTTTCCTGTATCTCCACAGGCTAACCTTCCTGCTTCTGGTTCAATAAACTCATATCCATAATCCTTAAGTTTCTTTATATTTCCTTTAACTATAGGATTTTCATACATATTTGTATTCATTGCTGGGGCAAATATTACTTTAGCCTTAGTTGCCATAACAGTAGTTGATAGCATATCATCTGCTATACCATTTGCAACTTTACCTATTATATTAGCTGTAGCTGGCACAATTAAAAACAAATCTGCTTTTTTAGCTAGTGATATATGCTGAATTTCCCAAGCCTTTGGCTCTGCAAACATATCTGTAATTACCATATTTTGACTAAGAGATTGGAAAGATAATGGAGTTACAAACTCTTTTGCAGAAGATGTCATAATAACTCTTACTTCTACATCTTTTTTTCTAAGTGCACTTATAATATCAAGAGCCTTATAAACAGCTATTCCTCCACTTACTCCTATGCATACACACTTTTTTTTCATAATTATTTATTGCCTTCCTTTGGTCTTTCGTATCCAACTGCACCTTCATTAACTTCATTTATTGCTATAGTTAATGGTTTATGTGATTTTGTTTTTATAAGTGCTTCTTTACCATCTATTAATTGTCTTGCTCTTTTTGAAGTCACTATTACTAGTGAATATCTATCATCTACCTTTTCTAATAAGTCCATTATTGATGGATTAATCATAGAGTTGTTCATGAATTAAACCCTCCTTAGAATCTAATATTGTATTATCTTTTATTCTATCAACTCGACATTTTTCAGCTGCTATAATTCCTTCTACTTTTGAAACAGCAACTTCTAGAGTATCATTAACTACTGCATAGTTATATTTTGAAACATAGTTTATTTCTTTATATGCAGACTTAAATCTTCGCATTAATGATTCTTCTGTTTCACTTCCTCTTTTTATTATTCTTTGTTTTAACTCTTCCATTGATGGAGGAAGTACAAATATAAATACACCTTCACTAAAGTTTTCTTTTACTTTTAATGCTCCTTGAATATCTATTTCTAATATAACATCTTTACCTTCTTCAAGCATCTTTTCAACATTTGATTTTGGTGTACCATAACAATTACCATATACTTCAGCATACTCTAAAAAATCATTTTCTTCTACTCTTTTTAAAAAGTTTTCTCTAGTTAAGAAATAATAGTTTACACCATCAATTTCTCCCTCTCTTGGATTTCTTGTTGTTGCTGACACTGAAAGGTATAAGTTATCATTGTTTTTTAGTAATTCTTTACAAATAGTGCCTTTACCTGCTCCAGATGGACCTGAAATAACAATTAAAACTCCCCTATTTTTTTTATGCATTATTCATCAACCTCATCTACAGCTTCGTCTTTAGCTACAAGTCTGTGTGCTACAGTTTCTGGTTGAACAGCTGATAATATAACATGATCACTGTCTGTTATTATAACAGCTCTTGTTCTTCTACCATATGTTGCATCTATTAACATCCCTCTATCTCTAGCTTCTTGGATTATTCTTTTTATAGGTGCTGACTCTGGACTTACTATAGCAACTAATCTATTTGCTGAAACTATGTTTCCAAATCCAATGTTAATTAACTTAATTCCCATGGCTTTCCTCCTAATTATTCAATATTTTGTCCTTGTTCTCTAATCTTTTCGATTAAATTTTTTATGTTAATGACTAAATTAGTCATATCCATATCACTTGATTTTGAAGCTATTGTATTTGCTTCTCTGTTCATTTCTTGAATTATAAAGTCAAGTTTTCTTCCTATTGTTCCTTCTTCTTCAAATGTTTTTCTCATTTGATTCAAATGACTATAAAGTCTTGTAATTTCTTCATCTACACAAGCTTTATCCGAAAATATAGCTATTTCTTGAGCTATTCTACTTTCATCTATTTCTAACCCTTGAGTTAATTCTTTTAATCTATTTTCTAATTTTTTTCTATATGCTTTTGGAACTGTTTCAGATATTTCTTCAATTTTCTTAACTAGTAACTCTATATCATTTACTTTGTTTAATATATCTTCTTTTAGTTTTTCTCCTTCAATGGATCTCATCTTATCCATCATTAAAAGTGATTCCTTTATAAGAGGTTTGATAGTAGTAGCTATTTCCTCAATTGAATCCTCTTCTTCTACTACTGTTATTATATCTTGGAATCTTGCTAATTGACTTATGGTTATATCATTTTTTATTCCAAAAGTACTTTCTAATTCTTTTAAGGAATTTAAATAACTTTCTGCAAGCTTTAAATTCACCTTTGCTACTCCGTCACCCTTTGAATAACTTTTTTGATTAATGAAAATATCTACTTTCCCTCTTGAAAGTGTTTCACTAACTATTTTTCTAATATCTTCTTCTAAAGCAATTATACTTTTAGGCATTCTAACATTTATATCTAAATATCTACTATTTACACTTTTCATTTCTATTGAAAATAAATGTTTGCTTCCCTCACTACTACTTGCTCTTCCGAAGCTAGTCATACTTTTAACCATATCTTCCTCCAAGGTTTTACTTTTTCTTTTACTATATATCATATATTAATTTACATCAACTACTAATGTCAATGGTTTGTTAACAAAATATTAACATTTAAATTCAGCCTATTACAAACAAAAAAGTAGACTAATTTAAGCCTACTTCTTTATTTTAGGGATTTACGAATATGAAAGGGTTAATTCTTTTCATATTTAATTTATATTAATTTTATATAAATTATCCAAGGAATGCTATCTTTAAAATAAATATTACTGCTAATGATATCATAACCCAAGATATCTTTACTTTTTCTTCTTTATTTGCAAAGAAAACATTATATAATACATTAATTATTACATATGATAATATTCCTACAGTTAAGCCATCTCCGATACTATAAGTTAATGCCATTGTAATTATTGTTAAGAACGCTGGTACCCCTTCAGTAATATTATCAAAATTTATATTTTTAACTGCTCCAAGCATTAAATATCCAACATATATTAATGCTGGTGCAGTAGCGCATGCTGGAATTGATATAAAGATTGGTGAAAAAAACATAGAAATTAAGAATAAAATCCCTGTAACTATAGCTGTATATCCAGTTTTTCCTCCTGCTGCTACTCCAGTTGAACTTTCAACATAAGTTGTAACTGTTGAAACTCCCATTGCAGCCCCTGCAGTAGTTGCAACTGCATCTACCAACAACGCTTTACCTACATTAGGAACCTTCCCTTCTTCATCTAGCATATTAGCTCTTGAAGCTACTCCAACTAGTGTTCCTACTGTGTCAAAGAAGTCTACAAACAAGAATGTGCATACTACAGCTATAAAAGTTCCTATAGTTTCTTTACTTGTAATAAATCCAAAATCCAATTTCCCTGCTATTGGTGCAATACTTTCAAACTTAAACACACCACTTGGAAGATACATACCTAAATTCGCTGCTTCTTCTGGCTTTATAAATGCAAATCCCCAAGCTAATAATGTACTTATTAGAATACCAAACAAAATTGATCCTCTAACTTGTTTTTTATCTAATACAGCAATTACTACAACTCCTACTAAGGCAATAACTACTGCTGGAGTAAACTCTCCCATAGCAACTAATGTTGCGTCGTCATTAACAACTAGTCCACATCCGACTAAGCCTATAAAAGCTATAAATATACCTATTCCAGCTGTAACTGAATGTTTCATATTTACAGGAATTGCATTTACTACAGCTTCTCTTACCTTAAATAATGATAATAATATAAATATAATACCTTCAACAAAAACTGCTGTCAATGCCATTTCCCATGAAATTCCTTGTCCTAAAACTACTGAAAATGCAAAAAATGCATTAAGTCCCATACCAGATGCTAAAGCAAAAGGTAAATTAGCAAACAACCCCATTAAAATACATCCAAAAGCTGCTGATAAGCATGTGGCAGTAACTAAAGGTCCAGCTGGCATACCTGTCTCTGATAATATATTAGGATTAACTACAATGATATATGCCATAGTTAAAAATGTGGTTATTCCTGCTACAATTTCTTTTTTAAAATTAACATTTTTATTTGTCAGAATAGGTAATACCTGTTCTTTAATTGATAAGTTTTCCATACTTAACCTCCTAGAAATTAATAAAAAAAACGCAATGAGTTTATATATTAAAATAACTCATTGCGGAAATAGACATATATAATATATACTACATAAAACAACCTTTTATGTACATTATATAAAATAATCTATTTAATATTCGCACTCATAGTCAAGATATTTACGGTATCTTGGTAGAAACGTATGATCCTTATTATCATATTTATATGAGTTATTTCTGTTTACGAATATTATTATATATAATACTTCTTTTTGTGTCAATATAAACGTATAAATTTTTATTTATTTCAACGAACGTTCGATTTATTCAAAATGTTTCTCTATACTTTCTATAGATAAACCTGCCGATATAGCTAACATAAGTTTTATTCTAGCTTTTTGTCCTGGTAGAGTATCACCAAATATAACACCTAAATCTTTAAGCATTTTACCTCCACCTTCATATCCATATGATTCAAATACTCTTCCTTCAAAACATCTTGAAACAACAACAACAGGAATATTTTTTACTAATGCTTTCTTTATTCCTTCTATCATAAGAGGTGGGACATTTCCTCTTCCTAAAGCTTCTATAACTATTCCTTTAGATCCCTTCTCTAATGAAAATTCTATAAAATCAGAGTTCATTCCAGCTACACATTTTATAAGAGCTACGTCCCCTTCTATATTATTTACACTATAAGTACAGACTTTCTTTGTTTTTCTGTAAAATATAACATTATTATTATCAACAATTCCTATTGGTCCAAAATTAGGAGTTTTAAAAGCATTTAACGCCATGGAATTTGCTTTAGTAACTTCTGCCGCTGAATTTAACTCCCCATTAAAACATACTAATACTCCTCTCCCTTTTGAATCATCAGATATAGCTGTACAAATAGACGCTGCTAAATTTGAAGGTCCATCATAACCAAGTTCTGAACTGCTCCTCATAGCTCCTGTAATCACTACTGGCTTTTCTGTATCTAATGTTAAATCTAATAAATATGCTGTCTCTTCCAATGTATCTGTTCCATGTGTTACTACTACACCATCACAATCATCACTATCAATTAACCCTTTAATAAATTTACTAAGCTCTAGCATATTTTCTACAGACATATGAGGGGATGGCATACTAGAAAAGCTATATGATTCTATTTCTGCAAACTCCTCTATTCCAGTTACCATAGACATTATTTCTTCTCCTGTTAAACTAGGTACTGCTGCTTTTATTCTTTCGTCAACTTTCATTGAAATAGTTCCACCATTAAAAACTACTGCTATTTTTTTCATAATTCCTCCTATGTTAATACGATATATAAAAAAACTCTTGGTTTCCCAAAAGTTATTTATTGATTATAGGCAGGGCGGCGTATCCTGCATCTCTGTTTACTGCATCCAGCGCGTGAGGAGCCATTTCTCACCTCAATAATCTCAGTATTTAAAATCAATATATTTATTATACATTTTCAGTAAAAATCTTTCAACTCATTTAATATCTTCCCATTTAATAAGTTTTCAACTATATAATCTACTATCTATTTTCGCCTCAGTAATTGGATACATGGTTAATACTTGAATATAATCAGTATTATTATCAATTTCTATACCAACCAATATATTTCTATCTATTTTTTTTATAAGTTCAACTAAAATTTCTTCTTCAGTTGACTTATATATTCCAACATAATCTGGGTCTTCAATAACATTCTTCATAGTTTCAATTATATTATCCCTAACTTTTTTACTTAAATGTCTTCCATGCCTTTTTCTAATATGCTTAAGCACCCCTGGCGAAGCATAAATATTACCTGTGTATTTAAGCCCCAAAGATTCAGCCATTATTTGTTTAAAGTATCCAACTCTTTTATAGGTACAAAATCTTCTTTCCATAATACCCCTCAATTCTGCATACTGAACATAAGCAACAATTTTAAACACTTTTATTATATTGTATTCTATATAGCATATTAAATTGACTATTTTTATATTTTTATTTTATCACAAAAGAAAAGATTGTATTAAATACATACTGTATCTAATACAATCCTCTATTTCTAACTTATATTAAAGTATAATACAAATTAAACCACCGTTACCTTCATTAATAATTTTCTGAAGAGTTTTTTGTATCTTAACTTGTACATCCTCAGGCATTTTATATAATTTATTTTGTAGTCCTTCCTTAACTAAAACTTCAAGAGACTTACCAAACATATTACTTTGCCATAATGATGAAGGATCTTTATCAAATTGCTCCATTAAAGATTTAACAAGTTCTTCACTTTCCTTTTCAGAACCCATTATAGGACTTATTTCGGTTTTTATATTTGCTTTTATAAAATGTAATGAAGGTGCTGATGCCTTAAGCTTAACTCCAAATTTTGTTCCTTGTTTAACCATTTCTGGTTCTTCAAATTTCATTTCTGATAGTTGTGGAGCTACTAACCCATATCCAGTTTCTCTTACATCTATTAAAGCATCTTTAACTTTATCATATTCTTTTTTGGCAAAGTTAAGTTCTTTAATTAAAGATAATAAATCACTTTCTGACTCTACATCTAAATCACAAATTTCACTTAATATTTTATAGAATATTCCATCTTTTGGTTTCATCATTAACCTAGCAGTTCCTTCTCCTAAACTAACTTCTGTAATTTCAGTTGCCCCTAAGTACTCTTCATCTTTTAATAAACTTAAAGTTTTCTTTATGTCTCTAACTCTAAATATGTTTGTACACATTTCCTTAACTATGTTAAAGAAATCTTTTTTTAGCCAATGATCAGGTTCTAACTTTTCTACCCATGTTGGCATATCAATATTAATTTCCTTTACTGGGAATTCTTTAAGTACATGTTTTAAAATTTCTTCTATATCATCTTCATTCATATTTGCAATGTCCATAGTTTGAACAGTTACATTATATTTTTCTTCTAACTCCTTTTTTAATTGTCTAGTTTCAGGAGAATTTATATTTTTAGTATTAAGTACAATAATAAATGGCTTATTAATTGATTTTAATTCATTAATTACTCTTTCTTCTGCTTCTAAGTACTCATCTCTTTCTATCCCTGTAATACTACCATCAGTAGTTACTACAAGACCTATTGTTGAATGATCTGTTATAACTTTTCTTGTTCCTATTTCAGCTGCATCTTCAAAAGGTATTTCATAGTCATACCATGGTGTATTAACCATTTTAGCCTCATCACCATCCATATATCCTAATGCTCCTTTTACAATGTATCCTACGCAATCCACCATTCTAATTTTAAATTTTATATCCTCATCTACAGTTATTTCTACAGCTTCATTTGGTACAAACTTGGGTTCTGTTGTATGAATGCTTTTACCTGATCCACTTTGTGGTAACTCATCCTTTGCCCTTTCCTTTTTATAAGTATTATCAATCTTTGGTATTACCATAAGGTCCATAAATTTTTTTATAAATGTTGATTTACCTGTTCTAACTGGCCCCACAACACCTACATAGATGTCTCCTTGTGTTCTCTCAGCTATATCCTTGTATATATTAAAGCTGTCCACGTTATACCCTCCTAATTATTATTAACAGTATATATATATTCTGTTTTTAAAAAAAGTATACAACTTTCTAATAAAATTTATAAAATTTTTAGCAAGGCATATATTTCTTTTATAATAAGATTCTATTATAAAAAGATTTAAATATTCCAAGTTTTTATTTTAATTAGCAAAAAAACACCAGCTAATTACTGGTGCTTTTTACTAATAATATATCTCATCTTTTTTTGATCTACCCATAAGCTCTTTTACTGCTTCTTTAGGATCTTTACCTTTAAAAAGCACTTTATAAGCCACATCTGTTATAGGCATTTCAATACCAAGTTTTTCTTTTAATTCATAGAAAGCTTTGCAAGCTTTAATACCTTCAACTATCATACCAACTTCTTCTATAGCCTCATTAGAAGTTTTTCCAGTTCCTATTAAATATCCTGCTCTTCTATTTCTTGAATGTAAGCTAGTACAAGTAACTATTAAATCGCCCATTCCTGTAAGCCCTAAAAAAGTTTCTGGTTTGCCTCCTAGCTTCATTCCTATTCTAACTATCTCCGCCATTCCTCTTGTCATTAAAGCTGCTTTGGAATTATCCCCATATCCTATTCCATCACAAACTCCTGCTGCTAAAGCTATAATATTCTTTACAGCTCCACCTATTTCAACTCCAACTAAATCATCATTTGTATAAACTCTAAAATTTGAATTTATAAAAATATCTTGTACTTCTGCTGCCTTTTCCATATCTGTTGAAGACACAACTACTGTAGTTGGAATATTTAAAGCAACTTCTTCTGCATGACTTGGTCCTGACAATATAACTACAGGATTACTTGGTAATTCTTCTTTTATAACTTCTGAAAGCCTTAAATTAGTTCCCTGTTCTATTCCTTTAGCTATACTTATGATAGTAACATTTTCTTTAATTTTTCCTTTTAGCTCTTTAGATATACTTCTTATTACATGAGATGGAATAGCTAAAACTATAAACTCTGCTTCATTTAAAGCTAAATCTATATCATTATAGGCTGTGACATTCTTAGGTATTTTTAAATTTTTAATATATTTATCATTTCTTCTATTGTAATTAATATCATTAACTACGTGTTCATCTCTATCATATATCTTTATTTTATTACCTTTATCCGCAAGTAAAATTGCTAAGGAAGTACCAAAGCTACCGCCTCCTAAAAAAGTCACATTTCTCATAACTACTCTTTCCTTTCTCTATATTCTATTTGTATACCTGTTCCCTCAAAATTAAAACTTTCTCTTAATTGATTTTCAAGATATCTTTGATAAGAAAAATGTGATGCACTTGAATCATTAACAAAGAAAACAAACTTTGGTGGTTTTGTAGCAACTTGAGTTGCATAGTATATTTTCATTCTCTTAAGACCTACAATAGGTGGTTCTTTCATAAGTACTGCTTTGCTTATTACATCATTTAATACTCCTGTTGAAACTCTCTTGCAATAATTATCATAGCACTCTTTAGCTACTTCTAAAACCTTATGAGCTCTTTGACCTGTTTTTGCTGATATAAATAAATACTTAGCATATTTTAAGAATTTAAGCTTCATTTGAAGATCTTCTTTATACTTTTGCATTGTTTTATCATCTTTTTCTATAAGATCCCACTTATTAACTATAACCATTATAGCTTTATTCATTTCATGAGCAAATCCAACTATCTTTTCATCTTGCTCTGTTACACCTTCAGTAGCATCTATCATTAAAATACAAACATCTGCTCTTTCTATAGCTGCATAAGTTCTAATTACAGAATATCTTTCTATTTCTTCCTTAACTTTGCTTTTTCTTCTAAGACCAGCTGTATCTATAAGTGTAAACTTACCTTCTTTAGTTTCTAAGTTACTGTCTATTGCATCTCTAGTTGTACCTGCAACTTCTGATACTATTAATCTTTCTTCACCTAAAAGTCTATTAATCAATGATGATTTACCTACATTAGGTTTACCCATCATTGCAATTTTAACAATATCTTCTTCCTCTTCTTCTCCATCAACTCTATCAAAATGTTCTACTACTCTATCTAACATATCTCCAAGACCTAAACCTTGTGATGCTGATATAGTAATTGGATCACCTATTCCTAAATTATAAAATTCCCAAGCATTATCCTCTTCTTTTAAAGAATCTACTTTGTTTACAACTAAAACAACTGGCTTTTTGCTTTTTCTTAACATATTAGCTACTTCATGGTCTGCTGGAGTTAATCCTTCCTTACCATCAACTATAAATACAATAACATCAGCTGTTTCTATTGCAATGTTTGCCTGTCTTCTCATTTGTTTTACAATAATATCTTCTCTTTCTGGTTCTATACCACCTGTATCTATCATTGTAAAATTATAATTTAACCACTCTGCTTGAGCATATACTCTATCTCTAGTTACTCCTGGAGTATCTTGGACTATTGAAATTCTTTGTCCTGCTAATCTATTAAATAGTGTTGATTTACCTACATTTGGTCTTCCAACTATAGCAACTATCGGTTTCCCCATTTTATATTTCCTCCTTACTGTGTTCATTTATTATGTCAATAAGATTATCTCCTGTATAATCACAAACTATAACCTTAATGTTTAATGCATTTTCTAAATCTTTTATTGTTATGTCATCTAGCATAATTCTTTCATTTTTAGGGCCAAGTTCATATCCTTTTCTGAACATATTATCTGGCATAATTAAATACTCTGAATTTATTTTACCCTTTAATTGTTCTATTATATCCTTACCTGTTAAAAGCCCCGCAACCGTTATTGTCTCTCCAAAGAAATAATTTATAATCTTATAAACATCTATTTTTATATTTGAATTTTTAGCTTTTATTTTATTGGCTGCACTTAAAATTTCATCATATGCTAAAGCACCTGTTACCATTGAAAAACTGCCTTTAATTTTTGTGTTTAAAAATTCTAAATCCCTATTTACAGCTTCTCTAAAATATCTAATCATACCAACTCCATCTTCAAGCTGTTCATAGCCTGAATAGAATTCTTCACTTGGAACTTCCATTCCAGCTACTAAGTAAAATTCATCAGATAGCCTTACAAAAGGTGCTCCTATTTCTTTTATAAACCTATCTTGCATTTCTTTTACCATTAATATTTCTTGCTTTGATGTTTCTTTATCAAAAGTATCAACCTTAGCCAATCCTTCTCTAAATTTTGTTATTCCTATTGGAACTACAGCTACATTTTTAACGTAAGGAGATAATTCATAAAGATCTAAAATTGTTTTTCTTAACTCTTCTCCATTATTTACATTAGGAATACATACTACTTGAGCATGCATTTCTATTTCTGCATCTCTTAACTTCTTTAATCTTTCCAAGATGCTTCCTGCAAATCTATTTTTAAGCATTTTTACTCTTAATTCTGGATTTGTTGTATGTACTGATATATTTATAGGACTAATTTTATATCTAATAATTCTATCTATATCTTCGTCCTTCATATTAGTTAACGTAACAAAATTTCCTTGAAGAAATGATAATCTTGAATCATCATCTTTAAAATATAATGTTTCCCTCATACCCTTTGGTAATTGATCTATAAAACAAAACATACATTTATTTGTACAACTTTTTGCTTTATCCATTATTCCGCCACCAAATTCTAGACCTAAATCTTCACCATATTCTTTTTCAATTTCATAGGCCCAAATTTCTCCATCTGATTTTTGTATGTCTAAAACTACTTCTTCATCAGCAGCTAAAAATTTATAATCTATTATATCATCAATTGGAGTATCATTAATAGCTAATAATACATCATCAACTTCTATACCTATTTCTTCAGCAATACTGCCTTCCTCAACTTTAGTAATTAGGTTTTTCATTTTTTTCACCTCAATGCAAACATACTATCTTTATGTTATATTACATTAATAATATTGTATAGTCAACAAGAGAGGCTTTAATAAGCCCCTCTATTTAAGTAAAAAATATATTTTTATATAGTTCGCAGAATTTTTTTTATATTTATTCATTCAAATCTACATAATTACCTTTTTCTGAGAATATTATCCATTCACATACATTAGTAACATGATCGCCTATTCTTTCTATATATTTTGATGCAAAAAGTATTTGGGTGCCTTGATTTATAATTGATTCATCCTTACTCATTTTTTTAAGAATTATTTTAAACATTCCTTGATATATTTCATCTACCTTATCATCCATATTACAAATTTCATATGCTGATTGAATATCTCCATCTATATATGCCTCTATTGATGCTTTTATCATTTTTATAACAAGATCACCCATTTCCCATACTGGAGAAATTTCATTAACTAAATTTTCTTCCTTTATCCTTTCAACGATTTTTGATAGATCTACTGCATGATCTGCCATTCGTTCTAAGTCTGTAACTATCTTAGATGTTGTATATATTTTTCTTAAATCTCCTGCAAGTGGAGATTCTGTTGCCATAAACTTAATACATTTTTCTTCAATATCCTTTTGAAGTTCATCTACTTTATCATCATTCTTAATTACCGTACTTGCTAAATCAGCATCTTGATTTTTAAATGCAATAATACTATCATAAATTTGCTTTTCTACTAAACTTGCCATTTCAATTAAATCACTATTTAATACCTTAATCTTATTGCTTAGTAGTTCTCTCATCATATATATATCACCTCATAATTGTTTTAATTATAGTTTAACCAAATCTTCCAGTAATATAATCCTCTGTTCTTTTATCTTTAGGCTTATAAAATATATCTTCAGTATTTCCATATTCTATAACTTCTCCATTTAAGAAAAATGCTGTTTTATCTGCTATTCTTCCAGCCTGTTGCATATTATGAGTTACAATTATAACAGTATATTTTTCTTTAAGTTCATCCATTAATTCTTCCATTTTGTTTGTAGAAATAGGATCTAGGGCTGAAGTTGGTTCATCCATTAATATTATCTCTGGTGAAACAGCAATAGTTCTTGCTATACATAATCTTTGTTGTTGACCACCTGATAATCCAAGAGCACTTTTTTTAAGTCTATCTTTAACTTCATCCCATAAAGCCGCTCCCTTTAAACTTTTTTCAACAATTTCATCTAGAGTCTTCTTGTCTTTTATACCATGTAATCTTGGTCCATAGGCTATATTGTCATAAATTGACATAGGAAATGGATTAGGCTTTTGAAATACCATACCAACTTTTGTTCTTAATGCAATTACATCTGAATTTTTATAAATATCCTCACCATCTACTAAGACTTCACCTGTTACCTTAACACTTTCTATTAAATCATTCATTCTATTAAGAGTTCTTAAAAATGTGGATTTTCCACATCCTGAAGGTCCTATGAATGCTGTTACTTTATTTTCTTCAATATCTAAATCTATTTTTTTTAATGCTTGATTATCTCCATAAAATAAATCAAGATTTCTAACTCTTATTTTAGGTAAATTATCTTTTGACATTCTTTCACCTCTAAAACACAATATTTTTAATAGTTTGCTTTATTAAATTTCTTAGTTATTAATTTAGCAATTGTATTTAATAATAATATTATAATAACTAAAACTATTCCAACAGCAGCTGCTTCCTCAATATTTCCAGCTTCCTTTGTTACAAGATAAGATTGAACTGTAAGAGTTCTTGCACTAGACATTATTCCTTTAGGCATTTTAGCAACTGTTCCAGCTGTTAAAAGTATAGCTGCTGATTCACCTACTACACGACCTATTGAAAGTATTACTCCAGCTAATATTCCTGGCATTGCACTTGGTACAATTACTTTATATAAGGTTTGAAATTTTGTTGCTCCAAGCCCTAAAGAAGCCTCTCTATAGGAATCTGGAACTGACTTTAAAGCTTCTTCTGTTGTACGTATTATAACAGGTAAAATTATTATGGATACCGTTAAAGCCCCTGCTAAAATTGAATATCCAAGCTCTAAAGTAACTACAAAAAATATAGCACCAAACAAACCATATACTATTGATGGAATTCCAGCTAAACTTTCAGTTGAAAATCTTATAATTTTAACTATTTTTCCTTGCCTTGCGTATTCTCTTAAATATATTGCTGAAAGTATTCCTATTGGTGTTGCAATTCCAACTGATAAAACTACAGTATAAAGTGTTGCAACTATCATAGGTAATATTCCACCATTTCCTGAAGCTGAATAATTTGCTGTTAAAAAATTTATACTTATTAACTTATAACCTTTTAAAAATATGAATCCTAATATAAATATTAATGATATAAGTGTTATTCCTGCTGAAATCCATAAAAGTATCTTTAATAAATTCTCTTTAAATTTTCTCATCTTACATACCTTCCTTGTTAGAAAGTTTACTTAGCACTAAATTAAGTATTAATATAAATATAAATAAGATTACACCTGTTGCAAATAACATTTCTTGATGTGTACCAAAAGCATATCCCATTTCTAACGCAATATTAGTAGTTAGTGGTCTTACACCTTCCATTACTCCTTTCGGAATAATTGGTGAATTTCCCGCAACTAATATTATAGCCATAGTTTCTCCTATTGCTCTTCCTACGCCTAATACTATAGCTGCTAATATTCCTGATTTTGCAGCTGGAAGTACAACTTTAAATATAGTTTCTATATGTGATGCACCTAGTGCAAGAGAACCTTCTTTATAAGTTTTAGGTACTGCTCTTATTGCAGTTTCTGCAACAGTAATTATTGTAGGTAACATCATTATTGATAAAACTAATATTACAGCTAAAAGACTCTGGCCTTTTGGTAAATTAAATGTTTCCTTTATCCAAGGAACTATAATTGCAAGTCCAAAAACTCCATACAATACTGATGGTATTCCTGCTAATAATTCAACTGCTGATGAAATTATTTTCCCAAATTTTTTAGGAGCTATTTCTGCAATAAATACAGCTGTTAATATTCCTACAGGTACTCCTATTACTAATGAACCTAAAGTACCGAGTATTGAAGCTAGTATCATAGGTAAAATTCCAAATTTATCTGAAGATGGAACCCATTCAGTTCCAAAAATAAAACCTCCAATAGAATATCCCTTGCTTATAAATGGAGTCAATCCTTTGTAAAATACAAATCCTATTATAAGTAATAAGCTTATTACTGCAATAAGAGCGCTTCCTAAAAATATAAAACGAGATATTTTCTCTATTATATATTTAGTTTTATTATTTTTTTCCTTAGCACTTTCCATACCAAGAACCTCCTAGAAAATACTATTTCATATTTATAATAAAACTGCTCCAAACATTTTGGAGCAGCTTTGACATTAATTAATTACTTTACTGTAATTAATTTATTTTCTTCAACTATTTTTTGTCCTGCATCACTTAAAATGTACTCTACTATTTTTTTGCCATTTTCTGTTATATTTCCTTCTTTAGTTGCTAAAATAAATGGTCTTGATAATTTATACTCTCCTGATTTAACAAGATTAGCCTCCGGCTTAACACCATCAACTGTTAATTGACCTACTTTATCGTCTAAATATTCAAAGGATACAAATCCAATTGCATTTTCATTTCCTTCTACTATTGTTTTAACATTTCCATTTCCATCTGATATAGTTGCATTTGATATTAAATTTTCTGATTTATAACCAACTATTTCTTGAAAAGCATCTCTAGTTCCTGAACCATCTTCTCTTGATACTACAACTATAGGTGCATCTACTCCTCCAATGTCTTTCCAATTAGTTATTTTTCCTGTATATATATCTTTAATTTGACCCATTGTTATGTTCGTAACTTTATTATTTTTATTTGTTATAAGAGCTATTCCGTCATAAGCTATTACACTTCCTTTCACTTCAGCTTCTTCTTCGTCTTTAAGTTTTCTTGATGACATCCCAATTTCTGAAACTCCGTTTATTGCATCTTTAATTCCAGCAGATGATCCAACTTGATTTATTTCTATTGAAACATTACTATTTTCAGCCTCATACTTTTCAGCTACTTTTTCCATTAAAGGCCCTACAGAAGTTGATCCTGATATGGAAACCCTAATATTCTCTCCAGCCGAGCTGCCATTAGATTCCCCTTTTCCTGAGCATCCTACAAATACTCCTCCCATCATTGATATTATTAAAGATGTACAAAGTAATTTTAAGCTCTTTTTTTTCATATAAAAATTCCTCCAATTATTCTCAAACTATTATTTATAATTTTTCTTTTCATACTTATATTAATCCCTAAAAGTTAAATAAATATTAGTTAAATGTTAAGAAAAGTTATCCTCCTGTTAAGTAAATTTAACATAAAAATAAGAGGATACTTTACGTATCCTCTTATTTTTATTAAGCTTAATTAAATGACTGCTTTTTTATTTTTACAGTAAACTTTGTTCCAATTCCAAGTGTTGAATCTACATATATGTCTCCATTAAATATTTTTACTATATGTTTAACTATAGCAAGACCTAAACCTGTACCACCTTTAGCTCTTGACTTATCCACTCTATAAAATCTTTCAAAAATTCTTGGTATATCTTCTTTTGGAATACCTATTCCGTTATCTTCTACTGTAATATATGTTGAATTTCTTTTATTATGAATTTCTATCTTAACTATACTTTTATCCTCTGAATACTTAATAGCATTTTCAACTAAATTTAAAACTAACTGAAAAAACTTATCCCTATCTCCAATTAAAGTTCCCTTATTATTATTTATAATTTTAATTTCAGTCATTTTCTTATCCGACTGAGCCTTAACTACATTAATTACATTTTCAATTACCTCAACAGGATTAAACTCTTCCTCTCTATATATAGTATTATTTTCTATGTTAGATAATACTAAAATGTCGTTAATTAATCTAGTTAGCCTTTCTGCTTCATTGTCTATTATATCTAAAAATTTATCTCTTGTTTCTTTGTCATTTACTATTTTTAAAGTTTCTGCAAAGCCCTTAATAGATGTTAATGGAGTTTTAAGTTCATGTGAAACATTTGCAACAAACTGACTTCTCATATTTTCTAATCTTTTTATATCACTTATATCTTGAACTGCAATAACTATTCCAATTAAACTTCCACTATTATTTATAATTGGAGCTTTTTTTATTCTAATATCTTTTTCTATAGGATGAAGTAATTTTATTTCCTTAGTCTCTATCTCGGGCATTTCTTTAATAAAATTCATAATATCATAATCTATAATATGATGCCCTATTTTTTCTCCTATTATTTCTTTATCAATACCAAATAATTTTTTTGCATAAGGATTTATAAGCATTACTTTACGATTATTATCTATAGCGATAACGCCACTTTCCATACTTTCTAATATAGCCTCTAGTTTATTTTGTTTATCTAAAGAATCTTGTATTTTACTTTGTAATTGATCTGCCATGTTATTAAATGTACGAGCTAATGACCCTATTTCATCTTCTTTATAAATAATAGCTCTCTTATTTAAATCACCATTAGCTATTTTTGATGTAACTATTTCTAGTTCATTTAATGGATATGTAATAGCCATTACTAGCTTTAAAGATAATGCTATTGACAATACTGTTACAAATATAATAACAATTATATAATAATTAACGTATTTCGGTGTAAAAAATTTAATGGCTGTAAGTGGAACTGATGATCTTAAAACATACTCTTCACCTATTTTTGTTGCATAGTAAACTACACTTTTATCTTCTGTTTCACTAAACCTTGTAGTTGTACCTTCTCCTTTTTCAAATGCAGATATTATTTCTTCTCTATTTAAATGATTTCCTAAATTCTTAACATTGTTATCAAATATAACTTCACCTTTTTTATTAACTATAGTAAATCTAACATCATTTTCATTTATCTTGAAATTATTTAAATTTTCTTCACTATAGTCATTAATTTTAAGTAAAATATTATTATAATTTTTTAAAGTTTCTTTGGTTTTATCTACTTCCTTTAAATTAACTAAGCTTATAAATAAACATGTTACTATAATCAAAGCAAATAAAACTGTTACTATAGATGAGTTTATTATCTTCTTTTTCATAATCTAATCATTAGGATTGAACCTATACCCAACCCCTCTTATAGTTTCAATAAATTTAGGTTTTTTATCATCTAACTCTATTTTTTTTCTTAAATATCTAATATGAACATCTACAGTTCTAGTTTCACCTATATACTCATATCCCCATATTTTATCAAGCAAAGTATCCCTTGTTAAAATTTTACCCCTATTTTTTATAAGAATATCTAAAAGTTCAAACTCCTTTAATGTTAAATCTATTTTTTTATTTTCTATAAAAACTTCTCTTCTTTCAAAATTTACATATAAATTTTCACAGGTAAAAGTTTCAATTTCTTCTTTTAATGGTGATACCCTTCTTAAAACAGCCTTAACTCTTGCAAGTAATTCTCTTATTGAAAATGGCTTTGTTATATAATCATCTGCTCCAAGTTCTAAACCTAATATTTTATCTAACTCCTCACCTTTAGCAGTTAACATAATAATGGATGTATTTTTTAATTCCTTATTTCCTTTTATTTCCTTACAAACGTCAAACCCATCCATTCCAGGCAACATTAAATCTAAAAGTACTAAACTTGGTTTTTCATCCTTTGCTATTTTTATAGCATCACAACCATTATTAGCTGTTATTACATCATATCCAGCATTAATTAAATTATAACTTATAAGCTCTACTATATGTGATTCATCATCTACTACTAAAACTCTCTCATGTGCCAATTTTTTCAGCCCCTTTTTTATTTTATATATACAAATGAAAATAATCTTCCATAAGTTCCAACTGAAGATCTATATGAATGCATTTTTATATCTTTTGAACAATGAGTACATATATCTAAAGAATATATATTATCTTCTTCTACTCCCTTTTCTTTTAAATTATTAACTATAACAGCCTCCATACTTAAATTTCTCCCATTAAAAAGTTTATTTTCATTAATACCAGTATGACTTATAAAATCCCTTTTTAACTCCTCTGAGATTTCATAACAACATTGTCTTATATGTGGTCCTATAAAAACTTTTGTACTTTTTATATTAATTCCATATTCTTTTATCATATTATCTAAAGTTTTTGTAACTATTGAATGAAAAGTACCTCTCCATCCACTATGAATAGCCGCAATTACCTCTTTTTCCTCATTTACAAGTATTATAGGTGTGCAATCTGCTGTAAACACTCCTATTGCTGTACTTTTTTCATTTGTTATAACGGCATCTCCTTCTTTATCTTTTACAGATTTTCCTAAATTATATATATAACTTTTATCACTATGAATTTGATTTAAATATTCTATATTTTTCAATCCAAATTCATTTTTTATACTTTCTAAATTAGCTATGCCATCTTCTGTGTGTCTATTAAAACTTCTGTTATTTTCTGCTGTTGAAAACCCAATACTTATATTACCTAAATCTAATTTAAAAAAATCTTTATGTCTTACTAAATCATCTATTGTTAACTTTTTCATTTATACACCTCTTAAGATTATATTTGAGTATATTTTAACATTTAACTAATGCTTTTTCTATTTATTTTAAAAATATTACCTTCTTTTAACATATATTTAACTAAAAAGATCTCAAAGACAACTTTAAATATATAGATTTTTTTAATTATGTATTTTCACTAAATGTTGCCTTAAGAAAAACTTTGGCAGTCATACTTTATTTTTATTCTTTAGTGGAAAATACTTAGTTTTAAAATTATAATTAAATTAGCCGCAGTATATATGGATATAATTCTCTAAATAAATAAAAAAAGCTTATTAGAATATGCTAATAAGCTTTTAATTATTAGAAACTAGACTTTTTATTTCTTCTAAAAATGTATTTATATCTTTAAACTGTCTATAAACTGATGCAAATCTAACATAAGATATTTCATCTATCTTTTTTAATCTATTCATAACCATTTCGCCTATGTATTTTGACTCCACTTCAGTTATCATTTTATTTGAAATAGTTTTCTCTATATCTACTGCTATCTCTTCTATTTGACTTCTTGATACAGGCCTTTTTTGGCAAGCAATAATTAAACCATTAATAATTTTTTCTTTGTTAAAATTTTCTCTTGTTAAGTCTCTTTTTACCACTAATATTGGAATATCTTCTACTTTTTCATATGTTGTATATCTCTTATTGCACTTTAAACATTCCCGTCTTCTTCTAATAGTTGTATTATCATCTGTTGATCTAGAATCTACTACTTTACTTTCTTCAAAGGAACAAAAAGGACATTTCATAAATATTCACGCCTTTCTTATTTTGTTATTAATTCCATTTTCTCATGTTATTATTATACTATATATTTGTAAATTTTCTAGATGTTATTTTTAAAATTATCTTTAATTATATCTGTTGTATCAATTAAAAGTACATCCATTCCAGCTTTTTTTACATTTTCCCAAGGAACTTCTATATCATCTTCTTTACTAAACCAATTCTTGTCCATAGATGGTAATATTATGGATACTATTTTACTTTCTTTAATATCTATTACTACATCTTTAACAAATCCTAATTTTACCCCGTTTTTTATATCTATTACTTCCATAGATCTTAATGCATTTAATGAATGTAATATTAAATCATCTTCAATATTATCATTAGTATTTTCTTCATTTACCATATCATCAATAAAATTCATTATTCTCTACCCCCTATTATATATATATTAATCATTATATGCATGTCCAAATATAATAATTACTCAGTTAAAATGAAGATAATTTAATATCTTCATTTTAACCTTTCTTTTCCTAATGTTTTTCAAATACCCTTATCCTATGATAGCCTATATTAAATAATATAATATTTAATATAAAAGAGCTCAAAATGAGCTCTATACGTATTTTTTCATGTGCTTTAAAGCCGTCTTTTCTAACCTTGAAACTTGTGCTTGTGATATTCCTATTTCATCAGCTACTTCCATTTGAGTTCTTCCATTAAAAAATCTTAAAGTTAAAATTAATTTTTCCCTATCATTTAACTTCTTCATAGCTTCTTTTATAGATATATTTTCAAGCCAATTTTCATCACTGTTTTTAGAATCGCTGATTTGATCCATGACATAAATAGCGTCTCCACCATCATGATAAATAGGTTCAAAAAGAGAAACTGGATCTTGAATGGCATCAAGGGCAAATACCACTTCTTCTCTTGGGAGATTGAGCTCCTTTGCTATTTGTGAAACCGTTGGTTCTTTATTATTATCCTTTATAAGCCTATCTCTAACTAAAAGAGCTTTATATGCAATATCCCTTAAAGATCTGCTTACTCTTATTGAATTATTATCTCTTAAGTATCTTCTAATTTCCCCTATTATCATAGGTACTGCATAAGTTGAAAACTTAACATTTTGAGATAAATCAAAGTTATCAATTGCTTTCATAAGCCCAATACAACCTACTTGAAATAAATCATCTACGTTTTCTCCTCTATTATTAAACCTTTGAATTACACTAAGGACTAATCTTAAATTACCTTTAATAAAAGTTTCTCTTGCAGTATTATCACCTGCTCTCATGCTAAGTAATAATTCTCTCTTTTCTTTTTCTTTTAATATTGGTAATTTTGAAGTATTTACTCCACATATTTCTACCTTATTAATGATCAAAATCATCAACCCCTTCGGAAGTAATAACATACTGCATTTAAAAGTATTTCCGATAGAGTTTACTTTTATACTAAAGACAACCTATATCATTTTATTGATTTCTTTTTTTAACCTGCTTATTATCTTTTTTTCTAACCTTGAAATATATGATTGTGATATTCCAAGCATATCAGCTACCTCTTTTTGAGTCTTTTCTCTTGTTCCATTTAAACCAAATCTTAATTTTACAATTTCCTTTTCCCTATCATTAAGATGTTTAAGAGCTAAAAATAATAATTGTTTATCTACTTCATCCTCTATTAAATTATAAACGGTATCATTTTCTGTTCCTAATATATCAGATAATAACAATTCATTTCCATCCCAATCTATGTTTAAAGGTTCATAAAATGATATCTCAGCCTTTACTTTACTATTTCTTCTAAGATACATAAGTATTTCATTTTCTATACATCTTGATGCATATGTTGCAAGCTTTATCTTCTTCTCTGGATTAAATGTATTAACTGCTTTTATAAGACCTATTGTACCTACTGATATTAAGTCTTCTACACAAACTCCTGTATTTTCAAATTTTCTTGCTATATATACAACAAGCCTTAAATTTCTTTCAATTAATATATCTCTAATTGACTCATCACCTTTGATTAATTTATTTACAAGTTCCTCTTCTTCTTCCTTCTTTAAAGGTGGTGGAAGAGAATCATTTCCTCCTACATAATGAACCTTACTTGTAAATAATTTAAGTTTTTGTAATATCCTATTTAATAATATGCTTAACTTTAACATTTCTACCTCCTATATAATACCTCTTGATAATAATGCATTAAATTCATTATCCTTACTTAATCTATTATTTTTACAACTACAAACAATTGCATCTATAGTGTGCCAATCCTTATTTTCTTGTCTTACTCTAATCTTTTCTCCCTTAAATCCCTTAAGCTTTCCACTTTCACCAATTGTGCTATAAGAAATATAATAAGCTTTATCATTTGGTATATTTATCTCTTCAATCAACTCATTTTCAACTATAATGCAAGGAAGATTGGTTACAGGTTCTCTAAGTTCATTTCCTGTATCTAAAAATCCTTTTAAGCATAATTTTTTATTGTTATAAGAGATTTCAATATCATATAATAAGTTTTTTATTAAAGCCCTTTCTCTTAAGTAATCTACTACCCTAACTATAACTATGTATAGCAACATTATTGAAATAATTAAATATTTTATTGAATAATTGCTTATTGAAAAAATAGTTGAGATAGAATACTCATTTTGCATTAACGCGAAGGCAAAACATATTCCACATAGCGTAAATGATGTTATAAAAAAAGTTATTATAGCTTTTGTTACATTTCCGATACTTTTTTTATCTAATGTCAACATTATCATAAGACCTGCTACTAATATCTTTCCTACTAATGTTGTAAGTAATGGAATTTTCATAAATAATGCAAGAGTATATACCCCCCCTATAGCTGCTCCTATATAAATACTCCTTTTATAACCAAATCGTAATATCCTCATAGTAATTAGTAGCAAAAATAAATTCACAATAAAGTTTTCTATAAATATTACATCAACATATACAACCATAACTTGTCCCCCTCCCTTGTATTAAATTATAAACTCTCTTATATTAAAATTTTGTCATAATGACTAACCTTAAAATATATTTTTCCCCCTGATTTTTTACATTTAATTACAGTTAATTAGTTTATTAAATCCTTTATATTTATTTAGTTTTATTTTTTACATAAATAAAAGACGAGAAAATTAAATTTCTCGTCTTTTATAAATATATGTTTCAATACTTTTATTTTCTTGATCTTAAAAAACTTGGTATATTAACACTATCTGTATCAATATCTAATAATGGATCTACTCTCTTTGGTTGATCCATTGATATATCCTCTGGTCTCTGTACTTGTTGTCTAACTACAGTTTTCTTTTCTATAACAGGCTTTTCCATAGATAATTTGCTATTTTCTTCTTCAAATCCAGTTGCAATAACTGTAATTCTAATCTCATCTGTTAAAGTTTCATCTATAACGGCACCAAATATTATATTAGCATCTGGATCAGCTGACTCTCTAACTATATCAGCAGCTTCATATACTTCTATTGCCCCTAAATCAACTCCACCAGTAAAATTAATTATAACTCCTGTTGCTCCATCTATAGAAGTTTCTAATAATGGAGATGAAATTGCTTGTCTTACTGCATCTTGAGCTTTATTATCTCCTGTACCATGTCCAACTCCCATGTGAGCTAAACCTTTATTTAACATAACAGTTTCTATGTCTGCAAAATCGGCATTAACAACCCCTGGAATTGTAATAAGGTCAGATATAGCTTGAACACCTTGTCTTAATACATCATCTGCTAATTTAAATGAATCTAGAAGAGTTGTCTTCTTATCTGCCATTGACAATAATCTTTCATTTGGAATAATAACAAGAGTATCAACAGCATTCATTAGATTTTCAATCCCCATTTCTGCATGTCTCATTCTTCTCTTACCTTCAAATGGGAATGGCTTAGTAACAACACCAACTGTTAATATATTCATAGCTTTAGCTATTTCTGCAACTACTGGAGCAGCACCAGTACCTGTTCCACCACCCATTCCAGCAGTTATAAATACCATATTAGCGCCTTTTATCGCTTCAGCTATTTCTTCTCTACTTTCTTCTGCGGCTTTTTTACCTATTTCAGGATTAGCTCCGGCACCTAGTCCTTTAGTAAGTTTATCTCCAATTTGAATCTTCACATTGGCATGTGATAACATTAATGCTTGTTTATCTGTATTAACAGCTATAAATTCAACATTTTTTAAACCTTCAGCTATCATTCTATTAACGGCATTTCCACCGCCGCCACCACAACCAATAACTTTAATATTGGTTAATTCTTGCATATCTACTTCGAAATCTAACAAAACAATTCCTCCTTTAGAAAATATCTACTAGTAATTTTTCTTTGTTCCAACTATTATTTTCTATACTATCTTTTAAACAAATTCATGATGGTTTCTCAAATGAAACTCATATCCATATAACAATTTTAACTCATTATATATATTTTTAACAATAGAAAAAGAGTTAAATACTGAAGAAATTTGTAATCTAACTTAATTTATAATAGAATTTCTTATTCTCTAAAATTTATTTATATAGAGAAACATCTACTAATTTTTAATATCCAGTATTTTTCAATTTAATTTAATAAAATTCAACATTTATTTTATTCTAGCATTTAAAATAAAATAAAACAACTGTTTCTATACATTAGTATTACAATTTTAATTTTATTTCTTCTTAAATTATTAAATAAAACTTTTCTTTATATTTTTAATATAAATTCCTTTTATATATTTAAACTTAAGACTCTAACACCTCTCCCTCTTTCTATTATCTTTTGTTAAAAGTAATGATGTCACAAATATTAATTAGCCCTAAACCTTTTACTATATAACTACTTCTTATTGCTTAATAAAGCCATTAATTTACTAAATAGCTTTCTAATTATATTTAGAGTCTTACTTTATATTATGTAAAGCCTTTTTTAATTGCAATCCAAATATTAAAATTACCCCTAACTCATTTTATAATTTCTTTAAGCTATTAATATAATTTTTTATTATGTCCAATTCTACACGTTAATACTGTGTAGCATATTAAGAAATATACACAGTAACTAATAAAATTTTACTGTTACTTTTATAGAAACTTAAATTTAGTAAAATAATAATTACTATTATATATATATTCAACACTAATGTAAATTTTCCTTCATAAAAATTCTTCCAAATTATAGATTTATAAAAACATTAAAGATGCTAACTTGTAAGTTAACATCTTTAATGTTTTAAAGCATCATTATTCTTTTAATAGTTTCTCTATCAACTGAATGGCTAAAAGCTGTTTCTATACTTATTGTTCCCCTTCTATATAGTTCAGCTAATGACATATCCATTGTCTTCATTCCATATTTGCTTCCAGTTTGTATTGCTGATTCTATTTGATAAGTTTTTCCTTCTCTAATTAAATTTTGTATTCCTGGAGTTGTTATCATTGTTTCTAATGCTACTACCCTTCCTGTATTATCTGCATTAGGAACAAGTTGTTGTGAAATCACACCTTTAAGCATAGCTGATAATTGAACTCTAACTTGTTGCTGTTGATGTGGTGGAAAAACATCTATAATTCTATCTATAGTCTTTGCAGCACCTATTGTATGTAGTGTAGAAAATACTAAATGACCTGTTTCAGCTGCTGTTAGTGCAATTGAGATAGTTTCTAAATCTCTCATTTCTCCTACAAGAATAACATCTGGATCTTCTCTTAATATAGCCTTTAAAGCACTTTTATAACTACTACTATCTTTTCCAATTTCTCTTTGATTTATTATACACTTATTATGCTTGTGTAAATATTCAATTGGATCTTCTAACGTAATTATATGAGCCTCCCTTGTACTATTTATTTCATTTATCATAGCTGCAAGAGTAGTGCTTTTACCACTACCTGCTGGTCCTGTAACTAGAACTAATCCCCTCTGCTTTTGAACTAATTCTTTTATTACAGCAGGATGCTTAAGTTCATCAAGAGTAGGAATCTTTAACGCAATAACTCTTATTGCAATAGCATCACTATTTCGTTGTTTAAATACATTTACTCTAAATCTGCCAACTCCTGGTACAGAATAAGATATATCTAATTCACCTATTTTATTATATTCCTCATATTTGGCTTGTAATATTTCTTTTGCAAAAGCTTCAATATCTTCTGGTGTTAGTTTGTTAGTTCCTAGCTTTATCAATCTTCCATTATTCCTAATAATTGGCGGTACCCCAACTGTCAAATGTAGATCTGATGCTTCTGCCTCTATTGTCTTACTTAATAAATCACGTAAAATATACATATAATATCCTCCTTTTGCATAAACAAAGCCCATTTAATTATATTCTATAAAAATCTCTATAATCCTTTTTTTACTATATAATCTTTCCATAGGAGGATATATATACTATCTACTTGACATCTCTTTTTTTAGTTTTTTAAGAGCTTTTTTTTCTATTCTAGATACATAAGATCTAGATATTCCCATAAGAGCTGCTATTTCTCTTTGAGTTCTACATCTACCATCTATTAAACCATATCTCATTTTTAGTATTTCTCCTTCCCTGTCACTTAAAGAGATACCTATCTTACTATATAATGATTTTATTTGAAGATTACTCTCTACTTTTTCTAATACTGAATCTTTCTCACTACTTAAAACATCAATTAAACATATTTCATTCCCTTCTTTATCTACTCCTATTGGATCTTGAAGATATACTTCACTTTTTTGCTTTTTATTATTTCTAAAAAGCATTAATATTTCATTTTCTATGCACCTTGATGCATAAGTTGCAAGTCTTGTTCCCTTTGAGCCGTCAAAAGAATCTATAGCCTTTATTAATCCAACAGTTCCTATTGATATTAACTCATCAACATCCTTATTTGGAAAAGTATATTTTTTAACTATATGTGCAACTAATCTTAAGTTTCTTTCTATAAGAACACTTTTTGCTTCCTTGTCTCCTTCCTTCAAAAGTGCTAAATAATGTTTCTCTTCTTTCTCGTCTAAAGGTTTAGGAAATGTATTGCTACCCGCTATGTAACCTGTTAAAAATATAGAATTACATAGAAGTTCAATTATATTTGATATAAAAAACACTTAACTTCCTCCTAATAGTGCTTATTATATACTATGATTAAGTACGAAAAAATTGCTTATACTCTAAAAAATAAAATTGGAATACTTTTTTATAAACTTTACATTTTTAATAGCTTACCTTATTTCTTTTTACAACAAAAATTTAATAAATAATAAAACAAAAGAACAACTAATAAGATTACATAGTCCTATTAGTTGCTCTTTTATCTTTTAATATCTCATTAAAGTTTTATATAATAAATACCACAATTTCATAAAGTAGTTATTTTAAAAGAACACCTTTAAATTTATAATTATTTTACAAGTGTTGTTACTATATCTCTAAAAATAGGTGCTCCCGTATTACCTCCACCTAATTCTCTTCCATCTGGATGTTTTTCTCCTATATGAGGTGCTATAACTACTATTGTATATTTTTTTTCATCTTTAATAAAATATCCAGCAAACCATCCATGGTTTGTTCCTCCTTCTCCTGTTGATGTTCCTGTTTTACCACCTATTTTAACCCCTTCAACTTTAGCTTCAAAACCAGAACCTTCCCAAATTACTTTTGACATTGTTTCTTGTGCTATTTTTGCTGAAGTTTGACTAAATACTCTAACAGGTTCGTTTAAAAATTTATGTACTGTGTTATTATCTTTATCTAATATTTCTTCAACAATTGTCGGTTTTATATAAACTCCATCATTAACCACAGTATTATAAAGCCCTGCCATTTGAACTGGAGTAACCATAGTCGCTTGACCTATAGATATATTATTCATACTATCTTCTCTTTTAGGTTTCACTCCTGCTGCTTCATTTTTATTATCCCCTGCAACTCCCAAAGCCTGCTTAAATAATCCCATTTTTTCTACATATTCCATAAACTTATCATACCCTATTAAAGAACCTACCTTTGCAAAAACATCATTACAAGATATTTTTAAAGCCCCTTCTACAGATAAAGCTCCATGTGCATATGACTTTCCATTCTTACTACAAATTACCCCACTACATATAAAAGTATCTGTAGACCTAATTAACCCTAAATCTAACCCTATTGTTTCTGTAATAACTTTAAAAATTGATCCTGGCTCATAACCTAATTGTTCTATTCCTAAATTAACATTAGCTTGAGTTTCATCCTTTTGAACTATAGCTCTTATTTTTCCTGTATCTGCTTCAGATACAACTACACCAACATTTTTTAAAAAATCATAATCTTCTTTTTTCAAAATTTCTCTTATTTTATCTTCCCACTCTTTGTTTATAGTAAGTTTTATATTTTTATTTTCTGAACCTTCGTCAACTTCTCCTTCTCCATACACTGCTTTATCATCTAAATAGAATCTTGATTTAGGATATTTATTACTAGCAAGATATTTATTTAATTCACTTTGTAATGAACCTTCTACCTCATCCTTTTCTCCTACTTTAGATAAAAAGTTTTCAACTCTCCAAGCCTCTTTAGAATCAACTTCATCATATATATAAGTATAAATACCTTTTACATTTTCTAATTTATTTATTTTATTATATGTTTCCTCACTTATTTTATAATATCTTTTTCCACCTTCATTCATAATCTTTGTGTAATTGAACTCTGAATCTTCTGACTTCATAATAAAATTTAAAGCCATTAAATCTTCTAAAGTTTCTTCATAATTATTTAACATAAAAGGTTTTGTATCTAAAACCATTATATATTTTTTATTATAATTCATCATATCTTTCCCATTTGTATCAAATATTTTATATCTTATCTGAGAAATATCTTCGGTTTGATGATTAGTCATTTCTCCTGTTACCATTTCTGTTGGGTGTACCTGAAGAAAATATAGCCTTCCCCCTAAAGCAAATATTAACAAAATAAATATTATAAATGTTATTTGTATTCTATCTAATTTAATTACCCTTTTTTTCATGCAAATAAAACACCTCCCTAGGCTTAATTCTAGCCTAAGAAGGTGTTTTTTATACAATTACTTTAATATATCCTTTATTTTTGTAACCAATATATCTATAGCTACTTTATTCTGTCCCCCTTCTGGAACAATGATATCAGCATACCTTTTAGTTGGTTCTGTAAATTGCAAGTGCATTGGTCTTACAACACCTAAATATTGATCTATAACAGATTCTACAGTTCTACCTCTTTCGTTTATATCCCTTACTAATCTTCTTAAAATTCTTATATCCGCATCAGTATCGACATAAACTTTTATATCTAAAAGATCTCTAATTCTTTCATCTTCTAGAACTAATATACCTTCAACAATTATAATATCTCTAGCTTCAACTCTTACTGTTTCTTCTGCTCTATTATGTTTAGCAAAATCATATATAGGTTTTTCTATTGCCTTTCCTTCCATTAAAGCTTTTAAATGTTTTATTAATAATTCATTATCAAAAGCTCTTGGATGATCATAGTTTGTTTTAACTCTTTCTTCCATTGTTAAATGACTTTGATCCTTATAATACATATCTTGTTGTATCATTGCAATACATTCATCTGCAAAACTTGAATATATCTCATCTGCAATTGTGCTTTTTCCTGAACCAGTTCCTCCAGTTATTCCTATTAATATTGGTTTTTTCATTGGAAATCCTCCCCGCTTATCTTATAGGTTTAATGCCTTTTTTCCTTTAACTAACATATCATTTTCTTTTAAAGGCTCATCTACTTTTACTGTAAATACCATATGAGCCCTATTAGCTACATTGGTTTTAACATTTTTTTCGACATCAAACATTTCTTTAAGTTGTATATTAAAATATGGTGTATATGCTCTTAATACTTCCACTGTATCATCTTCAAATACTCTATTTTTTTGAAGGATTGTTGCAACTTTAGTCTCTGGATCATATGATTTAACTATACCTACAATATCATAGTCTCTTACATATGATGATTCTTCATAATTTTGTTCTCCACTTTTTCCAAAGAAGAAACCTGTATGATATGGTCTATGACTTATCTTTAATAAAGTTTCCATCCACTCATCTTTAAATTCATACCTATCTGGATTTTCCATATAAGAATCTACTGCATCTCTATATGCTTTAACTACAGATGCCACATAGAACTCACTTTTCATTCTACCCTCTATTTTTAATGAATGTACTCCACTTTTTACAAGCTCTGGAATATGATGTATCATACATAAATCCTTTGAATTCATTATGTAAGTTCCATTATCATCTTCAACTACAGGATAATATTGCCCTGGTCTTGTTTCTTCTACTAAGTGATATTTATATCTACAGGCATTAGAACAAATACCCTTATTAGCATCTCTTCCTAACATATAATTAGATATTAAACATCTACCTGAATAAGCTATACACATAGATCCATGTACGAAGACTTCTAATTCACACTCTTCTGGTATATTTGCCTTTATACCATTTATTTCATTAAAAGTAAGTTCTCTTGCTAATACTACTCTCTTTACGCCTTGATCATACCAAAACTTAGTAGCTTTCCAGTTAACAGTATTAGCTTGAGTGCTTAAATGTATTTCTAAATTTGGTGCAACTTCTTTAGCTGCAATTATTATTGAAGGATCTGCAACTATTATTGCATCTATTCCTAAATCATTTAGTCCTCTTATGTAATTTTCAACACCTGTTAAATCATGATTTCTTGGAAAAACATTCATAGTTACATATAATTTTCTTCCTCTTTCATGGCAATATTTAACACCCTCAGCTATTTCTTCATTTGTAAAATTATCTGAAAATGCTCTTAGGTTTAGCTTACCTCCACCTATATATACAGCATCTGCTCCAAAATCTACTGCTATTTTTAATTTTTCTAGACTTCCTGCTGGTGCTAAAATCTCTGGTTTGTTCATTTGCTGTTACCTCCTTTTAGTCACTGCAATTCCATCCCCCATTGGTATTACAGATGTAATTAAATCTTCATCTTTTGATACAAGATCTAAGTACGTTTTCATTCTTTTTACTATTGTTATTTTTCTTCTTTTTACCAAGTCTTTTGATGCAACCATTCCCCTAAATAAAACATTGTCTGCAACTATAACTCCATCTTTTTTTAAGAGTCTAAGACAATTAGGCAAAAAATGATTATAATGTCCTTTACCTGCATCCATAAATATTAAATCATATGGTTCTTCTAGTTTATCTAAAATCTCCAAACAATCTCCACACTTTATTTCAATTTTATCTTCTAAATTGAATTTTTTAAAGTTTTCTTTAGCATATTTTATCATATTTTCGTCACGCTCTATAGTAGTAATACTTGGATTTGTTCCAGCTGCTTCATACATTAATGTAGCTGAGTACCCTATAGCTGTGCCTAGTTCTAATATTCTTAAAGGTTTTTTCATACTTACCATAAATTCTAAGAATTTTGCTGTTTCTTTTTGTGCTATAGGCACTCCATTTTCTTTTGCAAAACATTCCATTTCTTTATATTTTCCTGTATTTTCTGGTATTAAACCTCTAATATATTCCTCCATATAATCATAGGTTATTCCACTCATTTTATTCCTCCAAATATCCAAGCTCTTTAAGTTTACTCATAAATTCATTTTCATCCCTTGTAAAAAAGTGATGTTTCATATCCTTTTCCAATACATAGAATAAATAATCAGTTGTAGCAGGTTTTAAAGCTGCCAAAATTGATGGCATTCCAGGATTTGATATAGGCCCTATAGGTAATCCATTAATTTTATATGTATTATAAGGTGATTCTGTTTCTAAATGACTATATAAAACTTTTTCAACATGTTCACCTAAGGCATATATAACAGTAGCATCTATCTGTAAATTCATCCCCTCTGATACCCTATTAGCAATTACAGATGCAATAATTGGTCTTTCTTTATCTACTCTAGCTTCTTTTTCTATCATTGAAGCTATTGTAATTACAGTTTCTACATCCTCGTCAGAAGTTTTTATGTTTGTTTCCTTTAAAGCTTCTTCAAATGCTTCTTCAAATCTAGAAACCATTACCTGTACTATTTCCCCTGGTTTTTCATCCTTTTTAATAATATATGTATCTGGAAATAAATAACCCTCTAAGTTATATTTCTTATTATCATTATTTTTAATAAAGGGTGGTAAATTATATTGTTTAACAGCTTTTATAAAATCCCCCTTAGTACATATTTTTTCTTTTTCAAGTTTACTTGCTATGTCATCTACTGTATATCCTTCAGGAACAGTAAATTTAATAAGATTTTTTGTAGATTCACTTGTTAATGTTTCTACTATATCATTAACAGTCATTTTATTATGTATTTCATATGTACCTGGTTTAACTTCTAGGTTTTTATTGGTAATCTTTAAGTATAGTTTTATAATAGGTAATCCCCTAATTTCTTCTCTTTTTGAAAGTTTATTAAGGACTCCATAAAAACTATCTCCTTCCTCTACATTTATTATTACATTGCCGTCAACCTTAACTGGATTTTTTATGGTTCTACCTACTATTACAAAAGGAACTATTATAATAGTTAGTATTATAATTATTAAAATTACTTTTTTTATGTTAGAATTTTTCATAAAAAACCCCCTATATACAAAAGTAAATAGCCTAGTTAAAGGCTATTCACTTTATTATAATACTTTTATATATAATTTAAAAGTAAATTTTATAGTTTTATTACTTTTTAGATCTACTTATAATTCTTCTTCTTTGAGCTGGATCTAATTCTCTTTTTCTCATTCTTACTGTTTCTGGTGTAACTTCTACTAATTCATCAGCATTAATAAATTCTAAACATTGTTCTAATGTCATTAGTCTTGGTGGTATTAGTTTTACTGCTTCATCTGCTCCTGATGATCTTGTGTTTGTAAGTTTCTTACCCTTACATATATTTATATCTATATCATCAGCTCTTGAACTTTCACCAACTATCATACCTTGATATACTGGTACACCTGCTCCTATAAATAAAACTCCTCTTTCTTGAGCGTTAAATAATCCATATGCAATAGATTCTCCATCTTCAAATGAACAGATTGATCCTCTACTTCTACCTGGCATTTCACCCTTATATGGTGCATATCCGTGGAATACGTGATTCATTATTCCATTTCCCTTTGTATCTGTCATAAATTCATTTCTAAATCCAATAAGTCCTCTAGCAGGAATAACAAATTCTAATCTTGTATATCCGTTAACAGCTGAAGTCATATTTACCATTTCACCTTTTCTAGGTCCTAACTTTTCCATAACAGGGCCCATAAATTCTTCTGGAACGTCTATTGTTAAGTATTCCATTGGTTCTAACTTCTTGCCATTTTCTTCTTTTAATATAACATTTGCTTTTGAAACTTGAAGTTCATATCCTTCTCTTCTCATTGTTTCTATAAGTATTGATAAGTGAAGTTCTCCTCTTCCTGATACTTCAAAACAATCTGGAGTAATTTCTGTAACTCTTAAACTTACGTTAGTTTCTAATTCTTTTAATAATCTATCTCTTAAATGTCTTGAAGTTACAAATTCTCCTTCTTTACCTGCAAACGGTGAGTCATTAACCATAAAATTCATGCTTAATGTTGGTTCATCAATTTCAACAAATGGTAAAGCTTCTGGCTCTTGAGCACTTGCTATAGTTTCACCTATATTACAATCTGGAATACCACTTAATGCTATAATATCTCCTAAAGAAGCTTCTTGAGCTTCTTCTCTATTTAGTCCATTATAAGTAAATATGTTTGAAACTCTATAGTTTGATGTGCTGCCATCTTTTCTTACTAATGCAACCATTTCATTTTTCTTAACTGTACCTCTATGAATCTTACCTATAGCTATTCTACCTACATATTCATTAGTATCTAAAGTAGTAACTAACATTTGTAACGGTCCATCTATGTATCCTTCTGGTGCTTCTACATGCTTTATTATAGTCTTAAATAATGGTTCCATATTATGATTATCATCTTCTACATTATATCTTGCAAAACCTTCTCTAGCTGATGCATATATAATTGGGAAATCTAATTGTTCATCATCTGCACCTAATTCTAGGAATAAATCAAAAACTTCATCTATAACAACTTCTGGTCTAGCATTTGGTTTATCAATTTTATTTATAACAACAATTGGTTTTAATCCTAGTTCTAAAGCCTTTTTTAATACAAACTTTGTTTGTGGCATTGGTCCTTCATATGAATCAACTACTAGTAAAACAGAGTCTACCATTTTTAATACACGTTCAACTTCTCCACCAAAATCAGCATGTCCTGGTGTATCTACAATATTTATTTTTATATCATCATACACTAAAGATGTATTTTTAGAAAGAATTGTGATTCCTCTTTCTTTTTCTAAGTCGTTAGAGTCCATTACTCTTTCATCCACTTTTTCATTACTTCTAAATACATGACTTTCTTTTAATAACGCATCAACCAATGTAGTCTTACCATGGTCAACGTGCGCTATGATAGCTATATTTCTTATATCATTTCTTTTTGTTAATTCCATTTAACTTCCTCCAGTTATATTAATATTATTCTCTTGTAAACCTATAATTTATTTTTTCCAAAATAAAATTGGATACATCTGTATCCAATTTCCAATTATCTTTTCATAATAATTCTCTTATTTATTCTAAGAGTAAACTTATTAAATGTCAAGCTAAAGCATTATATTTCCATTATTATAGGTAATATCATTGGCTTTCTTTTAGTTTTTTCATACAAATACGTTCTAAGCTCATCTCTTATCCTTGACTTTAAGCTTGCCCAATCTGTAATCTTCTTTTCTTCACATTCTTTAAGAACATTTCTAACTATTTCTTTGGCTTCATCCATTAATCCTTCTGATTCTCTAACATATACAAATCCTCTTGATATAATGTCTGGACCAGCAACTACTGTGTTACTTTCTTTTGAAAGGGTAACTACAACTGTTAATATACCATCTTGAGATAAATGCTTTCTATCTCTTAATACTATGTTACCTACATCACCGACTCCTAAGCCATCTACAAATACTTGACCTGAAATTACAGATCCATTCTTCTTTATTCCTTGTCTATTAGCTTCTATAACATCTCCATTTTCTACAATAACAACATTTTCTTCAGGTAATCCAAGCTTCATTGCAAGGTCTCCATGTTGTATTAAATGTCTATATTCACCGTGTACTGGAATAAAATATTTAGGTTTTACTAAGCATTGCATTAACTTTAATTCTTCTTGACAAGCATGCCCTGATACATGAACTTCAGCTAAAGATTCATATATTACATCTACACCTTTTTTAAATAATTGATTTATAACCTTAGAAACAAGTTTTTCATTTCCTGGTATTGGTGTTGCAGAAATAATAACAGTATCACCCTCTACAATGCTAACCTTTCTATGTTCTGATGCCGCCATTCTAGCTAATGCTGACATAGGTTCTCCTTGACTACCTGTAGTTATTATAACAACTTGGTCATTATTATATTTATTAATTTGATCTATGCTAACTAGCATATCTTTCTCAAATTCTAAATATCCAAGTTCTATAGCAACTGCAACTATATTTTCCATACTTCTACCTGATACAGCTACTTTTCTACCATAAATTGTAGCAGCATCAATAATTTGTTGTATTCTATGAATATTAGATGCAAAGGTTGCTACTATAATCCTCCCCTTAGTCTTAGAGAATATTCTTGCAAAACTTTCCCCTACTCTTCTTTCTGACATAGTATATCCTGGTCTTTCAACATTAGTTGAATCTGCCATTAACACTAACACACCTTTTTTTCCCAGCTCTGCAAGTCTTGCAAAATCAGTTGGTTGCCCATCTATAGGAGTATAGTCTATTTTAAAATCTCCTGTATGAAGTACAACTCCTAATGGAGTGTGTATTGCTATTGCTACTGAGTCAGCAATAGAGTGGTTTGTTTTTATAAACTCTACTGATACAGAGTTTAATTTTATCACATCTCTTGGCTTTACTCGTACAAGTTTAGTTGAACTTAATAATCCGTGCTCTTTTAGCTTAGTTTCTACAATACCAAGCGTTAACTTTGTTCCATATATAGGTACATTTAATTGTTTTAATATATAAGGTAATGCACCAATATGGTCTTCGTGCCCGTGAGTTAAAAATATTCCAGTTACTCTATCCTTATTTTTTAATAAATAGCTTACATCTGGTATAACTAAATCTATGCCAAACATATCATCATCAGGGAATTTTAATCCGCAATCTATTACAACTATATCATTTTTATACTCAATTGCTGTTATATTTTTCCCTATTTCATTTATACCACCTAAAGGAATAATTTTAACCTTAGCCTTTTCGTTTCTCAATATGTCCCCTCCTTTTCATAAGATATGTATTACAAAGGATGTCTTCTCTTAAAAAGAGGTTTTTTCCTTTATTTAATTATTTATGTTTACTTTGACATTTTTTACAAATGCCAAAGAATTTAACGCTATGATCTAATATTTTAAATCCATATGATCTTTCGATTTCTTCTTCTAATTCATCTAATAAATCATCTTGAACTTCTAAAACGTTTTTACATTCATTGCAAACTAAATGATGATGTCTATGAGTTTCATCTTTATGAACTAGTTCATATCTACTGCACCCATCATTTAAATCCAACTTGCAAATAACCCCTAATTCTTCTAAAAGAATTATAGTTCTATATACAGTAGCTAATCCAATTTCGGGGCAATTTTTTTTAACTTCATCATATATTTCTTCTGCTGTTAAATGTTCTCCCTCATTTTCTATAATAGAATCTACAATAGCCCTTCTTTGAGGAGTTAATTTATAACCTTTTTGTTTTAATTCTTCTTTTAATAAGTTAAAATCAATTCCTGCCATTTGTTCCATAAACATCACCTCTTCTCTTTTTTTGCTTTTATCTATTCTACATCACTAAAAATAGTGTCATATGCTTCTTGAACAGCCGCTAATTCTATTTCATCATCTACAGGGACTAATAAATCTTCACCATCTTCATCTTTATCAACTTTTAAAGCAAATATGTCATCTTCAGTATATTCATCATCATATACTATAACATATTCTGTCTTTTCCTCTGTATCTGGATTTACCATATCAAAAAAAGCAACTATATTTAATTTAACTAAATTGCCATCTTCATCATATAATTCTATTTGTTTTAAATCTTTATCCATTTTGAATATCTCCTTTTTACTAATTGTAGTTTTTTAAATTAATATTGTCAATAATAACTTTCAATTGGGAATTAATTGTTTATTTCATTCCTATTCTGTCTAAATATCCTTGAAGTATGTATGTAGCAGCTATTTTATCTACTATTTTTTTTCTTTTATTCCTTGATAAATCTGCCTCTAACATTGCTTTATGTGCTGCAACTGTAGTTAATCTTTCATCCCACATTTCTATTTTTAACGAAGTAGCTTCTTCAATATCTTTTGATAATTCTAAAACTCTCTCTCCTGATTCCCCAATACTTCCATTCATATTTTTAGGAAGACCTATAACTATAGTTTCCACATTATATTCATTACATATTCTTTTAACTTCTTCTATATCTTTTTCTCTATTTGTTCTTCTAATTGTAGTTAAACCTTGTGCAGTCCATCCTAATGGATCACTAATTGCAACACCTATAGTTTTTGATCCTACATCTAAACCTAGTATTCTCATGCCCACTCCTTAAATATTAAGAGTGCCCGATTAAACGGGCACTCTCTACTTTATTTCTAAATAACATTTTATAACTTCTTCAAGAATTTCATCTCTTTCAAGTTTTCTAAGTAAAGCTCTCGCTCCATTATAGCTTGTGATGTAAGAAGGGTCTCCAGAAATAAGATATCCAACTAATTGGTTAATTGGATTATAACCTTTTTCCTTTAACGCATTATAAACATCTGTTAAAATTGATTTTGTTAAATCTTCTTTATTAATGTTTAAATTAAATTGCATTGTATGATCTAAGTTATTACTCATAGTATCGCTGCCTTCTCTGCAGCTCACCCCCTTACTATATTTTATTTATAAATATTATATCTTATAAATCACTTTTTTATTCATTTGTTTACTTTACTTAATTATACCTTAAATTCATAAAAAAGTACACTATTTTACTAAAGTTTCAACTATTAAGTAAGTTTTATCTACTGCCTCTTTTATCTTTTCTGGTTTTTTTCCGCCGGCTTGAGCCATATCAGGTCTTCCGCCGCCTCCGCCGCCTACAACAGTAGCTACTTCTTTTATTATTTTACCACAATGTATTCCTGATGAAATTACATCTTTTGTTGCCATAGCTACTAAATTAACCTTTCCTTGTACATCACTTAATAATACAACAACACCACTACCAATTTTATTTCTAATCTTATCCGCTAAATCTCTTAAAGCATTTCCATCTATATCTGAAACTGCATAAGAAACTACTTTTATTCCATTAACTTCCTTAGCAGAATTTAATATATCATCTTCTGCTCCTGAAGTTAATTTACTCTTAAGTTCTGCTATTTCTTTATCTTTTTCTTTTAACTCTGAATTCTGAGATGAGATTTTCTTTAAAATGTCTTTTTCTGTACATCTTAAAGCTTCACATGCTTCTTTTAGAGTTTTTTGTTTTTCTTCCATAAATTTAATAGCACCAAATCCTGTAACAGCCTCTATTCTTCTAATTCCTGCTGCTACACCTGATTCTCCTACTATCTTAAATAATCCAATCTCACCTGCATTGCATACATGTGTACCACCACAAAGTTCCACTGAAAATTCTCCAACACTTACAACTCTAACTTTTTCTCCATATTTATCATCAAATAAAGCCATAGCTCCACATTCTTTAGCTTCGTCTAATGTCATAAGCTTTGTTTCTACTTTAAACACTTCCATTATTTTTCTGTTAACTAACTCTTCAATTTTATCTAGTTCATCTAATGTTAAACCTTGGAAGTGAGTAAAATCAAATCTTAATCTTTCTTCATCAACATATGAACCTGCTTGATTTACATGTTTTCCAACTACTTCTTTTAATGCTTCATGTAACATATGAGTAGCTGTATGGTTTTTACATATATTACCTCTTCTTTCCACATCAACTTTAATTGTTACATTTTCATTAATTTTAATTGAACCTTCATTAACTTTTACATAGTGGATTGTCTTTCCACCAACATTTTTCTTTGTATCATAAACATAAGCTTTTCCTGATTTACTTATTATAGTTCCCTTATCTCCTACTTGACCACCCATTTCTGCATAGAAAGTAGTTTTATCAGTTACTATATAGCCTTTTTCTCCTTCTTTAAGCTCATCTTTAAAACTTTCGTCACCTGCTAATACTAATACTTTTCCTTCTATTTCTATATTATTATAACCAACAAATTCAGTTTCTATAGAAGCCTCTATTTTATTTATTGGATTTTCATCACTACCCATGTATGATGTTTCTCCTCTTGCACTTCTTGCTCTTTCTCTTTGAGCTTCCATTTGTTTTTTAAAGGCTTCTTTATCAACATTCATTCCCTTTTCTTCTAAGATTTCTTCAGTAAGCTCTATTGGGAATCCATAAGTATCATATAACTTAAATGCTTCTTCACCCTTTAAAGTCTTTTCTTTATTTTCTTCTAGCTTTTCAATATATCCATTTAATATTTGCATTCCTGCATCAATTGTTTCATTAAATCTTTCTTCTTCTAAAGATACTATTTTTTCTATATAATCTTTATTTTCCTTTAGTTGAGGATAGGCCTCTCCATAATTTTCTACTACTGATTCTACTATTTCTGTTAAGAATAGTCCCTTTATTCCAAGTAATCTTCCATGTCTTGCAGCTCTTCTTAAAAGTCTTCTAAGTACATATCCCCTACCTTCATTACTTGGTTGAACTCCATCTGAAATAAGCATAGTTACTGATTTAACATGGTCAGTTATTATTCTTAAAGATATATCTTTAACTGAATCTTCACCATAAGTTACATTTGAAAGTTTTGATACTTTATCTAATATATTTTTTACTGTATCTATTTCAAATATGTTATTAACGCCTTGCATTATAGTAGCTATTCTCTCAAGTCCCATTCCTGTATCTATGTTAGGATGAGCTAATCTATTATAATTTCCTTCTTCATCCTTATCAAATTGAGTAAATACTAAATTCCAAAATTCAACCACTCTATCTTCATCACTAGCTTTTATAAATTCATCTACTGTTTTTATAACTCCATTACCTCTATCATAGTGAATTTCTGTACATGGTCCACATGGTCCAACTCCTATTTCCCAAAAGTTATCATCTTTTCCCAATCTAAATATTCTGCTTGGATCTACATCTGTCTTTTCACACCATATATCAAATGCTTCATCATCTTCTAAATATATAGTTACATATAACTTATCTTTTGGTATTTGCAAAGTTTTTGTTATAAATTCCCAAGCCCAAGGGATTATCTCACCCTTAAAATAATCTCCAAAAGAAAAATTACCTAACATTTCAAAGAAAGTCCCATGTCTTGATGTTTTTCCTACATTTTCTATATCCCCAGTTCTTATACACTTTTGACAAGTTGTTATTCTTGTCTTTGGTGGTTTTTGTAATCCTGTAAAATATGGCTTTAAAGGTGCCATACCTGCATTTATTAATAATAATGATTTATCATTTTTAGGTACTAAAGGAAAACTTTCAAGTCTTAAATGTTCCTTTGACTCAAAAAAGCTTAAATACGCTTCTCTTAATTCATTTGTTCCCATGAACTTCATAGTAAATTACCTCCATATGTTTATTATTTTTAATGAATTATTATTCTTAATTTCATTTTATATATAAAAAAAGTTTCCATCCCTAATAGAAAGGGACGAAAACATATTTCCGCGGTACCACCCTAATTATGCATAAAAATGCATCACTTAGAAAAATAAGACTCCAAGATAGCTTCAATATGTTCTATAAGAAGTTTACACCAACCACTTCCTCTCTAAATATAGATAATCATATTTACTCATTCTCTTCATTGTCTAATATATATTTTGTTATATTTCAATGAAATTATAGTTTATTTATTAAATTATGTCAATTATTTTACTTTAAAATACTTTATAAATTTACTTATTATAATATGTTATTTAAAATAAATAATCGTTTATATCATCATAAATAACCTTAATTATAACACCAATTGGAACTGCTAAAACCATTCCTAAAAATCCTCCCATTTTTTCTCCAATTAATAATAAAATAATAATTATTATAGGATGCATATTAGTGCTATCCCCTGTTATCTTAGGTGATAAAATATTACCTTCTATTTGTTGAAGAATAAATACCCCAATTATAGTCCATAAAGCTTTTACAGGTGAATCTATAAGAGCTATAATAACGGCTGGAATCCCTCCTATAATAGGGCCAAAATAAGGAATAATATTAAGTATTCCATTTAAAACAGCCAATATAAAAGCAAATCTAACACCTATTAACATTAATATAATAAATGTTAATATACCTATTATTAATGACAAAAGTAATTGGCTTATTATATATCTAGAAAGTATCTTATCTATGTTTTTTATCGCTTTTTTAGCTATAACTCTTTTTTCTGTAGGTAATACAAGTAGAATCTTATTGTATATAAGATCTCCATCTACTAGAAAATAATAAGTTACTATTGGAATTATAGCAAATGATACTAAATTTTCTAAAACAGACATCATATTTTCTAAAAAATTACTAGAAAATCCACTTAAATATCTATTAACCTCTTCATTTATTTCAGTATATATAGATTGAAAAAAAGATACATCATTAATTTTAAGTTTTATTGCTAAGTCATTTATGTATTTCTCTATATTGTCTAACATATCTCCAAAATTTAAGCTTTCCCTAAATATAGTTGGAAGAACTATATATAATGTTAAAAGTACTAAACTAACTATTAAAATTATTAATATTATAGAAGAAATCCTTTTACTTATATTAAATTTTTCACTTATATAATTTCTTAAAGGATTTAATGTGTAGGCAAATATAAACCCTATGAATACTATATTTACTATTGTATTTATGGTACCTACTTTAAAGTATATAAATATTAGTAATAAAGTAAATGCTATTAGTAATATTTTATTTATTAAGCTTTTATATTTTTTATAAATTTTCACTATATTTCTTATGAGGTATAGATTTTAATCTTATACTCTCGCTTCCATGATATAATATAAAATCTTCACCTAATATGCATTCACTTACCAAAAGTATTTCTTTCCCTTTAATCATTTTATCAAATATTCCTGAACTCATTACTAATCCTTTTATAGAAAAATCTGCTTTTTCTATAATTAAGTCTTCTAGTACTCCCTTCATTATGTTTTCTGTATCTATAATATCCATATCTTTTATATCTCCAAAACTTAACCCTTTATAATGCTTTATCTTCTTTACAATAATAACCTCATCTAATGAAATAATATCATCTATTTCTATAAAATTTTTATTAGATAATAATAAAAAATTAGATATAAAAAATCCCTTTACCTTTGCATTATAAAAATCAATACACAAATCATCTATAACTCCAAGGTATTTGCCTTTTATATCATAAACTTTCATAAGATAAAAATCCTTAGTTTTTAACATATAAACCTCTCTTTCTCTAATTTTACTAATATTAGTTTTTCCAAAAAATAAAAAAAAATCCCCACAATTTAATTGTGAGAATTTTTATATATTTTTATAATATCTTTTCTATAATTCCACCGCCAACTACATCATTTTCGTTATAGAAAACTACTGATTGACCTTTTGTTATAGCTCTTTGTTTTTCTTTAAAAGATACCTTAACTCTTCCATTTGGTAATGGTGAAATAGTAGCTTCAGCTGGTTTTGCTGAATATCTAACCTTTGCTGTAACCTTCATATCTTCTTTTAAATTATCAATAAATATAAAATTAATATCTTTTGCAACTAAATCTGTTTTGAAAATATCCTCTTCAGCACCTATTACTACTTCATTAGTTCTTGGATTTATATCAGTAACAAAAACTGGTCTACCTAAAGCTAACCCAAGCCCTTTTCTTTGTCCTATTGTGTAATAAACTATTCCTTTATGCCTTCCTAGTATATTACCCTTTTTATCAACAAAATTACCTTCTTTAACCTTTTCAGGCTTAGCATTTAATATATATCTTCCATGATCGTTATCTGTAACAAAACAAATTTCTTCACTATCTTTTTTATTATGTACAGCAAGACCTATTTCTTTTGCTATTTCTCTAATTTTATCTTTAGTATAATTGCCACATGGCATTAAAGTTTGACTTAATTGTTCTTGTGTAAAGTTATATAAGGCATATGTTTGATCTTTTCTGTCATCATCTGCTCTAAGTAAATGAAATTTCCCATCTCTATTTTCTATCTTTGCATAATGACCCGTTGCTATATAATCTGCACCTATGCCTTTAGCTTTTCTTAAGAACTCATCAAATTTTATATGTCTATTACAAGCAATACATGGATTTGGTGTTTTTCCTTCTATATATTCTTCAACAAAGTAATCTATAACCTTTTCTTTAAAAGACTCTTTAAAATTAAGAACATAAAAAGGAATACCTAAATTATCAGCTACTCTTCTTGCATCATCTACTGCGGAAAGAGAACAACATCCACCTTCTCTTTCTACATAACTATCATCACTTTCATCAAAGTGTTTCATTGTAACACCTATTACTTCATAGCCTTGTTCTTTTAAAAGATAAGCAGCGACGGAGCTATCAACTCCACCGCTCATACCAACTACTACTTTTTTCTTCATAAAGTTACCTTTATTCGTGATGTCCATGTACATGATCATGGATGTCGTTATGTTCTTCAAAATCCCATGTATCTAATCCATGGCTTTTTCTATAATCGTTAATAGCCTTATGAATTGCTTCCTCTGCTAATACTGAACAATGCATTTTAACTGGTGGAAGCCCATCCAAAGCTTCTGCAACTGCTTTATTTGACAATTCCCAAGCTTCTTCTATAGTCTTTCCCTTAATTAATTCTGTTGCCATTGATGATGATGCTATTGCAGAACCACAGCCAAAAGTCTTGAACTTAACATCTTTTATTATGTTGTCTTCAACCTTTAAGTATATTTTCATTATATCTCCGCATTTAGCATTTCCAACTTCACCAACGCCATTTGCATCTTCTATTTCTCCTACATTTCTTGGATTTTTAAAATGATCCATTACCTTATCACTATATATCATATTATTTTTCTCCCTTCTTTAAATAGTCTTCCCATAATGGTGACATATTTCTTAATCTTTCTATAATTGGTGGTACAACTTCTATTACATAATCTACATCTTCTTCTGTAGAACCGTCTCCTAGTGTTAATCTTAATGATCCATGTGCTAATTCATGAGGTAATCCAATTGCAAGCAATACGTGAGATGGATCTAATGAACCTGAAGTACACGCACTTCCACTTGATGCACAAACACCTTCAAAATCTAATGATAGTAAAATTGATTCACCTTCTATAAATTCAAATGTAACATTGACATTTCCAGGTAATCTTTTATCTCCTCTTGGTCCATTTAATCTTGTATGAGGAACTTTTAATAATCCATCTATAAGTTTATATCTTAAAGCCGTCATTTTCTTAGCATGTTCATCTAAGTTTTCTGTAGCTAACTCTATAGCTTTTCCAAGTCCTACTATAGCTGCTATATTTTCTGTTCCAGCTCTTCTTGCTCTTTCTTGTCCTCCACCATGAATTAAATTGTCAATCTTTATACCTTTTCTTACGTATAAAACACCTATTCCTTTAGGTCCATAAATTTTATGTCCTGCTAGAGATAGTAAATCTATGTTCATTTCTTTAACATCTATTTTAACGTTTCCTACAGCTTGAACTGCATCTGTATGGAAGAATACCTTTCTTTCTCTACATATTTGACCAATTTCTTTTATTGGTTGAATAGTTCCAATTTCATTATTAGCAAACATAATTGAAACTAAGATTGTTTTATCTGTTATTGCATTTTTTAACTCTTCTAAATCTATAAATCCTTCTTCATTTACATCAAGATATGTAACTTCAAAACCATTTTTCTCTAAATATTCACAAGTATGCAATACCGCATGGTGTTCTATTTTAGTAGTAATTATGTGATTACCTTTATTTTTATGTGCCCATGCAATTCCTTTTATAGCCCAGTTATCAGCCTCTGATCCACCACCTGTAAAGTAAACTTCGTTTAAATCACAATTTAATGCCTTAGAAATTTTTTCTCTTCCACTATCTATAGCTTTTTTGGTTTCTCTTGATATTCCATAAAAAGATGATGGATTTCCAAATTTTTCAGTAAAATATGGCATCATTTCATCTAATACTTCTGGTTTTACATATGTTGTTGCTGCATAATCCATATATACAGTTTTCATATCTATTCACTCCTCTTTAAAAGTTTAATTTCATCATTTTTATTTTTTATGTTTGTATAATCATTAACTATATCTTGAAGAGTAATATTTTCCATTACTTCATCGATACTACTTTTAATTTTTTTCCATAAAAGTCTCGTTGCACAACAATCTATATTATTGCACTCTGCTCCTTCTATACAATCTGCTATTTCAATTGGGCCTTCTAATACATCCATTACATCAGCAACTTTTATTTCTGATGGCGCTTTATTTAAAACATATCCACCCTGAGCTCCTCTAATACTTTTTATAAGCCCTGCTTTTCTTAAAGGAGAAAATAATTGTTCTAAATAGTATTCAGATATATTTTGTCTTTGAGAAATAACCTTTATTGAAACTGGGGCATTTCCATAATGTATAGCAAGATCTACCATAGCTTTAACTCCATATCTTCCTTTTGTGGAAAGCTTCATTTTATCACCCCTTAATGTTGACTGTTTTACTAGACTTTATGTTTATATCTTAGCAAAACACTCTGTTATTGTCAATAATCATTAACGATTATTTTTAATTAATTATTAACATCTTTTATTTTATTAGACTCCAATACTTTTTTAAACTTTCTTCATATTTATTTTTTTGAGGGTTATAGTATTTAACTTCTTTTATTTCATTAGGTATATACTGTTGTTTTACATAGTTATTGTCGTAATCATGGGGATATTTATATCCTTTAACACCTAACTCTTTAGCTCCACTATAATGTGCATCCTTTAAATATTGTGGTATATCTCCTATATTTTTATTCTCTAAATCATCCATTGCATTTTTTATAGCTAAATAAGCACTATTTGATTTAGGTAATGTAGCTAAATAAATTACTAATTCTGATAAAATAATCTGGGCTTCTGGAAGTCCTACTTTTAAAGCAAGTTCTATTCCTGAATTAACAACTGTTAAAGCATTAGGATGTGCAAGTCCTATATCTTCAGCAGCTATAACTGATATTCTTCTTATTATAGCTGTTAAATTTCCACTTTTAATTAGTCTAGCTAAATAATGTATAGAGGCATTTTCATCACTTCCTCTAATACTTTTTTGAAGAGCGCTTAATAAATTATAAAATTCATCTCCTGTAGCATCAGCTCTCATATGTGATTGGTTTAGAGATTCTATATAGTTAACAGTTATTTCTTTTTTATTTGTAAGCTGAGAGTTTATAGCAAGTTCTAAAATATTATAAGCTTTTCTATAATCCCCTTGAGATATATCTCCTATATAACTTAAAGCTTCTTTTGAATATTCTACATCTACATCCTCATTTATAAGCTTATTTATTGCTTTTTCTAAGCCTATAATTACATCTGATGATTCTAATTGCTTAAAGTTAAATATATTACACCTACTTATAATTGCTTTATGTATAGCAAAGTATGGGTTCTCTGTTGTACTTGCTATCAATGTAACTCTACCATTTTCTATAAATTCCAATAAAGCCTGTTGTTGCTTTTTGCTAAAATGCTGAATTTCATCTATATAAATCACTACTCCATTATAATTAAGTAAACTGTCTAAACTTGATGTAATTTCTTGAATATCTTTAACTGAAGCTGTTGTAGCATTTAGCTTATAGAATTTTCTATCTGCATAATTAGCCATTATATTAGCTAAAGTAGTTTTTCCAGTTCCAGGTGGTCCATATAATATACAGTTAGGAATTATCTTTCTGCTTATCAAATTATATAACGGCTTTCCTTTTCCTATAATATGCCTTTGTCCAACAAAGTCATCTAAAGTACTAGGTCTCATTAACTCTGCTAAAGGTTTATACATTTTATCACTCTTTCTTAGTTTCTTTTATTTAAAATCTTTATTATTTTCTATAGCTTTATCCAAACTTTCATATTCTTTAAAACTTTCTATATAATACTTATTGGAATTTTTAGTTAAAACTATTTCTACTGGAACATTTTCCCCTTCTGCCTCGTCTCTTTCCTCTTCATGTCCATGTACCTCTTTAGCTTTAGCTACCATATTAAGTACCATACATACCCTGTATTTCTCATTTTCTTTTTTTATACTTCTTATTGTACTTTCATACTTTTCTAAAGATGCATCTCCTAAATATGTAGAATAAAAAGATACATAGTTAACAATATTAAAGTTAACTTTACTTATATATTTACTTACTGTATCATCATATCCTTTATCATAAGATAACACTAAATCTATAGTTTCTTTAATTTTTTTATTCTCACTATTTGATACTATAGATGTACATCCTGTAAACAAAAGTGAAATTATCATTAAAACACCTACAGTTTTAATTACCATTCTTTTCATTTTACTAAAACCCCTTTTTATAAAAATTCACTTATATTATATAATATCACAACTTTTATTATGTCATATATTTTATTAAATAAAAATAAGAGATTTTCTAAAATTATAGAAAATCTCTTACATATATTATTTTAAGATAAATTAATCTTATTTATTTTTCTTCTTTGTTTCCTTTACAGGTGCCTTTGGAGCTTCAAAAGAATTAATGTATAATTGCTTAATTTCGCTCATTAATGGGTATCTTGGGTTAGCTCCTGTACATTGATCATCAAATGCTTGCTCAACCATTTCATCTAATGTAGCATAGAAGTTTTGTTCGCTTACTCCTGCTTCCTTTATAGTCTTAGGCATTCCAACTTTAGCTTGTAGGTCTTCTATAGCCTTAATTAATAATTCAACCTTTTCAGCATCAGTATTTCCACCTAATTGTAGGTAATCAGCAATTCTAGCATATCTCCATGCTGCATTTGGATACTTATATTGCGCAAATGCTGCTTGCTTAGTTGGAGCATCTGTAGCATTGAATCTTATAACTTCATTTAATAATAATGAGTTAGCCATACCGTGTGGTAAGTGATGGAATGCACCTAATTTATGTGCCATTGAGTGGCAAATTCCTAAGAATGCATTAGCAAATGCTATACCAGCTATTGATGAAGCATGAGCCATTTTTTCTCTTGCCTTAACATTTGTAGTTCCTTCATTATAAGCATCTGGTAAGTATTTAAATACTAATCTTATAGCTTCTAACGCTAAACCATTTGTATATTCTGAAGCTAAAACTGATACGTATGCTTCTATAGCATGAACTAATACGTCAATTCCTGAACATGAAGTTAATCCCTTTGGCATACTCATCATAAGTTCAGCATCAACTATAGCCATATCTGGAGTTAGTTCATAATCTGCAAGTGGATATTTAACTCCTGTTTGTTCGTCAGTTATAACTGCAAATGGAGTAACTTCTGATCCTGTACCTGCTGAAGTTGGTACTGCTACCATCATAGCTTTTTCACCCATAGTTGGGAACTTGTAAACTCTCTTTCTTATATCCATGAATCTCATAGCTAAATCTTCGAATCTAACTTCTGGATGTTCGTACATAACCCACATAATCTTAGCAGCATCCATTGGTGATCCACCACCTAATGAAATTATTACATCTGGTTGGAATGCAAGCATTGCTTCTGCACCCTTCTTAGCTGCCTTTAAAGTTGGATCTGGTTCAACTTCTGAGAATACTCTAAAGTCCATTCCAAATCTTTCTAATACGTTAGTAATATGATTTGTATATCCTAGTTCAGCTAAAACCTTATCTGTAACTATAAATACTTTCTTTTTACCCATTTCATGTAATTCTTGAAGAGCTATTGGTAAACAACCATATTTAAAGTAAGTCTTTTCTGGAACTCTAAACCAAAGCATATTTTCTCTCCTTTCAGCAACACTCTTGATGTTTATTAAGTGCTTAGGACCAACGTTTTCTGAAACTGAGTTTCCACCCCATGATCCACATCCTAATGTTAATGATGGTGCTAATCTAAAGTTGAATACATCCCCGATAGCTCCTTGTGATGCTGGCATATTTATTAAAGTTCTTGCAGTCTTCATAGCCGCTCCGAATGCTGCAATTCTTTCTGTTGATTTAACTTGGTCTGTATATAATACTGAAGTATGACCCATACCACCTAATTCTATTAATCTACAAGCCTTAGTTAAAGCTTCATCGAAAGATTTAACTTTATACATAGCTAATACTGGTGATAATTTTTCATGTGAGAATGGTTCTTCTAATTCAACTGATTCAACTTCTCCAACTAAAACCTTAGCTGATGTTGGAACCTTAACTCCAGCCATTTCAGCAATCTTATAAGCTGATTGACCAACCATATTAGCATTTAAGCCACCTTTTTCATTTAATATTATCTTTCTAACCTTATCTATTTCTTCACCCTTTAAGATGTAAGCTCCTCTTTCAGCTAATTCCTTCTTAACTGCATCATATATTGAATCCATAACTAATATACTTTGTTCTGATGCACAAATTACACCGTTATCGAAAGTCTTTGAAAGAAGTATTGAGTTTACAGCCATCTTAATGTGAGCTGTTTCATCTATAATTGCTGGAGTGTTTCCTGCTCCAACTCCTAAAGCTGGTCTTCCTGATGAATAAGCTGACTTAACCATTGCAGGGCCACCTGTAGCAAGAATTATATCTGATTCTCTCATAACATTTTGTGATAATTCAACTGAAGGTTCATCTATCCAAGCAATTATTCCTTCTGGAGCTCCTGCTTTAACTGCTGCTTCTAACACTATCTTAGCTGCTGCTATTGTAGCATGTTTAGCTCTTGGATGAGGTGATATAATTATTGCATTTCTAGTCTTTAAAGCTATTAAAGTTTTAAATATAGCTGTTGAAGTTGGGTTTGTAGTTGGAACTATAGCCGCTATAACTCCTATTGGTTCTGCAACTTTAGTAATACCGAAAGTATGATCTTCTTCTATAACTCCACAAGTTTTCATATCCTTGTATTGGTTATATATATATTCAGCTGCAAAGTGGTTCTTTATAACCTTATCTTCTACTATTCCCATTCCGCTTTCTTCTACTGCCATTTTAGCTAATTTAATTCTGTTATCATTAGCTGCCATAGCCGCTTGTCTAAAGATTTCATCAACTTGTTCTTGAGTGTATGTAGCAAACACTTTTTGTGCTGCCCTAAGTTCTTTAATTCTTTGAGTTAACTCTTGTGCATTTGTAACTGCCATTGTTATTCCTCCTACAAATATATAAATTTTATTTTTATCGTTTTATTATTTATTATTTTCTCCATCAATTTCTTATTGACTACAAGTTAATTGTATTAGATTGTTTATTTTTTGTCAATCTTTTTTGGTAAATTTTTTTCTAATTATTTTTTGAAAACTTTTAGATAATAAATCAAATTACCTTCAAGCGGGGAAAATAGCCATTTATTTCAACCCATTAACCCGCTATCAGTCTTATTTTTCCCTATTGTAATGATATTATTCTACATTTTTATTTTTTTGTATATTCTGATTATTCTCTTTTTTCTAAATTGTTTCCCTAAGTATATTTTATTGTTAACAAAGATTTAACAATAAAGTTTTTTACTATTTTAAGTTTTTTATTGTTATTATTATAACAATGTTGTGGATATTTTCTCCATATTGTAAAATTAAAAACTTTAGTAAAATAAAAGGTAAGGATTTTTAATCCTTACCTTTTATTTATTACATAGAAATTGCTCTATGTCCTATTCCTATAACAACTTCATCTAAATGTAACAATCCTACACTTAAAAATATACATACACTTAAATGTTCACCTTTTCTAGCAATTCCAATTTTACCACCAACATTTTGCCCACTTGCTCTATTCCATACCTGCATAAGAGCATCCCTAGTTGCCCCAATTATTCCACCTTCATGTAAATGCTCTTCTCTTATTACACCATTTCTCTTAGATGCAACTAAAGCTCTTTCTAAAATTTTAGAAGTAGATTCATTAATATTTCCTCCAATATTAACTGCAGTAACTAGGAAACCTTCTTTTTTAAAGTCTATTTTTAGTATTTCTTCTTCTTCTCTAGATGAAATAGCCATTTTAGTTGCTATTTTGGCAACTTCTAAACTATTATTACCCATAAACAAAATACCTCTCTAACTTATTTTACTTTCCATAATAATAACATACTTTTTTAATCATAAAAAGAAAAACAGCTAATTTTGCTGTTTTTCTTAATTGAAATTCCCTATATTTCTAAACTTTTGATATCGTTCATTTAAAAGAGCTTCTATTTCCTTTTCTTTTAGTTCTTTTATATATTCTAAAAGTTCCTTTTTAATTCCAAGAGCCATTCTTATTTTGTGCTTGTGTGCTCCGCCTCTTGGTTCTCTTATAACTTTATCTATTACTTTAAATTCTTTTAAGTCTTGAGCCGTTATTTTCATCACTTCTGCCGCTTCTTTTGCTTTACTTCCATCCTTCCAAAGAATAGATGCAAAACCTTCTGGAGATAAAATAGAATATATCGAATGTTCTAGCATTAAAACTTTATCTGCAACTGCCAGTGCTAATGCACCTCCACTTCCACCTTCTCCAATAACAATAGAAATAATTGGAGTTTTTAATCTACTCATCTCCATTAAATTTTGTGCAATGGCTTGACCTTGCCCTCTTTCTTCAGCTCCAACTCCACAAAAAGCTCCTGGAGTATCTATAAAACAAATTACAGGTCTTTTAAATTTTTCAGCTTGCTTCATAAGCCTTAATGCCTTTCTATATCCTTCTGGATTTGGCATTCCAAAATTTCTTTCTAAATTTTCTTTAGTATTTTCACCTTTATTAATTGCAATAACAGTAACACTTTCATTATTAATTGAGGCTATTCCACCTATTATAGCCTTATCATCACCAAAGTTTCTATCTCCATGTAATTCAATAAAATTTTCGAAAATATTATCTATATAAAACTTTCCATTAGGTCTGTCTTTATGTCTTGCAACATTTACCTTATCCCAAACAGATATACTTCTAATTAATTCCCTACTCATTATTTTCACCTCCATGAAGACATAATATCTTATAAAGTTGCCCTCTTAGGTTTTTTCTTTCAACAATTGCATCAACAAATCCTTTTTCTAGTAGGAACTCTGCACTTTGAAAATCATCTGGAAGAGTTTCTTTTATAGTATTTTCAATAACTCTCCTACCTGCAAATCCTATTAAAGCATTAGGCTCACTTAATATAATATCTCCTTCCATAGCAAAACTTGCAGTTACCCCTCCTGTAGTAGGATCTGTTAAAACAGTTATATAAAGTAACCCTTTATCATCATGCTTTGCAAGTGCTGCTGATACTTTTGCCATTTGCATAAGAGAAAATATCCCCTCTTGCATTCTAGCTCCACCTGAAGTTGTAAATATCACCATAGGAAGATTTCTATCTGTTGCAAGTTCAACTATTCTAGTTATTTTTTCACCTACTGCACTCCCCATACTTCCCATCATAAAATAGCTATCCATAATAGCTACTGCAATTTCTATATCATTTATTTTTCCTACTCCTGTAATTACAGCTTCTTTGTTTCCTGATGAAACTATACCTTTTTTTATTTTCTCTTCATATCCTTTAAAATTCAAAGGATTTCTGGTAACTATTTCATAAAAAAATTCTTTAAATGATCCCTTATCAAATAATTGATTTATTCTTTCCTTAGCATTTATTCTAAAATGAAATCCACATTTAGTGCATACATTAAAATTAGACTCTAGATCCTCTGTGTAAATCATACTTGCACACTTATCACATTTGGTCCACATTCCTGATGGAATATTAGGCTTTTCATCAAATTCAGTAGTATCAAAAGTTACTTTACTTACAGTTGCATATTGATTTTTTTTAAATAAGTCCTTAAGCATCTTTCTTCACCATCTTTTCTGCTAAGAAGGAGGTATCATATTCTCCTCTTAAAAATTCTTCTTGTTGAATTAGCCAGTACTGAAAATCTATGTTTGTAGTAACTCCACCAATACCAAATTCCGCTAGAGATCTTTTCATTTTTATAATTGCCTCATCCCTTGTTTTTGCAAAAGTTATTAATTTCCCAATCATAGAATCATAATTATGAGGAATTTTATATCCACAATATATAGCACTATCTATTCTAACTCCCATTCCAGCTGGCATACATAATTCTTTAATAGTTCCCGGACAAGGTCTAAAATCATTACTTGGATCTTCTGCATTTATTCGGCACTCAATTGCATGCCCTAAAATTTTTATATCTTCTTGTTTTAAATTTAAAGGAATTTTAGAGGCTATCTTCAGCTGTTCTTTAACTAAATCCACATCTGTAATCATTTCTGTTATAGGATGTTCCACTTGTATTCTAGTATTCATCTCCATAAAGTAATAATTTCCATATTTATCAACTAAAAATTCTATAGTTCCTGCATTTTTATAATTTACTGCCTTTGCAGCCTTTTTAGCAACCTCTCCCATTTCCATTCTTAAATCTTCATTTAAAAATGTGGATGGTGCTTCTTCTAAAACCTTTTGGTTCTTTCTTTGAAGAGAACATTCTCTTTCACCTAAATGAATAACATTATTATATTCATCTGCTAATATTTGAAACTCTATATGCCTAGGTTTTTCTACAAATTTTTCTATATATATTCTATCATCACCAAAACATGCCTTTGCTTCTGCCTTAGCAGTATTATAAGCTAGCTTAAATTCTTCTTCACATCTAACTATTCTTATACCTTTTCCGCCTCCACCAGCTGAAGCTTTAACCATTACTGGATATCCTATTTCATTAGCTATATTTAATGCATGATCTTCATTTTCTATAATTCCTTCATAACCTGGAACTACTGGTACACCTGCTTCCTTCATAATTTCCCTTGCTCTTGCCTTATTTCCCATAAGTTCTATTGCTTCAAAATCAGGTCCTATAAATTTTATATTACATTCTGCACACATTTTAGCAAAGCGAGGATTTTCTGATAAGAATCCAAAACCAGGATGTATCCCATCTGCACCTGTTAAAACACAAGCACTTAAAATATTAGCTATATTTAAATAACTATCTTTAGCTAATGGTGGTCCTATACAAACCGCTTCATCAGCTAACTGTGTATGCAATGCTTCTTTATCTGCTTCAGAATAAACTGCTACAGTTAATATTCCAAGTTCTCTACATGCCCTTATTATTCTAACAGCTATTTCTCCTCTATTTGCAATTAGTACTTTCTTTAACATAATTATCACCTATCCTATAGCAAATAGTAATTCTGCTTCACATGTCTTTACTCCATCTACTGTTGCAATACCCTTTCCAATGCCTATTGGGCCTTTTAACTTTATTATTTCTACATATAAATCTAACTTATCACCTGGCACAACTTGTTTTTTCCATCTTACTTTATTAGTTCCTGCAAACAAAGGTATCTTTCCCTTATTTTCTTCTTTGCTTAATACAGCTACTGCTCCTAATTGTGCCATAGCTTCTAAAATTAAAACTCCTGGCATAACTGGATAATCAGGATAATGCCCTTGAAAAAAAGGTTCATTTATAGAAACATTTTTATATCCCTTTGCACTAATGCCATCAACAATTTCTTCCACTCGATCTAATAATAAAAAAGGATATCTATGAGGGATTATTTCTTTTATCTCTTTTGGTCCAAGCATATCTATACTCTCCTTACACTAAATAATGGCTGACCATATTCAACCATATCGCCATCTTTTACTAAAATTTTATATATTTCGCAATCGTACTCACATTCAATTTCATTCATAAGCTTCATCGCTTCAACTATACATAAAATATTGCCTTTTGATACCTTCATACCTTCTTTTACAAAAGAATCCTGCCCTGGTGCTGGTGAAGCATAAAATGTTCCAACCATAGGACATGTTATAGTTGTAATATCTAAATCTTCATTTTCTTTAGATTCTTCTACAATAGTATCTTCACTTTTAAAACTATTCTCTGTATTTTCTTTATATACTTTTTCTTTTATCTCTTCTACATTTAACTCATTGCTTCTAGAAGACTTTTCCGGAGTGCTCCTTGTTAGTGATTTATCCATTTTTATATAATTATCACCCATTTTCAATTCAAAATAAGCAAGTTCTGACGAGTTAATCATTTCTATTAACTCTCTTATTTCTTTAAAATCCATAAGTAATCCTCCTAAAATTAATCCCACTTTTTAAAGACTAAAGATGCATTATGACCTCCAAACCCTAAAGAATTTGTTAATGCATATTTAAGACTTACCTTTCTTCCTATATTAGGAACATAGTCTAAATCTAACTCTTCATCTTTTACTTTATATCCTATAGTTGGTGGGATAAATCCATCTATCAAAGCATTTATACATACAATACTTTCAATTGCACCTGCTGCACCTAATAAATGTCCTGTCATTGATTTAGTTGAAGATATAGGAATATTATAAGAATCTTCTCCAAACACTTTCTTTATTGCAGCTGTTTCAAATTTATCATTTAATTGTGTTGAAGTTCCATGAGCATTTATATAAGAAATCTCATTTTTATCTATACCAGCTTCTTCTATAGCCTGCATCATGGAACGTGCTGCACCTTCTCCATATGGATCTGGTGAAGTTATGTGATATGCATCACAAGTTGATCCATATCCAACTATTTCAGCTAATATATTAGCACCTCTACTAATAGCATGCTCTAAACTTTCCATAACTAGTATTCCTGCTCCCTCACCCATTACAAATCCTGCTCTTTCCTTATCAAAAGGAATAGATGCTCTTTCTGGATTGTTTTGTGAATTTAAAGCCTTCATACTATTAAATCCTGCAATAGCCATTTGTGTTATAGGTGCCTCTGTTCCTCCAGCAATCATAACATCTGCATATCCATGCTTTATATGTCTAAAAGCATCTCCTATATTATTAGTCCCTGTTGCACAAGCTGTAACAGCAGAATTACACATTCCTTTTGCACCGTATTTAATAGCAATATTTCCTGCTCCTAAATTTATTATTGCCATTGGTATAAATAATGGAGATACTCTTTTAGCTCCTCTATCAAATAGAACCTTAAAACCATTTTCCATTGTTGAAAAACCACCGATACCTGATCCAACAAGAACTCCAAATTTTTCTTTATTTATTTTATCTAAATCTAAATCAGCATTTTTTATTGCTTCATCACATGCTACAATTCCATACTGAACAAACTTATCTAATCTTTTAATTTCTTTTTTATCTAAAATTCCTTCAGGATTAAAATCCTTAACTTCCCCTGCTACTTTAACATCTAAAATTTCATTATCTATAGATTTTATAAAATCTATCCCAAGTTTTCCCTCTTTTGAGTTCTTCCAAAAACTATTGGCATCATTTCCTATTGGTGTAATTGCACCAACTCCAGTAATTACTACTCTTCTGCTCATTTTTATACTCCTCCATTACATAGACATTCCACCATCTACACTTATAACTTGACCTGTTATATATGATGCAGCTTCACTTGCTAAAAATGCAGCAACTTCTGCTATATCTTCCACTACTCCTATTCTTTTAAGTGGAATATTTTCCATAATTATCTCTTTATTTTTATCTGATAATTTATTCGTCATATCAGTTTTAATAAAACCTGGTGCAATTGCATTTACATTAATTCCTCTTCCTCCAAGTTCCTTCGCTAAAGATTTAGTCATTCCTATAACTCCAGCTTTTGCTGCACAATAGTTTATTTGACCTGCATTTCCTACTATTCCAACTACTGATGACATATTTATTATCTTTCCTGATTTTTGTCTTATCATTATAGGAGATACTGCTCTTAAACAGTTAAATACTCCCTTTAAATTAACCTGAATTACACTGTCAAAATCTTCTTCTTTCATTCTCATTACTAATCCATCTTTAGTAATACCTGCATTATTTACTAAAATATCTACTGATCCAAATCTTTCTTTTGCAGAATTTATTAAATTTTGAGCTTCATTAAAATTACTTATATCAGCTTTTATAACTAAAACTTCTACGCCTAATCCCTTAAGCTCTTCTTCTAAAATCTTTGCTTCTGAATCACTATTTCTATAATTTATAACAATATTGGCTCCAAGACTTGCATATTTTTTAGCTATTGCCCTTCCTATTCCTCTTGTAGCTCCTGTTACCACTGCACACTTATTCTTTAACATATACTCCTCCTATGATTTTAAAGCTTTTATTGTAGCTTCTAAAGAAGCCATATCTTCCACATTTAAAACTTTAACATTTTTATCTATCCTCTTAATAAAGCCTCTTAAAGCTTTTCCTGGCCCTACTTCTACAAATGTATCTATTCCCTCTTCTATCATATCTCTTATTGTTTTCTCAAATAAAACTGAAGACATCATTTGCTTTCTAAGAAGCTCTTTAATATCATCATTTTCATTATAAGGACTTCCTTTTACATTAGAATAAACAACTTTTTCCAATTTATTTATCTTTACTTTTTTTAATGTTTCTAAAAACTCATAACTTGCATCTTTAAGTAATGAACTATGAAATGGACCACTTACCTTTAATGGTACTGCAATTCCACCTAATTCTTTAGCTATTTTAATAGATTCCTTAACAGCACTAAATTCTCCGGCTATAGCAACTTGACCCGGACAATTATAATTTGCTCCTTCTATTACACCAAATTCCCTTGATTTTTCTAATAGTTCATTTACCTTTTCATCATTTAATTTTAAAACTGCCGCCATAGTTCCAATGTTTGATGCAGAGCCCATAATTCTTCCTCTTTCTTTTATAAGCTTTACCCCATCTTCAAAAGAAATAACTCCTGCATATATTAACGCAGTATATTCACCTAAAGAAAGTCCTGCAATTCTATTACTTTCTATACCATTAACCTCTAAAGCTTTTAAACAAGCTAATGATGTTAATAATATAGCTGGCTGAGTATTTTCTGTTAAAGTTAGTTTTTCTTCTGGCCCATTAAAAATCATATCCTTAATAGGCATTTTTAGTATAACTTCTCCTCTATCAAAAATTTCTTTACATTCTGGTATATTATCATAAATCTCTTTTCCCATATTTACATATTGAGATCCTTGACCAGAAAAAAGAAATGCTATATTCTTATTCATTTTCCCTCCTAAAGCTTCTAAATACATTATCAGCTTCTAAAAAAATCTCATCTATTATTTCTTTAGCACTTTGTTCTTTATTTATAAGTCCAGATATTTGACCTGCCATTACTGAACCTCTATCTAAATCACCATCTTTTGCAGCTCTTGCTAAAGCACCTCTTCCAAGCTCCTCCATCTTTTCAATATCTCCAGCTTTTTCAAGTTTAATAAATTCTCTTGAAAGCTTAGTTCTTAATACTCTGACAGGATGACCTGTGATTCTTCCTGTTACATCTGTATCTATATCTTTAGCTGCTAAAACTTTATCTTTATAATTCTTATGAACTGTACATTCTTTTGCAACTAAGAATCTAGTTCCAAGTTGAACTCCTTCTGCTCCTAACATATAAGAAGCTGCAACTCCTCTTCCATCACCTATCCCACCTGCTGCAATAACAGGAATCTCTACTGCATCAACAATTTGTGGTACTAAAGCCATAGTAGTTAACTGACCTACATGGCCACCTGATTCTGTACCTTCAGCTATTATTGCATCTGCACCAGCTTTTTCCATTCTCTTTGCTAATGCTACTGAAGCTACAACTGGTATTACTGTTATCCCTGCCTCTTTCCACATATCCATATATTTTCCTGGACTTCCTGCTCCAGTTGTTACTACCTTTACATTCTCTTCACAGACAAGTTTTGCTATTTCTTCTACATTATCAGCCATAAGCATTATATTTACTCCAAAAGGCTTATTAGTTAATTCCTTTGCCTTTCTTATTTCAGATCTAACCCATTCAACTGGTGCTATCCCTGTTATTATTCCAAGACCACCTGCTTCACTTACTGCAGCTGCTAATGATGCATCAGCAATCCAAGCCATTCCCCCTTGAAAAATTGGATATTTAATGCCTAATAATTTATTGATTCTAGTCGATTTCATGAAATTTCCTCCTATTTAATAAGTCAGATAATAATATCTGACTTAATCTATTGAGAATTAATTTAATTTTGATTGTACATAATCTACAGCATCTTTAACAGTTTTTAATCCCTCAGCTTCTTCTAACTGAATTCCGAATTCTTCTTCTAATTCTATTACAACTTGGAATAAGTCTAATGAATCTGCTCCTAACTCTTCAAAACTTGTTTCCAATTTCACTTCACTTTCATCTACTCCTAATTGATCTACTATTACCTTTTGAATTTTTTCAAATAACATATTTAATCTCCTCCAAATTTCTTATATATATTTTTATTTAACTAATTTTATTTTTTCCATTCAATTAAAACAGAACCATATGTTAGTCCTCCACCAAATCCTACAAGTATAATTTTATCACCATTTTCTAGCAATCCTTTTTCATACATTTCATTTAAAGCTATAGGAATAGAGGCTGATGAAGTATTTCCTATCCTATGTAAATTCACATAGAATCTATTTTCTTCTACCCCTAACTTTTTTGATGCATAATCTATTATTCTAACATTTGCTTGATGAGGAACTATATATTTTATATCATCTAATGAATATCCTGTTTCATCTAAAACCTTATTTACACTTTCTTGAATAATTGAAGTTGCAAATTTAAAAATATCTCTTCCATTCATATTTATAAATTTCTGTTTCTTCTGAACATTCTGAATATACGGGTTTTCAACATCCCTTGCTGCTGCTGTTAAACTCTCCCACTTTTCTCCTTTAGACTTAGTGAAAGTCTTTATTATACCTATTGAATTGCTTTTTGATAATGTAACCGCTCCAGCACCATCTCCAAAAAGCACACATGTACTTCTATCTGTCCAATCAATTATTTTAGATAATACTTCAGCTCCAATTATTAATGCATTTTTATAATTAAATGATTTAAGCATTCCTTCTGCAACTTGCATAGAATATATAAAACCTGAACAAGCTGCATTTATATCAAATGCTGTTGCATTAACTGCTCCTATCCCTTTTTGCACCATACATGCTACTGATGGTGTAAACATATCAGGAGTTATTGTAGCTACTATTAAAATATCTATTTCATCTGGTTTAATTCCAGAGCTTTTTAAAGCTGCATTAGCAGCTTTAATTGCTATCTCTGATGTATCTTCTTCTTTAGATATTCTTCTTTCCTTTATTCCAGTTCGTCCAAATATCCATTCATCACTTGTTTCTACAATCTTACTTAAGTCATCATTTGTTACAATATTAGAAGGTACATATGCTCCAATTCCACTAATTACTATTTCATTCATATAATCTCCTTACTAAATTAACTCACGCTTTGTTTTAAAATACTCACTTAATCTTTCTAATGATGCTATAAGTATTTCCTCTTCCTCTTCTGTTAATCCTTCTATAGTACTTTGAACCATTTCATTATGGAACTTTTCATGCAATCTATAAGCAAGTTTTCCTTTTTTAGTTAATCCAACTAATACTACTCTTCTATCTTCTTCTATTCGCTTTCTTTCTACATAGCCCTTTTTTATAAGTTTATTTATCGCTGTAGTTAATGTTCCAACAGTAATATCTAAATCTTGAGCTACTTCACTCATAGTTCTGTATGAATACATCCCTATAGCTTCAATAGTATGCATTTCAGTTACTGACAAATCTGAAAGATGTCCTTGCTTTAATGTTTTTTCCTCAATTTCTAAAATGTCATCAAATATTTTCACCAATAGTTCATTTACTACCTTTTCTGATCTTTTCATTTTTTCACTCTCCAATTTCTTCTTAAAGTTACACTATGATACTATAATAATCTAACTTTAGATTAAATTCAATTGGTGCCTCAACTTATTTTGAGGTTTAAATAATTTGATAATCAAAATATACTATAATCAAACTGTTTTGTCAACAATTTATTCAATACAAACTAAAAAAATAAAAAAGTGCAAAATGCACTTTTATAAGAAATGGAATATAGAAGATAAAATAATAATTATAACTCCTACACTTGCTATAGTCATAGATAATACATATCTACCTTTATATTTATATATTTCTAAGTTTTCTATATCACCTTTATAATAAATAACATCTACCTTGTCACCTATTTCTAAAGGTAAGTTTTCTTCAATTTTACAATAAGCTACTTTAAATTTTTTATTATTATCTTCAACTTCTATAATTGATATTATGCCTGAATGATAAATAGTATTAAAGTCTGGTCCTGGAGTAATATAAGTATAGGTATCTAAGTCAACTACTATACCTTTATTTTTTACACCATACTTATACAATCTTTTTTTACTTAAAGCTGTTATACCACCTACTAATATTATAAGAACTCCTATTATAACAAATACATAAGTCGCCATAAAAATACCTCCTTAATTATTAAAATAGAGATTAAGGCCTATTTCCCTATGTATTCTATTAAATTTTTATAATATATTTTATGCAAACAAACTTGAAAACGTTATATTGTATTAATTATTTTCATATTCTGATATAATTTCTCCAAAATATAAAATATGCTTTGTATTTCCATCTTTATAGAATATTTCTTTATCTTTTTCATTTAATTTATCTAAATCTATAGGTTGTTTTAATATTATCTTACATTCATAATATTTATTACACCCATATATTACAGGAGTATTTATCTCTTTTCCACTAATAAACTTTATGTTTGCTCTTTTTTCCTTATTAGTATTTCTTCCTGAAGTACTTCCACATATTTTAAGTGCATCTTTTAAGGTATCCCCATAAGGAATTGATACAGTATATGTATCTCCATCTTTTAGAAATTCATTTGTATACCTCTCTTCTCTGACCAAAGCTATAAACATAGGCTTTCTCCACATATATCCTATACTTCCCCAACTAATTGTCATAGTATTAGCATTTCCCATATTTCCTACTGTTAAAAAACCTCCTTGTTTATAAAGCCAATCCATAGCTATTTCTAAATTATTTGTAAATGTTTCTTTCATGTTTATCTCCTTAAATCTTAATTTTAAATTATTATACTTATTTAGTATATAAATTTAGAATCAAATTTAGACTATTTAAACATAATAAAAAAGGTCTAGGAATTAAACCCTAGCCCTTTCTTATTATAAGAAAATATTTTTTATAGCTCCTGTTGGACATTTCTTAGTACAAATTTGACAATTTACACATTTATCATAATCAACCTTTGCTACATTATTTACAACATGTACTGCATCCTTTGGACAATTTCTTTCGCAAATTTTACATCCTATACATGCTGCTGAACAATTTTCTTTTACATGTTTTCCAATTTCTTTATTGTTACATTCTACTCTAACCTTTTTAGATATAGGTACTGATTCTATAAGTCCCTTTGGACAAATATTTATACATGCACCACAGTTTGTACATTTATCTGAATTAACTTTTGCAATTCCATTAACAATCTCTAGTGCTCCAAATTCACATACGCTTACACAACTACCGAGACCTAAACATCCATATGAGCAAGCCTTTGAACCTCCATCTACCATTAAAGATGCTGTTAAGCAATCTGTAACACCTTCAAGATCATAATTTTCCTTAGCTACGCTACAGTTACCATTACACTTAACAAAAGCTGTCATCTTTTCAGTAGATTCAACTGAAACACCTAAAATATTACCTAACTCCTCAGCAACCTTTGCACCTCCAACAGAACAAAGATTAGCTTTAGCTCCACTATTAACAACTGCTTCAGCATATGCATCACATCCTGCATATCCACAACCTCCACAATTTGCTCCTGGTAAACATTCTCTTATCTTTGGTATCTTAGGATCTACTTTAACTTCAAAAGCTTTTGATGCAAAACCTAGAAGTATACCAAAAATTAATCCTAGAATCCCTAAACTTAAAGCTGAAAATAATATATTCATGCAAAATCCCTCCTAGTGAATTAATCCTTGGAATCCTAAAAAGGCAATTGACATTAATGCTGCTGTAAATAATGTAATTGGTAACCCTCTTAAAACTACAGGTATATTTTCATTATTATCTATTCTTTCTCTAATAAAAGCAAGTAAAACTATTGACAGCATATATCCTGATGCTGCTCCAACTCCATTAACTAAAGCTTGAATAAAATTATATCCTTCTTGTATATTAAGAGTTGCCATACCTAAAACCGCACAGTTTGTTGTAATAAGCGGAAGATATATTCCAAGAGCCTTATGAAGACCTGGTGATAATTTCTTCATTGCCATTTCAACAAATTGAACTAAAGCTGCAATAACCAATACATTGGCTATTGTTTTTAAATATTCAAGTTCAAGTGGTACTAAAATTTCGTTATAAACAAGCCATGACATTATTGAAGCTATGATCATAACAAAAGTAACTGCAAGTCCCATACCAAAGGCTGCATCTTTCTTTTTTGAAACTCCAAGGAATGAACATATTCCTAGGAATTTAGAAAGAACAAAGTTATTTACTAACATTGCTGATAAGAAAATTAAAAATAATTCCATTACTATTCACTCCTCTTAATTTTTCCCTATTTCTATTGATTCTTTAGAGCATGATCCTGTTCCGCATCCTGAGCAACTTCCACAGTTATGTTCTAAAGTTTTAGCTTTTTCACCAGTTTTTTCTGCCTTCTTAATATTTATAAAATTAAGTAGTGTCATTAAAGCTCCTAATGTGAAGAATGCTCCTGGTGCTAATATCATAATTGACGCTGGCTTAAATGCTTCTGGTAAAATTTGATACCCTAATATTTGTCCAGCTCCAAGAATCTCTCTAACTGTTCCAATTGAAAATAATGCAACTGTAAATCCAAGTCCCATACCTATAGCATCAAAAATTGACGGAAATACTTTGTTTTTTGAGGCATAACTTTCTGCTCTACCTAAAATAATACAGTTAACAACTATAAGTGGAATAAATATTCCAAGAGAATTATATAAACTTGGTACATAACCTTGCATTAACATATCTACTATAGTAACAAATGAAGCTATTATTACTATATATGCAGGTATTCTTATTTTTTCTGGTATAAGTTTTCTAAGTGCTGATATTATCATATTTGAAAATATTAAAACTACAGTTGAAGCTAATCCCATTCCTAATGCATTTTTTGCATTTGTTGTTACTGCAAGAGTTGGACACATAGCTAAAACTTGAACAAAAATCGGATTTTCTGTAATAATACCATTTTTTAATCTTTCTCTAAAATCCTTCATGCTTATCCTCCTATTTTTTACTTCTTAACTTTCACTAGCTCCTGTATTTACATCAGTCTTTTGGCTAGTTGTAGTTTCTTCACTAGCTCCTGTATTAGTGTCAGTACTTTTCTTTTCTTCCTTCTTTGTACCTGTTTCTTCGCTAGCTCCAGAGTTAGCATCTGTTGCTTTTTCTTCTTTTTGTGCGCCAGCTTCTTCACTTGCACCTGAGTTAGCATCTGTTCCGCCATTTGGCGCTAATTTTTCACCCTTTATATTTTCCATATAAAATTTAATAGCATCATTTACTGCGCTTACAGCTGCTTTACTTGAAATAGTAGCTCCTGATATAGCTTCTAACTCACTATCTTTAACAGTAGATTTTTTTACTACTTCTAAATATCCTTTTGCTGATTTATCTTTGAATCTTGAAGTAAACTTATCTTCAGTAATTTTTGCTCCAAGACCTGGTGTTTCTGAGTGTGCTAATACTTTAACTCCTGAAACTTTATCATCTTTTGAAATAGCAACTACAAAATCAACTGGTCCATGGAATCCCTTACTAGTTACTTTTAAAACATAACCAACTACATCACTTTTTCCTATAGCTTCATAGACTTCTTTAACAGTTCCTTCTTCATTTATTTTAATATCTATATCTCTTATTGATTCTGCAATAGGTAATACCTTCTTTAAATCTTCTTTATTTATTTTAGAATTTTCTAATATTGCTTCTTTAGTTAAACTATTAGCAAAACCTAATAAAAGACCTGCTAATGCTGTAATAACTAAAAGGATTCCCCCTAGTTTGAAATTCTCTTTCATATTAAGCAGCCTCCTTTTTAACTTTTACCTTCTTAGTAGTAAAATACTCTATTAATGGAGTAAATAAATTTAATATAATAATTGCATAATAAGGTCCTTCTGGATTATATCCTTTAACGGCTATGAATGAGGCACAAATACCTGCCGCTAAACCAAATATATATTGACCAACTTTAGTCATTGGTGTTGTTGCATGATCTGTTGCCATAAATATAGCAGCTAGGAAGAATGCTCCCGGTAATAAACCTTCTTTTCCAAAATAACTATACATTGCAAAAGCCGAAATTATAAATGTAAATGAAGCTCTTAAACTAATTACACCTCTTATGGCTAAATATAGGCCACCAATACATAAAGCTAATATAGAAACTTCTCCAATACTTCCGTTAGCTTGACCTATAATTCTATCTATTAATGGTACAACCTTTTGTGCAGCTTTAGATGCTGATGCAGTAGTATCCACTACCGGCTTTGCCATAACTGCTGCCCATGAAGCAATTAAAAATGCTTTAGTTGCCGCTGCTGGATTCATAAAATTTTGCCCAAGTCCACCAAAGAATTGTTTAACTACTATAGTTGCAAATATTGCTCCTATTACTGGTATCCAAAGTGGAACATATGTTGGCATAATAAGACCTAAAATAATACCTGATACTATTGGACTTAAATCTGTAATCCAATTAGTTTTTTTAATAAACTTATTCCATAAAGCTTCTGAAATAATACTTGCTAATACTGAAGCTAATAAAATTTTAACTGCATCACCCTTATAAAAATATATTCCTGCAAACACGGCTGGAATTAATGCAATTATAAAATCTATCATTATTTTATTAACTCCTAAGCCCCTTTTAATATGAGGAGCAGGTGATATTTTAAGATTTGTATTTCCCACAATCTTCACTCCTATTCTGTGATTATTATAAATAGATTCAATTTGCTTAATTTATTTTCCTATATATTTTTTAGCTGTTTTAATAGATTGAGTAAGTTCTAAATTTGAAGGACACACATAACTACACATTCCACATTCTATGCATTTTTCCCCACCAAATTTTAAAAACTCATCTTTTTCTTTCCTTTTCCAAAGATCCATAAGCTTTATTGGATTTAATCCCTCTGGACATGCTCTTAAACACTTAGAACATCTTATACAGCTTGTTGAATTTTCAGATGGTGAGTCCTTATCTGTTAAAAATAGTATTGATTTAGTGTTTATATCAACTTTCTCACTTAAATCATATTTTAATTCCCCATTTAAACTACCACCAACAACTATTTTTCTAAGTTTTGCTTTATCTCCATCTAAGGCATTAAATATAACTTCTAAGCTTGTTCCTTCATTAACTGAAATTACTTTATTTCCTTTTACAGCACTTCCATAAACGGGTATATATAATTGTAAATTATCCTCTTTTATGGTTTGTCCTAAATAAACTACTTTTGAAAGATCTTCTATTAAAGCATTTTTTCCACCACCTAATGCTTTTTGTACTAATCTATCTTCATAGAACTCATCTAATGGGTTAACTTTAACAACTTGTCCTAATTGTGAAAGACTTGCATCCAAATTCTTATCAGCTTTAGAAACTAAAAATTTAACCTCTTTTGCTCCTGTAAGCTCTTTAATTTTTAAAATACCAGCTTCGATTTCCGCCTTTCTTTCTTTAACTATTACTTCAAAACCGTTTATATTTGGTTGAAAACTAAAAGCTTTAACCAAAACTACTTCACTATTTTTACCTTTGTAATTTGAAATTAAAAATTCACTTAAATCCTTAACTTCTTCTGACACTAAAGGTGCACTTTCAATATTAAAAACATTGTTTTCTTGTAATGTAAATAACTTGTTAAAAACGGTTACATTGCCAAACAAATTCCTAATCACTAATATATCCTCCTAATTCTAAAATTTGTAAAATATCTACCTATTGCTTATGATTTGTTACTCATACTTTTATATGTTAACACATTCATCGAATTGCCTCAATAAATATATTTAATCAATCCTATTTTTCATAATTTATTCAAAGTTCATCATTTTTTCTTCAATTTCGACTTATTTTTTAAGGTTTTTTTAAATAAAACACTGTAATTAATAAAAAAAGATGAAGTTATGTTAATTCTTCACCTTTTATTAAATATTTTATATTTTTTTCCTTTTATAAAAATTAAATTCTTAAAAAACTCTTATAATTTTTATTTTTTTATCATTTATCTTAAGTAAAACAGTTGTGCTTCTTTCTTAATACTGTATATTATACTACCTTTAATAATATACTATTTCTATAAAGATGATTAATTTTATAGGCTTATATAGAGTCGAATTTTGTCTTATATAATGTTAAGTGCCTTATATTATCTAGTTCTATATCATTTTTCATATATTCATAAAAAAAATCATTTAACTCTGTACTTTTAATTAAATCTTCTAAAGAATCCTGTATTCTTCCTATATTTGAATAAAAGCATGCTCTATTATAGTATAAGAACCCCTCTTCATTATTTTCTTCGATTCCTCTACTTATAACTTCTATAGCTTTATTGAAATTATTATTTTCTCTATATATAATTGCTAAATTTAAAAAACTATATGGATATTTTGGATTTTCTTTAATTGACTTTTCATAATACTCAATTGATTTTTCTATATCTCCAACTTTTTTTGTAAAGACTCCCATATTAAATAATATTCTAAAATGATTAGGTGAAATTTCCAAGGCTTTATTCATATATTTTAAAGCATAATCTAAGTTTTCTAACTCATCATATATACAAGCTAAGTTAGCATTTGCCCATAAATCATTAGGAATTAGCTTTAAAACCTTTCTATAATTTTCTATGGCTTTATTTTTTTCACCTATTTCATCATATGCATTAGCCACAAAGAAATATGCTCTATCATAATTTTCGTCTTTTTCTATTGCCTTATTATAGTATTCAATAGCTTTATCATATAAACACTCTTCATCATATAAAACTCCCAATCCATAATATGCCCTTGCTTCATTTTTATCTAACTCCAAAACCTCTTTATATTTTTCCTCTGCAAGATCTTTTCTTAAAATCTTATCATATAAAAGTGCCATATCTAAAATAAGCTCTATATCCTTTTTACCTTCATCAAACTTATATGCCTTATTATAAAATTTTAAAGCTTTAAAATAATTTTTTTCTGACACAAAATTTCTAGCTATATTTATATAATTATTAAAAAGATGCTTTTCGTTTACCATATTCCACCTACTAAATTTAAATAAAGTTTTTATATCCTTTTATAACCATTCTAAAGAATACACTTTCAATTAAAACTATAAATGCTATTACTGCTATTAAACTTACTCCAAAAAATATAGATGAAGATGCTAAGAATGTATATAATGCTCCCCCTAACATAATTAACTCTCCAATCCACCTTGAAAAAGCTTTTTTATCCTTTATATTTTCATAATTAACATCGTTTGACAAAACAGAGAAACTTTCTACCATCATTTTAGGCAAAGATTCTTTTTTGCTAAACCATATAAATACTCCAAATAAAAACTCACAAAAACCGTAAACTAATAATATATATTTAAGTAACATAATCTCCCTCCTTGGAATAAAAGTTAATTATTTACCACAACACTTTTTATATTTTTTATTACTTCCACATGGACACGGGTCATTTCTACCTATTCTTACTTCATTAACTACAGTCTTTTTTTTATTTTGTATATCATTTTCTGTGTGACCTTTAAGTGTCCATCTTTTAATAGATTTTGCAAGCTTTTCAAGTTCTCCAGTAAATATAATCCTTTCTTCCTCTGATTCAATTTCATAAGCTTCTAAAAATACTTCTACAGCCTCATCTAAAGATACTTCATTTTTTATAGCTATTGAAAAACTATCTATTTCTTCTTTTAAAATCTTTTTATCTATTACGAATAATTGCCCCATTACCTTTTCAAGTTTTTCACCTTGCTTACTTTCTTCAATAAAATCTGGTCTTGATGCTTTTATAATAGTTTTTTTATCTATTTTTAAATAATTAATATCTTCATTACTTTCTTGTTCTTTTATTATAAGTAAAGGTTCTTCTACGTCTATATGATAAGCTAAATTTCCTTCTACTTGATAATCAAAACCAAGTTCTTCTCCATTTAATATAAGTGATTCAATATTCATATCCTTAATTTCAAAATCTATATAGCTTTTTACTAATTCTTTAAAGTTTTCAAAAGTTAAAACTCCATAAAAATAAACCATTCCAGCAAATAATTTTATAATTTCTGTATTATTTTTAGCTTTCTTTTTTAAATCAGTTGTTAACTTGTCTTTTAATATATCAATTAATTCATTTGGTAATATTACATTTAGTTTTTTATCAACCATTCCTGTAAACATTAACCCTCTATTTCTAAAATAATTAGCATCTATAAGTTCACTACATTTATAGTTCTTTCTTCCATTTAAAGAAACCATTTCTTCAATATACTCTATACCCTCTTCATCTAATAGATTTAATACTAAATCTATATTATTTATAATTCCTTCTTTAACTTTTAAAACAGCATCTGCTTTTTTTAAAGAAGTAATTCCTCTTATATTGTATTTTGAAGCTACTTTTACTAATTCCTCTTTTGTCATCCTATCTAAATGATAATCCAAAGAGGAATTTTCGTCCATATCCTTCCACATTTTATCTGCTTTTCTTATATCAGCTTTTACTATATCTTCTTGAATCTTGTTTATGTCCTTATCCAAAAATTACACCTCTTCCTATAGTCATTACCTATTATATTAGTTTCTTTTGTAAAATCTATATACCATTATATATGGTAAACTACATAATAACCAGTTTAAATTTATCATTATTTATTGTAACACTAACTATTCCACCATTAGATAATTTTCCAAAAAGAATTTCATCTACAAGTAACGGCTTTAAGCTTGTATTTATTATTCTTATTATCTCTCTAGCGCCAAACTCTCTTGATATTCCACTTTCAGCTAAATGCTCTATACATTCCTTAGAAAATTCTATTTGTACATTTTTCTTTAATAACTTTTCTTTAAATTTTCTTAGTTCCTTTTTCACTATAGATTTTGCCATTTCTTCATTTATATAATTAAATGTAATTATTTTATCTAACCTATTTCTAAATTCAGGTGTAAATACTTTTTTAACCTCTTCATTAATAGCATCAAAAGTTACTTCTCTTCTTCCAAAGCCAACTAAAGATTTCCCTATATCTTTAGCGCCTGCATTTGATGTCATAATTATAATTATATTTCTAAAATCAGCCTTGCTCCCTTGGTTATCTGTAAGAGTTGCATAATCCATTACCTGCAATAACACATTTAATATATCACTATGTGCCTTTTCAATCTCATCAAGTAAAAGTACTGAGTTTGGTTTCTTCCTTATTGCATCTGTAAGCATACCACCCTCTTCATATCCAACATATCCAGGAGGTGTTCCTATAAGCTTTGATGCCGAATGTTTCTCTGTATATTCACTCATATCAAATCTTATTAAATCAACTCCTAGTGTTTTTGCTAACATTTTTGCAATTTCAGTTTTTCCCACTCCTGTAGGTCCTACAAATAACATAGATGCAACTGGCTTATTATCATCATTAAGTCCAGCTCTTGACATTTTAATACATCTTGAAACCTCTTCTACTGCTAAATCTTGCCCATATATATTTTCTTTTAATATCTTTTCTAAGTTCTTTAATGAATTAATTTCATTACTTTCTACTGTTTGCTTTGGTATATTACAAACTTTAGATATAATTTCCTCTATTGTATTTTCATCAATTTTTTTTAATATATTATCATTATTTTTCATTGATACATAAGCTCCAGCTTCATCAACTATATCTATAGCCTTATCTGGTAAAAATCTATCATTAATATATTTATCACTTAAATTAACAGCTGCTATTAATGCTTCATTTGTATATTTTACATTATGGTATTCTTCAAAGTTTTTCTTTAATCCTTGTAAAATTTCAACAGATTCGTTAACTGTTGTTTCTTTCACTTCTATAGGTTGAAATCTTCTAGTTAAAGCCTTATCTTTTTCAATATACTTTTTATATTCATCATAAGTTGTAGATCCTATAAACTTAATTTTCCCTTCTAATAAATAACTTTTAAGTAGTGATGCCCCATCTAATGCACCACCATTTAACGCTCCTGCTCCAACTATAGTATGAATCTCATCTATATATACAATAGGATTATTATGTTCTTTAATAGCCTCTAATAATCCTTTCATTCTTTCTTCAAAATCCCCTCTATATTTAGTTCCTGCCAAAATAGATCCTATATCTATAGAAAAAATCTCTGCATCTTGTAACTTTTTAGGAACCTTTCCTTCTGAAATAAGTCTTGCAAGACCTAATGTTATAGCAGTTTTACCTACTCCCGCTTCCCCTACATGAATAGGATTATTTTTAGTTCTTCTAGAAAGTATTTGGATTGTCCTGTCTATTATATCTTCTCTTCCTATAAAAGGATCTTTATTTTGCTCTTTAACTAACTTAGTTAAATTAGTTGAATACTTTTCTATATCTATATTATTTTTACTATCTTTAGATTTTTCTTCTTTATAATCTTTATTGTCTTCTATGCTTTTATGACATAATCTAAATAATAACTCACCTTTTGTTAAACCTTGATTTTCTAAAAAATAAACAGCATAACTATTTTCTAAAGAATATAATGATGCTATTATATGCTCTAAATGAACAATTGCACTTTCACTAAAAGTTGCTTGTTGAGTTGCAATAAAAATTAAATTTTTAACTCCAAAACTCTCCTCTGGATCTATATTATTAACCTTATTTATATATTCATCTATATAATTTTTTAAATTGTTTTTGAGTTCTAAAGTATTTCCGCCACATTCTAATATAGCATTTTTTAAACTTTCCTCATCTAATGCTACATATAATAAATGCTCTGGCGTCATATACTCACTATTAATTTCTTTTGCAAAATTAAAGGTTTTAACTAAAATATCATTTACAACCTTTGATAAATACATATTACTCTTCCTCCACAGTTAAATTAAAGGGAAAACCTTCTTCTCTTGCTAAAGACATAGCTTTAGAAACCTTAGACAAAGCTATATCATAAGGATAAATTCCAGCTATTCCCCTTCCACTTTTATGAACATCTAACATTACTTTATTTGCCTCATTAATATCTTTATTAAAAATATCCATAAGAATAGCCACTACAAACTCCATAGTTGTAAAATCATCATTATGCATAATAACCTTAAAATTTTTTGGTTTCTTTATCTTTACTTTGCTTTTTTCCTTTATTCCTATATTTGTTTCCAAATTTGTCCCTCCATATAAAGTGTTTCTAATATAAAAGTATACTCTAAGTTTATTATTTTCTGCAAGTTATTATATTTCTTAATAAAATTAATAAAACAAAAAAATATCCTATTATTAAATCTAATAGGATATTAAACTTCTATTTATTAATATAATATATTTTTTCCACAATAAGGACAAATATTATTGAATGAACTTATAAATGGTATTGTCCCAGTAAACCCTGGACCAGGCATTACATTAATAGAAGTGGCCATTGCTTCCCAAAATCCTAATTCACTTTGGTCTTTTATTAAGTTTCCATTTATCAACTTCCCACAATGAATACACTTTTTATTATCCATACTATGACACCTACCTTATTTAAAATAAAATTTCTATGTTTCATAATATAATTAGTATTTCCATTTTAAAGTTGTTTATCCACACTTTATATATTTATATAATTTCTAAAAACAAAAAAAACAAATTCCTTTAATATACTTAAAAAACTATATATTAAAGGAATTTGTAATTTATTTATACTTTAATGTTGAGTATCTTTATTATCTTTTACTGTTGAATTTAAAACATATTTTTTAAATGTTTCTGATTTTTCACCATAGTTTGGATCCATTTGAAGTAATCTATCCTTAAAATAAGCTTCATAAATAGCTTTTGTTGGGAAAGATGAGTAACTACCTCTACCACCATCATATAAAACAGTAAATGTTGCAATTTCTGGATCATCTACTGGTGCAAAACTACCATATGTTGCATATGGATCTCTTCCTATGTAGTCATAAGCTTCTTGCGTATTTAGAAAATCGGCTGTACCCGTTTTACCTGCAGTAGGTATAGGGAAATTACCAAATTGTTGTACTACGAAAGAGCTAGAATCTACATGGTTAACTCTATACATACCTTCTTTTATAATCTGTAAATTTTGAGGATCTATATCTATTTTTTCTAAAACTTCAGTATTAAACTCTTGAATAACCTCTCCTGTAGGCGAAGTTATCTTATCTACTAAACGAACTTTATTTCTTGTTCCTCCATTGGCTAATGTGGCCATATAATTGGCTAACTGTAAAGGTGTAAATCTACTTATACCTTGACCTATAGCAGCATTAACTATTTCCGCTGGGGATGTAATTGCACTTGCTTGGTCAAATACTGTAAATTGAGCGATAGCATCTCCGATTATTTTAGCTTCTCTATCAAGATCAACTGTTTTATTATTACTATTCTCATAATTTTTCACATTCTCTTTATATTTAGCAGAAGCTTTCATAACATTCTTAATTTCTTTTTGAATATCTGCTGAGAACTCATCTGCTCCTAAGGCTTTTTCATTTGTTCCCACTTGTTCAAGTCTCTTGGTAACTTTATCTTTTAATTCTTGCTTTGCATTTTTTAAATCTTCTGCATCATCTTCTAATTTTTTAATATCAAAAGGAATGAAATTATATGCACCATATGTTCCTTTTTCCAAAAAGTCAACTAGAGAAAACATAGCTGAATGTATTGCTCCTTCTTTAAAGGATTTAAAGTTATATACTTGACCAAAATTTTCTTCTATTTCAACTCCAGTTTCAGGCTTCATATTACTATTGGCATCAAGTCCAAGTCCAAATTTATAAGCATACTTTGCTATTGTATCAAGTGATTCTACTGTTGAACCGTATTTTTCATATAATCTAAAACCAGTTTCATAAAAATAAAAGTTTGATGATACTTCTAAAGCCTTTCTTATATCTATAGGTCCATGTCCTATCTTTGCATAGTTTGTCGGCGCATAATCTCCAAATATATCTTTATGTATATTCCATATACCTGTATCATCCATTATTGTATCACCTGTTACAACACCTTCTTGAAGACCGGCTAAAGCTGTTAAAGGCTTAAAACTTGATCCTGGTGGAATTAACCCTTGAGTTGCATAATTAAAGAAGCTTCTTGGATAAATATCCTTATCATCTTTTCTAACTCCATCTTCTTCTGGGAATAATTCGTCTAATGTTGCAGAAGCATTTGTTCTAGCTACATACTCTTTATAAAATTCTTCATAATCAGGACTAAAATATTTTTTACTATCTTCTGCACTTAATCCACCTGGAACTGCAAACATATTAGGATCATAATCTGGATAACTAGCTAAAGCTAATATTCTTCCTGTTTTAACTTCTATTGCTACAGTTGCTCCTCTTGTTGCAGCAGGGTAAGTTGCTCCATTAAAGTCTACCATTGTATTTACTTTATTTATTATATCTTTCAAAGACTCTTGAGCTGCATATTGAATATCCTTATCTATGGTTAGATGTATATTATTTCCTGGGTAAGACTCTAACTTAAATAACTCTTCTGTTTTTCTTCCTTTAGAATTTACTTTTATTGTTGTTCCACCCTTTGATCCTTTTAATTGACTTTCAAAAGCTGCTTCTATTCCAGCAACTCCTATTAAGTCAGAAGAAACATCATATCCTCTTAAGTCATATTTTTTCTCCTGTGCACTGTTAATAGGTGATATATATCCTAAAACAGATGAGGCTAAATTACCATAAGGATAAGATCTTATTGGTTCTAAGCTTACATCTATTCCTGGCAAATCATTTAATTTTTGATAAACTACAAATGCAGTTTCTTGTTTTATATTGCTTGCTATTGTAACTGCTCTATATCCTTTAAAACTTTGTATTTTAATAGCATCTTTAACTACCATGTAGTTTCTTATTTCCGTAGCCGAAAATTTATTAAGTATCTCTAATGTCATATCTTTTCCACTCATATTTATATAAGCTTTAAGTTGCTCATTACTTGGATCTTTATTTATAAGTTCATACATATTATAAGTTTTAACTAATGCATAAAATGTTTCTTCTGGAGTAATCTTTAATAATTCTTTATTAACAGCAGCTATATCTTCATCTGTTAAATCTCCTTTTTTATCTCCAAATAACTTTTTTTCTATTTGTTCATTTAACCCTCTATCTCTTTTAAAAAGTATTTCTGCTGCCTCACGATCCGCTTTAACATCAGTTTTAAAATCAAAATAAAATTTCCCATTACTATCTATTTTAAGCATAAGATCATCTTTAAACTGCTCTTCACCATCATTCAAAATCTTAAAAATATTATCCATAGTTGTATAAAAATCTTTTTCTGATTCTTCTGTAGTAGTATAGGTTAAAGCATAAGTTTGAACATTAGTTGCCAAAACATTTCCTGAACTATCTAATATCTTCCCTCTAGGAGCTTTTTCTGCAACAAATCTTGTTGATCCTATATCGGCTCTTTCTTTATAATCTTCATATTTGTATATTTGAAGATAAACTAATTTAGATATAATTATTCCAAAAATTAAAAACATAACTAAATTTAAACCTATGTATCTAGACAGCTTTTTCTTCTTTTTTTTGTTGTTTACTATCATTAGCCCCTCCATATTATTATTCTAAATAGTTTTAACTAAGTTTTCAGCTAAAATTATAACACATTTTTTTCAATTTGTTATATTATATTACATATTTAATAAAAGCTTAATTAATTCTTCACTATATACTTTAATAATCTATACACTAAAAAAATATTATTAATTATTTTTTTAACTATTATAAAAGGGATATCATTAAGATACCCCTAATTTTTATTATCTAATTAAAAAATTCATTGAAAGATTATCTTTATCAAAGGTTAATTTAATTTTTACCTCATCTAAAAAATTATGATTTCTAAAACTATTTACTACCTCGTCATTAGTATATCCATATTGGCAATAAATAATATCTTTTTCTTCAATCAAGTCATATTTAACTACACAAAAATTTTTATCACCGGGAGTTAATTTACCAATTGCTCTTAGATATTTCTCTAATAATTTTTCAATTTCCATTTCTCCATCTCCTTTTTGTTATTAAATATTCAACTTCATTTACTATTATATCACATTTTAAATCATTTATTGATAAATTCACTTACTTTTTCTTTTTGAATAGTGTAGCTCCAACTCCCAGTAAAGAAACTGCTACTGCTAATAATCCTGTTGCCCCTACACCAGTTCCTGTCTTAGGTAAGTTTCCTATATTATTTTTATTACTATTAGAACTTTTATTTTCAACATTAACTTTAAATGTCTTTTCTGTTTTATCTCCGTCTTTATCTTCCACTTCAAATACTACATTATATTCTCCTGATTCTGTAACTATTGAATCATTATTTAATTTAATGTTATTCTCTTTTATCCTAACTTTTTCTGTTAAATCCCCATCTTCTTTATCGATTACAACTATTTTATGAAGATTTTTATTCCATTTATCTCCTACAGTTAAATTTACATCTTCTCCATTAATTACAGGTGCTTGGTTTCTATCTTTAACATTAACTTTAAATGTCTTTTCTGTTTTAACTCCATCTTTATCTTCCACTTCAAATACTACGTTATATTCTCCTGATTCTGTAACTATTGAATCATTATTTAATTTAATGTTATTCTCTTTTATCCTAACTTTTTCTGTTAAATCCCCATCTTCTTTATCAGTTGCAACTATTTTATGAAGATTTTTATTCCATTTCTCTCCTACAGTTAAATTTACATCTTCTCCATTAATGACAGGTGCTTGGTTTCTATCTTTAACATTAACTTTAAATGTCTTTTCTGTTTTATCTCCGTCTTTATCTTCCACTTCAAATACTACGTTATATTCTCCTGATTCTGTAACTATTGAATCATTATTTAATTTAATGTTATTCTCTTTTATCCTAACTTTTTCTGTTAAATCTCCATCTTCTTTATCGATTACAACTATTTTATGAAGATCTTTATTCCATTTCTCTCCTACAGTTAAGTTTACATCTTCTCCATTAATTACAGGTGCTTGGTTTCTATCTTTAACATTAACTTTAAATGTCTTTTCTGTTTTAACTCCGTCTTTATCTTCCACTTCAAATACTACGTTATATTCTCCTGATTCTGTAACTATTGAATCATTATTTAATTTAATGTTATTCTCTTTTATCCTAACTTTTTCTGTTAAATCCCCATCTTCTTTATCGATTACAACTATTTTATGAAGATTTTTATTCCATTTCTCTCCTACAGTTAAATTTACATCTTCTCCATTAATGACAGGTGCTTGGTTTCTATCTTTAACATTAACTTTAAATGTCTTTTCTGTTTTATCTCCGTCTTTATCTTCCACTTCAAATACTACGTTATATTCTCCTGATTCTGTAACTATTGAATCATTATTTAATTTAATGTTATTCTCTTTTATCCTAACTTTTTCTGTTAAATCTCCATCTTCTTTATCGATTACAACTATTTTATGAAGATCTTTATTCCATTTCTCTCCTACAGTTAAGTTTACATCTTCTCCATTAATGACAGGTGCTTGGTTTTTTATTTGTTGTTTTTCCTCGCTTCCATCCTCTACAAGTTTAACAACTAGTTCAAATGTTTTTCCTTTAGCATCTGTTGTATTTACATCAAATGAAATTTTATTATTATTTAAGTTAATATTAGCTATTTCATTATCTGACGAAACAACTTCTGCACCTTTTCTATTTATTTGAACTGATATATTATTTTCCTGAAAAGTTGGATCTGAAACCGCTATAGTTAATGTTTTATCATTATTTTCTTTTACCATTATTGATGAATTCCCTGTAGATGTTATAGAACCTGATGTATTTTCTCCATCTACAAAAAAGTTTGCACCCTCCATCTTTAGTCCTAAATGTTTAACCCCTTGTGCTATTTCATCATTCCTAAGAATTTCAATATTAGATTTTTCTGAATAGGACTTAACTTCTTCTACTGATTTATTGGGTAATAAAACATAGCTATATTTTTCATTTTTTATTTTAGAACCATGATTTATATACATAGTTAAATAATTATTTGTAACAACTTTATCAGCCTCAGCTTTAGATGAATTAATGTTAAACCAATTTCCTTCCCTATTATCTCTTAATATATTTATATCTGCTCCATCTGGGAAATAATAACCTATGTTAGAATTACTAACATTTCCCTCCAAATAAGCCCATTTAGCATTTTCTACTTTATCACTATCACCTAAAGTTTTTATCTTTTCTTCTCCATCCACTATAAATCTGTTACTTCCATCTTTTTTTATTTTTCTATTTTCAATTATAGTTTCATTATCGTATTCTTCAGGATTTGTTATATCTGAACCTAATGCAACTATTTCATCATCAAACATAAACCATGACTTATTTGCAGTTAATGAATCATACTTATTATCTATTTTCATACCTGAAATTCCATAAATACCTAATTTAGATCCACCTGACCAATTACTATTTCCAAGTTCATAATAAACTTCATCTTGATCACTTGATCCAGGATCTATTCCTGGTAAAATTTCTTTATCTTTTCTTAGCCTTTTATCAATGGTTGTTCCTGGCATTCTATAAGGGTCTATTGTAGGCCAAAAATCATCAGAAAATTGAGTTAAATCATCATTATGTAAGTATGTCATTCCATCTCCTTGGAACCAAGGCTTTAAATTCTCTTTATTCATAAACTCATATTTACTTATTCTACTTGAACTTCTTGAAATTGATAATGCATAATCTTCTCTTTCATGAATAGTCTTATCCATCATATTTAAAGCATTATGTTTTGCTTCTTGTTTGGTTGCCACAATACTATCATCTTTCATAAATTGATAAAATTTATTTATTACATTTATCGATTTAAACCTTGTACCAAAATCTATTATTTCTTCTGCTTCATTTGCCCATTCCTTAACTAAAGCTTGGACTTTTTTTGATGTATCTTCATCTGATATCATTGAAAGTTTTATCATTCCTTCTATTATACCTGATGCCTGCATATATCCATTTCCATTATATCTTGAAATGGATCTTCCTCTAACCATATCCATAACATATCCTTTATATATAATTGGATCAAAACTTTCAAAAATCCACTTATATACATTATTTTTGCTTTGTGATTTAACTGACCATGGAGTTCCTTCTAATAAAAACATTATATTTGATATCTTGTCTATTAATACATTCCCATAAGATCCTGTATAAGCTACAATCCCATGTTGTACATATGAACCATCTGCATAAAATCCATCGCCATTTGTGACATATTCAAATACACCTTCTATATCTTCTGAAGCTTCTTTTATCTTGCTTGGATCCTTAGAAATTACACCTTGTAATAGCTTATTTATACATACATCTGCTAAATTTGCCCCTGTATGATATTTACTTCCTGGATCTATAATTGGTAAAAACTTTTGTATAGCATCCATATATCTTTTTATTTGATCCTGTGATAAATCATCATACATTAAAATTGTTGTATTATTTAATCTAGCAGGTATTCCAATTACCCAATCCCACCAGTTACCATATTGTTCTATATTTTCATTATAAGCATTTTTATTTATCCATTCTAAAGCAAAAATTATTTTATTTTTTAATTCTTTATTTTTATAGTACTTATTATTAGGTAAATTATATGATGTTGCCATTGATAATATATTATTAAACATAGAGGTTATTTGTGATGGTTTATCTTTATACTCCTTAAGGTTTTCCCACAACCAATCATTATCTGGATTCTCATTCATACTCTTTAAACAATTATCTGTTTGTTTTTCATACCATGAAATTTTTTTAGCTATTGCAGAGTTTTTGACATCCATTTTTGATCCAACAGTTAAATCTTCTTTCCACTTTAATCTAAGAGTATTTATTATAGAATTCTCATTATTTGTATTTAATTCTATACATGTACTATCATTTTTTATATCAGCTTTAATAGTTGTTTCTAAAGTAGTAGCGAAACCTATGCTTGTAACTAGTGTAGTTATAATAATTACTTTTATAGTTTCCTTGCTTCTTTTCATTTTAAATCCCCCTTTAATTTTAAGTAAAACCTAGAAATTAATATAATTATTCTAATTTAAATATTTTAACAATAATAAATCGGTTTTTAACACTTTCCTACAAATAATTTTAATAAAAATTTATTTTATCATAAAAAAAACTGTTCTTAAAATTAATTAAATATTCTTAAGAACAGTTTTTATTTATATATATAATTATTTTGTTAAATCATATATATAATTTTTAAGTTTTTCTCCTGCAGAATCACTAGCTGTTATACCTTTATATTCACTTATATAATTTTCAGCATTTTCATTTGATATAAATTTTGCTTTAATTCCATCTCCAGACAACTTCCAATTATTATCCTTATTACAAGGTAATGGACTATTTTCTTTTATATAATCTGATATTATTTGCCTTGTTTCATCAGCTGCTAAATATATAAGCTTATCTCCATTTTTTAAACATGGGAAATGTCCCCCACCACCAGCTCTATAGTTATTAGTTATTACAAGAAACTCTTGATTATCATCTATAGGCTTTCCATTATATGATAAGTTTTTAATTCTATTTGCTTTTTCATTTACTATATTACCTTCCTTATCATATTTTGTATCTTCAGTAACATCTATTTCATAAGTTACTCCATCTATAATATCAAAGTTAAAACCTGGATAATTAATATTTATTAAATCTTGTGCCTCACTATTATTTTTATCTAATTTATTAAATTGTCCTGCACTCATTTCTAACCATTCTCTAACATCAGCTCCTGTTATTTTAACAACTGCTAACATATTTGGATACTTATAAAGATTTGATACATCTTTAATTTTTATGTCCCCTTCTTTTAAATTAAAATAATCCTCTGGGTTTATTCCTCCCTCTGTTAATCCTGCTTTTAAAGGAGCTGTTGCTGATAATATAGGAAGATCTTTATACTTTGTAATTTCCTCTATATTGTTTTCTTTTAGTTTTTCCACATATTTTTTTTGAGCATCAGTTACTATTTGCATACCTTCATTATCTGCAACTAAAGCAAAATAACTATTAATATCTTTTGCTATTTTACCTACTGAAGAATTTATATACTCTAAAATAGTTTCATGATAAGGCTTTAAGAAATCTACTAATTCTTTATCATTTTCAACTCCTTTAACTGCTCTCACTTCACTTTTTCCATCAATAACCTTCCACTTTTCTCCGTCCTTTTCAAGTTTAAGGTCTATTATTCCTAGCTCTTTTGCGTAATTTAAAGGCTGTACTGTAGGAATTCCATTCATAGTACCTTTTTCAACATCTACATTTCCTAATTTTTCATATTTCTTATTTGGAAACTGATCATGTGAGTGACCTGTAACTACAGCATCAATACCATCTATTCTTGTTAGTTCATATGCCTCATCTTCTTTTCCCTCTTCGTACTTACCATCTCCATATCCACTATGAGATAATGCTATAACTATATCTGCTCCTTCTTTTCTTATTTTAGGAATAAACTCTTCTGCTGTTTTCTTTATATCCTTTACAACTACTTTTCCATCTAAATTTATTTTATCCCAATTTAAAATTTGTGGTGGAACGAAACCTATTACTCCAATTTTTATAGTTTCTTCTTTACCTGCAGAATCCATTACCTTTTCTTCAATTATTTTATATGGAGTAAATACATTTGTTGTTCCATCAACTTCATAAACATTAGCATTTACTGTAGGTAAACTAGTGTCATTTAATAATTGTTTTAAATAATCTAAACCATAATTAAATTCATGATTACCTATATTTCCGATATCATAATTCATTTTCTCTAAAGTCTCATATATAGGACTTTTTTCGCCAGGCTTAGTTACTTCAACCATATTATAATAATCTGCTAAAGGAGTACCTTGTATATCATCTCCATTATCAACAACTAAAGTATTGTCTATTTCATCATCTAAATTATTATTAGGATCTACTTCCTTCTTTGCCTCTTTCATTAAAGTTGATATTTTAACCATTCCTAATTTATCTGTTTTTGAATCTGTATAATAATCATAATCCATTAAATTTGAATGCATATCTGTAGTGGCCATTATACGAAGATTAACTGAAGTTTTATCTTTATTATTATTTGTTGATCCACATCCCCCTAATATAAATGATGTTGAAATTAATTGTACAGCTACAATCATTGCTAGTATTTTTTTTCTTTTCATCCTAAATCCCATCCCCTAATTTTAATATTTTTTAATTTAAAAGCGCTTATTGAAAATTAAAACATAATATTATAATTCAATTAAATTATTATATGTATATTTTACCATTTAATAACTTTATTTTACCATATTTCCATTTTTACAACAATTGATTTTAAATGTTTCTTATTTTTTCAAATTATATTTAATTTTTTTAATTATTTTCTAAAAATTCTTTCTTTAATTGTTTACATTTAAAATTATTTTTAGTTATCTTTATCACAATAGTATCTGATAAATTTATTACACATAAGAAAAAAGGATAGTAAATGATTCCTATCCTTTTTCTTATATAATCTAACACTCATTTTTATATTGAAAGCCTAATAAATCTAATATTTTATCACCTATATTTCTTTCTTTTCCTTTATAAGGAAAAGAATGTATATGTATTGCTGGATTAAAATTTAATTCTATTATTGCATAATTTGAATTTTCATCTTTATAATCCTCTATTATCATATCTACTCCACATATTTTAGCATTAACTGCTTTAGCTGCTTTTACTGCAATATCTTTAAAAATATTTGGAATTTCATCTGTGTAATCTATACTATCTCCACCAGTGCTTATATTTGAATTTTCTCTAAGATATACTATTTCATTATATTTTGGAATATAATCAAAGTCTATGTTTCTTTGATTTAGGAAAAGCTTTGCTACATCATCTAAAACTATTTTTTCTAAAGGAGTCTTATATCCTTTTCCCCTTAAAGAATCCTTATTTTTTTCTTCTACTAATTCCCTTATAGTATGTTTTCCATCTCCTAAAACATTTGCTGGAACTCTATGAAGGATTCCCTCTACTTTATCTCCAATAACTAAAAATCTATATTCCTTTCCTTTAATAAATTCTTCTATAATAACAGTATTATCGTATTTAAAGGCAAACTCTAAGGCTTTTATTAAATCTTCCTTTTTAGCCCCTTTAGTAAATATACTTATCCCTAATCCAAAGTTAGTTGATTTTGGCTTAATAACTACTTCCTTATTTACAAATTCATAAATACTATTTATCCCTTCATTTAAAGAATAAAATTCTTTTCCTAAAGGAACTTTCAATTGGCTTTTATGTAATATATTCTTAGTTACTGTTTTGTTTTCCATAATTAAAACAGTTATATAATTATCTATAGAAGTCTTAGTTGCTTGTTTTATGTACTCTATATGTTCACCTTTTTGCAACGAAATAAAATTATCATTTTTATCTATTATTTCTATCTTTAATCCTCTTTTAATGGCAGCTTTTAATAGTATTTGAGTTGATAATTCTAAATCAGAAAATCCTATCAATTTATATCTATTGTTAAAAGACTCTTCTTTATATTTTCTAGCTAACTTTAAATTAGTATTAATATAGCCCTCCTCTTTTGCCATTTCAGTAATTCTGTTTGCATATGTTTTTTTAGGATTTTTAACTTTTTCTATTTGGCTTTCTATTATATCATCACTATTTAAATTAAAATCCTCATTAATTTTAGATATCTTATTAAGTAATACCATTGCCCAAGTATCTTTTTCGATTTTTTCTCCATTCCTCTTAAGAAATATATTTTTTTGACCATAACTTGCTATTATTTTTTGATTATATAGAGCTTCTTCTTGCCATTTTTCATATCTATCTTCTTCTTCATTTAGAAGAAATAAAGTAAATAAATTAACAAACTTTAAATCCTCTAAAGTTATTCCAACTTTATCAAAAGGGTTAATATCAATACTTCTAATTTCTAAGTAATTTATTCCATCTTCAATTAAAGAATCTAAAAAATTATTATTATCTTTAGCTTTTAATCTAATTTGGCTATAAAGCTCCTTATGGCTATCTATTATACCTTCATTTACATATCCTTTAATACTTTTAACATAATCTTCTACAGTTTTATAACTTGGAAATAAGTCTATTTTATTACCATAACCACAATCACTATTTCTATATGATAAAGCTCCCTCATTACTAAATGTATCATCTGCTATCTTTTGTAATTTTTTAATACATTCACCTTCATAGCTTCCATGAATTATTGCAGCTCCACCTAAAAGGTAAATTAAAAGCCATCTATATCTTAAGTAATTTCTAGCTACTTTTAAATATACTTCATCTCTAAAATCCTTATAACATCTTTCTTTACTACTTCCATGATATAACTTTTTTATTAAATTTTCATTATAAGAAAAATTATAATGAATTCCTGAAATTAATTGTTTTTTTCCACCATATTTCTCAAATAATTTTTCTCTATACTCTCTAGCTTTTCTTCCTTCTTCTTTACATCTACAAAATTCAGCTATCGGTATATTATGATTTTCTGGAATATCACAAGGCATTGATTGGGGCCATAAGTATTCATCTTTAATTTCTAAATCAACAATGTCAAAAAGTGAACTACAAAAATTATAAACTTCTTCTAAACTATTAAGTACAGGAGTTATTAATTCCACTTGACTTTCTGAAAAATCTGTTGTTATATAAGGATTTGATATTTTTCCATGAAAATTTTTTGAATGAGGTTTTATTGATAATTTTCCATTCTTATCAACTCTTAAAGACTCCCTTTCTATTCCATATCCTCCATTTAATAAATCCTTTTTGCTTAACTTATCCTTAATACTGTATAACATTTTTATAACTCCTCCATATCTTATATCTATACATTAAATAAGCTGTTATCCCCTTTAAAATACTTGATACTGATATACTAATCCAAACTCCGTTAATTCCTAAACCTTTAATTAAAAACAAAGCCATAGGAATTCTTAAAACAGTAAATATCATGCTAATAAAAGCTGGAATCTTAGGCTTTCCAATTCCAGTAAACATTCCATTAGATATCATTTCTATTGCTGCAAAAACTTGAGACAATCCCACTATTCTTAAGTAGCTAGATCCAATTATTATAGTTTCTTTTTCTCTTACAAATAGTTTAACTAAAAATTCAGGGAATATTATAAATATAATGGATGCTACTGCTGCATATATTGTTCCAATTAAAAGTGAAATATTATAACCTTTTATTACTCTATCATTTCTTTTTGCTCCATAATTTTGCCCAACAAAGCTAGAGACTGCACCATTTAATCCTCCTACTACCATAAGCATTATAGATTCTATTTGTAACCCTATCTTTTGTGCTGCAATTGCATCTGATCCAAAATTAGATATAATTTTTGCTAAAACTATATTAACAAAAGTAAATAATACTCTTTGAAATGCCATAGGAAACCCAAGCCTTGCAATTTTAATTATATTTTCTTTTCTTATTCCTACACTTAAATCAAAAGTTAGCATTTCTTTTCCCTTAATATTAAAAAGTATAAACATTAAAATATTTGAAAGTAGAGTTGCTATTGCCGCTCCTAGAACTCCCATTTTAAAACTATATATTAAAATAGGATCTAAAATTATATTTATAATTATTCCTAATGCACTTATTTTTAAAGCACTTTTATTATTTCCAAAGCTACTTAAAACCCTAATATATAAAATATTAAAAAAAGTAAAAAGTAATGTTGGTGCACTAAAAGCTAAATATAAATATCCATTTTTCTCAACTATGGGATTATTTAAATCAAAAAATCCTATAAGTTTTTTCCCTGTAACTATAATAATTGTAGAATAAATTATTCCAATTATAAGATTTAAAAATAATCCTGAATTTAAGTATTCCTTAACTTCTCTTTCATTTTTCTCGCCAATAGAATGTGCAACTTTAATTCCTGTTCCTATTACTACTAATGAATTTATAGAATGTCCAAGCCCTATAAAAAAACTAGATGTTCCTATACTAGCAACACTATCACTTCCAAGTCCCCCAACCCAAAGCATATCTACTAGATTATATGTTAATTGTAATAAGGAACTTCCCATAATAGGCAATGCAAGAGCTATTATTACATCTCTTACATTGCCTTCTGTTAAATCTATTTTTTTCATAAAATCTCCCTAGTTATTTGTACATTAAATTTCAATATTTATTTTTAACAAAATTTCTTTTTTAATGTGCTTTTATTATACACTATTCCATTTAATTATAAAACCTACCTATAGTTTCCTTAATACCCCAGAAAAATTTGGGCAATATATTTAAGAACATAATAAAAATAAAAAGGAGGTTTAAGATTTTGAAAGGTAATAAAAATAATACAAGCAAATTAACTTTAAGCGCTCTTATTCTTATGATTTTCACATCAGTTTATGGTTTTAATAATATTCCAAGGGCTTTTTATTTAATGGGTTATTCCGCTATTCCTTGGTACATACTATCTGCCATAACATTTTTTATACCATATGCATTTATGATGGCTGAATATGGAGCTGCTTTTAGAAAAGAAAAAGGTGGAATATATTCTTGGATGGAAAAATCTGTTGGGCCTAAATACGCATTTATAGGAACATTCATGTGGTTTGCATCTTATTTAATTTGGATGGTAAGCGTATCTTCTTCTATCTGGGTTCCTTTATCTAATTTAATATTTGGTACAGATAAAACAGAGACTTGGTCTTTATTTGGATTAAATGCTCCAAGAACATTAGCTATACTAGGTTGTATATTTATAGTTTTAATAACTTTTATATCCTCAAAAGGTCTTAAAAGTATTGCTAAAATAGCATCTATTGGTGGGGTTTTTGTAAGTAGTGCTAACATAGTTTTAATTATTGGTGCATTAATAGTTTTAGTATTTAATGGATTTAATATGGCACAACCAATAAGTGCAGCTGAGTTTATTCACTCACCTAATCCTAATTATCAAACCCCTTTAGGTATACTTAGCTTTTTAGTCTTTGCATTATTTGCATATGGTGGACTAGAAGCTGTAGGTGGTTTAGTTGATAAAACTGAAAATCCTAAAGTTGTTTTTCCAAGAGGAATTAAAATAGCAGCTTTAGTAATTGCTGTTGGTTATTCTTTAGCAATTCTTTTTGTAGGTTTCTTTATTAATTGGAAATCTATATTAAGTTCTTCAAATGTAAATATGGCTAATGTATCATATATTGTTATAAAGAATCTAGGAATTGAACTTGGTAGGGTTTTTAATCTTTCACCTGATAATACTGTAATTTTAGGTGCTTGGTTTGCACGTTTTATTGGCCTTGCTATGTTTTTAGCCTTAACAGGGGCTTTTTTTACTTTAATTTATTCACCATTAAAACAATTAATTGAAGGAACACCCTCTGAAATTTGGCCAAAAAGATGGACAATAAAAGATGAGAATGATATGCCTGTTAATGCCATGTGGGTGCAATGTATAATAGTAGTTTCTATAATACTTATTTCATCTTTTGGTGGTAAAAGTGCAGGTGTGTTTCTTGATTACTTAATATTAATGGGTAATGTTGCTATGACTATTCCTTATATGTTCTTATCTTTTGGCTTTATCTATTTTAAAAGAAAAAAAGAAATTCAAAAACCTTTTGAAATATATAAGAATCCAATAGTAACTAATGTAACTGCCATTATAGTTACATTTACAGTAGGGTTTGCAAATTTCTTTACTATACTACAGCCAGCATTAGAAACTAAGGATTATATTTCAACATTATTTCAACTTATAGGACCTCTTTTCTTTGGATTTGTAGGTTTCCTACTTTATTATATTTATGAAAAAAAATATATAAAAAATAATTCTTAATAAAAAAGGTTAGAAATTAATTTTTCTAACCTTTTTTATTAAACTTCAATTTCAACAAAATCTCTCGTTACATCTCTAACCCATTTTCCACTTAATACCCTAAATACACTTACTATAGATTTTAAAATTTCATCTGATTTTATTATGAAAAATACTAATGCTACAGGTAAATCCAATAAAAATGCTCCTATAAAACCACCTGGTATGGCAACTAACCACATAAATACAATATCATTAATTAATACAAATTTAGCATCTCCTCCACCTCTTAATACTCCCATCATTAGATTAACTCCTAAAGACTGAAATATTACTATAATAGAAGTTACTTTCATAATGTCCATTGCTATTCCTTTTGTAAATAAAGTTACATTGTAAAAGTCAACTACTATAGGCCTAATAATATATATAATTCCACTAGCTATAATTCCCATAACAACACTAAAAATTCCAATGGTAAAGGCATATTCTTTAGCTTTTTCTCTTTTACCCTCACCTATTGTATTTCCTATTATTACAGACGATGCATTAGATAATCCAAAAATAAAAACTGTAACAAATTGATGAGCTACTCCATTTATACTATTAGCAGCAACTACATCAGTTCCCATTCTACCTACTACAACGGAAATCATCGATGCTCCAATTGACCAAAATAATTCATTACAAAGTACAGGTGTACAAATAGATATATAATCATTTAATATAATTTTATCTACTTTTTTAAAATGTTTTAATTTAAGAAGTATTTTATTTTCAAATACTGACATAAATACTAAAACAATTAAAAATTCGCAAATTCGAGCTATTACTGTTGCAATGGCAGCTCCCTTTATCCCAAGTTGTGGAGCTCCTAAATTACCAAATATAAGTACCCAATTAAAAAATGCATTAACTATTAAAGAAATGCTATAAACAATTATTGATATTTTAACTGTTTTTACTGAACGAAGTATCATTATGGTACAGTTGGTTATAGCGTAAAATATATAACCAATACAAACTATCCTAAGATAACTTGATCCAGCTTCTATTACAGCTAAATCAGTGGTAAAAATACCCATAAATTTACTTGGTATAAATATTGCAATAAAAATAAATACTATTGTAATTGTAATACATACCCTATACATTATAGCTAGTATTTTATGAATTGCCTTTTTATCTCCTTTACCCCAATATTGAGATATCATAATATTAGATCCACCAGCTAGTCCAAACATTAAAATCATAAGTACAAAAAATAAATTATTTGCAATGGATACTGCCGATAATTGCACTTCTCCTAGGGAACCAACCATTAACGTATCAATCATACTTACAGCAAATGTAATTAGATTTTGCATAGCTATTGGTAATGATATACTTAAAAGTAACCTATAGAATCTCTTATCTCTCGTTATTTGCATAATACCTCCCTGTATTAAATTAATATTTACTATTAATTTATTATTTCCAGTACAATTTTACTATAAAATTCTATAGATTTTAAGATATTATTTATTAATTAAAAAGTTTTTTACTCCTTTTTAAAACATCCTTTGGTAAATCATTTTTTAAAGCTCTATCTATTAACTCCCTATGCCTTATTCCATTTTCCATTAAATATTTCTCTATTAACATAACTTTAACTTCTCTTCCTTTTATAAGTTGATAAATTATATACCAATCCTCTAAGGCCATAAAAGGTATTTTAATACCATTTAAAGTTTTGTATGAAGCTATAGATTTCTCATCTAATACCACAGTATAAACTCCATTTTCATAATTTATAGCAAAATCAGCCATAACATCTATATCCACACCATCAACTAAATATTCATAAAAATACTTTGTTGAATAATTAGAGTTTTTATTCTCATCTCTTTTAATTCCTATTTCTTTTAGTGCTTTATCTACCTTTCCAATATCTTTACAGTCTACAATAATATCTATATCATTAACTTCATTTACAATTCCATATTCTTTTAATAAAATAGAAGCTCCTATTGCCCATCTTATATTATTTTTATTTAGTTCTTTAGCAACCTTTTCCAATTTATTAAGCATATTAATAACCTCTCTTTAAGTTTATTTATAGTTTAATAATAAATTCTTCTAATTATAAAGTCTATGTATTATTTTATAATTTAAAGATTTTTAGTAAAAGTGTATCAATTTTTTCTCTTATCCTACTTCTCCTTTAACCTATTTAGTAAATTAGACTTTACTAACATAGTTATAATTACTATAGCACAAATTAATCCAGCTATACTTTGTACAATTAGTCCCCAAAACTCTGCAACAGCATAACTTAATCCAAATAGTATATAATTTGTAAATGTATATCCCATTATTTGAACTATAGCTCCTAATACTGCTCCAATAATCCAATTATAACTTTTTTCATTTTTAAACTTCATTATAAAAAATGACATAATTACTGCCATTGCATATTTAATAATAAATGTTGGAATAATCCATATCATGTATCCTCCAATTAAGTCTGCTAAAGCTGCCCCCATTGCACCTGCAAAGGCACCTTTTCTACCACCTAATAAAACTACTGATATAAAAATCATGGAATCTCCTAAATGAGTATATCCATTTAATGTAGGAACTTTAAAAGAAAAGGTTGCAAAACATACTAGAGCAGCCATTACTGCCATCTTAATTAAACTTATAGTTCTATTTCTTTTGGTTGTTTCAATCATATAAAAATTTCCCCCTTTTTATTAATTATATAAATAATATCAAAGGATTAAATAATAATAAAATGTATACATACAATTAAAAGAGTACTTTTCATACTTCTTTAATACATTTTTATATAATTTCTTGGGACAATAAGTTTATAACATCTTTTAGGAGGATTTTTTTATGTTAGAGGAATTACTTAATAAATATTTACCTTCATTAATAAACTTATTAGAAGTTATGGGAATAGTAATTGTTTTAATTGGAGCTATTACGGCTTTTTATAGATATATAAAAAGTATACTTACAAATAAAGAATATCCTATTAAATATACTTTTGCTAATAATTTAGCCATGGCACTAGAATTTAAACTTGCAGGTGAAATTCTTAAAACAGTCCTTATAAAAAGTATTGATGAACTTTGGATAATTGCAGCTGTAAGTTTGCTTAGGGGGTTTTTAGCACTTTTAATTTACTGGGAAATGAAAAATGAAAAGTCAGAAACATCTAAATAGTATATTTATTAAAGTTTTGTAACTAAATGTCGATTATAAAATCTTGAAATATATTTACAAGGGAGATTTGTTCATGACTTTAAAAAATCTTAAAAGAAACCAGCAAAAACAAATAACACTAAAATCTAAAATGAGATCAGGTTTAATTCCTATAATGGCAATAACTATAATATTGCTTGGATTTTCTTCATATGTTCTTGCAAAAAATTCATTATTTAAAAATACTGAAAGTTTTCTAGTATCTTCTGCTAAACTAGCCAGCATAGGTGTTAGTGATGTTATATCAGAAAGAAGTAATACTCTTTTAGCTTTATCATCAAATCCAATCTTAAAAGAAAAATCAGACTTTAATAGCAAAAAGACTTTTCTTAAAGAATCTGCCGAAACAAATAAATATAAAAATATTGGAATATCTGATATTAATGGAAATATAGAATATATATCTGGTTCAAAAGGAAATGTTTCCGAAAGAGAATATTTTCAAAATGCATTATTAGGAAACATATCCATCGGCACTCCCCATTTTGGTAAAGTCAGTGGTGATTTCTTATATGAAATGGCAGCTCCAATTACTAATTCAGATGGACAAATAATAGGAGTTTTAGTAGTTATAAGAGATGGATTTGAACTATGTGATATAATTTCAAATATTAATATTATGGGCTCTGGGGGAGCTTATATTTTGGACAATCACGGAACATACATAGCTGAAAAAGATAAGAACATTGTTGAAAAGCAAGTAAACTCATTAGCAACTTCACAATCTGAAAATAATAATACACTTCAAGATATACATAGAAAAATGATTGCTAAAGAAACTGGAATATCTACATACTACAATAAAGACGCTGATAAATACATTGCTTATACTCCAATTGAAGGAACTGATTGGTCATTAGCTGTATATGTTACTCATAATACAGTTTTAAAAGAATTTAGCAAAATAAAATTCCTAATATCCTTAATTGCTATTATTTGCTTAATATCTTTAACTTTATTAATTAATTATATATCTGATAAGATTTCTAATCCTATTATTAAAGTTAATAATTCATTAAATTCCTTTGCTAATGGTGATTTTACTAATAAAATAGATAAAAGCTCTATAAATTGTAAAACTGAACTTGAAACTATGAGTATTTCTTTAATTAAAGCTAATGAAAGTCTTGTTAATAGTTTTAATAAAATTAAAACTACTGCTAACTCCATTGATAATAAATCAGAAGTCCTAAAAAATATATCAAATGAACTTACAAGTCTTATTTCTGGAGTATCACAGGCAATTTCTGATGTTGCTAATGGTACAAGTACTCAAGCTATGGATCTTACAAATATAACTAGCAGCTTATGTGATTTTAGTGAAAGCTTAGAAAAACTTACTGAAGAAGTAATAGTCATTACATCAATGAATGATATTATTAAAGAAAAAGCAGAAACTAGTACAGATGAACTTTCAAAGTTAATAGAGAATCTTTCAAAATTTAATTCTAATTTTAATAATTTTAATTTAAAATTAGAATCAAATACATTAGAAATAAAGAAAATAAATGAAATGACTGACTTAATTAGAAATATTTCAGAACAAACAAACTTATTAGCGTTAAATGCTGCTATAGAAGCAGCTCGTGCTGGTGAGTCTGGAAAGGGGTTTTCTGTTGTAGCTGATGAAATTAGAAAATTAGCTGAACTAAGTAATAAATCTACTGAAACTATTTATTCTGTTGTAAATAATATTATTGTAAATACTGAAGACTTAGTTTCTAATTCTTTAAACATGAAAAAAGACGTTGAATCTCAAGATATAGTTGTTAATAATACTATTAAATCCTTTAATGATATACTAACTTCAATAAATGATATTATTCCTAAAATATCATTTATGAGTAAAAACTTAAATTCTATAAATACTAATAAAAATGATATACTTCAAAATATAAATAATTTATCTGCTATTTCAGAAGAAATTTCAGCAACTACTGAAGAAATTGCTGCTTCAGCTGAAGAATTAAATGCCTCAGCTTTAGTAGTTGGTACTGCTTCAGAAGAATTAAATGAACTTGCTCATGAAACTAAACTTGAAATGGACAACTTTAAAACTGAATAATAAATAAAAAAAACATCTAAATTTAAAACTTAGATGTTTTTTTCTACTACTTATTTAAAGCCTCTAATAATTCGTCTAGATTTAATCCATGAATACTTACGGCTTCTTCTATTGTTTCTGCTTGAGCTGAAGGACATCCTACACATCCCATTCCAAACCTCATAAAAACATCAACAGCTTTCTCATTAACTCTTATAACTTCTCCAATTGTCATATCTTTCGTAATCATATTATTTCCTCCTACTCTATATATTTATTTCTTAATGTCTCTAATATTTTTAAATTTTCAATTTTAACTTTATTATTTTCTTCTTCGAATTTAATACATTCATTATTTATTTCTAGTAATGTATCTTCTTTTAACTCTCTTTCTGCAAATTTATACACTACGTTATCTTCTTTTTCTATATGTCTCTCTAAGAGATTCGTGTATGAAATTGCATTTGCAATAATGTCCAATTTAGCTTCTTTATCTCCATACTTCATTTTCTTAAGAGAATTTTCTAATTCACTTATATATAGCCTTCCTAAATCATGCTCTACTAACATTCCATATTTAACTAGCTTTTCAGCTGTACTTCCCATTTCATCTATCATTTTATTAAATAACATTACCTCTTCTTTTTTGTGATGATGAGAATCTGCATAATTCCTAATAAAATCTATTATTAAATAAAAATCTTCATAGTCTACTTCTGAGCTATTTAAAATATTAAAACATGCTTTCCTTACTATTTTTAGCATAATTTTAATATTTTTATGCTCTTCCATCATTAGATTTATTGCATTCATTTATTTCCTCCTTACACCTTTTTAATTTCCATTGATCCATCCTCATTTTCAACATATTGAAAATTACTATTTAATTCAGTTACAAAAGCCTTAACCCATAATCCTCTTAATATATAAAAATTTTTAACTTCTACACCTGCTTTTTCCCATATGTCTTTATGTACACATACTCTTCTTATCCATTTAACTTCATTTTCCTCAGAAATAAGAATTTCATTTACTCTATCACAAGGCATTCCATCTAATATATAATCATTCATACTATTAAATATATCTATGGCTGTTCCTGCTTCTACTCCCTTTTCTAAAGCTTCTTTTGCAGCTTTCATTCCTTGTGTAATATATACATTCTCTAATTTTGAAAAATTATCTCCGTTTTTTAAAATTTCTTTTGTCCAAGTAGCTATTCTACCTTCTGCTGAGTGAATTCTTTCTTGTAACCATCCATGAATATTATTTTTATCTATAATATTTTCAAGAGGTAAATTAGGTAAACTTTCACCAAACTCTCCATTAATCACATTAGATAGCTTTTCTATATCTATACCTTCTTTTTTAGCAAGATCTATTATTTCCTTTTCAAGACCTTCAAACCATACTATTTTATTGAATAACCAATAGTGAATTTTTCCTAAAAATAAACTCATTTATATCATCCTTTCTATTTAACTAGAATTATTTTATCCTTTTATATATGTTATATTCAAATTATACTTAAATACTCAGATTTAATCTGTAACATTTGTTACACTTTTAAAGTTTTATAAAATTCACAAATATTAATTGATATTACAACTACTTTGTAGTACAATATAGCTACAGTATCTTGCACTGCAATATAGTAAGGAGTGATAGAAATTTGGCAGATAAATCTCAATTTCTTAGAGGAACATTAGAAGGATGTATACTAAAAATAATAGCTGATAGAGAGACTTACGGTTATGAAATTGCAGAAAGACTTAAAGAATATGGATTTTCTGAAATTAGTGAAGGAACTATTTATCCAATTCTTCTTAGACTTGAAAAAAATAATTTTATAACTTCTATAAAAAGAGCTTCGGCCTATGGTCCTAAAAGAAAATATTATAATTTAACAAATGAAGGAAAAATAGAATTAAAAGAATTCTATGAGATTTGGTGTAGCATTAGAGAAAATATAGACAATATATTTAGTAATTATGGAGGAAAATAATATGTCAAATTTATATTCTATGAGAAATGAAAATATCAAAATCAGTAAAAATCTTACAGGTGAAAATCAAAAAATATTCACTGATATTGTATGTTATTTAAGAGTAAGCAAATTAAATGAAATAGAACAAGAAGAGGTAATTAATGATATTCTTACAATATTCTTTGACTGTGAAAAAGATAAAAAAGATATACAAAGTGTAATTGGAAATGATTTTAAAAAATTCACTGATGAAATTATATCTGCTGTAAATCCTAAAACATCTATATTTAATAAGATAAAAGAGTTTTTAATAATACTAATACAATCTTTAGGAATTATTTTAACTTTAGATTTTATAGTGTTCTATTTACCTAAAATTATAAATGGTAACTTTGCATTAACCTATACTTTTACTTTATCTATGGTTATTCACTTTTTAATACTTCTTATAATTGCAATATTCCTTATAAATTATGTGGGTAAAAATAGCTTTAAATTATCTGAAACAAAATATAGTATTTTTAAACGTTTTATTATAGGTGCTTCTACTGGTGCAATATTTGTATTACTTATTTTTCTTAATAAAATATTTAATGATATAAATCTTCTATCTTTAAACATCGGTTGGATATTAGGTATTATAATAGTTTTTTGGTGCTGTATGCTTACTAAAAGGATAAAGAACAGATTATTAACTTAGTGTTTTATAATTTTAGTATGATATATTTCTAAAATTAATAATTCTTTCTTTAAGAAAAGTCTTTTAAATTCATATGAATAAATAAAGAGGATGCATTTTAGCATCCTCTTTATTAACTATAAAATATTTATAAAACCTAATACTAATATATAAACTAATAAAAAACTTAATCTTAATTTACTTATTTTAAAACTATAACTATAATTATGTCTTCCTATATAGCATCTATTTTTTAATGCTAAGTTTATTTCTCTCCATCTAAATACTAAGTTTTTAAAGGAAACTCCTAATACATTTCCAAAATCTTTTACACTATTTTTAAATCCACTAAAGCCACCTCTTGATTTTATAGCATTAAAAGTTATTGTTAAATCATCTTCTAAAATTATTATAAATCTTTCCATAGATTTAATAATATCTGCTACATCCCTTATATATTCCCACCTACTCATTACACAAACTATATGGTTTATAGGCGTTGTTAAGGCTAAAAAACTTATTGTTATAGCTCCATTAATTCCTCTTATTAATATCAGTATAATATAATTCAATGAATACCCCTGCCACAGTAAGCTTATAGTAGTAAATATTGAAAATACTATGGCTATTACTAAAAACTTATTTATTATTTTAAATGGATTTTTTGCAATTAAGTTTAACAATATAAAAAATATTATATTACCTGTTATTAAATATATATTTTCTATATAGCTACAAATTATTAATGATATTAAAACTAAAAGTATTTTTTCTATTGGATGTACATATGCATATTTGCTATTTAAGCTATACAGATTTATTTCCCGTATCATACTTTTTCTTTCCTACAAAATATCCAATGAATCCTGCTCCTATTGCTGCTTGCATTGAGAAAAGAAAACTTTCAACTTCTCCTGATGGTGGTTCCCAAAGACTTTCAAACCATGGCTCATAATCTGAATTTATTTCTGTTATTAAACCTTCTGCTTGTTCATCAGCTCCTGCAAATTCTCCATTTCTGCTTATTATAAAAGGACCTACAATTAGTAAAATACAAATTACAAATAAAATTAAATTTTTCTTTTTCATTATAATAGCCCTCCTTCTAATTCTGAAAGTTCTTGTCTACAATGTTTCTTTATAAAATCAAAGATAACTACTGAAACTATACCTTCAACTATAGCTAAAGGAACTTGAGTTACTGCAAAAACGCCTAAAAATTTAACTGCTGATACAATTACTCCTCCATCTGCTGAAGGAAATGCTAATGCTAATTGTATTGATGTAACTACATAAGTTAATAAATTTCCTAAAGCACATGCTAAAAAAACTGCTACTGATTCATTTTTCTTCTTAAATAATCTATATATAAAATATGCTACAAAAGGTCCTACAATCCCCATTGATAATACATTGGCTCCTAAAGTAGTTAAACCACCATGAGCAAGTAAAAGTGCTTGAAATAATAATACAACTGCTGAAATAACAACCATTACCATTGGTCCAAATACTACTGCTCCAAGTCCTGTTCCTGTTGGATGTGATGAACTTCCTGTTACTGATGGAAGCTTAAGAGCTGACATCATAAATACATATGCTCCCATAAGAGCTAAAAGCATCTTTATATCGCTATTTCTTTTAATAGTTTTTCTAAGCTCTTTAATACTTAAAATTATAAATGGTGCTGATAATATAAAATAGAATATACACCAGTTTAAAGCTAAATACCCTTCTGCTATATGCATTGCATAAGCATTAAAAGGAATACTAATTGATAATAATAACGTAAATACTAAAAATCCTGATTTTTTCATTATTTTCTCCCCTATAATTTATATTTTTTTACTATGGCATCAATCATCCTATGAACATTATTAAATGCTTGACCATAATTTATCTTTGGTTTGTTTATGACAATGATTTTAGCTCCATTATTTATACAAGCTTCTACTTTTTCTTTAATACCTCCTTCTATACCACTGTCCTTAGTTATTAAAGCTTTTATTTTAAACTCTTTAATAATTCCACTATTTATTTCATATCCAAATGGTCCTTTAATGGCTATAATATCACCTATATCAACACCAGAATCTATTAACTTTTGTAAAACCTGAACTGATGGAAGTATTCTATGTATTACTCTATTCTTAAGATTAAGTTTCATAATATTTCCTACATTATTACTTCCTGTTGTATTTAATACATTTCCTTCTATATTTTTTAATGCTTCTTTTAGATCTTCATATCCATTTATTTTAATTATATTTTTGTCTTCAGAAACTTTATTAAAATATCCTTCTCTCTCATATCTTATATAATCTATATTCATATACTTACAAATTTTAATAGAAGTTTTACTTACTTCTTGTGCATATGGGTGAGATGCATCTACTAAAACTTTTATATTAAACTTTTTAAATAACTCTTTAAATTCTTCTTCGTTTAAAGGCTTATCATTTATATGGAGAATCTTAAAATTCTTTAAAAGCTCTCCACCATATTTTGTTGCTGTAGATACTACTATTTTATCTGTATATTCATTTATTAGAGATAAAATCTCTCTTCCCTCTGAAGTACCTAAAATAAAAGCTATCATATTGAATATCCTCTTGGAGTAACAAATTTTCCATCTTTTATATAGCTTTTTGAATTTCCTATTATAACTATTGAAAGCATATCAACTACAGTTTCATCAAATTCCCCAAGTTTAAATAAATTGTAGCTTTCTTCATCTCTTAATGCATTTCTTATAACGGCTATTGGAGTATTTAAATCTCTATATTCTTTTATTATTTCTATACACTCCTTTAAATAATGTGGTCTTCCCTTACTTCTAGGATTATATAATGAAATTACAAAATCACCTTCTGCTGCTAATTTAACTCTCTTTTTAATATCTTCATAAGGAGTCATTAAATCACTTAAGCTTATATTACAATTATCATGCATAAGTGGTGCTCCTACTACTGATCCTGCTGCACTTGAAGCTGTTATCCCTGGTATTATTTCTACATTTTCATCATTTTTAAGCTCTAATATTAATCCTGCCATTCCATAAATTCCAGAATCTCCAGTACTTATAAGAGCAACAGTATTATCCTTTGAAAGCTTTAAAGCCTCCCTACATCTATCTTCTTCTCCACGCATACCAGTTTGAAAAACTTCTTTTTCCCCTATAAGAGGCTTAATCATTGATACATATTTTGTATAACCAACTATAATATTACTTTCTTCTATTGCTTTTAGTGCCTTCATCGTAATATGATCTAGACCACCTGGCCCTATGCCTATAACATATAATTTCCCCATATTTTTTTCTCCTTCAAATTATAAAATTCCAATAGCTAATGTCATTCCATTATTTTTTATTTTACTAACTATTATTTCAGCTTTTAAAAGTTCTACAACAGGTTCACATACAGATTTAACTCCTACTGCACCTTTTACAAAGTCACTTCCTTCATAATGGTCTTCAACTATAGCTATTTCTTCTTTAGTAAAAAATCTCATTTCTGATTTTAAAGTATTACCTAAATTTAAAATAGCTTTTTCACTTTTCTTAACATCTATTGAAGCTATATACCTTATTGAATCTAAAGACAGATTATTTTCTTTTAATACAATTGATACAAAATCATATAGCTTTTTTTCATCTGTATTTTTTCTACAGCCTATTCCTAAAACTATGTCCTTTCTTATAAGCTTCAATACTTTCTTATGTTCTTCATATTTATTAGTAATCCATAGAGTGTTTTCTTTTAAAGTTTCTACTTCTGTATAACCTTTTGGACAAGCTATTTCTTTTTTATCATCCTTAAAATAAACACCTTCATTATTTACAAGTTTACTTGCAATAATTTTAGCCATTTTTAAATCCTTTATTACAAGGTTATTATCTATAGCTATTGTATCTGGTGCTAAAAGATCTAAATTATCTGTTGCTGTAGTTATAACTAAAGTGTTATTTAATATCTTTGATACTTTTCTAGCTAAATTATTAGCTCCACCTAAATGTCCTGACACTAAGCTTATTGAAAATTCATTACATACATCAACAACTACAACTGCAGGATCTTTATCTTTTCCCTTTAAATACTTAGCTATAGCTCTAACTGCTATGCCTGTTGAACTTATAAAAATTATAGAATTATACTTTTCAAAAGATATGTTAGTTATTTTATCTAATGAAAAATCTCCTATTTCAGATTTTTTATATATTTCTATATCTAAATTTCCTCTAAGTTTTTCAGCTAGTATATCTCCCTTTTCCGTAACACTTATTACACCTATCATAATTACTTTTCAGCCTCTCTATACATATGAGTAAATCTCTTATCATATAAAAGACTTTTTTCATATTCACAGTTTATAAAATCTCCAACTAATATCTGAGCACACTTTTTAATACCAGCTTCTTTAACCTTTTCCGCTATATCATCTAAAGTTCCAATAATAGCTCTTTCATCATTCCAAGTTGCTCTTTCTACAACTGCTATAGGCACATTTCTCCCATAACCCTTTCTTAATTTTTCTACAACTTTATCTATCATTGATATTGATAAAAATATTGCCATAGATGCTCCAATAGAAGCTAATTTCTCTAAATCTTCTGTTTCTGGTACTGGAGTTCTTCCTTCTACTCTAGTTAAAATTACTGTTTGAGTTATTGATGGAAGTGTAAATTCCCTATTAATAGCAGATGCTGCTGCTGTAAATGAACTAACTCCTGGTACAACCTTATAATCTATATTTAATTTAGAAAGTTCATCCATTTGTTCCTTTATTGCTCCATAAATTGAAGGATCTCCTGTATGAAGCCTAACTATTAACTTATCTTTATTTTCTTTTATTACTTTAATTACATCATCTAAAGTCATTTTGGCAGAGTTAAAAGTTTCTACACCTTTTTTACAAAACTCTAAATGTTCACTACTCACTAACGAACCTGCATATATAACTATATCTGCCTTACTTAATATATCTCTTCCCTTTACAGTTATTAAATCAACATCTCCAGGTCCTGCTCCAATAAAATAAACCATATTATTCACCTACTCTTTACTTGCTAATATTAAAGACATATATTCTCTAGAGTTTATTATTTCTTCTTTATTTTCTAATATTCTTTGGCCTTCTCTTCCAGCTTTGCTAACGTATACATAATTAAAGCCTTTTTCCTCTAAAACATTAAGTACTTCTTCCTCATGTTTATAGACTTTCATAATAACAACATATTTTTCATCTTTAATATCCTTAACTCTTGTTGCTGGTAAAATCATAAGAGGATTATTTCCTACAACTAAAGTTCTATCAACTATACTAGCTGCTGCACAAAATGAAGTAACTCCAGGAATTGTTTTAACTTCAAAACCTCTTTCCTCAATATGCTTTAATAAATGAATATATGTACTATATACATAAGGATCTCCTATAGTTAAAAATGAAACATTTTTTCCTTCTTTTAATTTTCCTTCTATTAAATCATAAGCTTCCTTTGCCTTCGAAACTCTATCTTTAGTTCCCATTGGAAAATGTTTAACTATTACTTCTGATCCTTCTTTTATATAATCTTTTACTGTTTCTAAAGCTATACTTTCTCCATCATCTATGGCACTTGGAGCTACTATTACTTCCGAATTTTCTATAGCTCTTACACCTTTAATAGTTATTAATTCTTTATCTCCTGGACCTACACCTATTCCATATAATACTGCCATAATTATTTTTCTCTCCTTGTGCATTTAACTATGTAAATTGGATTATTAGCTATCATCATATAGCTATCCCCTTTATTTTTACTTATATTAACCATAGATATATCTACTTTGTAATTTAAAGTTTTCATTAAATCTATTGCCTTATAAGCATTATCTAAAGTTATAAAATTCATAACTATTGTTCCATTATTTTTAATTAATTCGTTACTACCTAAAATTATTTTTTCTAAGCTTCCTGAACTTCCACCTATAAATATAGAATTAAAATTTAAATTTTCTTTTTTAAAATTATCCAAAATGTCTACTGCTTCACCTTCAAATAATTTTATATTTTCACCTTTGAATTTTTCTATATTCTTTTTTGTTACTTCTATAGCATCTAAAGCTTTTTCTATTGCATAAACTTGTCCTTTAAATGCAATTTTAGATGCTTGAATAGTTATACTTCCTGTACCAGAACCTATGTCTAAAACTTTAGAATCTTCATTTAAATCCATTTTCCAAATACTTAAAGCTCTAATATCTTCCTTGGTCATAGGACAATTTCCTCTAATAAATTCTTCATCCTTAATTAAAATCATATTTTTCTCCTTTCCCTACTTTTATAATTGCTCTACAATAACTATTGATAAATTGCTAAATTCTTTTTCTAATAGGTTATTAGGAGTATCATAAAATATTCTCTCATCTTCATAAGATAGATTTTCACCAACTATAACTTTTGAACTTACATTATTTTCTATAAGACTTTTACATAAACTATTTGGTGTATTTTTATTATCTGTTAGCCAAATGGATACTGAATTTTCTTTTACCTTTTTTATAAAATCATCTTCTCTTCCATGTAAACTTCCAGTATAGGCATTACTCCAGCTTTTATTAACTTTGCAAGTTAAATACTGAAATGAACTTAAACCCGGAATAACTTTTAAATCACCTTTATAGTTTTTTCCTATATAATCACTTATTCCATAAAAGGTTGGATCCCCTGAAGCTACAACTGAAATATCCTCTTCTTTGCTTTCCTTTATAAAATCTATTATTTCTCTTAAAGTCTTTACTTTTCTCTTCTTATTTTCTATAAAATCTAAAGAATCTATTGCCCTTGAAAATCCCAATATAATTTTACTTTTTTTCAAAATAGTTACTGCTTTAGGCATGATATATTCTATATTTCCTGGTCCTAATCCTACTATATAAATCATCTCTTTACTCCTCTAAAGAATTATACAAAATATGATAATCTGAAAATCCATAATATATTAAAGGCTTTACTTTCATTTCTCCATAAGTATAAAGTTCTGCTCTAGCTTTAATTTTTTCTCCTATATTTTTATACAATGCCTCATAGCCTTCCCCTAAAAATTTAACTGCACCTTCACTTGTTTTTTGCTTTAGTACCTCTTCTACTAAAGCTTTATCTACTCCTAGTAATGTAAGCTCTAAAGCTAATACTTCAAGCCTTACATCACAAACTCTACTATGAGTATTAAAACAACCATAAGCTATCTTACTTATCTTTCCTATATGCCCAACTAGAATAACTTCTTTAATCTTTACATTTGCACAACATTCAAGAGCAAAGCCTACAAAATTAGATATTATAACTATTTCCTCCTCTTTAAAGCCTTGTTCTAATGAACATTTTTCTCCTATATTTCCAAAGGTTAAAACTAACCTTTCCCTATTAATAGCTTTTTGATTTATTTCAAGCTTAATTGAATCCTTTAAAGCTTCTTCAGACATTGGATAAACTATTCCTCTAGTTCCTAAAATAGAAATTCCGCCTTCAATTCCTAACCTAGGGTTAAAAGTCTTTTTTGCAATTTCAACTCCTTCTGGTATAGAAATAGTTATTTTAACTCCAGCATTATCTGGAACTACAGATGTTACTTCTCTTTCTATTTCCGCCCTTGGAACTGGATTTATAGCTGCTTCACCTTTTTTTACAAATAGTCCGTCTTTAGTTACTATACCTATTCCTTCTGCTGCTAAAAGCTTAAATCCCTTATCTAGTTTTTCTGCCTTTGCAAAAATTTCTATTCCATTAGTAATGTCACAATCATCTCCAGCATCTTTTATAACAGATACTATTACAGAATTATTCTCTCTTTTTATAGAATTTATTCTTATATTAAGTGTTATTCCTTTAGGTGTATCAATTTCTATACTTTCTAAAGTTTCATTATTATATAGCATAAAGGTGGCAGCTTTAGATGCAGCTGCTGCACAAGAACCTGTTGTATAGCCACACCTTAATTTTTTAAAGCCACTTTCTATATAAAGGTCAGTCATTTAATCACTACCTTTCAACTACCATATACATAAGAGCATTTATAATAGAAGCTGCTACTGTACTTCCGCCTTTTCTACCTTTAACTGTTATATATGGAATATTAAGCTCCTCTAAGTTTTCTTTACTTTCACTAGCTCCTACAAACCCAACTGGTACTGCTATTATAAGCTTTGGATTTGCCTTTTTTTCCTTTATTAATTCCTTTAATTTAAACAATGCAGTAGGTGCATTCCCAAATACAAATATATCTACACTATCAGCTGAAGCTTTTTCTACAGCTGCCATTGATCTTGTTATGCCCTTTTCCTTTGCCTCTTTATGAACTTCTTCTAAATTCACATAACATATTACTTTTCCATTTAGTTTTTCTAAAGCTTTTTTGTTTATTCCTGAAAGAGCCATATTAGTATCTGTATATATTATAGGATTATTTTTTAATATTTCCTTGCCTACATTTATAGCATCTTTACTTATTTCTATTAACTCCATATATTCAAAATCTGCTGTTGTATGAATTACTCTTTTAACTACCTTTAATTCATCTTCCGTAAAATCATGGTTTCCCATTTCATCACCTATAATTTCAAAGCTAGTTTCTTCAATTTCCATAGGATTTTTTATATAACTCATGTTTTCACCGCCTTATTTATCTAATAAACATCTTAAAAACTCCATATTAGAAAAGAAATGAATATGAGGATAACCTGCTAATGTGTTGTTTTTTTCATAACCACATTCCCATGTTTTTTTCTCACCTGTATACATATTCTTATAAACCTTATATATTGTTTTCTCATTTAAATCTACTTTTGATTTATGAAATTCATGACAATTTATTTTAATGCCATTAACTTCTATACTTGCATATCCAAATCTATTTAACCTAGATGTCATACAACTTTCTCCACTAAAAAATCCAACCATAGGCACATTATCAATCTTTTCAGTTAAATACATAAGTCCACCACATTCTCCATAGCATTTAACTCCGCTTTCTAATGCATTTTTTATACTATTTAGCATAGATTTATTTTTACTTAACTCTTCCTTAAATACTTCTGGATAACCTCCACCTAAATAAAGAAAATCTATATTTTCTGGTAGTTTAGAATCTTTTAAAGGACTAAAATAAATAACTTCTCCTGCCTCTTCTAAAAGCTCTAAATTTTCTTTATAATAAAATCTAAATGCTTCATCATAAGCTACTGCTATTTTTAAATTTTTATTTCCAATATGAAATTTATCTTCATATTTTTCTATATATTTAAATTCCTTAATTAATTCATCTAAATTTATATTTTTTTCTATTAAGTCTGCGCATATTTGAATTTTATCTTTTAAATTATCTACTTCAATACTCTGAACTAAACCTAAATGTCTACTAGATAGTTTAATAGACTCTTCCTTTGGAATATATCCAAAAACCTTTAAATTACAATTTACTTCTATATTTTTCTTTAATAAATTATAATAGCTTTCTGATATAGAGTTTAAAACAACTCCTATAATATTTGCATTCCTAAAATCTTTAATTCCATTAATTTCTGCACATAAAGTGGTACTTTGAGCTTTTGGACTTATTACTAATAATATTGGAGCATTATTTAAGGTCTTTGATATACTATAAGTTGAGCACTCTTCCGTTATTCCAATTCCATCATAAAGCCCCATAGCTCCTTCTATTATTGCTACATCTCCATTTCCCCTTGAAAAGCTTGCTTTAACACCATCTTCTCCCATAAGATGTAAATCTAAATTTCTAGAGTTTTGTCCTGTTATCTCTGTATGAAAACCTGTATCTATATAATCTGGACCAGATTTAAAACCTTGAACCTTATAATTTCTATTTTTTAAAGCCTTCATTAACCCTAATGTAAAAGTAGTTTTTCCGCCACCACTACAATTAGATGAAATTATTATTGTTTTCATTTTTTCTACCCTTCTTAGTTTCCCCAGCATCTATATATCTATTTTCTATAATATCCTCAATTCTATTTATATATAACTGATTAAAAGCATCTATTTCTCCTAGTCCATGCATATAAATATTTACCTTTATACCTTCAGCTTCTAACATTGATTTCCAAGAATCCTTTTCATCTGATGCCATATCATTTATAGCATGATCTCCTGCTACAACCATAAGAGGCAATAATGTAACTTCTTTAATATTTTTTCTTTTTATTCTTTTTAAAACTACATCAAAAGTTGGATATCCTTCTACAGTTCCTACAAAGACATTTTCATATCCATGGTCTTGAAGTACAGCTTGCAGACATCCATAAACAGCATTTGAAAAATGTGCTGTTCCATGTCCCATCATAACTACCCCTTCTTTGTCCTTTAATAGGTCTTCTATAGTTTCTATAAAAATTGAATAATCCTGTGGTAAATCTTCTATCCCTTGATAGTAAAATATCGGTCTTCCAAGTCTTAAAGACTTAAATTTATCCTGATACATTTTTTGTACATTTTTTATGTATTGAAACTCTTCTCCTGGAATGATATGTAAAGGTTGCATTATAACTTCTTCAAAGCCATCTTTATATAGCTTGTCTAAAGCCTCTTCTGGTGTATCAATAAATATTCCGTTTTTCTCTTTTAATTTTTTTATAATTATATGAGCTGTAAATGCTCTAAAAACCTTATACTCTTTAAACTGTTCTGCTATTTGATTTTCTGCCTTCTCGATAGATTTTTTTAACACATCTAAATAACTCGTACCAAAGCTTACTACTAATATTGCTTTTTTCATAAAATAAAAAATTCCTTCCTTTATTAATCGTTAAAATTTGAAATTTAAAATAAAAAAGGCATCCTATAACTTCTAGGACACCAATCATTCTAACAAAAGACAAACTTAATAAACCATTAGATTTTAAGTCTTAAACAATCTAAAGGCGTGTTTAACATAACTTTGCTCATTTGCTAATTATCTTCCCTCCGAAGGATAGCACATAACTATAGGCAGGTCTCCTGACTTAAGCTTCATCCTCTTCTCTTCCTTCCCAACATAATGTCAGTGGATCCATTTAGAGATTCGTCAGCTTTTACAGTAGCGGGGGCTGCAGTAGATTTTCACCACTTTCCCTTTTAATCTTTAGATAAAATTATCTAAGAACCTATAATTGACAATATTTAATTACTTCAATTATACAGTATTAAATATTTAATTGCAATAAAGGAAATTTTTTTAAGCTGCAAGTTTTAAAAACTCATATATACTCATTGTATAAATTATTTCATTTTGTAAAATTTTATTTTCTTTAAATCCTATACTTTCAAAGGCTCTTCTTGATCTAATATTTTTAGTTCTAATTTTGGCAATAACCTCATCTACTCTCCAATCAAAAAATGCTTGCTTTAAACTTTCTATAATTGCAGCTTTTCCATATCCTTTTCCCCATAACTCCTTTTCTCCAATAGCTATTACTATTTCTGCATTATTTCCTTTTGGTACCAATCTAACAAAACCAATAGCTTCTTTATTATTATTAATAATTTGAAATTTTCCATTATTATTAAATAAGTGAGTGAGTATTGGAATATTTATTGTATTAAGCAGATTTTCAATATTTTCACTAGCATATTTATCTTCATTTAAATACTTTGTAACCTCTTTATCTCTTAACCACTTAACTAAATTTATTGCATCATCTCTATATACCTCCTGTCTTAGTGACACATTAATTTTCATTTGTAATTACCTCCCTAAATCCTTTTCATTGCCAATTAATTGCCATTGTACTATTGAAAAGGCTTTTAGTAAAATTGGCTTTCCATTTATTACTTAATTTTAACTATACTTTTAAGTAATTTACTCCATTTAACTGCAATTCCCATATGCAAACCATTTAAAACAATATTATCCATTTAATTGTACTTTATTGAATTAAATTACTTTTCATTCCATTTAAAGTAAAATGTAATATTTAAATATTACTATAAAAATAAAGATTACACTTCATAAAAAAGATAATATAATTATATATAATAATAGCACCTAGTAAAATTAAGTATTCTTACTAGGTGCTATTTTTTAGAGTATCTCAAAAATAATTAGTAAACCATATTTTTGATAAAACACTCTTTATTTTTAGATATTATATGCTTTTTTCAATTTTATCAATTCTCTCATATAATGTTATAAATTCTTCAGCTAATTGTTGATAGTTCATGGAATTCATTAAATGATCTTGCGCATGAACTAATAAAACATTTACTACAACATTTTCACCAGAGGCCTCTTTGGTTATAAGTTCAGTTTGAAATGCATGTGCTTTATGCATCTCTTTCTTTGATTTTTCAATTAAAGTTTTAGCTTCTTCAAAATTTCCTTCTTTTGATTTACTTATTGCATCAAAAGCTAAAGCTTTTGCCTCACCTGCATTGGCTATTAATCCAAATGATACTTCCATTAACTTTTCATCCATATTATTTGCCTCCTAAAGGTTTCTATAATTTGTTGTTTCTATATTATTTTCTTCTAATAATTTTTAACTTCTTTAGATGTTAGTTTTTTATTTCATGAATATTGTTTTTAAAATAATCAAATTCTATTCCTTCATTATAGAAGTAATATACCACAAAAATATTGTAACATTTTAATCTAAATATATAAAGATATTACAAAATTCTATTTCACTCTAAATAAAAGTAAAGCTATATCAATATAACATTGATATAGCTTTACTTTATATTATTGAAATCCTAATAAACTGCCAACTTGATAAACTAAAGTGGCTGCTACTAAACCTACTAAGAATGTATAAATTGCTGTAAATAAAGTCCACTTCCATGAATTGGTTTCTCTTTTTATTGCTCCTAAAGCAACTAAACAAGGAGTATATAATAGTGACATTACCATAAACGCCATAGCACTAAGAGGTGTAAATACTGTTTGTACGGCACTTATTAACATTGGGCCTTCTTCTATTCCTGAATATATTAATCCCATTGTACCAACAACTGTTTCTTTTGCAAGTATTCCTGTTATTAGTGAAACTGATGCTTGCCATGTTCCAAAACCTGCATACTTAAATATAGGTGCTATAACTCCACCTATCATACCTAATAATGTTTCTTCACTATATTGTTCTGCTCCTAATGGGAATGTAGATAATGCCCAAAGAATAACCATTACTGGTAATATTACAACACCAGCTCTTTTTATAAATGCTCCTGCCTTGTCCCACATTAACATTGATATATTTTTAATTGATGGAATCTTATAACTTGGTAGTTCCATAACGAAATATGAAGGCTCTCCCTTAAATATTGTTTTACTAAATATCTTTCCTGCAATTAATGCTACTATTAAACCTGTTACATATAATGCAAATAATATTAGTGCTTGATTACTTTCAAAAAATGCTGATATAAATACTGCATATATTGGAAGTCTAGCTCCACATGATATAAATGGATTTATAAGTATGGCTACCATCCTATCTTTCTTATTTTCAAGAGTTCTTGTTGCCATAATTCCAGGTACGTTACAACCAATACTTACAAGCATTGATACAAATGTCTTACCGTGTAATCCTATAGATCTCATAACTCTGTCCATAACATAAGCTGCTCTTGCCATATATCCGCTATCTTCAAGTATTCCTATTAAGAAATACATCACCATTATTAATGGTAGAAATGCTAATACTGCCGCTACTCCACCAAAAAGAGCATCTTTAACAAAGCTAAGTAAAAGTTCTGGAGCTCCTACTGATTCTAATAACCCTACTGCACTTTCACCTAGTGATCCTATCATGACATCTGTCCAGTCTTGAATTCCTGCACCTACTGTAAAAGTAATTTGGTATAAGATTAGCATAACTATAGCAAAAATAGGCAACCCTAAAAATTTATTTGTTATTATCTTGTCAATCTTATCAGTTAATGTTACTTTATTTTCACTCTTTTTAACTATAGTTTTACTAACTATTTCAGAAATTCTCTCATATCTTTTATCTACTATTGCTATTTCTGCCTCAAATCCAATTTCATCCTCAATAGTTGCTGCACTTTCATCTATAACCTTTGAAAATCCATTTATATTTTCATCTTTAATTAGTTTATTTATATAATTATCATTTTCTAGAAGTTTTATAGCTAACCATCTTTCAGGATAATTAAGTTTTGTTTTATTATTTTTTAATACATTTTCTAAAACTTCTATATATTTTTCAAGGTCTTCTCCATAATTTAAGTCTTTAGCCCTACTTTTTGAATTCTCACTTATAGATGCTTCAATTAATTCCTCTATACCTTCATTTTTTAAAGCTATAGTTGGAATAACTTTTATTCCAAGTTCTTTAGATAACTTTTTAGCATCTATATATATATCTTTATTTTTTGCTTCATCCATCATATTTAAGGCTAGTACCACATTTGCTCCCATTTCTAAAAGCTGTAGTGTTAAATATAAGTTTCTTTCTAAATTCGTAGCATCTACAACATTTATAACAACATCTGGTTTATCATTAATTATGTAGTTTCTAGCAATTACTTCATCTTCTGAATATGCTCCTAAGCTATAGGTTCCTGGCAAATCTACTACTTTATATTCATTTTTCTTATATTTTAAAGTTCCTTCTTTTTTCTCTACTGTTACTCCTGGCCAGTTACCTACATGTTGCCTGGTTTTAGTTAAAATATTAAATATACTTGTTTTACCACAGTTTGGATTTCCTGCTAATGCAATAGTCTTCATTTTATCCCCCTAATTAAATTAATTATCATTATCAATAAACTATTCTTTTATCATAATTTTTCTCGCTAATGTCATATCTAAAGCAAATCTGCTTTCTCCAATAGATATAATAATACATCTACCGTCATTTTTTACTACAGTTATTTTATTTCCAGCCACTAGCCCAATCTCCATCATTCTCTTAGCAAAATCTTCTTTTAGTGCTAACTTTTGAATTTCTACTATTTCTCCCTCTTTTACTAAATTTATTGGAAGCATATTCTCCCTCCTTAATCATCACTCAATAATTACCGCTTTAGCCTCGTTTTTCCTTAAAGTTAATTTATATCCCCTAATTAAAATTTCTATTGGATCTCCCATTGGAGCCTTTCCTGTAACTTTAACTGTTACACCTGGAGTAATTCCCATATCAAGAAGTCTTCTTCTTACTAAACTTTCTTTTTCTAATCCTTTAACCTTAACTTCTACCCCTATACCTATATTGTCTAAAGTATTCATTAACAAACTCCCCTTTTTTTAATATTATTAATAACTTTATATCCCTTTTCAGTTATATCCCAGTTTATTACTCCATTTAATTTTTTTCCCGAACATCCGCAACTACAACTTTTACAGGATTCCATAGTACACTCTTCTTGCTTTTGTATATATCCCATTCTTATTAATTGCATTTTATATTCTTCAGCAATTTCTTCAGTAATACCTAATTTTTCAGAAACATATCTACTAGAAAAAATTCCATCATTAAAATAAACACTTAATACTTCGGTTAGCATAATACTCCCCCTCTCTTGCATCTTAATTTATCATACATTAATTGATATTAACTTTCAATTTCGAATAACTCCATATTTAGGTATTAAATGATAATGATACTCATTTTTTCTTATTTAACCTACTTATACTTAAATTTCCTATTATTTTTATTAATATTTAAATCTAAAAAATATATTTAATAAATTTAACTTTAAAATATTATCATTATTGCTTTATTATTATAAAATTAAAATATATACTGTTAATAAAAAGGAGTGATTAAAATGAATTCACACGAAATAGACTTTAAACTTTATGGCGATGATATGCAATTTGTTGAAATTGAACTTGACCCTAGAGAAACTGTTATTGCTGAAGCTGGCGCAATGATGATGATGGATAATAACATATCTATGGAAACTATCTTCGGAGATGGAAGTAATAAAAATAATAATGGTGGATTCTTTGGGAAGCTTGGTTCTGCTGCTAAAAGAGTTATTACTGGCGAAAGTTTATTCTTAACTGCTTTTACTAATTTAGGATCTTCTAAAGAAAAAGTTGCTTTTGCTTCTCCTTATCCAGGAAAAATAATTCCAGTTGATTTATCTAAATATGGAGGTAAAGTAATTTGTCAAAAGGATGCTTTTCTTTGTGCTGCTAAAGGTGTTAGTATTGGAATTGATTTTAAAAGAAAATTAAGTACTGGATTCTTTGGTGGAGAGGGTTTCATATTACAAAAGCTTGAAGGAGATGGACTTGCATTTATACATGCCGGTGGAACTATAGTAAAGAAAACTTTATTACCTGGTCAAATGTTAAAAATTGATACTGGTTGTCTCGTTGCAATGACAAAAGATGTTAATTACGATATACAATTTGTTGGTGGAGTTAAAAATACACTTTTTGGTGGTGAGGGGCTTTTCTTTGCCACTTTAACAGGTCCTGGTGAGGTATGGGTTCAAAGCTTACCATTTAGCAGATTAGCCTCTAGAGTATTTGCTGCTGCTCCTGTAACTGGAACCTCATCTAAAGATGAAGGTAGTATCTTAGGACCTATTTCTAATATATTTGAAAGTAGATTCTAACTTATAAAAATTTAGAGGTTTAGCTTAAGTTAAACCTCTAAATCAGCTATAACAGGATAATGATCCGATGGATATTTCCCATTTTTATTATAATCTATTATATTTGTATCTATTATTTTGAATTCTTCTGATATAAATATATAATCTATATGATATCCTTTCTTATTTCCTCTAAATTTGCTCATTGTTGATATTCCATAAATATCTTTTTTAAATTCTTGAACTGCTATAAACTTATTTGTACTATAATTACCATTTGAAAAATTCCTAATTAACTTACTATTTGGGTTTGCATTAAAATCTCCCATTAAAATTATAGGCAATTTATCTTTTTTATATTGTTTTTCTATATATTCTCCTATTTTCTTCAAACCATATTCTCTTGCCTTAGGTAATAAACAATCTAAATGAGTATTATATACTCTTATAATTTTATTATTTTCCAATTCTATAACTGCTGTAGTACATATCCTTGGATACATAGAATACCATACAGAACTACCCTGCTTATTAGGATTATTAGATAACCAAAAAGTATCATGCTCTATAATTTTATGTTTTTTAGAAACTAAAATATCATTTCTTTCTATAAATAACTTTTGTGATCTTGCTTTTCCAACAATATTATAATTATTTATATTTTCTTTTATATCATTAAGCATTTTTTCTGTTAACTCTTGGACCCCTATTATATCGCAATTATATCTTTTTATAACTTCATAAACAATATCAGATCGATGTTTCCATCTATTATTTATATCCAAAATAAAATCAGTTCTTAAATTAAAAGTCATTACTCTCATAACTTTACCTTTCCATTCTCAATTAATAATATTAGTATACTTCATTTCTTTTAAAATATAAAATTTAAAAACAATTTATTAATTTTACCATTTTTTTAAAATTCCTATTGCATTATTTAACGGATAATGTTATATTTTTAACATGATAACCATTATTAATTAATAATGGATTTAATTAAAAAATTTTTTAAGAGGTTGATGTGATGAGAAAAGAATGGACTAACTTTAACACAGGTAATTGGACAAAAAATATTGACGTAAGAGATTTTATACAAAACAACTATACTCCATATGAAGGAGATTCTAGTTTCTTAGAAGGTGCCACTGATGCAACTACTAAGCTATGGAGCGAAGTAAGTGAATTATTTAAACAAGAAAGAGAAAATGGTGGCGTTTTAGATGTTGATACAAAAACTGTATCAGGAATTAACGAATATGCTCCAGGATATATAGATAAAGCTTTAGAAAAAATAGTTGGAGTTCAAACTGATGCACCACTTAAGAGAGCTGTTATGCCTCAAGGTGGAATTAGAATGGCAGAAAATGCTGCTAAATCATATGGATTTGAAGTTGACCCATCTATCTCTACAATCTTCTCTAAATATAGAAAAACTCACAATCAAGGTGTATTTGATGCTTACACTGATGAAATGAAGATTGCTAGAAAATATGGTATTGTTACTGGTCTTCCAGATGCTTATGGTAGAGGAAGAATTATAGGTGACTATAGAAGAGTTGCTCTATATGGTGTAGATAGATTAATAGAAGATAAAATGGATCAAAAGAAAAGTTTAGAAGTAAACTGCATAGATGAAGACATTATAAGATTAAGAGAAGAAATCTCTGATCAAATTCTTGCTTTAAAAGAATTAAAGGGACTAGCTGCTACTTATGGACTTGATATATCAAATCCTGCAACTAATGCTAAAGAAGCTGTACAATGGCTATACTTTGCATACCTTGGATCAATAAAGCAACAAAATGGTGCTGCAATGTCTCTTGGTAGAACTTCAACATTCCTAGATATATTCATTGAAAGAGATTTAAAAGCTGGTATTATAACTGAACAAGAAGCTCAAGAATTAGTTGATCATTTTGTAATGAAATTAAGACTTGTTAAATTCTTAAGAACTCCAGAATATAACGATTTATTCTCAGGTGATCCAACTTGGGTAACTGAATCAATTGGTGGTATGGGATTAGATGGTAGAGCTTTAGTTACTAAAAACTCATTTAGAATACTAAATACTCTTTATACTTTAGGACCTTCACCAGAACCTAATTTAACAGTTTTATGGTCAAATAAATTACCTAAAGGATTTAAAGACTTCTGTTCTAAGGTTTCAATTGATACAAGCTCAGTTCAATATGAAAATGATGATTTAATGAAGCCTTACTGGGGAGATGACTATGCTATAGCTTGTTGTGTATCTGCAATGAGAGTTGGTAAGCAAATGCAATTCTTCGGAGCTAGAGTTAACTTAGCTAAAACATTACTTTACACTATTAACGGTGGTAAAGATGAAAAATCAGGTGTTCAAGTAGGACCTAAGATGGAAGGTATAAATAGTGAATACCTAAATTATGATGAAGTTATGGAAAAATTTGATGTAATGACAGATTGGTTAGCTAACCTTTATGTAAACACATTAAACGTTATTCACTATATGCATGATAAATATTCATATGAAAGCTTACAAATGGCTTTACATGATAGAGATGTATTTAGAACAATGGCTTGTGGTATAGCTGGACTTTCTGTATGTGCAGACTCACTTTCAGCAATTAAATATGCTAAAGTTAAGCCAATAAGAAATGAAGAAGGAATTGCTATTGACTTTGAAGTTGAAGGAGATTATCCTAAATACGGAAATGATGACGATAGAGTTGATGATATAGCTGTATTCTTAGTTGAAAATATGATGAAGAAAATCAGAAAGAACAAAACTTATAGAAATGCATATCACACTCAATCAGTATTAACAATAACATCAAATGTTGTTTATGGTAAAAAGACAGGAACTACTCCTGATGGAAGAAAAGCTGGAGAACCATTTGCTCCAGGAGCTAATCCAATGCATGGAAGAGATAACAGTGGTTCACTTGCATCATTAAACTCAGTTGCTAAGTTACCATATGAAGAATCACAAGATGGTATTTCAAATACATTCTCTATTATTCCAGATGCTTTAGGTAAGAGTGATGAAGAAAGAATTACTAACCTAAGTGCTCTTATGGATGGATACTTTGGTCAAGGTGCTCATCACCTAAACGTAAATGTATTTGATAGAGAAACTCTTTTAGATGCTATGGAACGTCCTGAATTATATCCTCAATTAACTATAAGAGTTTCAGGATATGCTGTAAACTTTATTAAGTTAACTAGAGAACAACAATTAGACGTTATAAATAGAACATTCCACAAAAAAATGTAATATTTAAAATTTAACTTAAAGGAGCTGCTTTAAACAGCTCCTTTATATTATACATTTATAAATTAATCTCTCAATATTTTATATGCTTTCTATTTTAATATCTCTTATTTTTAATAATTTGCATATGAATTTTCTTTAAGGTAAAAATAATCTTAAAGGAGGTGCTTTATTTTGACTAAAAAAAATAAAACTGTAACTCATGAATTAGTTTCAGATGAAAAAGGAACTTATATAAGTGAAGTTCAAAATTTTAACAAACCTGAGGATTATGAAGATGCCTTTAAAAACTATTATCCAAAAAATAGTATTGAAGATTAATGAAAATATCTCCATATACATACAATAATATTAAAATGAGACACATAATAAGGTTAACCTATTATGTGTCTCATTTTACTCTTTATATAAATTATCTTCTATTATTTTATTTGCTATAAGACCTATATTTACCTCTCTTATATCCATATAGACATCTATTATTCTATCAACTAATGTAACCTCTACATATTCAACTTTTTTTCCATCCTCATCTTTGTATGTTATCACATCGTAAGTTATTATATCATCTTTAAGTTGTTTTTTAGTAACCACAGTTATCTCCTCCTATCTTCCAAAACTCTACTATGCACATCCTAAAGGATTTCCACAATAAATGCAAATTCCCTTTTCTAATGCATAAGTCATATCTTTAGTAATTATTCCACCACACTTACATATTATTTGTTTTCCTTCTTCAACTCTATACCTGTTTATTATATCTGATATTTTAAAAATATATCTTCTTATTTTATTATTTATAATTTCTTGATTTGTAACAAGTTCTATTTTCTTATCTTGATTTTTTACATTAAAAATTTCAAAATACATAGAACTAACATCACAAGAATATACGTTAAGTTTAAAACTTCCAGACTCTTTTCCTTTAATATCAACCTTTCTTAAATGTAAAAGCCTGTAGTACATAAGCTCTTGAAACTCTATATCTTTTAGAAAATTAGAGTTTTCTACACTATTTTCAATACAAAAATGAGTATAATTTGTACTTGAAATATATTTTTGTATTTCTAGCCATAACTTATTTGTATATTTAGAACCTGCTTTTTCTAAATTATTTTCCTTTTCATTACCTAACTTTTTTATTGCCTTTGCAATATGTCTTGTTAAATGTAATCTTTCAAATTCCCTTCCAGCTAAAAACTCCTCTTTATAATTTTCAAAGGAATAATTTAATATTATTCCAAAATCCCTTGTATTTCCCATAGATGCTTTAATTATTACATCTAAATTACTTTTTGTCACTAAAGAATCAATATTAAAAGGTGTTTTACCTAATATATTTTCTATTCTCTTATTAGCTAACACTTTAAAGTACATTGTACATATTTCACTATTTTCTTCATAAATATATTTAAGATCTAAATCCTTACAAGTAGTTATATCTGAAGTTTGCTCTAGAACTCCAAGGGTACTCATATATTTAACATAAGCTATCCAATGAAATATTGGTGATATACTTAACCCTTTTATTAATTTGGATAAAACAATTTGATTTTCTTCTGATACAGAACTCCATTCATCATAAAAAAATACTATAGAATCTATTTCTAAAAGTTCTTTAAATTCTATTATATAATTTTTTATAGTATTTATATCTATTAATCTATATGTTTCTTTATTATCTATAGTTTCTTTTGAAGCTTTACTAGATGCTTTTAGTGCTAATTTTGCTCCTAAAAGTCCTCTTTCTCCTTTACCTTCAAATTCTGAATTTAAGGTTCCTTCTTTACCTTTTGTTACTTTAAGGTTACTTATTAGAGATAAAAACTCTCTATCCCCTTCCCTTATTAATCCTTCAACTTCTAAGTACTTTTTTTCAAATTCATTCTTTTTACTTTTCTTGCTTAAATCAAAATAATCTAGTATTTTATTAAATTTATTTTCTTCATTATTAATAAATAAAGAATCTAATTGTTTTTTAAGCTCTTTTAAAATTATCCATAAATAATATCTTTCTTTAGATATATTTATACTCTCAATAATATTATGTTCCTTTAGGTTTATATAAACACAAAAGCTTTTCTTGCTTGAATTTATACTATCCCTTGCAAGTAACATTAAATGTGATTTCCCAGTTCCCCTTGAACCTGATATTAGTCCATTAGTTATTACTGCTTTATTGGCAATAGTATCTATATCCTTAGTTATATCAACATTAATTTCTTTTAGTTTATCTATTCTCTTCTTTGATTTATATAATGTTGACAAGTCAAAATCTGCTCTTAAATCTTCAAAAACAATATCCATTCTGTCTATAAAGGCTTTTCCATAGTACATATTTTCCTTTAAGCTCTTTTTTATATCCATAGGCTTATCTCCTAAACTATACATAATATAATTATATTATACCTTATATATCCATCTTGTTATATAATAAAAATAGTAAATCTTGTAATAATAAATATAAAGTAAATATATAGAGAAAGGGCAATTTAAATTATGAAATTATTATTAAAATCAGGAGATAAAGTCGGTATAATAGCTTGTTCTAATGGGCTAGATGAAAAAATTTCAATAAAGATTAAAGCTTTAGAAGAAAAATTAACCTCTATTAATGTAGATATGGTTTATGCTAAAACTTTATATAAAAAATATTCAGTTTTTAGTGGTTCTAATAAAGAAAGGGCTGATTCTTTAATGGAATTGTTTTTAAATCCTTCTGTAAAAGCAATTTTCGATGTATCTGGCGGTGACTTAGCTAATGGTGTTTTAGATTATTTAGATTTTGATAAAATTAAAGAAAACTCTAAGCCATTCTTTGGTTATAGTGATTTATCAGTTTTATTAAATTCTTTATATAAAAAATCTCAAATTAAAACCTATCATTATCAACTAAGAAATTTAGTTTCAGAGTATGGTGAAAAACAATTTATAGATTTTAAAAATACTTTTATTAAAGGTGAAAATTCTTTATTAGACTTTAAGTATAACTTTATACAAGGAAATTCTATGGAAGGTATTTTAATAGGAGGAAATATTAGATGTTTGCTTAAACTTGCTGGAACAGAATATATGCCAGATTTTAAAAATAAAATTTTATTTTTAGAAAGTTTAAGTGGTGATGTAGCTAAAATAACTACATTCTTAACTCAATATAAACAACTAGGTATATTAAAAGAGGTTAAAGGTATATTACTTGGAACCTTTACTGAAATGGAAAGAGAAAATTACTCTCCTAATATTATAGATATATTAAAAGATATATTAGATGACCCTAATATACCTATTGCTAAAACAAATGAGATAGGACATAGTGGTAATTCTAAAGCCTTAATAATAGGACAGTTTATTAAATTATAAAATTTATGTATTTAATATCATATTTTTTTTATATTTAAATATTTTAAAGTAAGGAATTTTATTTTGGGGGTCTTATTTTGAATATTATTAACTTAAATGATAATATGTTTGAATTTAAGTCAAACTTTTCATTTATGCTAGAAAATACATATGAATTATTAGATACAAATATTAAAGTATCAAAATCATTTTCTAAAATACTTAATAATACTTCTATATTTTTATATGGTGAATACGAAGTAATTACACTTATTATGGAGAAATCTAATGGTTATACTGATTATAAAACTAAAAATTTTAAAGTTTCTTTTATAAACTCCTTTAAATATGAGAAATTATCATTTATTAATGACCTATATATAAATTCTATTAAAATAACCTGTGAATTTCTTGATACTCCTAATATAGACATAATAATAGATTTTGATAAATATAATAAAAAAATAATTAAAGGTACCATTTATTATAAAATAAAGTTTAAGTTTAATTCTAAAGACAATTTAAATTATTTATCCAATAAAAAATCAACTAATTTTTCTAATATAGAAGCATTAGTTGTAGTTGGATTTGGTAATGAAAATATTCTTTTCTCAGATTATATAGATTTATTTGAAAACTCTCCTCCAATCTTTAAAATAATTTCTAGCTATAATGAGGTAAAAATAGAAACATCATCTTGTAAAGGTGAAATAGCATATGTTAATGGATATGTTGATTTAAGCTTTCAATATATTTCTCTAGAAAATTATACTAACAACTCATCTTCAGGTGCTATTTACTTTTTCAATAAAAAATTACCATTTTCATCATTAATAAATCTTAAAGCTGAAAAAGGAAAAAAATTATTAAAAACAGATATTTGCTCCCTAATTAAGGTATCTTCTGATAAAGAAATAATTAATCTTGAAGATCCGATAAAAGTATCTGAAAATTTATTTGTATATAAAAAAATTTATTTAAAATTACCAATTAATATTAATCTTACTATAGTTAGAAATGAAAATATTAATATTAATACCTATTAAAAATATCAATGCACTTTTGCGAATATACTTGGTTTTAAAATAATAATTAGGTTATCTAAAAGTTATATATTCATATAAATTTTTAAAGAAGGGCTATGAATAGCCCTTCTTTTTACTAAAGATAATATAAATTATTCTTCGCAAAATGAATGAGGTTCTGGATGTGGATGATGATGTTCATCTGTTTCAACTTTTAAATGTTCCCATCTAACAACTTTAAATGTCATTCTAATAGCCATTTTTTCATTTATCTTTGTTGTTTTTTCATCATCTTCATGTTTTCTAGCTATTGGATCATCAACTTCTCCTAATATTTTAGCTTCTACTAATTCTACAAAATCTGTATCTGGATCAAAACAAACAGATTTATCTATAGGAGTTACTTCAACTAATCCATTAAATGGTCTCTTAATAGTTATATGCTTCATTTCTCCTATTACTGTTTCATCTTCTCCCTTCTCACCTTTTTCTTTTTTTACTTTATACATAATATTTTTATGAATATAACCATCAAAGATTACAACACTACCTTCTCTAGTTACATGTGCATCTTTAAGTTCAAACCAACTTTTTACAGATTCAATCATAAATATCTCATCCGGTGTTTGATTTCCCACTTTTTCTGTTAAGTCTATTAAATATTGTTGAAATATATTTTCAGTTCCTTGTGCAATTACAACTTTTGTTTGTATAAGTTTTGTAGACATAGTTTTTCTCCTTTTCAATAAGTTTTTAATTTTTTTATAATATATATTATGTTTTTATTTTAGAATTGTGCCTAACTTTGCAAAAAATCTATTGAATAAATTTTAATAGTTACTTACTTCTTAAAGAAATCTGTAGATTTATATACTTTTAATATGTAACAATTAGTATATTTTTGTCATACAATGCATTATATTTAAATTTTAGTAAAGCAACAGGAGGATTTTTTAATGAGTTGTAATAAAAATAAATATCCTAATAATTTAGATGAAAGTGTATGTGAAGGTGACTTTGAAAGGCCAACACGAAATGAAAAATATGAAGATATTAAAGAAAATAATTGTGTTTCAGAAAAAACAGTTTTTTCATCTTGTCATATGCCAGAATGCCCTAATCATTCTACCCATGAAAATGGATGTGACTTTGATTCTGTAGAGACTATTTCTTTTAAATGTTGTGATATAAAGGAAAGAAAAAATATTAATGTAAATATAGCTTGTACTGGTCGTATTTTAAATTTAAATGTCTTTTTAAAAGACGTTTGTGTTAAAAATACTGTTGCTGTTGGTATATTAGTTTGTGATAAAGAAAGTGATAAAATAATAGGATTTAAAGTAAAAAAAGTATTTATAAAACCTGAAAATAACGAATGTTGCAGAGATTTCTTTATTGGAAAATTTACTTTTATAATTCCAGAAGAAGATTTATGTGATAATAGATTACTAAAAGTTAAAGTACTAGCTCAATATACTGATATAGATTGGTGTAAATAATTAATTTTAGAAAGGTGTTTAATATGAATAATAGTGCAAATCAAGACTATATATATTTTGGCTTAACAACAAAAGAGTGCATAGATATTAACGATAAAGAAAAAACACCTAAAAATAATTTTAATTTTTCTGCTAATGATAATTGCCAGGAATTTTATATTAATTTGAAATCTCTTGAAATAAGTAAAACACTAAAATTAACATTAGTAGACATATAGTAAAAATCACTACACGGTTAACTTAAATAAAGTTAATTTTGTAGTGATTTTTTAATTTTATATAAATCTTTCTTTATTATAAATTAATTTTTATAACATACATTATAAATTTTTATTAAGATAGCCTTTACTTTACAGTATTATATTCAATACTTTTTAGGAATATCCACTAATAAATTGCATATTATAAACTTATTAGTAATGTATTTAATCATAGATTTATATTTATAGGAGGATAAAATGAAAAATAGAAATTTACAAAGAGAAGAAATTGAAAATATTTATGGAAAAATCAGTCCTTTTGAATTTAAAAACAAATTAATAAATCTTGCTAATGGTGAAAAAGAAAAAAGTGCCCGTACATTGCTTGATGCAGGTAGAGGTAATCCTAATTGGACTGCCTCAACACCTCGTCAAAGTTTTTTTACTTTTGGACAATTTGCTGTTGAGGAAAGTCAAAGAGTTATAAAAAATGGTGACTTAGCTGGTATGCCACAAAAAGATGGTATATATAAAAGATTTAAAGAATTTATATCTAAAAACAATTCTGCACCTGGAATTTCCCTTTTAAATAACATAATAGATTATGGTGTTAATAAAAAATCTTTTAACCCTGATGATTTTGTTTATGAACTTGCAGATGGAATTATTGGCGACAATTATCCTTTTCCTGATAGAATGCTTACGCATATAGAAGAAATAGTCCATGATTATTTAGTTCAAGAAATGTGCTATAATAAACTTCCAACTGGTAAATTTAATATTTTTGCTGTAGAAGGTGCAACTGCTGCTATGTGTTATATCTTTGATACTTTAAAGTCTAACAATCTTTTAAAAAGTAGAGATAAAATAGCTATAATGGTACCAATTTTCACACCCTATCTTGAAATACCTCATCTTCCACGCTACAACCTTGAAGTTATATATATTAAAGCAAATGAACTTACAAAAGATCATGCTCATACCTGGCAATATCCTAAAAATGAATTAGAAAAATTAAAAGATTCATCTATTAAAGCATTATTTTTTGTAAACCCTAGTAACCCTCCTTCTGTTTCTATAAATAAAGAGGGGAGAGAACTATTAGTTCATATAGTTAAGAATTATAATAAAGATTTAATGATTATATCTGATGATGTTTATGGTACCTTTGTTAATGATTTTAGATCTCTTATGGCTGACTTACCATACAATACAATTGGAGTCTACTCCCTTTCAAAATATTTTGGAGTTACTGGCTGGCGTTTAGGTACACTTGCATTACATGAAAATAATGTATTTGATAAATTATTAAAAAATTTATCTAATGAAGAAAAAGCTATATTAAATAAAAGATATGGTGATATGAATTTAAATCCTGAATCCATACCTTTTATAGATAGAATAGTTGCAGATAGCAGACAAGTGGCTTTAAATCATACTGCTGGACTTTCTACACCTCAACAGGTACAAATGGCCTTTTTCTGTGCATTCTCTTTACTAGACAAAGAAAACATATATAAAAATTTAACTATAGATATATGTCATAGACGTAAAAAATTATTATTTGAAGGTTTAGGGTTAGATTTAACAGAAGATCCTTATGATGCTGCATACTATACAGAGTTTGATTTATTAGAATGGGCAACAAATTATTATGGAGATAATTTTTCTAGGTATTTAGAAAATAACTTTAAGCTAGTTGATGTTTTATATAAATTAGCCGAAGAATCCTCAATAGTCCTTCTAAGTGGTAGCGGATTTCAAGGACCTGAATGGTCAATTAGAATATCTCTTGCTAATCTTAATGATGAAGCTTATTCTACTATAGGTAAAGTACTTCATAAAATATTAGAAGGATTTGTTATAGATTGGAAAAATTCTTTGTAATCATTTTAGTATTTATTTATATTATAATAAAACAAAGCCATAGTTTCCTTAAACTTACTGTAAAATTAATTTCTATAGTGGTATAATTGTTTTGTCCTACAAAATTTTAGGAGGTCAAATAATATGAAAAAACTATTCTCAATACTAACTATTATTTTCATATTTGCATTTCCTAACGTAGTTTCAGCTACAACAAAAGAATATTATATTGATAATGTTAATATTCAAGCTGAGATTTTACAAAATGGAGATGTAAATGTTACCGAGAATCTAGGATATGACTTCAACGGAGATTTTAATGGAATTTTTCGTAATTTAAAATTAAATAATACCTTAGGGTATAAAATTTCTGAAGTTTATTCTATTGATGAAAACGGACACAAACAACTTATATCAGAAGCTGATAATGAAGCAGATTATACTTATAAACTAATAGACAACGGGGATTCTATTCAAATAAAAGTTTTCTGCCCTAGCTCAAATGAAAAAAAGAGTTTTTTCTTTAATTACACAATAGAAAAAGCTGCAAAAAAATACTCAGATTTATCTCAATTATACTGGAATTTTTACACTGTAGAAAACGTTTCTTCTATAAAAGAAGGTTCTCTTAACTTGTCATTAAATAATAGTAATTTTGATTCTTCAGTATTTCATTATGATGTTTTTGGAGATGGTGATTTCGAGACTACTTATAATGATAAATCTGTTTCAGTAAACTTTAAAAACCTAACTTCATTACTTGGAATTAAATTAAACTTTCAAAAAGAATTTCTTAATGATATTCCAGAAATAAATAGTACTGCACCTACTGAAGTAGAAAGTCAATATCAATCATCCACTGACTTAAATGGAAAGTGTATTGCATTTATAGCTCTTTTCATTTCTTTAGGACTTGGTGGAATTGGCTTTGGATTTTTCATTAATAAGCTAAAGTTTAAAAAAGAATTAGAGAAATATAGGAGTAAATTTACTTTCATTCCTAATGAAATATATGTAGAGCCTCCTAGTAGTACTTCCCCAGCTCTTATTGATTTATTAATGAATGAAAAAGTTGTTTCTAAGGAGATTCTTACTCCAACTCTTTTTTATTTAGTAAAAAAAGGTTATTATACTATTTCAGAATCTACATACTATTCAGGAAAAAATAAATCTAATAATTTAAAAGAAGACTTAATATTTACAAGAGTTCATTCTAAAGGATTACCAAAGGAAAATCATTTAGTATTTCTTATTGATTGGTTTTCAATGTATGAAGTTAATGGTAGCTTTTCATTACAAAAAATTAAAAAGAGAATTCAATCTCAAAGTGAAGCTCAAAAATTTATAAATAAACTTAATGAATGGATTGCTGAAGTTTTTGAAGATGCAGATTCCTATACATTCTTCAAAACTATAGGTAATAAAAGAATACTTAGAAATAAATATTATAATGAAAAGTTAAAATGGCTTTCTTATAAAAATTATTTAATTAATTCTAAAGAAAACTTAGAACATAAGAATTTAACTAATATAGATGATCCTTTAATTTATGCCACTGCTTTAGATATTGACTATGATGATATAAAAGTTATTTTAAATTCATTATCTAAGGATATTAAAAGAAACTCTAGTGAAATTCCTGAATTCTCTTACTTATATTGTAACAATTACTTATTTTATAGTTTATTAGTTAACGATATTAACGGAGATGCACATATAAACATAGATAATTCACCTAATTCTACTAGTTCTTCCTTTGGAGGCTTCTCTAGTGGTTCTGGATTTACAGGTGGTGGTGGAGGCGGTTCTGGAGCCTTCTAAATTATAAAAATAATCTGTACTAAATTAATTAGTACAGATTATTTTTATTTAAAACTCTCTAAAAAGTAATAAACTGTCTTTAAAATATTTTCCCTATTAAACTCTTGTTTTACAATTAATTGCTCTAAATCACTAAAAGAAATTTGATTTAAACTATCAGAATATACCCTTACTTTTTTAACTACATTATCTTTAATATCCATAAGTATTTGAATATTCCCTATATCTGTTGGAGTTTCTAAATTAACATTAAATTCTGGACTTTCTCCATAAACCCATTTATGATTTTTATATTTTTCTAAAAGATTTCCTTTAACTTCTTTTCCTATAGTTTCTCTAATAGAATATACCTCTCCATAAACTTCTTTAAAACTTTCAATTAAGTTTTTAAATACATCATTTAAAGTTATATCATTATTACATTCTTTTAAGTTTATAACTCTACTTTTTACTGAATCTATTCCTTTAGATTTAAGTTTTATTTTAGAGGGTTTTAATATATTATTTAACTCTAATTTATCTACATCTATCATAATAGTTCCATGGTGAAACATTTTATTATCATCTTCATAAAAAGCATGTCCAGAAAACTTTTTATTATTTATTGTTAAATCATTTCTTCCACTTTTATCTACAGATAATCCAAACTTTTCTATAGCTTTTCTTATAACTAGTATTTGCTTTTCTATATTATGATTTTCTTTAGATGTTACAAATGTAAAATTCAAATTTCCTAAATCATGATATACAGTTCCTCCGCCAGACATTCTTCTTGCTATTTTAGCTCCATTTCCTTCAATATAATCAACATCACATTCTATATAGGGATTTTGATTTCTTCCAATTACTACAGTTTTATGATTTTGCCATAAGTAAAATATTACTTCGTTTTTCTTAATATTATTAAAAATATATTCCTCCATTGCTAAATTACAATAAGGATCTGTACTCTTGGAAATAACTATTATATTTTTTAACAATGTAATCCCCCTATTCCTAATTCTAAAGCAGCTTCATGTATAACTTCTCCTGTTGTTGGATGAGCAAAAATAGTTTCTATTATACCATCTTCTTTAATATTATTTTTAATTATTAAAGTTAATGTACTAACTAAAGATGAAGCATCAGGCCCTATAATAGATGCTCCTATTATTTTATCTTTCTCAATATCTTTAACTAATTTTATAAATCCTTCATTTTCTCCCATAGTTAACGCTTTTCCATTTCCTTGGAAATAAAACTTGCTTGTTTTATATTTTATATCATTATTTTTAGCTTGATCTTCCGTTAAACCTACTGATGCTATTTCTGGATATGTAAATATAACATTTGGAACTGCACTATAGTCTACAGTTTTGTTTTCACCTAATATATTATCAACAGCTACTATTCCTTGATGAGATGCTATATGAGCAAGCTGCATTATATTATTAACATCACCAATTGCATATATTCCATCTATATTAGTTTCTAAAGTTTCAGAAACCTCAATTCCTCTTAAATTTTCATTTAACTTAATATTAGCATTTTCAATTTCTAAACCTTCTATATTAGGCTCTCTTCCTATAGCAACTAAGACTTTTTCTGAAACTATATATTTTTCCTCTTCACCTTTATTAAATATAACTAAAGCTTCACCATTTTCTGTTTTTTCAATTCTACTTACTTTGGAACTATTAAATATAGTTATACCCTTTTTCTCTGCTATATTTTTAATTTCTTCTGATATTTCAGAATCAACCATAGTAAGTAATCTATCTGCAAATTCAACTACATTTACCTTTACACCTAAATTTGAATACATAAAAGCAAATTCCATCCCAATAACTCCACCACCAATTATAGTTATTGATTTTGGCTTTTCCTTAGAACTTAAAGCTGTTGTACTATTTAATACAAAAGGTTCTTCTATTCCTTTTATATTTATTTTTGATATTTTTGATCCTGTGGCTATAATTATATTTTTTCCTGTTATAGAATATTTGTCTCTTCCACTTTTAACTTCTATGGTTCTTTTATCTTTAAATGAAGCCTCTCCTTTTATTTGTTTTACTTCATTTTTATTTAATAAATAATCTATACCTGAAACCAATGTATTTTTAATTTTATCTTTTCTATCTATTATTTTTCCCATATTTACTTTAGGATTTTCACATTCTAAACCAAATTCATTACAATTAACTAAATTATAATAAACCTCTGAAGACTTTACTAAGGCTTTAGTTGGAATACACCCTACATTTAAGCAAGTTCCTCCTAAATTTTCTTTTTCTATACTAACTACCTTAAGTCCCCTTTTAGCAGCATATATAGCTGATACATATCCTCCTGGTCCAGCTCCTATAACAATTAAATCTGTCTCTATCTTTTCATCTTTTCCCTTTATCATATTTCCAAAATAATTAAAATTATTTTTATTAGAGTTATTTTCCTCTAAAACTTCTACTTTAATAAGAGTATCTCCAATCTTTACTTCTTCACCTTCATTTACTTTTATTTCTTTAATTTTGTAACTTCCTTTTGCCTTAATTGGAGAGTTACCTTTTCCAGTTTCCACTTGTAAAAGTACAGTATTTATCTCTACCATATCCCCTATACTAACATTTATTTTACCTACCTTTGCACTTTTATCATGGCCTGTTAAAGACTCTAATTTTATATCCATAAAATGTCACCCCTAATATTACTTTTTATAAATAAAACCCCGCAATTTTATAATGCAGAGTTTTATTTATCTAAATTGCTATTTATTTAAAATCTTTTTCAAATTCATCTATAGAATCTTTTAATAATGTTGTACTATAAGCCATACTTGGACCACCACCAAATGCAACTGCAACCATAGCAGCTTCCATTATTTCTTCTCTATTTGCACCTGCTTCTAATGCTTTATAAACATGAAATACTATACAGTATTCACAACGATTATAAGCAGCAATTGCAACGCTTATTAATTCTTTTGTTTTTGTAGTTAATTTTCCTTCTGAATAAGTAGCACCTAATAAATTCATAAATGCTTGAACATTTTCACCATTAGTTTCACCTACAGAATTTAAACCTTGCATAAAATCATTTAACATTTGTCTTGGATCTTTTTTCATTTCTATCTCCCCTTTAATTGCATATGCAATAATTAGCATAGCAAGTATTTTATAATAAAAAAATACCACTTTTAAGTGATATTGTCAACATTCATATTAATATTTAAAACCATTTTTCTTAATACGCTATTAAAGATATCTATATGCTCTTGCTTTATACCTTTAGTAATATCATCGGAAAACTTTTCTCCTAATGGCAACAACTCTTCCTTTAGATTTTCACCTTTTTCTGTAAGAAAAATATTTGTTACTCTTCTATCTGTTTCCTCTTTTTCTCTTTTAACTATTCCCTCTTTCTCCATTCTATCTATAAGTCTAACTATAGTTGATTCTTTTACATTTATCTTATCTGCCAATACTTTTTGAGAAATCCCTTTCTCATTGCCTATATAATATAATGCTATCCATTGAACTCTAGTGCTTCCCTTAAGAAGTAGTCTTCTATTAAATTCGTCTGATAATTCTTTTGATGCAGTACTTGTAATAAAGCCAACACATTCTTCTAACCTAAACATAATCCTGTCCTTCCTAAACTTTCTATTAGTATTTTTTCAAAAAATATTACATACTTATAATGATACTCTAAGTTTTTTACTCAAACAAGTAAAAAACTATATAGGAATATTAATAATCTTATATTTTTATTCCCCATTGTTTTCTAATTTAATACAAATGCCTATATTTTACTTCAATTAATTTTATATCCATATTTGTTTTTGTAAATTTAAATATAATTTTAATATACTCTTGAAACAATCTATATAATATGTTATTATAAAAATGCAGAATTCAATTATATATTTGCTTTATGACTTGTTGGTCAAGAGGTTAAGACGTCACCCTCTCACGGTGAAATCAGGGGTTCGATTCCCCTACAGGTTACCAAAATAACTAGTTATAAAAAACATCTCTATTTTAAAATAGAGATGTTTTTTATTACATTAAATTCTTATATTATAAACATTTAATAACTTTATCAACACTTGTATCTATAGTAAAAATCATATCTTCATCTATTCTTAATTTACACTGATTATTATTTACTTTGATAACATCAAGATTTAACATTCCAGGCTTTATTTCCTTATATTTTGTTGCTGATATATCAATTACAAACTTTGAATCTTTTAATCCTGTAATTTTTATTTCTGATCCATTTTCGTTATTATTTTTTAACTTTAAAGTTATAATATTATTCCCTTTTAATAAAATGGCTTCTGTTGGAACATCTATAACAGAAATCTCTCCCGTCATAGTCATCCATCCACCACTTAGCTTTATTTTTGATAATAAACTTATATTGTATTTACTATCTATATTTTTTAATAGCTTACCTAATTCATATATTGTTAATTCGTATTTCATTTTGCCATCCTACCTTTTTTATAAATATTTTTCTTTTAAGCTTATTATAATATATCTATTAGTCTTACTTCTACCTTTATTACTTCTTTAAATATAACTACAAAAACTATTACAATATATCTTAAATTATTTTTTCATAATCTATCCTCATCTAATCCTAATTACTTTATTATTTAAATTATATATTAAAGATTATATATTCTTAAACTCTTTGAAAAATTATACATATAATATTAAATTTTAAAATTTACTTTTCACTATATATCATTTGTAAATATATACTATATTATAGCAATTTAAAAATTAGGAGATTTATGTTTATAAAATCTTGTAACAATCAAAACAAAGAACTTACCTTAAGTATTTATAATAACAATGTAGCTTTAGTAAATGAACTTAGAGATTTATTTAAAGGAAAAGTAATTAACACTATTGAATACTGTGATATAAGTAAATTTATATATGAAAACTCAGTAATAATTGAAAATGTTGAAGTTTCCCAACTTAACTTTAATTATAAATGCTGTAATAATGATAAAAATAAAAGTGAAAATTCATCCTGTAATGATTGCCTATCTTCTTTTGTAAATTCCATTGATATTGAAGTTGATTCCATAAACTCTAAAAATATTAGAGTTTATTATTTAACAGCTGGAGTTAAATGGGATAGTAGCTATACTCTCATATTAAATGAAAATAAATTAAGTATGCAATCATGGATTAATATCTCTAATAAATCCGGGATATCTTATAATCATGCAAATTTAAAATGTATATCTGGAGAGGTTAATTTTGACTCTCTTTCCCCTATACCATACTCCAAAACTTCTTATGCAAACTCTGAAGCCGTAGAAAATCCTAAACTACAACCCTTAGATGATTACTATATTTATAATTTATCTGGAAAATATATTCTTGAAAATAATTCTACTAAAAGAATTAAAAATTTCTCAGCTGAAAATATAGAATATACTAAATTATACGACTTTGGATACTATAATACTAATGCTGATATATTAATTAAATTAAACAATACAGAGGATAATAATTTAGGTATTCCTATGCCATCTGGAACTGTAAATATTTATGCTTCTTTAAATGATTCCCTTCAATTCTTAGGAAGTGATAGCATAAAAAATACACCTATTAATCAGGAACTAAATTTGAATATAGGAAAAGCCTTTGACATTACTTGTGAAAGAAAAATAATAAATTACCAAAAATACGATAATTACGAATTTAAAGAAATTGAGCTTATAATAAATAATAGTAAAGATGAAGATGTTCCTATAAAAATTTGCTACCCTATTTTTGCGCCTTGGGAAATAACATCAACTACAGATAACTATGAAAAAGATAGTAACGGAAATCCTTGCTTTAAAGTTAAGGTAAGTGCAAATTCTAAAAAAAGAATCCTCTTTACTTATAAAACAAAAATATCTTAAATATAAAAAATGGGTTTTATAATAACCCGTTTTTTTATAAAATAAAATTTACATTTACTATTGCATTTATATATATTTTTTTATTTTGTATTTTTAGAGCTCTATTCTTAGAACACTAATAAGGCCTATCTTTAGAACTAAACCTATTATTTCTAGTTTCATTATTGGGATTGCTCTTTATCCTATTATTAGGATTTGATGTCAGTAAAAGATATCTAATAAATAATCTTTTTAAAGTAATAATTATATCTTTCATAGCTAAAATTAAAGATATTTCTATTTCAGTTTTTAGGAACATTAATAAAGTTATGTCTAATTATTTATATATGCAAATAATATTTTTTTAATCTAATATCTTGAAACATTCTTTATTGAATACTTGGTGTTAGTATAAAATAGTGGACACAGCAAGTGGAACTAAATAAAATTATACTTAGTTAAGAAAGTATGTGTCCATTATGGGAAAGGGCAGAAGGTACACTCAAGAATATAAAGATATGATAGTAGATTTATTTAAGTCATGAATGAGCTTAGCAGAGTTAAGTAACGAATATGGCATTGCAAAATCAACAATCAATGGCTAGATTAAATATGTAAAAGAAATTAAAGTAGATGAAAATGAAGTTATGACACTAAAAGAAGTTAAAGAACTAAAAAAAGAAATAGCAAGGATTAAAGAGGAAAATGAAATATTAAAAAAGCTATGGCCATATTTGCAACAAAAAATTAGATGAAATAATAAAATTTATAGATAGCAATAAGAAAAAGCATGATATCAAGACTATGTGTACCGTTCTCGGCGTAGCTAGAAGCACATATTATAAGTCTTTTGATAAAATCAAATCTGTAAGAGAAATAGAAAATAATGAGGAATTAAAAGCAGCTATTATAAGGATATATGAAGATAATAAAGGTATATATGGTGCTCCTATGATTCATCATATCCTTGGTACAGAGGGATTGGAATTATCATTAAAAAGAGTCAAAAGGCTAATACTCCATACCGGCTTAGGCTCCCAATACACTAGTAATTATTTAAAAGAACTATGTAAAGAGTTTAATATTACACAATCATTTAGTAAGAAAGATTGTCCATATGACAATGCTTGCATAGAGTCTTTTCATTCATCTATAAAGAAGGAAGAGATATACAGAAATACATATTATACCTTCTAAGAAGCTAATATAGCTATATTTAAATATATTGAAGGCTGGTACAACAGAAAAAGGATACACTCTTCCATTAATTATATGACTTCTCATCAATGTTAATTATTAGCTAGAAGTGTATCATAAAAAGTTTGACTTTTTGTGTCCAAGATATTGACATAAGACCAAACTGTGGTATTAAATATACGAGAAAAAGTGAAAAATGCACATTACTATAGATCTTCCACTAAATTTTTTACTTTTACTTTTAATACTTTATTTACTGTATTTAACTCCAACTACCATTCCAGTAAATATACCACCTAATATAAAATACACTATGGGCAGAATATTAATTACATACTCATTGATCATATTTATTGTTAGCATAATTAAAATTGTAAAACAAAAACAAAAAAACGCCATCCATTCTCTTTTTATACCTAGTTTTAGACTTATTATATTTGTTATAGCATATTTTTTATCAATTTTCATATAAATAATCAGACTTATTGCCAACGGTACCATTATAAATAAAACTTCCAAAATAAAACTATACATAAAATCCTCCTTCTTTTTTTATTGCTTTATAAGGTTAATGAGATTTTAATCCTTATATATTAAGGCTTTAAAAAACCATAATTTTTATATCACTCAAACTTATTAGTATAACCTCTCACTTTTGGGATAATACAATAGTATAGATTTGAACTACCCCTATAAAGTATACCTATAGTTTATAGCTACATTAATTATACCATATATATGTGGTATAATTAACTTTACATATAAGTGCTAAGATAAGAATGTAATAAAATCGGATTAACCCCAATTAAAGTTGTATTTACATTCCACTAGTTAAAATAAAACACTTCCTCCATATTTTCCCATCGTTTTTGAACTAAATTTACATTCCACTAGTTAAGATAAAACAATACTCAAATATTCTGTTTATTTCCTCTAAACTGTAATTTACATTCCACTAGTTAAGATAAAACAAGAATCCATAAAACGCTCCTTTTTAAATAAATAAAATTTACATTCCACTAGTTAAGATAAAACCTGTATACAATTCAGGATTATAAGACGCGTAAAAAGAATTTACATTCCACTAGTTAAGATAAAACAGACCAAGTTAACAAAATTTGTAGAGTATCAAACTTATTTACATTCCACTAGTTAAGATAAAACCTTGAATAACTCTATCAATCTTGAATGAGCCACCAAAATTTACATTCCACTAGTTAAGATAAAACCCGTAAACAGCCATCAGCTTTCTTGTACTTGCTATTATTTACATTCCACTAGTTAAGATAAAACACAACAACGATATATACGCTATATTAAAAAATTACCCATTTACATTCCACTAGTTAAGATAAAACAAGTCCATTCGATGCGATTGTAAAAGGTATTCGTGAATTTACATTCCACTAGTTAAGATAAAACCCCGAAAACACTTTTGTAGAAGATGAACGCTTCCTACATTTACATTCCACTAGTTAAGATAAAACAATTCTGGAGGTGATTGTTGTGATTGAAGCTTTCACATTTACATTCCACTAGTTAAGATAAAACAATGTTATGCAAACGTTACATTTGATAATTTTGATATATTTACATTCCACTAGTTAAGATAAAACGCAAAAAATTACTTATGATTCTATTAATTATCTTGCTCAATTTACATTCCACTAGTTAAGATAAAACATAAGACAGGTTCTTCTAGTTTGCGTGGTGGAATTGAATTTACATTCCACTAGTTAAGATAAAACTCGACAAAATTGGTAGCTGTAAATGATTTGCCGTGACGATTTACATTCCACTAGTTAAGATAAAACGGTGCATCATTAGCTGTATTATGAACACAAATACCTACATTTACATTCCACTAGTTAAGATAAAACTAGATATTCTAGAACTAAGCATGATTGGGTGAGAGAAATTTACATTCCACTAGTTAAGATAAAACCAAAACTCACATTCCTTGCATTTAGTGTTCATGCAAATTTACATTCCACTAGTTAAGATAAAACTAACTAATAGTATAACTGGTCTTTTTAAAGAAGTTGAATTTACATTCCACTAGTTAAGATAAAACGATTAGATAATGGGTATAATTTTACAAAGACAAGCGAATTTACATTCCACTAGTTAAGATAAAACTTTACAATTTAAATACTTTAGCAGATAATGTTGCCAAATTTACATTCCACTAGTTAAGATAAAACCAAGTTCTAACATAGCCTTAATAAATTCTTTTTTTTGATTTACATTCCACTAGTTAAGATAAAACATACTAAATATAATACATCTAGTATATATGCACTTTATTTACATTCCACTAGTTAAGATAAAACGCTATAGATAAGATATTCCATCTACTAAAAACCCTTACATTTACATTCCACTAGTTAAGATAAAACATATAGATTTTGACACTACTTTAGAACATAAATTGTTATTTACATTCCACTAGTTAAGATAAAACTCTTTATAGCAAAGCAAGGCAAGTATAATCCTACAAATTTACATTCCACTAGTTAAGATAAAACTCTATAGCGAAGCGTAGCTAAATAAATATATCTTTATTTACATTCCACTAGTTAAGATAAAACGATATAAAATCAATATTTTATCTATTAATTTTTACAAAATTTACATTCCACTAGAGTCTGTCAATATTTTTGTGTAAACTTTAGAAAATTTAGTTTTATTTTAAAGGTTGGAAAGGTTAATACAACATCCAACCTTTATTTTTCTTTAATTGATAAATTTTACATAATAATCTGCACTTTAATAAGAGTTAGACTAAATATTTTTTAGAACAACTGGTCGTCTAAACGACCTTCGAAGAAGATTGATAGTTGAGCTAAAATTTGAGCCCATCCTCGTATTGATTGGGTCCATTTCTTTGTTATATCAACGGTAGCAAGGTATAAAATCTTCATTAATGATTCATCATTCGGAAATATAGATTTAGTTTTAGTAACTTTTCTCAGTTGACGATTATAACTTTCCATTGCATTAGTTGTATATATTATTTTTCTAATCTCTGGTGGATATTTAAAGAATGTTGATAACTCATTCCAGTTATTTCTCCAAGACCTTACTGCTATTAAGTATTTTTCTCCCCATTTTTCTTCTAATCTATCTAATTCCGCTAATGCGACCTCCTCAGTAGAAGCGGTGTAAACTAGTTTTAAATCTGCATTGAAAGCTTTTAAATCCTTATAAGATAAGTATTTACTTGAATTTCTTATTTGATGAATAATACATCTTTGAATTTCAGTGTTCGGATAAACAGCTCTAATGGCTTCGTTAAACCCTACTAACCCATCAACTGAAGCAATTAGTATATCTTTTACGCCTCTATTTTTTAACTCATTCAGAACAAGCAACCAATATTTTGATGACTCTGATGCTCCTATCCATATACCAAGAACATCTTTTTTTCCTTCAATATTTACTCCAATCGCAGCGTAGGCTGCTTTCGAAACAACGGTGTTATCTTTTCTCACTTTAAAGTGAATAGCATCCATAAATACTATAGGATATACTGTTTCCAACGGACGGCTTTGCCATTCTCTAATCATTGGAATTACTTTATCTGTTATATTAGAAACTAATGTTGGTGATATGTCCATTCCGTATATTTCATTTACTTGTGATGCTATATCTCTTGTAGTCATTCCCTTAGCATACATCCCAATTATTGAGCTTTCTAAATGTGAAACATCAGTTTGATGTTTTTTTACTATTTCAGGCTCAAAAGAACCTTCTCTATCTCTTGGAACATCTAAGTCGAAGTAGCCAAGATTGGATTTCATAGTTTTTCGGCTCTTGCCATTACGGCTATTAGTTGTGTTTTTATTTTGGTAATCATGTTTCTCATATCCAAGATGATTATCTAATTCGGCTTCTAGCATTTGCTGAAGCATTCCTCCAAATAAGTCTTTTAAAACATTTTGAATATCTTCAGCTGTTTTAATATTTGGATCCTTTGCTAATATTTTTATTAATTCTTCCTTTGAAAATGACATAGTCTGTGTTCCCTCCATAATTGATAATTTATTATATCATTTTCTGAAGTTTACACAGACTATTTTACACTCTCTTCCACTAGTTAAGATAAAACGTGTGCCCCCTTGTGGGGTCTACAATTTTAGAAGGGATTTACATTCCACTAGTTAAGATAAAACCCTGGTCTTTATGTTTTAGATATGATAATGTTGCCATTTACATTCCACTAGTTAAGATAAAACACGCACTAAAAATAAAATTTGCACCCCTTAATATAATAATTTACATTCCACTAGTTAAGATAAAACTATATTCTCTGCATAATGTTAAACAGATTCAAGGCTAATTTACATTCCACTAGTTAAGATAAAACGCGAGCAGCGTACTTAACTTGATTTTATCTACTTAAAATTTACATTCCACTAGTTAAGATAAAACAGTCAACTTTAACTTGTTCTTACTATCACGAATTCACATTTACATTCCACTAGTTAAGATAAAACAAGTTTTAATAATACTATAAGAACATCTCTGTGCTATTTACATTCCACTAGTTAAGATAAAACTCATTTATCACTTTTTTTGGGCAACGCTACGCTATAGAATTTACATTCCACTAGTTAAGATAAAACTTATTTTATATTATATTATATATTCAGTTAATGCAACATTTACATTCCACTAGTTAAGATAAAACCTTAAAAGAGATAAGAGGGAATATTTTTGTATGATATTTACATTCCACTAGTTAAGATAAAACTTTAATTATTTTGAATTATTTTAAATTATTTTTAAAAATTTACATTCCACTAGTTAAGATAAAACGCCTGTTGACAAAACGGAAAAACTTGACAATGTTAAATTTACATTCCACTAGTTAAGATAAAACATATCCGATATTGGTGTTGATTATGATAAATTTTGTGATTTACATTCCACTAGTTAAGATAAAACGTAATACTATTTATTTGAGATGTATGAAGTCCTATCGATTTACATTCCACTAGTTAAGATAAAACCCTAATGTTTCTGCTGCATCTGATGCTTCTTTGCTATTTACATTCCACTAGTTAAGATAAAACCGCTTGGAAGTGGATTTAATAACTATAATCAAGATTAATTTACATTCCACTAGTTAAGATAAAACTGACTGCAATAGATTTTATTTTTAAAGATTTAGAACCAATTTACATTCCACTAGTTAAGATAAAACAACTTCTTTTTTAAAAGAAAGAAGTTTCATAGAAGAATTTACATTCCACTAGTTAAGATAAAACAAATTACAAAAAACCTCAAAAATCGAGGTTTAGACATTTACATTCCACTAGTTAAGATAAAACCCTCCAGACTTCACTATCCTGGATATTTCTTTTTTAATTTACATTCCACTAGTTAAGATAAAACCAGTTAGATTTAGAACAAAGATGTATGATTTATCAGATTTACATTCCACTAGTTAAGATAAAACCCTTCAGAATACTAATAAGAATACTAGAGAAAAAAAGATTTACATTCCACTAGTTAAGATAAAACGTTTATCCCATTATATGACGAGTATACATCTAACTTGAATTTACATTCCACTAGTTAAGATAAAACTGATTTTTAATCACTTACCGGACTCGGCGGTTGCTAATTTACATTCCACTAGTTAAGATAAAACATTATACAAGATATAAAATATACTTTTGATGCTACAGTATTTACATTCCACTAGTTAAGATAAAACGTGCAGAGTTCCAGGGACTGATATCAACGTCAAACACTAATTTACATTCCACTAGTTAAGATAAAACGAGCCTCTTGTAAAAATGGATAAAAAAAGCGTTTCAGAATTTACATTCCACTAGTTAAGATAAAACGTAAGCTTGATATATCAGATACAGCAAAATTAGATGCATTTACATTCCACTAGTTAAGATAAAACTTTAACTTTTAAACAAGAGAATGAAGAGATTTATGCAATTTACATTCCACTAGTTAAGATAAAACTGGGGAATAGAAATACAAGAAAGAATAACAGAAATAGATTTACATTCCACTAGTTAAGATAAAACTGAACCTGAAGAATTAAGCAATACATTTCAAAATTTGGATTTACATTCCACTAGTTAAGATAAAACTACTCATTGTCCTGGTTATGCTGAATTCGACCTTGTATTTACATTCCACTAGTTAAGATAAAACGAGAGAAGATATTGCGAAACAGAATATAGCAGATAGATTTACATTCCACTAGTTAAGATAAAACATGAAGTTTTACAGCCAGTTTTAACTGCTATAGCAATATTTACATTCCACTAGTTAAGATAAAACCTTAGTGCAAGTGCTATCATTTAAACATCAACAAAAATTTACATTCCACTAGTTAAGATAAAACGCAAAATCAAATAGATATAATTAATAATAATCTATCGAGATTTACATTCCACTAGTTAAGATAAAACCGGGTGTTGCATGGGAAACCTTATTAGGTAGCCAAGATTTACATTCCACTAGTTAAGATAAAACATGGGCGTGTCTGCTAGTGCTTTGATTGTTTTGGCGAATTTACATTCCACTAGTTAAGATAAAACTAACAAGATTACTAAATGTAAACATAATTTTCTATAATTTACATTCCACTAGTTAAGATAAAACCGTATTACTCAATTTGAGCATAATTATTCGAGGATTATTTACATTCCACTAGTTAAGATAAAACCAAGAATACCTTCAGCTAAATGTTGTAAAGGTTTCAAATTTACATTCCACTAGTTAAGATAAAACTATATAGGTTAGGAGGATTATTATGGTTTGTAAAAATTTACATTCCACTAGTTAAGATAAAACTCTTTACCATTTAGTACTTACTATACCGAACCTTGAATTTACATTCCACTAGTTAAGATAAAACGTAACAAGATTACTAAATGTAAACATAATTTTTTGTAATTTACATTCCACTAGTTAAGATAAAACACGAAATGGAATAAACAGTCGCTATATTCTTCTAGCACATTTACATTCCACTAGTTAAGATAAAACTTATAGCCTTATCTAGCTCCGTTGTAGGATTATACTTATTTACATTCCACTAGTTAAGATAAAACCTCCAGCTTACATCACTTGTTCGCCTTACTCTACACCATTTACATTCCACTAGTTAAGATAAAACAGAATGCACCTTTTCTATTGTGCATCTCATTTTTGAATTTACATTCCACTAGTTAAGATAAAACTGAGATAGGAAGGTGGATTGTAGAAGGATTATGGAAATTTACATTCCACTAGTTAAGATAAAACAAGGCTATTTTTTCGTGTTAATAGATAACACATTGATATTTACATTCCACTAGTTAAGATAAAACAGGCAAGTGCATAACTTAGTGCATACCCAATTTTGTAATTTACATTCCACTAGTTAAGATAAAACTGTGTTTGTTAACCCTACTACAAGAGGGATAAGAGAATTTACATTCCACTAGTTAAGATAAAACCTGCATTCTTAATTAAATCATCGACCACTTCCAAATATTTACATTCCACTAGTTAAGATAAAACGCATACTATGAAAAGAGACCTATAACTATTTTAGGCACATTTACATTCCACTAGTTAAGATAAAACAAGTTTATTAAGTCTATAAATACAACTGACTCTAAAATATTTACATTCCACTAGTTAAGATAAAACAAACGCACCTAAATGGCGTAATTTGAACAATACTGAAATTTACATTCCACTAGTTAAGATAAAACTAGATATTATTCTAATTTAACTATGAATAGATATCGCATTTACATTCCACTAGTTAAGATAAAACCTTTAGTTGGATTGGTATTTCAAATAGACAATGCGTTATTTACATTCCACTAGTTAAGATAAAACTCAGGTTCAGTCAAAACCATATTGTAATTTGTTGTTAGATTTACATTCCACTAGTTAAGATAAAACGAATACAAATACACATAAAGAAAGTGTGCTGGCAAAATTTACATTCCACTAGTTAAGATAAAACCAATCACTAATAAACGGTCAGTTAACAGATAAGTCAATATTTACATTCCACTAGTTAAGATAAAACTTACGTTCATAAAATATCACCTCAATCAAAGTAACTAGATTTACATTCCACTAGTTAAGATAAAACATTTTGCCCACATACATGAGGGTGGTTATTGCTCAAATTTACATTCCACTAGTTAAGATAAAACAATTTAAAATTAGACTAGGAGATTATTTTGCCATGTAATTTACATTCCACTAGTTAAGATAAAACGTTTAACCTCGGCTTTTCTTATATACATGGAGGTAAGCAATTTACATTCCACTAGTTAAGATAAAACGAACCTGAAAAAAGTCAAACTCATTATAGAGTTCAAGTATTTACATTCCACTAGTTAAGATAAAACCCTTGTGTATCTCTTATGGTGAGATAGTCATATAGACATTTACATTCCACTAGTTAAGATAAAACGAGCGAAACCCCCTCTACCCCCCTCGACACAATTTATTTACATTCCACTAGTTAAGATAAAACATAATGAAATATACACTTACAAAGCTTTGTATCAAGAATTTACATTCCACTAGTTAAGATAAAACAAGAAAATAATATATAACTATATATACCCGGGCGTGTCAATTTACATTCCACTAGTTAAGATAAAACGGTGCTTTCTTGAAGCCATCATTATTAAGAAGCAAAGATTTACATTCCACTAGTTAAGATAAAACCTCGCTTAGAGGTTTAATGTCTTTATATCCTACAACAGATTTACATTCCACTAGTTAAGATAAAACGCAATTGCTGTAATCATTATCCATTTCATTTTGTTATTTACATTCCACTAGTTAAGATAAAACATGAAATTGAACGGTTACGGAACGTATAATCCCTACTTATTTACATTCCACTAGTTAAGATAAAACTTAAAAAAATATTAAAAAACCTAACTATAATAATAGAATTTACATTCCACTAGTTAAGATAAAACAGTTTTAAACGAAAAACTTGTTGACAAATGCGGACATATTTACATTCCACTAGTTAAGATAAAACTTAACATTTTTCAATGATTACACGAAAATAAAAATAACATTTACATTCCACTAGTTAAGATAAAACAGAACTATGCTAATCCAAGAAGGGTTAAATCTAGATGCATTTACATTCCACTAGTTAAGATAAAACGAGCTAAAAACTCTATCCCAGCTCCCGTCTACATAATATTTACATTCCACTAGTTAAGATAAAACGGAGGCTACAATTATGGAACGCTATAATATATGCGGTATTTACATTCCACTAGTTAAGATAAAACTTGGTGAGTTTGATGTAGAATCAAATATCATTTCACCATTTACATTCCACTAGTTAAGATAAAACTAACAAAAGTAACAAAATAACTGTTTTCACCTAAAAATATTTACATTCCACTAGTTAAGATAAAACGCTGACCCTGCCAACAACTTGCAAGTTGTGGAAAATAATTTACATTCCACTAGTTAAGATAAAACGGATTGAGCATTATGCAAATGCCACTATCTAAAGAGAAATTTACATTCCACTAGTTAAGATAAAACCAAGAATTAGCAAATGAATATTTCGATAGAGTCTGTCAATATTTTTGTGTAAACTTTAGAAAATTTAGTTTTATTTTAAAGGTTGGAAAGGTTAATACAACATCCAACCTTTATTTTTCTTTAATTGATAAATTTTACATAATAATCTGCACTTTAATAAGAGTTAGACTAAATATTTTTTAGAACAACTGGTCGTCTAAACGACCTTCGAAGAAGATTGATAGTTGAGCTAAAATTTGAGCCCATCCTCGTATTGATTGGGTCCATTTCTTTGTTATATCAACGGTAGCAAGGTATAAAATCTTCATTAATGATTCATCATTCGGAAATATAGATTTAGTTTTAGTAACTTTTCTCAGTTGACGATTATAACTTTCCATTGCATTAGTTGTATATATTATTTTTCTAATCTCTGGTGGATATTTAAAGAATGTTGATAACTCATTCCAGTTATTTCTCCAAGACCTTACTGCTATTAAGTATTTTTCTCCCCATTTTTCTTCTAATCTATCTAATTCCGCTAATGCGACCTCCTCAGTAGAAGCGGTGTAAACTAGTTTTAAATCTGCATTGAAAGCTTTTAAATCCTTATAAGATAAGTATTTACTTGAATTTCTTATTTGATGAATAATACATCTTTGAATTTCAGTGTTCGGATAAACAGCTCTAATGGCTTCGTTAAACCCTACTAACCCATCAACTGAAGCAATTAGTATATCTTTTACGCCTCTATTTTTTAACTCATTCAGAACAAGCAACCAATATTTTGATGACTCTGATGCTCCTATCCATATACCAAGAACATCTTTTTTTCCTTCAATATTTACTCCAATCGCAGCGTAGGCTGCTTTCGAAACAACGGTGTTATCTTTTCTCACTTTAAAGTGAATAGCATCCATAAATACTATAGGATATACTGTTTCCAACGGACGGCTTTGCCATTCTCTAATCATTGGAATTACTTTATCTGTTATATTAGAAACTAATGTTGGTGATATGTCCATTCCGTATATTTCATTTACTTGTGATGCTATATCTCTTGTAGTCATTCCCTTAGCATACATCCCAATTATTGAGCTTTCTAAATGTGAAACATCAGTTTGATGTTTTTTTACTATTTCAGGCTCAAAAGAACCTTCTCTATCTCTTGGAACATCTAAGTCGAAGTAGCCAAGATTGGATTTCATAGTTTTTCGGCTCTTGCCATTACGGCTATTAGTTGTGTTTTTATTTTGGTAATCATGTTTCTCATATCCAAGATGATTATCTAATTCGGCTTCCAGCATTTGCTGAAGCATTCCTCCAAATAAGTCTTTTAAAACATTTTGAATATCTTCAGCTGTTTTAATATTTGGATCCTTTGCTAATATTTTTATTAATTCTTTCTTTGAAAATGACATAGTCTGTGTTCCCTCCATAATTGATAATTTATTATATCATTTTCTGAAGTTTACACAGACTATTTTACACTCTCTTTCGATAGATGCGAAAATTTACATTCCACTAGTTAAGATAAAACTAGTTCTTTGTCTATAGTAAAAGTTTTAGCTATCTCGATTTACATTCCACTAGTTAAGATAAAACAGTTCCAGCCCATACTCTGTTTGCATTCTTTGTTTGCATTTACATTCCACTAGTTAAGATAAAACCCTGTTACTTTTGATGATCAGATGAGTGCTATGAATATTTACATTCCACTAGTTAAGATAAAACTATAAACACCAACTTAAACAAAAATGTTGAACTAAGATTTACATTCCACTAGTTAAGATAAAACTTCCGTTGTTCTAAAGCCTATAGTAATCATTCCTATATTTACATTCCACTAGTTAAGATAAAACTTTTTATTACTACCTTTGGCTATCAAATTGCTACCTTATTTACATTCCACTAGTTAAGATAAAACAAGGAGAATTTTTTATGAAACTTTTAGGATTAGATAAATTTACATTCCACTAGTTAAGATAAAACGAGTAGGTTTTAAATTAATCTACTCTTTTTAATTTGTATTTACATTCCACTAGTTAAGATAAAACTTATACTAGATCCACTTATTGAACTTCTACATGATGAATTTACATTCCACTAGTTAAGATAAAACCAGCTTTCGACTTCTTATCAGTCTTTAAGCTCTGTAATTTACATTCCACTAGTTAAGATAAAACATTGTTTGTATCCCTATCTCTCCATTCTCTTTAGATAAATTTACATTCCACTAGTTAAGATAAAACGGAGGTATTTATCAGTCAGTAACAGATGGTATAGCACATTTACATTCCACTAGTTAAGATAAAACAGCACCTTACTTTGAAGGGCAATATATTAAGCTACAATTTACATTCCACTAGTTAAGATAAAACAAAAACCTAACTATAATAATCGACGGGAGAGAGCAAAATTTACATTCCACTAGTTAAGATAAAACTATGGAGCAATTTAAAAAAGGGAACGATATGGAAAGGATTTACATTCCACTAGTTAAGATAAAACGAGCAACTAGAAGCAAATCTAAATCAAGAGAAAGAGGGATTTACATTCCACTAGTTAAGATAAAACGCTAGTTAGACTTTCGGGGGCTATATTTAAGGCTGTAAATTTACATTCCACTAGTTAAGATAAAACTCAATAATATGTTATAATATAGTATAGGAGTTTGATAATTTACATTCCACTAGTTAAGATAAAACGGAAAAAAGCTAAACAATGGTTATTTAGCATATAAGGATTTACATTCCACTAGTTAAGATAAAACGAATAGAAGGCAGTAAATTAGTTGTTTATTCTATGGTATTTACATTCCACTAGTTAAGATAAAACGTTGACGATATTAATTAAAAGTGGTATTATTAAATCAATTTACATTCCACTAGTTAAGATAAAACTAGTATGAACAAGGATAGATTTAAGAATATTTACTTTATTTACATTCCACTAGTTAAGATAAAACTATGTGTGAACATTGTAAAGAAAATAAAAGATTTGATATTTACATTCCACTAGTTAAGATAAAACCCCAAAAAATATGATATAAAACATATTGATTTTACTATGTTTCAAGTATATTTTATTTTATTATAACATATACTTTTGCAGTAAACCATCAGTAAGGTATTTATTGTTTAATATAAATACCTGTGTATCTCTCTATTTTCAAGTATTCCACGGGTTAAAGTTAAAAATTCGCTTACTGCAACTATATAAATAACTCATCTAAATTTTTTTCTACTCCAACTACATCTTTAGTAATATTTTTGCTATATGAAACTCTATAAATATATAATGAATCTTCTGCAGAAACTAAATTTTTCTTAACCTCTGCTAAGCATTTAGTTAATTTTCCTTCTGTTATTTCTCCTTCAAAAACTGAATTTTGCGTCCATGTTACATATTTTTTTAATATTTTTCTCACTCTATTTACTCTTTTTTCGTTAACATCATAAGTTATTATAACAAACATTTTACCACCATGCCTTTAAAGGTTTATATTTTTCATCATTTATTAAATGTTTAATTATTTTATATCCTTCTAACTTTATTAATTGTCTATATGATACACTTCTTTTTAGCTTTCTATGTTTTATAGACGTTGCCATTTTCTTTTCAAATTCTGTTAAAAATTTCTTTTTACCTTCATCATTTAAAAAACAAACACCTTCTTCATTAGTAAAGTCCTTATTGTTTAATCTTCTATTATTAATTAAAGAAAATATTATTGTATCTATAATCAATGGCTTAAATATTTCAGAAATATCTAAAATAAGTGAAAATCTTTTAGTAGATGGTTCGTGCAAATAACTTATAGTTGGATCTAATTGAGTTTGATATACTTCTCCTAAAATAGCAGTATACATAACACTATTACCAAATGAAATTAATGCATTCAATGGGTCCTTTGGTGGTCTTCTATTTCTATTTGTAAAACCAAAATCATTCTTTAATATATATTGATAGCTCTCATAATAAATCTTTCTTATTCTACCTTCAGCACCCATAATTTCTGGAATACTATTGGCTTTTAACATTCGTTCTTTTTCTTCAGCTATTTTCTCAAAATATTCATTAGGAACTTTATCATATCTTCTCATATTCCTTAAAATATGATGAATTGCACTATCAATAAATGCTTTTGCTAAAAAGAGCCTACTTTCTAAATCTTTATATGCTACTGCTTGTTCTACTAATAAAAATCCTGAAACATTTTTCTTTCTTGGATAATAACTTCCAGAATAGAATCCATAATAATTATAAAAGTTTAATATTATTTTGTATTGAGAGATATAATTAATGAATTTACTATTTAAATCTACTTCACTAAAAAAATGTATTCTCTCTATACTTTCAATTGGTATACCTCTCTTTTCCTCATCTGTGTTTATGAAATAAATTGTATTATCCTTTCTTTTTATCCTACCTGGCGAGAAAACATAATAATCCTTACCCACTGCTACTCCTCCACTATATAACAAAATTCATAGTATGAACATTTTCTACAAAATGCTTTATCTATTTTTAATGGTGCCTTTTTTAATGATTCTATTTCTTTTATTTCAATTAGTGCTTTTTCTATCTCTTTAGAATCATTATCTGTCAGCTCTATTTCATCTACTCTTTTTTCTTTAACGTAATTTATTTTTCCCTTTCTATTTATACCAATACTTTTTAAATAATATAGATAATATAGAAGTTGCATTCTATCACTTTTTTCCATTTTAGAGCTTATCTTAACTTCTCTAACAAAATTTTTATCTATTATATCTAATTTTATATTTCCATCTATCTCTATTTCCTTATTTTTTTCTCTTTTATAACTATTTTCATGTACTATTTTTCCTTGCAAAACTCTTTCATTATAGTTTTCAAATGATATACCTTTTGAAAAAAGCCATAATTTTCTTTTACAAATATAATAATAATTAATTTTAACTCCTAGAGTTTTATATAATTCAAAATCAAAAGACATAAACTCCTCCTAAATAAATTGATTTTCTACATTATTAAACTCCTCTTTAGTTGGTCTTTGTAATCCTATTTCATTATATGGGAAATTTATAATTGCAATTTCTTCATATTTACCTAGCTTTAAATTTCCCTCTATTAAAGATTTTTCTTTTGCCATTCTATATTCTAAATCTTGTATAGAAATAGTGAATCCTTCTATTTTATCTCTACTTTTTACTTTAACCTCTTTAGTGCTATTATCCAAATTATATAATCTAATATTTTCTTCAATAATATCTATATTTTCTTCATAAACTATTTTAGGAATAACTGTTATAGTATTTATTTCTCTTAATTTTACATCACTTTTATTTAATGAATATGGCTCTAAATATTTACAAAAATTAATTGTATCATTGACTTTATGATAATATTCACATTTTCCTAATTTATCTAAAGTAAAATAATTATTTATCATATTCATTTTATCAATTTCTCTTATTTCTCTACTTCCAAATTCTTTAATTGCTAATCTAGAAATATTAAAAATATCATAATCTATAATAGATTTACTTTTTTTATTTATTCCTGATGGTAATTCATCATTAGTACCAATATAAACATATACATTAGTACTTTCATCTAATTGCCTGTTTCTATACACTCTTCCCATACGCTGAAATAACCCAGATAAATCAGATAATTCTGTATATAACACATCAAAATCAATATCAAGACTTGCTTCTACCACTTGTGTAGTAATCCAAATTGTCTCTTCTGGATTATTTGGTACACCTTCATTAACACTACCTGCATCTAATATTTTCTTTTCTATAATACTTCTATCATTTTTAGTAAATTTACTGTGAAATATATTTATATTTTTAACTCCGTATTCTAACAATTCATTATAAATTCGTTGTGCTTCTCTAACTGTATTTAAAATAATTAAACTTCTTTTACCTTTATAATTTTCTTTAATATAATTTATATTTATCTTTTCTTCTACAACCTTCATTCTATGTCTTTCAAAAACATTTCCATATTTATCTTCCTTTAAAAATGGAGTTGGGTTTTCTTTAAAAACTATATTTTGAAATCTCATCAAATCTCGTAATATTGGTGGAAATGTAGCAGTTACTATTGCAAATTTTCCTCCCATATCTGTTAATTCTTTTAATGCCCATAATAAATATCCTAACATTTCTGGACTATACATTTGTATTTCATCTATTACTAATTTTGAATAAGACAATGTGGCAAGTTTTAATTCAAATCCCTCACATTTAAAAACAAAATCTAAAATTTGATCTAGTGTACAAACAGTTAATGCCTTAGATAATTGCTTAGTCTCATCTAAATGCTCTTTATCTATATATCCATCATTTCTTTTCATATATTCTTTTGCTGATTCTGAATGTAAAAGCCCTAACTTTTCTTCATTAAATCCTATTTTCTCTCTGATTCTATCATAAATAGAATTTAGAGATACTCTTAGAGGTAATGTAAAAAAACCTTTATTATTACCTATCCATAATAAAGCGCCTTCAGTTTTTCCTATTCCAGTAGATGCAATAGCTATAATATTTTCTCCTCTATTTTCTTCCATAAACCTTTGTAATTTATTAGGCTTAGACTTAAGAGTATTAAAGAATCTATAAGTATCCTCTTCTAACTGGTCATTTTTATACTCTACTAAAACACCACTAGAAGCTGCATAATCAATTTTATTTAATAACCCCTTTATCATTATAAAACTCTTATTTACATAATCATCTTCCTCATCATAATTTGGTAGTCTATCTCTAATTTTTTTCCAATATCTATCATTTAGTTTTTCTATTTTCTCTATTCTACTGTAACTAAACTCTTTAAAATATTTAGTAAGATCTTCATTTATAACAGTTTTTATATCTGTAAAATCCTTTGGTTTTTCTCTATTATGATGATAAAATATAGCCTGACATAATATTTTAAGATTATCTTCTCCATAATTTTCTTCTATTTCTTTAGCATTTAAAAATGCAGGACTTAAATATCCATGTGGAACCTCTTCTATCTCTATTAGTTCATCTTCTAATTTTTCATATCCAAGTTTCTCTAATAACTTATTTTGAAATTTAGTATTAAGTTTACCTATATCATGATATCTACAGGCCAAATCTAATATATTCCAATCTATATTTTCTATTTCGGGGTATATTTCTTTAAGTAATTTATAGTTATTAATTAAATTTTCTGTATGACTAATTATTGTTTCTTCATCTTTAGTTTTTGCTAAAGCTCTATTTTCCATAAATCCTCCCTTTTAAAAAGGGTATGAATAATCATACCCTACAATAAAAATACTACTGAATTATTTACTAAGTCTTTGTTTAAGCTTGTATATTCATCTATAACGGTACTACCTTTAACTGCATGAATTACTTTTATCTTATTCCAACTTCTGGTTTCTACACCCTTTTTTATAGTTCTTAAAGTATAATCTTTGTTTAAGGTATATAAAGTTGCATTACTCTTTATATCATTCTTTAAACTTACAGGTATATAACTATCCATTTCTAGAGGCATATTTTCTTCAAGTTCTACTTCTTTAAGTTCTACTATTTCCACCTTATTTATCTGAACAAGATCTTCTCTTCTCCCTAATGATATATATTCTCTAGGATTTTTAAATGCTTCAAATATTTCTTCTACTTTACTATCATCTTCAGGCTGAATATATAGTACTAAATTACAATCTACTAACAACTCAGCTGTTGAAATTCCTCTCATCATACCATATGATTTACCTTGCTCTTTACTGTCTATCTTCACATTATGTCTATCTGCTTCATAAGAAGCTCCAGCAAATTCATATCTTGTATATAAATCATTTATTTTAGAATTATATTCTCCTTGAATTCCTATATTCATAGGTATATATGATTTATAATCACAAGCAAAATGAACCATTCCTATAACTGTAGAAGGCGGTGGAAGTGGATATGTTTCTTTTAGTTGAAAACTAGTAGGCTTTTTATAATTAACTAAGTTTTGATATATTTCTAATCTAACTGCTCTTTTCATATATTTCACCTACTTATAGTATTCTGTTACTTTACTTTTTAACTCCTTAAAAAACTCACCAATTTCTATTGGTTTTAAAGCATTTTCAATAGATTCATCATTATTAAAAATTCCTTTTAATAATCCTATATTTGTATTATTATTTATATCTTCATTTAAATCTAAAATTGAATTAATTGTTTCTATTCTTAATGAGTTATTCTTAATCTTTAATCTATTTTCAAAGAATGGATTTTTAATTGAATATACTCCACCTATTGCAAATATTGGTGATAAATTTTCTCTCCTACCTCTAATATCTCTATATAAAAATAATATTGTATCTAATAGTTTATTTACTCTTTTTGCCTTCTCTTCATTTGAAATTTCAATATTATCATTTTCATCTATTCCAACTTTATCTAAATCAATAGTTATAGTATATGAATAGTAAGATTTATGAATTTCGCTTTGAGCTATATTTCCCCCATTTTTTTTATCTTTTAAATCTTTATTATATCTATCTAATAATCCCTTATTAGTTAAAAACTCTGTATCTGCATTAAAACTTTCTAGAGCTACTGCATTAGATAATCTTACCACTGCACTTCTTGTTCTAATTGGCTTTATTGTTTTCATATATCCAAAAAAATCTATTTCGGGATAATCTTTTATAGTTGCATCTGTATGAAATTGTAATACTTCTCCATCTAACCCTAATGGTGTGTTATCTTCTCCCATTTGATTTATTATATTATATCTAATAGCTTGTCTTGATATATAAGAATATGCTTCTCCATCTCCTCTTGATATTTTCTTAAGTGCTGTTACATTTCCTACCCCTTCTCCATAGTTTGCACTTTCTGCTTCAAATATAAATGATGCTGTTAGTCCCTTCTTTTCCATTACTTATTATCCTCCTCTATATTATTCCCATTATTTTCTTGATTTCTATTTTCTAAACCACCTTGAAGCCCTATTAAAAATGCATATCCTATAGTTTGAAATTTATTAACATCCTTTAAAGCCTCTATAAAATCAATTGGTATTGGTTGTTTCCTTGATGTATATGCATTTAATAATGTATCCATAAATCTTGATTCATTTTTAACCTTTAACGCATTTTGAAGTCTATATGCTATTCCTGGAATTTTATTTTCATCATTTCTACCATATATCTGTCTTAGTTTAATACCATAGTCTCTAAATTTATCAATATCCTTATACCACACCTTATATTTTCCCTCCATTAAATTATTATTTAAACTTATTAATATATAAATTATTTTTGAATTTTTATATTCACCTGATATTCTTAATCTTGTTAATAATGCTATTAAATCAAATAAATTTTTACCATTATAAATTCTTAATATTACCTCTGAATATATATTTATATAATAATCCTTTGCAATCTTTACACTTTTCCCTATTAATGCACTTAATTGTTTCTTATTTTTACTTATTATCTCAAGTTTATTTTTAGATAATACATTAAAAGTGTATGGCCTAGAATTATTTGATTTATCAAATTTTACTATCTGAATATTTTCTATTTCACTATTAACTTCATTTACACTTTTGTCTTCCATAGAATCTATTATGTTAAAATATGATTCTTGCTCTAACTCATCTATTTTTTTACCACTATATAAAATTAAATTATTCGCACTTATAATCTTGCTAATGGATTTATTATTATTAATAAAAAGACCTTTTCCATTTAATACTGAAAACCCTGCTGGTATACATGAATATATTAAATTGCAAATAGGACAAATATTAGAATCACTTTGGAAGTTCCAATAATGAGATGATTTTCTGCTACCATCTACCCCCATCTTTGTAATCCAAGTAATATCATATGCAAAAGGTTTTGATAATTTTTGTATTTTATTATCACATGTAAAACAAGTATATTTAGCTTTTTCTAAATTACTTGATTCATAATTTATTACAGGATTTATAAAGTCATTTATATAACATTCATACATATTTTTCTTATTATTATTTTTATTTAAAAAACTTACATCTGACCAAAATCCTTGTATAACATCATAAATAACATTTTTAGCTGCTATTATTTTTCTTACATTTTCTTCATTTAAATATTCTATTATTTCCTTTAATAAATTACATTGAAGTTTAATATCCTCAGATACATCTGATATACTTTGCTTTTTCTTAATCTTAATTTCTTTTAACTGTTTTTCCTTTTCTAGAAGATTATAGCTAGAATCATTTATTATTTCATATGCACTTTTATAGCTTGCTGATTTAAGTCTTTCTTTTGTATATTTAATATGAGAGTTTAATATTGCCAGATCTTTTTCATCCACTTCCTTTGAAAGTAGTAGGTTAATATAATCGTATTTAGAAACTATTTTTTCTATTGAAATAAACTCTTTATATTTGTATATTAAATATTCAAAATATACTTCTTCAAAATTTTCTAAAATCTCTGTATCAAATTCAATATAATTTGATTTTAAATCTATTTGACTAGAACCATTTAATCTATGATTAATAATTTTTACAAATCCAACTATACCGGCATTTTTCATCCAATCAGATAACTCTATTCTAACTTTAGCCACTTACTCCCCTCCTATACTATTTGTAACATTCCAAAGCCTGAACTTCTTCTCACTCCTAAACCTAAATTGTATATTAAGTTTAAATCTTCTTTATTACCAGTTAATTTAAAAACACCTTCATATCCTGTTATATAAAATATATCTTTATTAGTTTCTTTAGTGAATTTTTCAATTTTTTCTTTAGCTACTCTTTTCTTCATTAAAATAGGTTGAAATATTAAGCTCTCCTTTAACCCAAAGCCTCTATATGATTCTAAAACTTTATTTGCAATATAATTAAGCTCTTTTTCATAATTTTCATTATCAATCTTTAAAAATTCACCTCTTCGATTTTTAATAACTAATGGAGAAAGTGTTTTAAATAGAACTTCATTTGAAATTACTTTTTTCTCCTTAAGTAAAGTTACTCTACCTATGCTAAGCTTATATTTTTTATTATATTCATATTCTTTAGTTAATAAAAAACCATTATACAATATGCTTCCTAATACAGGATCTGGAGTTGATATACTTATAGTTGAGTTTCCCTTTAGTTCAAATTCATCCCCCACAATTTTAAAATCATTTAGCTTTAATGAGTATGTAAATGGTTTTGTTCTATAATTATAATTTTCATCATCTTCATACATAGCTTTAAACAATTCTGGGCTTTGTTTTTCTAATACGTTTTTTATAAGACTTAGTGTTAAATATCTATTGTTATTTAATGGTATTTTTTCAGTTATAATCTCCACTAATATTCTCATACAATTCCTCCTTTATTTACCAGTATAGTATTATGATATAATATTATTTATTTTTTGTAAATATTCTTAATAAAAAATCTTTAATTAAATATTACTATATATTAAGGACATATAATGGCTATAATTATAAATTTTTAAAAATATTTTCCACTTTTATTCTTACTTGTCTTTTTAACTCTTCGGAAGAATTTATTTTTACTGAATCTCCCATACTTAAAACCCAAGATATAAGCTCTGGTCCTAATTTCATAATAGCTTTAAATAGTATTTTTCCATCTTCTAGCTCTATAACTTCTTGATTATCAACCCAAATTCTTTCCTTTATAGTGTTTGCCATTGGGGGATTTATTTCTAATTCTACCTCTATTTCATTTCCACCAAATATTCCTATGCTATTTTCCTTATATTCATTTATTAACTCATCTATATTTTTCATTTTTTCAAATCTTTTCTCTGTTAAAATATACTCTTTAATTCTTACTAACTTAAAATATCTAATTTCATTTCTTAATTTACAAGTAGCAATAATATAATATTCTCCTTTGAATCTTAAAAATTTATGTGGTTGTATTGCTCTTCGTGTTAAACTTCCCTTGTTATCAACATAAACTATAATAATTTCCTTACAACTTAAAATTGATAAATTAATTTCATTATACATTTTATTAATTTTTTCAATTTCCATCTTAGGCCTTGAATATGGTATTATTTGCTCACTAATTAAAGATTCACTTTGGGAATTTAGTATAGTAAAGTTTATCTTATCTATTGCTTTTCCTAATTCATATTCTTCTGAATAACTTACAGTATCTATTGCTCTTTTTAAATTGTTAATTTCCTTTTCCGTTAATATATCTTTAAAAGGAAAATATTCATCACATAATATGTACCCACCATTTGGACCTGTTATAGATTGTATATCGAAATACTCAGAAAGTTCTTCTTTATACCTTCTAATCTGTCTATGATCTACTTCAAGCTCTTCTGCTAGATCTTTTACCTTTACTTTTTGTCCTCTTTTTAATATGTATAACATTTTCAATAAATTTCCTAAAGAACTCATAAAATCCTCCTTAAAATAAAATAAGTCGCCTAAGCGACTTTTCCACTAGTTAAGATAAAACTTTATTACTATCATAATAATATACATTTACATTCTACTAATTAAGATACAATTTAATTATATCTTACAAACCTATTATTTTCCATTTATTTTTATATTTCATTTAAAATTATATTAACTAGCTTATTTCCAATCTCATTATTTTGGTATTATGGCAATACTGGTAAAGGTGCTAATGCCAAAGATTTATATTTTTTATCTTCATCCACTATAAATATTTTTGTAAACATAATATGCCCTATTATAACTTCATTTATAGTGGCTACTAATTCAAACTCTGGAATATAACTTTCTGAATTTCTAAGTTTATTTACTAGATTTTGTTCATTACCATCTGAGTGTTTGGCCTTTTCAGTATAACATGTTTCCCATATGTTTTGAAGCTACACTTTCTACTGAAACTCCCTTTGATTCTATATATTGTTTTGCAAAATCATTTATACCGTTACGCATTCTCTTAACCTCATTATTTGTTAATTCACGATCCTTTTCTGTTGCTGCTACTGCTGATCCATATCCATTATTCCCCTTATTAGCCCTCTTTAAAGATTTAACTAAAGCTTCAATTTCTCCTTTTAATTCTTTTGAGTTTTCCATAAGATATTTAGCCTTATTTATATCTCTAATACCTTCTTTTAATCTTTCATATCTTGGGGTAGAATAGAATGTTTTAGTTTCACTATTTTTTTCAGCTGGATATATAAGCCATGGATCTCCTGGCTCCCAATATTTATATGATACATTTTCTAATGGATCCTCAACCCATCCGTCCCAAGACCAACGCATAAATCCATCAGTATTTTGTGAAAGAGAATACCACATTGTCCAAGCACTTTCTGATGAATCACTAATTGTAAAACTATTTGGATAATCTCCTGTACAAGTATAAATAGTAGTTAATAATCCTGCTTCTTGTCTATGTTTAGCCATATTTTTCATATCTTCAGAATTATGATTTATATGAGATAATCCAATGGATATATCATCAATCTTATCTAAAAATGAATAATCATTTCCACTTTGATAATTCATAGCAGAAGATATTTTAAATGATTCTCCATTACTATTTCTTATATTTTCTATTAAATCAACACTTGCTATTAAATCCTTCATACTTCTTTCATCCATAGAAATGTATGTTATATTAAACCAGCCCTTTTCTTCAAGATGATTCATAAAGTTACTTAAAAATTCAGTCCATGGAACTCTCCATTCTGCTGTTCCTGGCGTTGGATTTATAGATTCTTTTTCTCCTGTTAATTCATTGTAATATTCAATTCTATTATTCCAAGGAACTATACTATAACACTTTATTTGTCCAAATCCATCTTTTGGATTTATTATACCTAAGTCAATATTAAATTGAATCCATCTGTCAAAGTCTATGTAATCAAATTTAAATGTTCCATCTAAACTCTTAGTCCATTTTACCATTGAAGGGTCACTGTCATATGATTGGTGATTCCAAGCTTCTTCAACTATATGCGCAATAACTCCTCTTCCTCCCATATCACGATATTCCTCTAAACTTGGCCTTAAATACTTAAAATGATTTTCTGTAAATAACTCTTCCTTTTGTACTCCATAATATCTTGCAACGGCATATGGATGTTGCCATATTTCCATTTGTGTTTTAGTTTCTTTTGGAAGTGGTTGTACAAGGTTTACTACTTCAAATGAATAATTAAATACGTATGGTGTATCTAACCCCTCTGCACTTACTGTAATTGTTCCATTATATATACCAGGTTTTGCATCTCTTGGAATAGTAATATTAACCCATGCAGAAGCTACTTTGTTTGCTTCAATATCTAAATCTCCTTTATTATGAATTATATCTGGAAATAATTCTACAGGAGCTGAAGGATTTCCACGTCCTATATTTGCTAATGTTTCTTTAAGCCAGGAAATTTCTACATTAATTGACCCTATAACATCCCCATTTTCATTAGCAAAATTACTTGAACTTATAATTACATTATTAACATTAGAGTCTTTAGTCCAAGTTACAATTTTAGAATTTAATTCATCTCCAATCCATGCTATATCATTCCAAGTTGTTTTATTTAATGATTTTATATCATCGTAATTTTTTTGAAGATAATGAAAATCTGTAGAACCAATTGAAGCTCCTAAAGGTAATCCTGCTTTAATTATTGTTAAATGTGTTTTTCCAACTATTTCAGTTCCTTCAATAGTTGCTATTATATTGGTTTTACCTTCTTTTATTCCTGTTATTTCTCCATCTTCTGTAATTGTTGCAATACTTTCGTCTTCAACTAAATAAACAATATTTTTTTCAGTTGAATAACTTGGTAAAACCTTTGCTTTTATTGAATCTGTCATTCCTACTTCTATTTGAATACTTTCTTTATTCATCTCTACTCCTGTTGCTGGAATTTCTTTATGATATACCTTTGCAAAATCAATTTCTCCATTATAATTTTTTGAAGCTTGATTTTTTCTATAAGTAATCTTTAATTCTAAAATATGCTCATCATCAGTAAGTCCAGACTTTTCATATATTTTTTGTCCAGTTACCCTAGTTGGATTATATGGATCTACTTCTTCGATATCACCTCCATCAATAGAAACTTCGCATATTGCGGATGTTTGTTCTTTTACTCCATAAAGCTCAACCTTATTTCCATAAAATTTTAATCTATAACTTGGCTGAAAACTTTTAGTTGCATTTGTCCAATATTCATCTCCATTATAAAAAGAATTAACTCCAGTACTTTCTATCCATCCTGAGGAAAATTTAAACTGAAATAATTCATCTCCTATTGTATGATCATTTACAGTAGTAACATATTCTTTTCTAGTAGTTTCTGCTTGTATAGGTGTACTTAAATTTGAAAATAAAGAAAAAATCATAAACAAAGTTATTAAGACACTTAATTTAATATTTAAGTTTTTACTTTCTTCTACTCTCATCTTATATCCCCCTTTTATATAAATCCTATCCTTTAAACTACTTCACTATATATCTCCACCTCCTTATTATTTAAAACTTTCTGAATTCCAATTCCAAATATATATCCCACTCTTTATTTACAATATATACCATAAAAATATTATTGTAAACTATTTAATATCTTATTTTTTACATATTTATTTTCTAAAACTTGTGGTAGAAACTATAAACCACCTACTTTATTTTTAAGTTAATATACCTAATTTTAAAATTTTAATTATGTTATCTACAATCTAGATATTGATATACTTTCTTAAAATAAAAAAACTCTAAAATAAAACTAAATAAATAGTTTTATTTTAGAGTTTTAATTTTAAATTTTTATTTCTCTGAATAAATTCTAACTATATTAAGTATTACTTCTACAGCTTTCTCCATTGATTCTATTGGAATATATTCATATTTACCATGAAAGTTTTCTCCACCAGCAAATAAATTTGGTGTTGGTAATCCCATATATGAAAGTCTTGCCCCATCTGTACCACCTCTAATTGGTTTTACCTTTGGAGTTACATTTGCATCTTCCATTGCTTTTTTAGCTGTTTCAACTATGTGCATTATTGGCTCTATTTTTTCCTTCATATTTCTATATTGTTCTTTTACCTTTACTGTTACTACACCTTCACCATAAACTTCATTTAATTCTTTTTCTATTTCTTTAAATTTTTCTTTTCTCTCTTCAAAAGTATCTGCAAAGAAATCTCTTATTATAAAATCTAATGTTGTTTTTTCTATGCTTCCTTTTATATCTGTAAGATGTGAAAAGCCTTCATATTTTTCTGTTTTTTCTGGTACTTCATTTAATGGTAATTTATTTATAAATTCATGGGCTACCATAATTGAGTTAATCATTTTATTTTTTGCATATCCTGGATGAACATTAACGCCTTTAATTTCAACCTTTACTCCAGCTGCATTAAAGTTTTCAAACTCTAACTCTCCTATTGCTCCACCATCTATTGTATAAGCAAAATCAGCTTTAAACATTTCAACATTAAAGTGATCTGCTCCTTCTCCTATTTCCTCATCTGGTGTAAAACCTATTTTAATATCACCATGTTTTATTTCTGGATGGTTAACTAAATATTCAATAGCTGTCATTATTTCCGCTATTCCAGCCTTATCATCTGCCCCTAAAAGTGTTGTTCCATCCGTAGTTATAAGAGTCTTTCCTATATAATCTCTAAGCTCTGGAGAAAATTTAGGTGATAAAATTACCTCATCATTTAACTTTATATCTCCTCCATCATAGTTTTGAACTATTTGTGGATTAACATTAAGTCCACAGTAATCTGGTGCCGTATCCATATGGGCTATAAACCCTATTGTAGGTATATTTTTATCACAGTTTTTTTCTAATACTGCATAAACATACCCATTTTCACTTATTTCAACTTTGTTTACACCTATTTTTTTAAGTTCTTCTGCAAGAATTTCTGCTAATTTTAATTGTCCTTTTGTACTTGGAGTTAATCCTGTAGTTTCATCTGACTTAGTATCTATTTTAATATATTCTAAAAATCTTTCTTCTACTTTTTTCATATTTTACACTCCATTCCTTATATGTATTTCATTAATATTATTATACCTTAAAATATTTTTCTATACTATATATAAAGAATTTAGCAAAATATATTTATTTTATAGTTCTAAATTCGTATCCTTGAGATTTAAAATAATTAATTATTTCTGGTAATGCCTCTACTGTTTTCTCTTTACCATATGTATCATGCATTAAAACTATTGATTGATTGACTTCTTTAGCACCTTCTTTAACCTTATTAACCATCTCTTCAACTGTATATTCTACTCCCTCAGCATCTCCATTTAATGTATTCCAATCTATGCTAACAATTCCTTCTGAATTTAGTTTATCATCAAATGCTGGTAATGAAGGATCATTATAGTATTTTCTACTCATATAACCACCTGGCATTCTTAAAACCTTTGTGTTAAAGTTTTCTCCAAGTATTTTTTTCATTAACTTATTTGTATTATTAACTTCTTCCATAAAATAATTTATGTCAATAGTATTTCTTGGATATAAAGTTGAAAGATTATGTGTATATGTATGATTTGCTAGTGCATTACCTTCTTTTATAATTCTTTTTAAAGTTTTCTGTGCTTCTGTTGATGCCTCTATCATACTTCCAAGCACAAAAAATGTTCCTTTAACATTATTTTCTTTTAAAATATCTAATACCTTTTCTGTATTAGGGCTTGGACCATCATCAAAAGTTAAAAAAACATATTTTTTTGATCCTGCATATGTACCATAAAGCATAGCTTTTACATCACTAGCATCCATTGCATATGTTACCCCCTCATATGTAACATTACTATTGGGCATTATTTCGTGAGGATCTGATTTCTTTATCTCTTCTTGTTTTTCATATCTTTCTTGTTTCTTAGGTTCCGTATCTTTATTATCATTAGATTTATCATCTACAATTGTTGTTACTATCTCATTTTTTGCATTTTCTTTACTTTTCTCAGCTTTATAATTACTTATATTATTTTTTATTACTATTAATATAGTAACAAATAAGCTAATCATTATAAATTTAAATATAATTTTATTTCTTACTCTTCTTCTATACCTTTTTTTCTTTAATTTATTTATATTAGAGTTTTTAACTTTACATTTCTTTCTTTGATTTTTATATCTTCCATTATAAGCTTTTCTCTCTACATTATTCATTATTTCCCCCTCCTCATATGTTTCGATCTGTTAAGTTATATGAACATTGCTCTTCTCAACCCAAGGAAATACAATAGGTTTGCAAGACTAAATAATACCCCCTTCGAAAAGGAGAGAAGAACAATGAGCAAAACTAATATAAAATGCCCACGCTGTAATTCTGATAAACTATATAAGTTTGGTATGAATAAGCAGGCTAAACAAAAGTATCAATGTAAGCAGTGTAAGCGCCAATTCGTCCTAGGCGACGGTGACGGACGTCCTAAACTAAATAATCCTAAATGTCCTAGATGCGGTAAGGGAACTTACTTACATCATGCATATAAACATTACAATCGCTATAAGTGCAATAACAAGAAGTGTAATCACATAATAGTAAAACATCACACCACCAATATTGATACAGCTTCTAGTGAATTAGTTAGTGGTTCCCTTTCAATGAAAGGAATGCGTTTTCCGCTACATGTAATACTAACTGCATTAACACTATATTTTTTAAATAATTCATCAACAAGAGCCATTTCTCAATTCTTGATGATTAACTCTGGAATTAAAGTATCTCATGTCACGATAGCCAGTTGGACTAATAAATTTGCACCTTTCTTTAAACAAAAGGCTGATAAATTTAAAGCTAGTTTAAACTTACAATCTGACGATTGGCACGCTGATGAAACAGTAGTATTTATTAATGGTGAAAGATACTACCTTTGGTTAGCTATTGATTCAGAAACTAGATTTATTTTAGCATTTCATTTAACTAAATCTAGAAGTTCTGATTCAGCATACGCATTGGTAAATGAAGCTAAAAAATTTGGTGAACCAGCTAATTTTATAACTGATAGATTACCTTCATATAATGAAGCCGTGGCTACGCTATTGCCCAATACAACTCATATTCCTGTAGCTCCAATGTCTAGTGATACAAATAATAATTTAATTGAATCATTTAATAAAACATTTAAAGCCTGGTATAAAACCAAGAAAGGATTCAACTCTTTTCAAAAAGCTAATAACCTTATATATTTATTTATCTTTCACTATAACTTTATTAGACCACATGGATCATTAAATAACTGTACTCCAGCAGAAGTTGCCGGCTTCGCCAGCGATAGCTTTTCTAAAAACTCTTGGTTTTCAGCATCTTAATTAAATTTAATACCTTTGATTAACCTGCAAAAAATCAATGCTATTGTAGGCTTATTTGCCATACAATAAAACATTCAAACTTATATAATTTTCAAAGAGCAAGTAATTCTATGAAAAATCAAGCTATTTTTTCATATCAACTTAACAGATTCATATGTTTGATAAAAATTATCTTTAAGTAATTTTAAAGTTTATTTATATTAAAGATAATATAAAGTTGTAATAAAGTTGTAAATTTTTTATTTCTATTGTTAATTAAATATTTTTAAATTATTATAATTTATAGTGAAATTTCTATATGGAAGGTGACTTATGGCAAATATATTAATTGTAGATGATGAAAAATCAATACGTGATTTAATTGTACTTACACTAAAACTTGAAAACTACTCAACTATGGAGGCTTCAAATGGAGAAATTGCTCTTAATTTAATTAATGAATTTAATTTTGACTTAATTCTTTTAGATATAATGCTTCCTAAAATGAATGGTCTTAAATTATTTCAAGAAATAAAACATAAAAAAATTCCTGTAATATTTTTAACAGCTAAATGTAGCTTACAGGATAAAATTTTAGGACTTAAATTAGGAGCTGAAGATTATATAACAAAACCCTTTGAACCTCTGGAACTTTTAGCAAGAATAGAAGTTATTTTAAGACGAAAAACTAATTATTATTCTGATGATACTAATATATTAAGGTTTCAGCATATAACTATTTTAACTAATGAACGAATTGTTAAAAATAATAATAATGAAATTTCTTTAACTGTTAAAGAATATAATCTACTTGTTGAATTTATTAAAAATATAAATGTTGTTCTTAGCCGAGAATGTTTATTAAATACTGTATGGGGATATGATTTTTATGGAGAAACCAGAACTGTAGATATGCATGTAAAACAGTTGCGTGAAAAACTTAACTTAAAAAACTATCTTGTAACTGTTTATAAAGTAGGTTATAAACTAAGGGAGTAATTTTATGAAATTAAAAAACAAATTATTTATAAATTTCGGTATTCTTTTTTTTATAACTTTAAATATCTCAGGTTGTTTTTTAATTAAATCAACATTTAATACTTCTATACAAAAAGCTATTGATGAAAGTTTTAGAGAATATGCTGTAATATATTCAAATATCAAAAGTGGTGAAAATTTAAATAATTTATTTTTAACTACTGAAGAAATTATATCAATTAAAAGTGATAATTATTTAAGTATTATACAAAACCCTTCTATTAATTTAGAATTTAGAACTAAAAATAATAAGATAATCTATTCTTCTAATTCTAATAACTTTAATTTACCAAATAAATTATTTTCTTTCGATAATGATAAGGCCAATTATATTATACTAAATTTTAATAAAACTAACAATTTAATTATAAGCAAACCAATTTCATTTAATAATCAAAATTTTAGTTTTACATACATAAATAATATTGATTCTTTATATAATACTCAAAATAATAATATTATTATTTTATTTGAATTAAATTTTCTTTTTATTTTAATATTTTTACTTATAATATATTTAATTTCCTCTGATATAACTAAACCCTTATCTATTCTTAGTAATAATATAGACGAAATAATAAAGGGGAACTTCAACAAAAAACTTTCATATTCTAGTGATATTAAAGAACTTAACACTATTTCTACTAATTTTAATTTAATGAGCGAAGAAATTAAGAATAAAATAGCATTATTAAGTAAAGAAAATTTATCAAAACAACGTTTTATTAATAATCTTACCCATGAAATAAAGACTCCATTAACATCTATCATAGGATACTCTAGTCTCATAATTAATAAAAAAATTAAAGATATTGATTTAATTCATAAATCCTTTGAAACAATTTATAATGATGGAAAAAGAATAGAATCATTAACAACAAACTTAATAAAGCTTATAACTCTTGATAAATCAAATCTTGATATAGAAGATGTACATGTTCTCTCTGTATTAGAAGATATTGAAAATACTATTAAAATTAAACTTATAGAACATAATATAGATTTTTCTATACATGGATTTGATTTTATAATAAAAACTGATAAATATTTATTAACTACATTACTATCTAATTTTATAGATAACTCAATTAAAGCAATATCTAACCATAATACCTTAGAAAAAAAGATTATTATAGTTCTTAATAAAAATTCTTTAGTAATAAAAGATTCTGGTATAGGTATTCCAAAAGAAGACTTAGACAAAATATTTGAACCTTTCTATATGATAAATAAATCTAGAGTACACTCTATTGGAGGATTTGGTTTAGGCCTTGCAATTTGTTCAAAGATTATTGAAATATTAAATATTAAATTTTATATTTCTAGCATACCTAATAAAGGTACTACTATAAAATTAATTTTTAAAGGAGATTTTATATGAAAGTTTTAAAGTATTTTATTTTTCCATTTTTTATTTCCTTAATATTATTATTTTTTTATAACTATTCTCCTATAAAAACTGACATTATTTATACAAAAGAAATTACCCCACATAACTATACTTCAAATGCTAAATTAACAGAAATAAGCAAATTAAAGCTTATAGATAAATCTGAAGAACTATTAACTACACTTTTTAGTAATGAATTTAAAATTTCAGATTATGTACCTGAAGTTAGCTTTTATAAAATATCAAATAATAATATAGCCGATATATCTTTTAGAGAAAAAGAGAATCCATCATTAAACTATATGGTATCTTTTAACATACAGACATCTTATCCTTATCATATTGACTACTATAATTTTAAGGATATAGATTATGAAGATACTCAAATCTTATCTTCTGATGAGTTAAAATCTTCTGCCTTAGATTATTTTTCTAAAATACCTATAAATAATAAGGATTCTGTAAAATTTTCTCATTTCTATATTAACGATACTTATACTGCTTATTTTAAAGACTATTCATCAGAAACTGTAATTTCAATTACATTAAATAAATTTACTGGTAAACTTATTTCATATTATTTAAATTAAAACTTAAATACTTAAACATATACCTTATAAAATTCTATAATTACTTGTAATTTAATTTTTTAAGGAAACTAAAATAAACCAGCAATAAAATAATTTGCTGGTTTATTTATAAACTATTATTTAAATTTATTTTTCTAAAGATATAGTTTTGTCAAAAACTACCTTATTTTTTGTCATATACTACAATCTATATTTTTATAGAGTATATATTTATGTATATCCCATAACTAAATTATTTATTTCTAATATAATTTTATTTCCTTAGGCCAAGGCTCATTACTACATATTCTCCAAGTTTTATCTATATACTGATGTGTATAATGCTGTTCTAATAAATGGTATATATACGTCCCTCTTTTAGTTAATTTATAACCACTATCTATTTTTTCTATCATCCCTAAAACTCTTGCTAGAAATAACTCTATTTTAAAGAACTTATCTAAGTCCTCATTAAATAAATCTTTAAATGATTTACTATTAAATTCTAATGTATAAGCATTCCAAAATCCCCAATACAAAGCTCTAACTCTTTTTGTAAAATCCATAGTTAATGATGTAGCAGTTAACTTAGTGTCCATAACCTTTATATATTCAGGTACTGAAAATGTATTAATTTTAAAATAGTTATTTGTTAATGTAGCTGCACTTGGTCCAAATCCTATATAAGAATCTCTAGTTATTGATGAATATTTAGAAATACCTTCTTTTCCAAATGTCCATACAGACGTTCTTTTTAAACCTAAATTTTCACTTATACTTTCTAAAGATTGTAATAGCTCTTTCTTTTCATATTTTCCCATAGGCTTACTTTTATTCTTCGCATAAGAAAAATCTATAAAAGGATATGTTGATACTTGAGTTGCACCATTTTTAATTGCAATTTCAAAATCTTCTATTAAATTTTCCTTAGTTTGTCCTTTAATTCCAAATATTAAATCCACATCTATAACCTTAAATCCAGCATTTTTTACTAAATTTATTTTCTCAGCTCCATTTATATACTCTCTGCCTAAAGTTTTTAAGTTATCTTTATTAAAGGATTGAATACCTATACTAACCATATCAAATCCTATATCTATTAAGCTTCTTAACATTATTTCATTAATATCTCTTGGATGAAGTTCTATTCCTATATTAGCTTTTATATTAAAATTATATTTTAAAGCTTTAATTATTTCCCCTAAGCTATCTATCATTAAAGCTGGTGTCCCACCTCCAAAATAGACACTAGTTATATTTTTTTCACCATAAAAAACACCCATATTTTCAATTTCTTTTATTAATGCATCTTTATACTCATTAGCTAAGTTTTTATCAAATTCAACTTTGTTATAGGGACAAAAAGGACATAATTTTTCACAAAAAGGTATATGAACATAAAGTCCTAATTCTTTCATATTAGAATCCATTTCTTCTATTTTGTTAGTAAAACTTATAGCTTTAAAAGATCTTGTTGCTATAATTCTAAAAATGTTTGTTACCATAATTCCCCCTAAACATACTTTAAATAAGTTCTTATCATATCTAATATAACTACTGGCTTACCTTGGCATAATAAAGTAAATTCATTTGCAAAAAGGTATCCACATTCTTCACAAAGCCCTTCTATTTCAATACATCTTCCACAAGTGTACCTTTTCTTTTCTTCTGAAATAATACATTGATAACATGGTCTTTTCCAATTTTCTTCTTTATAATAGTCTAAAGCTGTAGTTAAATTAAAAACAGATATTTTTCTTTTATCATTCTTTTAATTTCTTCTATAGCTAAACTCTTTTCCTCTTTACTTAATACTAAATCATTTGTTCACTCATATGGAGTATGTAAATTAAAAGAAATAGATTTTAGATTTTTATTTTCCTTAACAAGTCTACATACACCTTCTATATCTGAAAGATTTTTATTATTTACAGCCATATATACGCAAATATTAGAATTATTTTCTTTCTCCACATTTTTTAATATTGTATCAAATGTATTTCCTCTAATAAAATTATGATTATTCTCTAATCCATCTAAGCTTAAAAATATAATATCCACATCTGGTAAATCTAATTCTATAGTTCCATTAGTAACTATATTTACAATTAAAAAAACTATTTCCTTAGCTTCCTTAACTAAATCTCTTATATTTTTACCTGAATCCTCCCATAAGAAAGTTTCGCCTCCACAAAAGAATAAAATTCTAATATCTTCATTGTACATAGCTTGCATTTCTTTTCATTTATCCACCATCTACTAAATAAATATTATTTAAATTTATTAAAAATTATTGGTTTATACTTCGAATTAAGTTAATATTTCCCTACATATTTTTTCGAATGCTTTTGCTAAATCTTTATGCCCTTTCTTTGAAAGATGAAGTGAATCAATTTTAGAAGCTTCAGTAATTAACGCTGCGTTCATAAATTCAACCCCTAAGCTTTTAGAGATTTTTTCATACTTAGGTGCTAACTCTTTTGATATTTTATGACTTCTTATATATCCAAATTCTTCTTCATTCATGGTTTCAGCAACATGTATTGGAGACACTAGTAATATTTCTGCTGAATCATTAGTTTCACTTTCTTTTTCTGTAGTGCTTAAAGCAATCTTTACTAAAGTTCCAGCTCCATTAGCAATTTCGCTAGATGTTGCATTAAATCTTAATTTTAAATCATTAGTTCCAAGCATTATAATAATCAAATCTATTGGATAATGTAGCTTAATGCATTCTTCAAAATATTTTGCTCCATTTCTAAAGGGGTCCTCTGGATCATCTAATACAGTTGTCCTACCATTTAATCCTTCTTCTATAACACAAAATCCGTCTCCTAATAAATCCTGTAATATTCCTGTCCATCGTTCCTTGCTTGTATATCTTTCTCCAGTTCCAGGAATATAACCATAAGTATTAGAATCACCATAACAAAGTATTTTCTTCATAAAATCTCTCCTCCTCCATGTGTAAATTATTTCAAATTAATTTTATATACTTATCTTAGCACATAAAAATTAACTCTTATATACTATTTACAGAATATTCTCATTAGAAATCAACTAAAAAATTATTTATTAAGAACATTTCATTTTACATAGCATATTATATTGTATAGCTAAAATATTAATTGCTATGTAAGAATATAATCTAATGATAAACCTAAGGAGGTTATTTTTATGAGTTTTGATAATTATTGTCATCACCACCATGATCATAAACCAAATAAATGTTTTATTCCACCTAAAATACAAATTCCTAGACAATCAGGTCCTATGGGACCTAAAGGTCCTAAAGGAGATAAAGGTGATCCAGGAATCCCTGGAATTCCTGGTGGTCTATTAGGCTTTGCAGATTTCTATAATACAACTGAACAAAAACTAGATCATAATAAGCCTATTGCCTTTGCTAATAAAGGTATTTCTGGAGGAAAACCTATTGTACCAAATGCTGCTTATACTATATTTACCCTACAAAAAAACGCTAAATATTTAGTTCTATTTCAAATAAGTGCAAATGGTAATACTAGTATAGGTTTAGCTTTAAATGGCACCTTAATTCCTTCTTCAGTTGTTACTGATACAGGTAATACTGATACAATTGGATTTTCTATTATAGAAACTACTGCAACTAATTATACCTTATCAGTTATAAATAATAATAATTCTAACTTAAATGTTAAGGATGAGCCTTCTCATCTTATTTTCTTACAACTAGCTTAGAATTTTTATGATTATATGTAAACTCTAAATAATTTATAATAAATGCCTCTATATCCTTTATAAATAAAGAATATAGAGGTTACTAATTTATTTAAAAATTCTATTGCAGTTTCTAGTAATTTTTTACCATAACCTTTTCCTCTATACTTTTTGCATAATCCAATATCAAATATGCCTCTTTCTTTTTTTATTTCACAATTCATAAATCCTATAATATCAGTATATTCTGCAACCATAAAAAAATATTTTTTATCATTTGATTTATTTATATATCCTTCTATATCACTTAAATCACAGAATCTTCCATGAGGCATATCACTAAATGAATCATTAAAAACCTTCAAATACTTCTCTTTATTTTCTTTAGTTAATTTAACTAAATCTAAAATTTCTTCTTTTATATTCCTATCTTTTAAAAACATATTTAAAGCTTAATATTCCTTTTTAAATCCTATATTTTCCAACATTTTCATTATTTCTTCGTTTCTTTCACCTAAATTAACCTTATTATTAAACATATCCTTTACTTCACAAATAGATTTTTTAAAATAACTACTACAATCATTAGAACCTTCGATAAATCCATATTATATTAATGCTCTTCTTAAATTTATTTATATATATTTAGATTTATACTATTAATTTTCAAATAATTATACCTATTTAAAAGTAAAAAACCGTAAATAGGCTTTTTAAATCCTCCTATTTACGGTTTAAAAACTAATTCTTATTTATATTCAACTTGTAACTTCCATTTGAATTATTATTATAATTATATACAGATATATAATATTTTCCTGGTTTTGCTACATAATTACTTTGTAAATTTCCATTTTCTCTTTTTGCATAATCTATATAACTTTCTAAATTGTCAGCTGAATAAAGAAGCCAGTTAATTTCTAGGTTCTCGTTGTTTTCTAATACTATATTTAACTCTGTTTCTTTATCTAAGTTTATTTCATATATATTAGTATTATTATCTTTGTCAAATGATCCTACTACCTTATTTATATTATCCATATTCATTGCTGTTTCATAAGTATGATTATTTCCAGTTTCTTTTACTATGGTATCATTTATATCTCCAGTAAGTGTTAGTGTATAATCGCCTTTTTCATCTTCTCCATTATATTTATATACTGTTATAGAATATTTTCCTGGCTCTAAATGTGCTTTACCTTCTAAAGTAGTTTCATCTATCTTAGGATAAGCAATAGCATCTAGAGTTCCTTCTTTACATAAAATCCAAGTTAATCCCAGTTTATTTGGATTATCTAATCTTATATTAACATCTCCAGTTTTATTTACATCGAAATTAAAAGTTTCTCTATGATTTTTACCAGATACATTAGTAGTTATAGGTTCATCTACATTAATATTTTTATCCCCTTGTACTACTTTATCTTCACTATCATTAGCATTGTCTTCATTATTATGGTTTTTAATTTCATCAGTTAAAACACCATGTATTACAACATCATATTCATAATTTCCATCATCATTTACTCTATAATTAGTGAAATATGCTGTAAATGTCTTATATCCATCCCATTCTTTATTAGAAAGTTCTTTTAAAACTTCATTTAACTTTTCATTCATTTCATTCCAATCACTTGATTCTCCATTACTTCTGTTTCCAGTAAAGTTTCCTCTTAAATCGAATGTTTTAAAGAATTGTGATGATGTTTCATTTACTTTTATATCTTTTAAATTAGCAGTTTTTTCTATTTCATCATAAACTTCTTTTGAATCTTTATAAGAATGTTCTTTTATATAATCATCTGATACTAATGGTACATTAAGTTTATCAAGATCATTTAATAGATTATTCATATTATTTTGATAACCTCTATTTAAATCAGCATTACTACTAAGTGATTCTATATAATCTTTATATCCTTGTACATTATTTGCTTTTATATTATTAGTAATATTTTTAAACATATCTATATTATGATTATACATGTAGTTTGAAAAAGCAAATCCATAATAATAGAAGCTCCAATCTCCATAGCCTACATGAAGTAATGAATTTAAATCCATTCTATTATTTTCGTCATAAGCTATATTTTTTACAATAGACTTTCTTGGCTTTATTCCTTCAGTTCTAGTTGAACCTGCAAAGAATTCTGCTGTTCCTTCTTCGTACCAAGTTAATGAATTATCTTTATAGAAATCTCCTCTTCCCCATACACCAGGAACTACATATCTTCCTTGTAAGTAATGAGTAAATTCATGACGGAATAATTCCTCTAATGTGTATATGCTTTCCTCTTCTGTTCTTTCATAAGTAAAGAATGTACCCATACCTTCCATATATATTCCGCCATTATCTACACTAAGTCCATAAAATTTTTCATTTAGTTTATATTCTTTTGGAGAATTGTATATAACAACATTTAAAATATCATCTGGATGTCCTTCGTCTAAAGGCTTATCGTTTTGAACCATTCTCATATATTGAGCTTGTACTTCTTTAGCTGCCCAATAAAGTCTTTGAATTTTTTCTTCTGAAACCTTATCTCCTGCTTTAACTATAAATTTACCATCATCAAAAGTATAAGTCTTTGGTAAATACTTATTTTTTCCTTCTTCCTTTATATCAGCCATTTTTAAAATGTTACCATCAAAATCTTCACCATTAAAATTATTAATTAAAGCTATTGCTGCTTCTACATATTGATATGAGAAGTATGGATATAACTTCATTGCATCTGTTAATGCTTTTTGTGAACATCTCTTATCTTCTCTAAATTTGCTAAGCTTTCCTGTGAAAAATATAGCATTATTAATTATATACTCATTTTTTTCCTCTACATTATTGCCTAGTAAACATAAATTTTCTACTTCTTCTATAAAGGAATCTATATTACCATAAAACTGTGTATTTTCTGCCTTTTTACCTTCTGTAGCTGCTAATATAGTACTTGTATGATATTCTATTCCCTTAACTAATTCATATGCTGAAGCTAATTTATAATAGTCATCTTTATATGTATCAAAATTTTCTCTAACATCTCTTAATACTTTAGCTGTATTATTAATTACTTCATTATCTGCTGAAGCATTTCCTATAAATGTTCCTAAAGCTCTAACTACTTTATTTTGTTCTACTGTTCCTACTCCAAAATTCTCGTTATTTTCTATAGCTTTTAATGCTGGTAAACATTTATTTTTATAATCTAAATCGTTTAAATAAGATAGCTCTTTATTATAAAATCCTAAATAAAAACCTGCTCTTAAAACTTCACTTAACTCTGCTATACCTTTTTCATCTTCTTTTGTAAACTCATTTCCACTTTTCTCTAACGCATTTATCAATGCTTCAATACGATTTCTATCATTATAGAATTTATAAGTATCTTTATTAAAGTCAAATAGTCCTCTTATGTCTCCTAAATTTGAATTTTCAATTACTGAAACTAACTTATCATAACTAAGAGTGTTTAAATAACTAATTTCATAATTTTGTATATCCTGTTGACTTAAAGCTCCATTTGGAACATTGCTAACTGCCAATACTGGAATAGAACTATTAGCTGATAAAAAAGCCATTAAAGCTAATGTTGCACCTCCTTTTCTAAGTATTTTTTCTTTTTTCATCCTTTGTAATTTTGCATCCATATGCATCCCCCTAATAATTTTAAATCAATCATGTTGATTTTAATAAAATATTTAAATATATAATAAATAATTAAATATTTTTATCTTTTTTTGTAAACAAGATTCATTATAACACATTTTTGGATATTATTCCTGTTTTTTATTGTATATATTTAAAATTTTTATATAATTTCAAAAAACGGCACCTTTTAATTTAACTCTTATAATATAAATTAAGATTTAATAAATAAATTTTAATAAAACATCATAAAAAAATAAGCATCTTACAAATTAATATTGTAAGATGCTTTAATATCTCCTTATAATTATTTTCTCTTTTTAAATATTACAATCCCTGCTGTAGCAAATATTGATCCTAATAATCCTACTGCAGTAGCAGGTACTCCTCCTGTTTGTGGTAACTTATTATTTCCTTTACCTGGTTTATTATTAGAATTAGTTCCACTATTATTGTTGCTTCCATTATTACTATTACCATTATTATTTGAATTTCCATCATTAACTGCTACAAGATTTTTCAATGCATCTTCTAATGAATTTTCTGCACTACGTACTTCTTTTTCTGTTGCATCTTCATTATTAATTATTGATTTAGCTAACTCTAAAGCATTATTTAAATTTTTTATACTTTCCTTAGTATATTTCTTTGAATCAATTGTTTCTGCTTTATTTATTAATTCTTCTAATTGATCCTTGTTAGGCTTTAATCTTAAATCTAAAAATGCTTTCATTAACTTATCATATGATTCCAATACTTCTTTTTCCATAGCATTTACATCATTAATAACTACATTTACTTCTCCTAAAACAGATTGTAAATTCTCCCAAGTAGATTTAATATATTCACTTTCATCTAAATTATTAATTTTTTCAACTAATTTTGTTAGTTCAGTTTTATCTCCTTTATAAAAAGATAATTTTTGCATTACTGAACTTAATCTATCAAAAGATTTATCTACTTCCTCTCTAGTAGCCTCCTTATTTGATAATATATATTTTGCTTCTTTAATAGCATTTTTGAACTCCTTTACAACTATAGGAACAACATTTTCTAATTCTTTATCAGTTATTTTTTCTGCTTCTTCTACTGCTATTTCTAAATGCCTTTTAAAAACTTCATCTGTTTCTTTTTTAGTTAAATTATTTATAGCATTTTCTAATGTAGCTTTTGCAGCATCAACCTCTTCTTGCACTGCACTTTCATTTACTAAAACTTTATTTGCTACTTCCAAAGCTTTTTCATATAAAATCCAGCTTTCTTCTGTATAATCTTCCTTTATTAGATTAGATGTACTATCTACCAAATCTTGCAATAAACTTTTATCTACTGATTGAACTTCTTCTCCAACTTGTACATTTAAGCCTGTGTTTCTATCTTCAGTTATATCTGTTACCTTATTAACTACATTAACTATCTTTAAACCTGATTTTCCTTTTATAGTTATAGTATAATTACCATTTGATATATCAGCTGGTACTGTTCCTTCAAATGTATATTCGGATCCACCTTTACTATTAGCTAAAGTTAATAAAACTTCTTTTCCTCCAATATCAGCTGTTATAGTTCTATCACCTATAAGTGATACTGTTTGATCAAAAGTTACATTTAAAGATATTTTATCTCCCGGATCATAAATATTATTTTCACTATTCGTTGTATATGATTTTATATTGGCAGCTGGTACATCTTGTAATAAATCTGCTTTTAAATAATCTATATTCATTCTAGTAAAGGACATTTGTCTGCTTCCTGTACCTTCATAGAATAATCCAATTTCACCATTTGGCATTTCTGATAAACAGGAATATCCATAAGTTCCCGGTGCCACTACTTTATTATATCTCCACTCAATATCATAACGTGGTTCACCATTTTCATAAGATCCATTTTCAGTTATTAAACCTACTCTAACAGTTCCATTTACTCTATTTGGATAATTAGCATCTGGATTTGCAAAAATTATAGCATCTTTACCATCTATCTTTTGACTGTAATTAATAACACTTAGTTGACAATAAGGTTCTTTTATATTTTCATCCCTTACTACATCATCTTCCCAAGTTGCTCCTCCATCAAAGCTTGTTGCTATTCTTACACGTCCACTATTTCCTCCAGTATTTCTCATAAACATTTTTAACTGTCCATTTGGCATTTCAACAACTTGACATTCTGTTAATTGTCCTACTCCACCACTTGTATTTGTTGTTATTGTTTCTGCACTAGCTCTATCTCCATTATCCATTAATCTACCATCAGTAGCTGTTTCTCCTATATTCCAAGTTGCACCATTATCATCACTATATATAACAGCACTTGATTGGAAACCAGATGCATTTGTTAAATATACAGGGAATAATAATCTTCCTGCGTATCTACCAGTTTTTATTTGATGTCCTTTTCCTGGACCTGTTCCTAGAAATCTCATCCAGTCTGTCTTTACTTCTTTATTTAAATCTATTGGATCACTCCAAGTTTGTCCATCATCATCACTATAAATTAATGATAAAAATGATGTTCCCATTACTTTTAACGGTGAATTACTTAATAAAACATTACCTATACGATTACCATTTTCATAAAGCTCATTGTTGTTATCTACTGTATAATTTGTAGCCTCTCCATTACTATCGTACACAACACCTTCTTCTCTTACTGTATAAATAGTATCATTAGCTCCTAATAATTTAAGATAACGTTTACCTTCTATTTCTACATATCCACTTCCTGTTTTAGAATTTCCAAATCCATATCCTTCTGCAAAATGAGTTACTATTAAAAATATTCTTCCTGTTTCATCATCTTGGAGTAATGATGTATCTATAGCTGAAGATGCACCAGGATAATCTAATATTATTTTTCCTTCATCCCAAGTTACACCTCCATCTGTACTCCTTTTTATTCCTGTATCAATATTATTAGGGGCATCATGTCCTCCACCTTTTCTAACATCTATAGATGCTAAAACTGTACCATCTTTAGTTGTATATAAAGCAGGTATTCTAAAATTATTGCTTCCTAATTCTCCTGGAGTAAATATATCAACAGGTTCTGTTTTTACTGCACCTTCTGGAAATGGTAAATCCTTTGATGTAGTTTCTCCAGTTCTCTCTTTTAAATACCTATCTGCTAATGGTTTTGAATATAACTCAAAAAAATCTATTTCTCCTGTAAAATTATATTCATTAGATCCAGACGGTCTATCAGTTTTTCCTAAACTTAAAGTATTTAAACCTTCTAATGTTGATAAAAAATTAGCCGTTATACTACTACTAGTTAATATCTTTTCTCCATTTAAGTAAATAGAATATCCTTTCCCTTTCTCTGCTTTAAAGGCAATTGTATTTATTCCTGCATTTAATGCCTTATTTACACTACCTGTTGCTAAATTTCCACTTTGTTTTCTTAATTCATATCCAATAGCTCCTCCATTTATATATACATGAAAATGTTCATTTGTTCTTTCATTATTACTAATACTAAATAAGCTTTGTATTCCTGAACCATTATTAGTAAATCTAATTATTGCAGTTCCCTCTTCTAATAATGAAATTTCTGATATATCACCTTCATAATTTCCACCATTTCCATTATTGATAACTTTGTTATTACTTTCTGCTAATTTAACCGGAGTATCAGCAACTTCATAAACTTCCACTTCTGCTATACTAGCATGCTTATTATTCTCATCCCCAACAGTTGATATAGCCTCAATTCTTATATTGTCTGTTGATATAGGATTATCAAAAACTACATATTTATCTGATGAATCTGATTTCCATTTTCCTTCTGCAATTACATCATCTCCTGAGTAAATTTTATAATCCGTTATCATTCCATTAGTTCCCTCTTGTCTTGGAGTTACGCAAATAGATGAAATATTTCTAGTTTTCCCCAATTTTAATGTTAAGCTTTGAGGATTACTTTGAATATCTACGCCAGCCCATGGAGTATGCCAAAGTGTGGACGTATTACCATCTATAGCTTTTTCAGGTCCTTCTCCTGATTGAGCTGATGTTGCACTTGCTTGAATTTCTGATCTAGGAACTAATTTTTCTGCAATTGGTTGTGACCTATTCCCCTCTGAATATTGATTAATATAAACATTCTCTTTAATGTCAGCAAAAATTATATTACTTGATAAGTTAGTTATTAAAAAAGCAGATACTAATATTGACATAATCTTTTTCTTATTCATATAATTACCACCTCTTTACTTTATTGTAAATGCATGTTAATTTTAACATATAAGAATTTTATCAATAACAAGTAAATTGCTTTTTTTATATAAATAAATTGCTTGTTTACAATTTATACCACCAAATTTTAATATTTCTTTGAAAAATATAGTCGTATTAAATAAGTTATATACCTATTTAACACGACTAACAATATTAACTATAATCTAAAAAATAAATTTAAATTCACAAAATATCTATATTTTCTTTTAACTGATTTTTCATATATTTAGCTTTAGAATTTACTATTTGCAAATTCTTCTCATAATCTTCTTTCAATTCTTCTAACATATCCTTATATTTATTATCCTTAGATTCATCATATAACTTTTTTAAATAATTATATTGAACTCTATATGCTTCAATACAGTAATTAAATTTAAATATTATTTCTTTTTACACTTCTTTTTAAGAGTTAATCCACCTGCAGCTGCAATTGATGCTCCAAGTACAAGTGATAATACTGGAGATGCTCCTCCTGTAGTAGGTAATTTACCATTACTATTTGAAGTATTACTTCCATTCCCAGAAGAGTTTTCATTGTTTCCATTAGTGTTTTCTGAGTTTCCGCTATTTCCGCTACTTCCATCATTTCCGTTATTATTTTCACCATTTGTTGGAGGCACTTCAGCCTTAACTAATGAATTAAATGCAACTGTTAATTCTTTTGTTGCTTTTTCTATTTCCTCTTTATTAGCCTCTTCATTTTCCATTACAATTTTAGCTTTATTTAATGTTTCTTGTAATACTGCCCAAGATTCTTTTGTATATTTACTTGAATCAAGTTTTTCAACTTTATTTATTAAAGATTCTAGCTTTTCTTTGCTTGGCTTTAACCTTAAATCTAAAAATCCTTTTAATAATTCATCATAAGTTGTTGAAACTTCTGCTTCTAAAGCATTTTCATCTGCTATAACTTTATTAGCTTTTTCTAAAATAACTATTAACTTATCCCAAGTTTCCTTAATATACTCATTAGAATCTAATGCGCTAATTTTTGTTACTAAAGCTACTAAATGTGTCTTATCACCTTTATTAAAAGATAGCATATGCATAGCTTTACTTAATCTATCAAATGAAGAATCTATTTGATTTTGTGTTGCGCTAGGATTTTCTAAAAGTTCTTTTGCCTCAGATAAAGCTGATCTAAATTCATTAACTACTGCTGGAACAACTTTTGACAGCTCATCTTCAGTTACCTTATCTGCTTCTTCTACTGCAATTTCTAAATGTCTTTTAAATATATTATTTTCTTCTTTATCTTGTAAAGAGTTTATAGCTTCATCTAAAGCTACCTTTGAAGAATCTACTTCGTTTTGAGTTACTCCTTCTTTTAATAAAATAGCTTCTGCTGATTTAAGTGCATTTTCAAGAACCTTCCAAGAAGTTTCTGTATAATCTTCTTTATTTAATTCTTTTGCTGAGTTTATAAGACCTTGTAATTCTTCTGTATTTACAACAATTATTGATTTTTCAAATTCTGAAATTGCTAACTTTAAACTTTCAGTTATTCCATCAATTACTGCTATTTCTGTAGCTTCTGTAAAGTCTCCTTCTGCTTTTGTTATAACTGCATTTAATTTATCTACACTTTCTTGAGAATATTGACCATTTCCTTCACCAACTACTGCACTTTCTATCTTTGACTTAGCTAAAGCTAGTACAGTTTTATACGCTGTTTCACTATTTAATGATGATATATACTCATCTAACTTAGCCTTTAATGCCATTTCAGCTTCATCTAATTCTCTTTGAGTTACTCTTTTAGTTTCATAAACTGCTGATGCACTTTGATGTTGAGCTTTTAAAGCATTTAATGCTGTTTCAAGTACTGCTCTTTCTTCTGCATTTAAAGTATTAATAACTTCTGAATCTATTGAATTAAGAATTGCTTCAACATCACTTAGAACTGATGCTAATTTAGTTCTATCTATAGTTACAATACCTTTATAAAACTCTTTTACAGCATCTTTTAACTTGCTTATTTCAGCATCTAATTCTTGTGAGTTTAGTCCATTTTTTACAGCTAGTTTTGCAGCTTCTATAGATTCTCCTAATTTAGCTTTAGCTTCTTCAGTATAATCACCTGCATACTCCCCAGTTACAGCATTATTATAAATAGATTCTGCCTTATTTATATGACTAGTAAGTTTATAACTTACATCACCTTTATAAATTTTTAATTCGCTAATATCTACATTTTCGTTTTCAAAGGTTACCTTTATATACCTTGCTAATACTGGTGATTCTGCTATATCTACATAATTTCCATATGATTCTTTATTTGAAGTATTATCTACTAATGTATTCCAAATATCATTATCTATTGAATATTCTATTCTATATTTAAGGGCCTCATTATCTTTGCTTAATATTTCTGTACCATTAACATCCTTATTAGATCCTAAATCAAATGTTACTACTTTTTCTTCATTAACAGCTGGCTTCCATGAAGTTTCCATGTTTCCATCTTTAATGTTTCCTATAGTTTCATTATTTGATGTAGCTGTTACTGTTACATTTTCTGAAGTAGCAAAATTTTCTGGAACTGCAAAAACATTTAATTCTGATGCAGTTGCAAAGCCTCCAACGCCTTCTAAAGCAGTAAGTCTTACATGTGTAGCATTTCTTTTATCAAATGTAATTGTTTTTAAATCTGAATTATTATCAAGATTTCCTTCTGCAACACTATCAAAACTTTCACCATCTGTACTTACTTCTAATCTATATTTAGTTATATTACCATTTGTACTATTTCCCCTTCTTGGTAAGTAAGTGAATTTATTCACTTCATACTCTCCACCTAAATTTAAAGTTATACTTTGTGGTAATGGATTAGAAGTTTCATAATTTGTATGCCAAATAGTATTTTCATTTCCATCAATAGCAAAACTAGCTAATCCTTCTGTCCCAACATTAGGATGCTCCGATGTTGCTGTTGCTGACATTTTGCTTTGAGGTATTGCAACAGATGCTACTTCTTGCATTGGTCTTTCCTTACTCATAGCTTCTACCTCTGCTAATGCAGCCCATGCCCCTGGGAATTGTCCCCCTTCCGCTTTTCCTGTTATTGTTACATGAATTTTGCTTATATTTTTTCTTACAGGTATTTTATAAGTTTTTTCATTATCTTCAGTATTTGATGTTTTATCTAATACAACTGTTCTTTCTCCATCTATACTTTCTGTTTCAACCTTAAATTGAAATCTAAAGCCTGCTTTTTCTAAATGTAAATTTATGTGATCTACATTTACTTCTTTTTCTAAATCTATTGTAGCATTAGCAGGAATAACTCCATTGTTACTTACCCATAATGAATTTAAATCTCCATCCGTTATATTAGAAAGTGGCTTTCCATTTTCTGATGCTGAACCTATAACTGGTTTATTTGATGCAACATTTACAAACTTAGTTTCTTTATCTGCCGGTGTTAAAGCCTTTATTTCTGCTAATGCAGCCCATGCCCCTGGCCATTGACCTACATTTGCTTTTCCTGTAAACTCGAACTTTATACCCTTAATATCTTTACCAACTGATATTGAATATTTTTTATCTAATTCTGATTCATTTTTGCTTTTATCTAATACAGTTTCTACATTTCCATTTTCGTCTATTGTTGAAACTTTAAATTTAAATGGTAACCCTGCTTTTTCAAATAATATTTCTAGCTTTTCAATATATTCTGATTTAGTTAAATCTACATTTATTTCAGCTGGTAAGTTTCCACTATTAGCTATCCATAATGAATCCTCATTTCCATCAGTTATATTAGACAGTGGATTTCCACTTTGTGCATCTGGTCCTGTAACTGGTTTATTTAATGCTACATTAACCATTTCTTCCTTTGCTTCTTCTCCATAAACTGCAATTTCAGTCATTTCTGGCACTAATTCATCATTAGTACTACTTAATTTCAATCTTACTTTTTCAGCTTTTCCTTTATAATCTATTTCAATTGTTCCTGTTATAGTTCCTTCATCTTGTCTTCCAACTTCAACCCATTTTCCATCACTTAAAACTTCAACTATATAATTTATAGCAAATCCGCCTGCTGCTTGATTTGGTGAGAATGTAATTCTTTCAATATCATAATTTCCTTGTAAATCTAATGTTAAATCTACTGGCCATGTAACTCCATTTGCTTTCCACTCTGTTCCTGTAGTACCATCTGTTAAATTACTAGTTGGATATTCTGGATTAGTTTCTACACTACTTTCTACCGGTTTTCCTAAAGATATATTTTCCTTTTCAACTACTCCTGATGAGCCATCTAAAAACTTATTCATATTTGTAACTGAGAATTTTTCCATAGCTATAGTAGCTAATTCACTTAGATTTTCTTCAGAGCCTTTAGTTGGATAAGCATTTTCTGCTGTTGTTTTTTGTACTGCCCATTCATATTCTACTTTATGCCAATTTATATTTGGAGCTGTACCACCTTCTAATTGCTTTCTAAGTCCATCAATCCACATTTCCCATCTCTTTAGATATAAATCTCCAGTTAATCCAGCCCATTGTCTATTAGAATAGTCTTTTAAGCTTTCATTTTTGTAATCTCCCCATGTAGTTATAAGAGCTCTTGCATTAAATTCGAATAAATCCTTAGTCCAATCATCTGCTCCTTTAAGCATAGTTCTTGATTGGTCTATCCAAGTTCCTACTAAAAACTCTGGACTAGTTGCTAAAACTCTTTCTTGTAATTTAATTAAATCTAAGAAATGATTTGATATCTTATTAAACTTTTCTAAATCTCTTAAATTATAAGCGTTTACTAATTCTTTATGATATTCTTGAGATGAATTTGCTAGTAATTGTTTTGTTACATCTAAGAAATCATATATAAATGCATCGCTATCTTTTAGGTCCTCATAAGATTTTATAAATAATTCTACTGATTTTTCTAATTCTTTTTTATCATATGGAATCTTATTATTTCCCCAAGTTGATGCACTATTTATATTCATTCCAGGTCTTGAGTTAATAACTGACTCTGCAGCTCCTTGGTAATAATCATCCCTCTTCTTATAAGCTGTTTCTAATAATATATCCCAAGCTTCTTTAATGTCTTCATTAACTTTTCCATATCTTCTTTCAATGTAATCATAAGTCCATTGTCTAAAATCTATCTTATCTCTAGTCCAAATCATATCACCTAACAATTCATAAACTATAGGACTATTATTAATAGCTTCCGGTGCAATACCTATTCCCTTCATATAATTTGAATCTGCATAAGCTGCTGGAATATTATTTGCTAATCTCTCAGGTTGTCCATCTAGCCCCATTCTTCCTCCAAAATTATGAAGCATATTCCATACCCAAGGTACATTTACACCTTCAAATCTCTTATAATCATTATCTCTAAGATCTGAATTTAAATCTAATATAAGAGCTTGTTCTTTATTTACTAATCCATTTAACTTAGAATTTGATGGGTTTCCTTGCCAATGTTGAATTACCCAAATAGCATCTTTATCATGTTCTAACATCTTTTCTTGGATAGTTCCATATATTCTTCCATCATTAAGACCTCCTGTGTTTCCACCTTCATGGAATGGATCAACACCATAGAAATCAGTAACATCTCCAAATACCTCTTTTTGCTTTTCATAGAAAACATCTGCAACTTCTTGGAAATAATCTCTCTCTCCTTCATTTACATATGTTTTAAGCATGTTAGGTCTATCAAAACCACACCAATCTCCCTGTGGAATAATTTCAGCATCTGGATTTTTGCTTTTAAAGTCTAATGGCACCATTCCAGAATATCCTTGTAATACAGGTTTAATTCCTAAAGTTTGCATTCTATCATGCATTTGTCTTCCAAGCTCTGCTCTTTCTTCAAACCAATTATTTGGTAATGGTCCACCGAAGCTTGTCATGTTTTGCATATAAAACCATGCAAAGTAGGCAGGACCGGAAATAAATTCCTTCACCTCTTCATCAGTATAACCAAATTCATTTAAAGTTCTTCTTAAAACTTCCTCTTGCCCAACTATATCTAAAACTACATTAAAACCATTCATAGCTGACCAATCTATAAATGCTTCATATTCATCCCAATCCCAAAATGACATAGTATACGAATATGTACAGAAATTTAATTCATATCTATATTCATATGGAGTATCTATAACTACTTTATTTCCTACTTTAGGTAAAGTTTCTGGCATGTTTAGATTTGATCCCATAATAGGATTATACATAATCTTAGCATAATTCTTTAAATAATAATTAAATCCCGATGCTAAGGATACACCATCATTTCCTTTTATTAATATTTTTCCATCTTTTCCATCTTGAATTTCAAACACATCATGTCCTGATAAAGTTGACTTTCTAAGTTCAAACTCAAACTTATCTTTATATTCTTCTCCAATTACTCTACCGACCATATTAATCATTTCTGCGATTGTTTTTTCATTTGCATAATTTTTATCTGATTCAAATTTACTATATTCTGTAGACCACTTTGTATCGTTAAAATTTTTAACTTCTATTGGTTTTTCTACTGGCTTTTCGTTAGATATCTTTTCTCCATAAAGCTCTATTTCTGCAATATTGGAATCATTTTGTTCCGAACTAAAAGTAACATCAATTCTCAATTTCGACGCTGTTATGTTATCTAAATTATGAATATCACCATCTGATGTAGCTAGATTCTTATCGCTTTTATCTGCTACTTTTATAAAGTTTTCCCCATCTGATGATGCATAAATATTATAATTATAGTATCCATTTACTTTATTAAATAATTTAATTTGAGATAAAGTATAAGTTCCACCTAAATCTATTTCTACCCATCTATAATGATTTGAAGATTCCCAGTAGGTTTCCTTATCTCCATCCATAGCCTTGTCTACTGTATTGCTTCCCTTTTCACTTTTTGCAGTAATAGTGATATCATTAGAGTTTATTAAATTCCCTTGGTTATCCATAGCTTTAACCTCAAAAGGTATAGAGCTAGTTAGCCCTGTTATAACAGTTAATGCTACTAATCTTGCAATATGATGCTTAGTTCTTTTTAACATTAATTCTCTTCCTCCTTGTTTAATATAGAAATAATTAGGTATAAAAAAAAGCTAAAAGGATATACATTTATCCCTTTAGCTTATGCTCAATTTCTTGATTACACGCCTAAATTAATTCTATATGATTATAGGAACAATATAGCATATGATGTAATCTTTTTCAACAAAATTTTGTGGTATTTACATTTTTTTCACATTCTTTATATTTGGTCAATAATTTATTTATATTTAAAGCTCTATATACCTTATAATGCCGATTTTTAAATTATATAATATTTTTCTTTATTAAACTCATCTTGTATTTATTACTATATTAAACTTTATATTAATAAAAACTAGAGCTTAAATACTAATACTCTAGTTTCTATCCAAATAAATTTTATTAAATTATCCCAATATCATCTCTGTAATACTTGTCAGTAAAGTTAACACTTTCTATGTTTTTATATGCCTCTTTTCTTGCTTCTTCTATTGTTTCTCCAGTGCCAATTACCGAAAGAACTCTTCCTCCATTTGTTTTAAGTACTCCATTTTCTAGCTTTGCCCCAGCAAGAAAAACCTTATCTTTTATCTCTTCTTTTATATTTATTTCGTATCCCTTTTTAAAAGCTCCTGGATATCCTTTTGATGCTAATACTACATTAATACATGTTCCATTATTCCACAGTACTTCTTTATTTTCTAATTTTTCATCTAATGCCGCTTCTATTAATTCTAACAAATCACTTTCCATTAAATATAGTACAGACTGTGTTTCTGGATCTCCCATTCTTACGTTGTATTCTAAAAGATAGGTTCCTTTTTTAGTTATCATAAGTCCAAAAAATATTATTCCTTTAAAATCGAACCCTTCTTTTTTTATTCCTTCTAAGGTTTTATTCATTATATTTTCTTCAAAATCCTTTTGAACCTTATCTGTAACATATGGGTTTGGTGCTAAAACTCCCATTCCACCTGTATTTGGCCCTTTTCCCTCATTGAAAATTTGCTTATGATCCTTTGCTGATAAAAATGGTATTATTGTTTTCCCATCTGTTATTGATAATATTGAAGCCTCAACCCCTTCAAGAAATTCCTCTATTACAACCTTATTACCAGCTCCCGAAAATATATCATCTATCATAAATGATTTTATAGTACTTTTTGCCTCTTCTCTTGTTTCACAAATAGAAACTCCCTTACCAGCTGCTAATCCATCAGCTTTAATAACTATTGGATATTCACAATTTTCAAGGTAACTTAAAGCTTTATCTGAATTATAAAAAACTTCATATTCAGCAGTTTTGACTCCATATTTCTTCATAAAATCCTTTGAATAACTTTTACTACCTTCAAGCTCTGCTCCCCTTTTATCTGGGCCAAAAATCTTAAGTCCTTCTTCTTTAAATAAGTCAACTATTCCTTTAGTTAATGGTTCCTCTGGGCCAACAACTGTTAAATCTATATTATTTCCTTTGGCAAAAACTACCAATTCATCTATATCTGTTATATCTATATTTTCACACTTATCTAAAATTGCAGTTCCACCATTACCAGGAGAAACAAATATTTTACTAACCTTTTCATTTTTAGCTAATTTCCAAGCAATAGCATGTTCTCTTCCTCCAGAACCTATTAATAATAATTTCATAACAAACCTCCAAAGTTTAATACTTTCTAGCCATAATTAGTGTTTAAAATGTCTTATTCCTGTAAACACCATTGCAATACCATGTTCATTACAAGCCTCTATTGATTCTTCATCTCTCATTGAACCACCTGGTTGAATTATTGCTTTTATTCCATGTTTGGCACAAGTATCAACTACGTCTCTAAATGGGAAGAATGCATCTGAAGCTAAAACTGTAGCTCCTTTTCCTCTTCTTAGTGCATCTTCTGTAGGCCAAATTCTATTAACTTGTCCTCCCCCTATTCCAACTGCCACTCCATCTTTTATTGTAACTATTGCATTAGACTTTACGTATTTTACTACCTTCATACCAAAGACTAAATCTCTCATCTCTTCTTCCGTTGGAACTTTTTCTGTTACTACTTTTATTTCTTCAACTAATTTCTTATCCTCTTCTTGAACTAACATTCCACCATCTACTGTTACCATAAACTTTTTATCCTGAGGAGTATTATTACATTTAATTACTCTTAAATTCTTTTTAGTCTTTAACACTTCTAAAGCATCTTCATCAAAATCTGGAGCGGCAACTACTTCTAAAAATATTTTCACCATTTCTTCTGCTGTAGCCTTATCTATCTTTCTATTTATAGCAACTATTCCACCAAATATTGATGTAGGATCTGCATTGTAAGCTTTAGTGTAAACTTCAAATGGAGTCTCACCTATAGCTACTCCACAAGGTGTATTATGTTTAAGTCCACAACAAGCTATTTCTTCAAATTCACAAACTACCTTCCAAGCTATATCTAAGTCCTTTATATTGTTATAAGAAAGCTCCTTGCCATTTAAAACTTCAAAGCTATTCATAGCTCCATCAATTTCTGTTCTTCCATAATATGCAGCACTTTGATGTGGATTTTCTCCATATCTTAAGCTTTGCAACTTCTTATATGAAATTGAAAGATATTCTGGATATTCTTCATCTTCTAATAAAAAGTTTGAAATTGCAGCATCATAAGCACTCATTAAATTAAATACCTTACCAGCTAATTTCTTTCTTAATTTAAAACTTACTTCTCCTAAAGCTTCAATTTCTTCCCTTACTACCTTATAATCTTCTTTATCTGATATAACTGCTACATCTTTAAAATTCTTAGCAGCTGCTCTAAGCATTGTAGGCCCACCAATATCTATAAACTCAATCTTTTCATCAAAGGATAAATCTTCTCTAACCTTTTTAAAAAATGGATAAAGATTAACTATAACCATATCTATAGGTTCTATATTTCTTTCTTTAATTGTATTCATATGTTCTTCATTATCTCTAATTGCTAGTATTCCAGCATGTAATATTGGATGTAGGGTCTTAACTCTTCCATCTAACATTTCTGGAAAATTTGTTACTTCATTTACTTCTGTAACATTAACTCCATTTTCCTTTAGATGTTTAAAAGTACCTCCAGTTGAGATTATTTCTACTCCCTTTGCTGATAGGAAATTTGAAAAATCTAGTATTCCTTCTTTATCAAATACACTTATTAAAGCTCTTTTAATCATTCTTTAAAACCCTCCATTTATTCTACTATCTTAACTCTACCATTAATTATTTCTATATTACCTTTGCTAATTAAATCTATAGCTCTTGGTAATAACTTGTGTTCAAAAGCTAAAACTTTTTTTTGAATATCTTCTTTTGTATCTTCAAAATCAACCTTTACAGCTTCTTGTAGTATTATTTCGCCCCCATCTATCTCTTCATTTACAAAATGTACTGTACATCCTGTAACCTTAACTCCAGACTTTAAAACAGCTTCATGAACCTTTATTCCGTACATACTAGGTCCACAAAATGATGGTATAAGAGATGGATGAATATTTATAATTCTACCCTTAAACTCTTTTAAAATATCCCCTTGTAATATTGACAGATATCCAGCTAAAACTATTAAATCAACCTTACCCTTAGTTAGTTCTAATATTTTATCTGATGTCTTATCTCCATATTCTTTTTTGGAAACTACATGTGTTTCAATAGCATTTGCCCTAGCTCTATCTAAAGCAAATATCTCCTCTTTACTTCCAATAACCATTTCTATTTTGCAGTTTAATCTTTTATTTTCTATGGCATCTATAATAGACTGAAGATTTGAACCAGAACCTGATGCTAGCACTGCTATTTTAAACAACAGCCTTCACCTCCAGATGTTATATAGCCTATTTCATAAGCTTTTTCTCCCATTTCAATTAATTTCTTTATAATACCTTCTACATCTGATTCTTTAACACAAAGTATAAAACCTATTCCCATATTAAAGGTATTGTACATATGATTTTCATCAACACCCTTTTCCATTATTCTTTCAAAAATAGCTGATAATGGATAACTATTCTTTTTAATTACTGCTGTTAAGTTATTACCATTAAACATCCTTGGAACATTTTCTATAAATCCTCCACCTGTAATATGTGACATTCCTTTTATTTCAAAGCTTTTTAAAAGTTCTAAAACTGGCTTAACATATATTTTAGTTGGTGTTATTAAAGTCTTCCAAATCTCTTGTCCGTTTAGATCCTCATTTAAGTCAGTAAATATTTTTCTAACTAAGGAATAGCCATTTGAATGTATTCCCGAAGATGTAATGCCAATTAGCTTATCTCCTTCTTTAATATTTTTACCATTTATTATTTTATCTTTATCAACAATACCTACTGCAAAGCCAGCCATATCATATTCTCCATCTCTATAGAATCCAGGCATCTCTGCTGTTTCTCCACCAATTAAAGCACAATCCCCTTGAATACAGCCTTCTGAAACACCTTTAACTAAATCCGCTGCTACTTCAGCTTCTAACTTTCCACAAGCAATATAATCTAAGAAGAATAGTGGTTTTGCCCCATGGCATAAAATATCATTTACGCACATTGCAACACAATCAATTCCAACAGTATCATATTTTTTAGTTTTAAAAGCTATATCAAGCTTAGTTCCCACACCATCTGTACCTGAAACTAAAACCGGCTTTTTGTATCCTTCTGGAAGTTCTACCATTCCAGCAAAACTTCCAAGCCCATTTAAAACATACTCACTCATGGTTCTACTTGCATATTCTTTTATAAGTTTTACTGATCTATAACCTTCTTCTATATTAACCCCAGCTTCTTTGTAAGTTATCATTATCAAACACTACCTTTCAATATGATCTTTTGCTGTTTCAATTGGTGTCGCTACTGGATAAACTCCATTAAAGCATCCTACACAATATCCACTATTTTCTTTGAAACATTTATACATATTTTCTATATCTAAATATCCTAAGGTATCGCAACCTATCATTTCTCTTATTTCATCTACGCTTCCCTTTGTACCAATAAGCTCACTTCTATATGGTGTATCTATTCCAAAATAGCAAGGAAATTTAACTATTGGTGAAGCTACTAAAAAGTGTACTTCCTTAGCTCCTGCTCTTTTTAATGAATCAACTAAATGCTTTGAAGTTGTTCCTCTTACTATAGAATCATCTATTAATACAACCTTCTTATCTTTTATATTAACCTTTAATGGGTTTAATTTAACTGCTACAGCTCTTTCTCTTATTTCTTGAGAAGGTGTAATAAAAGTTCTTCCTACATATCTATTTTTTACAAATCCAGTATCATATGGTATTCCAGAGGCCTTTGCATATCCAATTGCTGCTGGTATTCCTGAATCTGGTACTGCAACTACTATATCTGCCTCTATTGGATATTGTTTAAATAATTCTTGCCCTGCTTTAACTCTTGATTCATGTACATCTAATCCATCAATAGTTGAATCTGGCCTTGCAAAATATATATATTCAAAGGCACAAGTTTGACATTGTGTATTTTCTGAATATCTATAAGAGTTTATTCCACATTCATCTATAACTACTATTTCCCCTGGATCTATATCACGGACTAACTCTGCACCTATAGCATCTAAAGCACAACTTTCTGAAGAAAGTACATATCCATCTTCAAACTTTCCAAGACATAAAGGTCTAATACCATGTGGATCTCTAACTCCAATTAACTTATTTTCTGTAAGAATAACCATTGCAAAAGATCCTCTTACTGCTTGTATAGCATCTAAAACTGCTCTTTCAATTCCTTTTTTAGCTCCCCTTGCAATTAAGTTTGCTATAACTTCTGAATCTATTGATGTATGGAATACATGACCTCCATCTTCAAGTAACTCTCTTATAACTTCTGCATTTACCAATGTTCCATTATGAGCCATAGCTATAGAACCTAACTTAGTTTTACTAAGTAATGGTTGTGCATTTTCTATTCTTGTATCTCCTGAAGTTGAATATCTTACATGTCCTATTGCAGCATTACCTTGTAACTTATTTAAATCACTTTGAGAAAATGCTTCTGTTATAAGCCCCATACCCTTATGAATATTTACTACATCTCCATTTGCTACTGCAATACCTGCACTTTCTTGTCCTCTATGTTGAAGTGCATATAAACCATAATAAGTCATTGAAGCTACATCCATTTCTCTATTTGCATATACCCCAAAAACACCACATTCATCTTTAAATTTATCATTACTTGGATCTAAAATTAGCTCTAAGCTTGAATTCATCTTTCTAAAACACCCCTCATTTTATTAATTAAAATTGAGCTATACTTACTATTAATTTGTAATTCTATTTAAAATCTCAACATATGCATCTTTAACATTTCCAAGATCTCTTCTAAATCTATCTTTATCTAGCTTTTCTCCTGTTTTAGCATCCCAAAATCTACATGTATCTGGTGAAATTTCATCTGCTAATACTATTTCTCCATTATATTTACCAAACTCTAATTTAAAATCTATAAGTCTTATGTTTTGTTCCATAAAGAATTTCTTTAATAATTCATTGATTTTAGCAGTCATATCATATATTTTTTCTAACTCTTCAAAAGTTGTTGCTCCAATACCTACTGCATGATAATCATTTATTAGTGGATCTCCAAGTGAATCATCCTTATATGATAATTCAAATACTGTTGTCTTAAGTTCAAAGCCTTCTTCTAATCCCAATCTCTTAGCCATTGAACCTGCTGCTACATTTCTTACTATTACTTCTAATGGCACTATTTCAACCTTTTTGCAAAGTTGTTCTCTGTCGCTTAATTTTTTTAAAAAATGAGTCTTTATACCATTTTCATTTAACATTTCAAATAACATTGAGGTAATAGCATTATTTAAAACACCCTTATCCTCTATAGAACCCTTTTTCTCTCCGTTAAAAGCTGTTGCATCATCTTTATAATAAACTATTACTTCATCCTTATTTTCTGTAGCATATATTTTTTTTGCTTTACCTTCATACATCATTTCTAATCTTTCCATTATAAATCCACTCCCTCTGCATTTTCCTCAATAAATTTTTCTTTCATATTTTCCCTAAATTTATTTAATTTTTCTCTTATTGCTTTATCTTTTACTGCAAGAATTTGTACTGCTAACATACCTGCATTGTAACTATTATTTATACCAACTGTTGCTACTGGAATTGACTTTGGCATTTGCACTATTGAAAATAATGCATCTAACCCTTCAACTGCTCCCTTTATTGGGACACCTATAACTGGCATAGTTGTTTGAGAGGCTATAACTCCTGGTAAATGAGCTGCAAGTCCAGCTCCTGCAATTACAACTTCACAACCTGATTTCTCAGCCTTTTTTAATGTTTCAGTTAATTTTTCTGGAACTCTATGAGCTGACAATATATAAGCTTCATATGAAACTCCAAACTCTCTTAGGCAGTTTGCTGCACCTCTCATTACTTCTGTATCTGATTTACTTCCCAAAAATATTGCTACCTTCATTGAAAATCCCCCCTATTTATAGTAATTAACTCCTGATTTAAATATCTTTTGATCAAAATCTCCTGGTATATTCTTATATAAATTTTCTCCAATTCTCTCTGAGTGTCCCATCTTACCAAGGATTCTTCCATCTTTGCTTGTTATACCTTCTATTCCAAGAACTGAACCATTTGGATTATATGGCATGTTCATTGATACTTCTCCATTTAAATCAACATATTGTGTTGCTATTTGTCCATTTTCCATCAGTTCATTTATAAGTTTTTCTGAAGCTACAAATCTTCCTTCTCCATGTGAAATAGCTATTGTATGAATATCTCCTGGTTTTACTTCACTAAACCATGGTGATTTATTTGAAACTACTTTAGTTCTTACCATTGAACTCATATGTCTATTTATCTCATTGTAAGTAAGTGTTGCCATATCTTCTTCTATATCAACTATTTCTCCATATGGTACAAGGCCTAATTTAATTAAAGCTTGGAAGCCATTACATATTCCTAACATTAATCCATCTCTATTTTTAAGAAGATCCATTACAGCACTCTTTATTCTTTCATTTCTAAATACTGTTGCTATAAACTTGCCTGATCCATCTGGTTCATCTCCTGCTGAGAATCCACCTGGTAACATTATTATTTGACTTTCCTTTATTGTTTTTTCCATCCTTAAAATAGATTCTTTAAGAGATTCCTTATTAAGATTATTTAGAACTAATTCAGAAACTTCTGCCCCTTCATTTCTAAATGCTCTAGCACAATCATATTCACAATTAGTACCTGGGAATACTGGTATGAATACTCTAGGTTTTGCTATTTTAATTGCTGGTGATTTTACAACTCCTTCTTTATATAAAACCGTTTTTATTTTTTCATTTTTATCCTCTGTTTTTATCTTAAATACTTTAGATAACTTTTCTTCTAATACATCTGAAAGTTTTTCTATTTCAAAATTAATATCATATTCCGTTGATATTATTGCCTCACTATTTATGGTACTACCTATTGTTTTATAAGCGCATCCTTTAAACTCTTCTTCAATATTTACCCCTGCCTTAACTTCTAAAACTAAACTTCCATAATTTAATCCAAATAATTCTTCTTTAGTTAAATTTTTAAATTCTATCCCAATTCTATTTCCAAGTGCCATTTTAGTTAAAACTTCACTTACTCCACCAAACTTAACCGTTAATGCTGATATAACTTTACCTTCTAAAATAAGCTTGTATAAAGTTTCTAAATTCCTTTTATATCTTTCTATATCTAACGTCATATCTTCTTTTTTTTGCCCCATTAAGAAGATAACTTCTGAACCCACTTTTTTAAATTCTGGTGAAATTACGTTAGCTGCTTTTTCAACTCCAACTGCAAAAGCTACTAATGATGGTGGTACATCTATATTTCCAAAACTTCCTGACATTGAATCCTTACCACCTATAGCTGGAATTCCAAGTTCCATTTGAGCTGTATATGCTCCAAGTAAAGCTGCAAAAGGTTTTCCCCATTTTTCTTTATTGCTTCCAAGCTTTTCAAAATACTCTTGAAGAGTAAGTCTAGCTTTCTTATAATTTCCACCCATAGCTGCAAGTTTTGTAACTGCTTCAATTACTGAATAATACGCCATATGATATGGACTCCACATACCAATATCTGGATTAAATCCATAAGTCATTAAAGTTGCATCTTTACTTTCACCATTTAATACTGGAATTTTAGCTGCCATTCCTTCTGCTTCTGTACTTTGATATTTACCTCCAAAAGGCATAAGTACTGTTCCTGTTCCTATAGTTGAATCAAATCTTTCAACTAATCCTTTTTGTGATGATACATTTAAATTCTTTAATGTTTTTATCCATTCTTCCTTTACATCTAAATCTTTAATGTCAAATGGATACTTTGTTGGTGCTTTAACCTCTACTTCTATAGTTTGTCTTGCTCCATTTGTATCTAAAAATTTTCTTTTTAAATCTACTATCTTTTTATTCTTAAAGAACATTCTAAGTCTTTCTTTATCTGTAACTTCTGCAACAACTACAGCTTCTAAGTTTTCTTCCTTTGATAAAGCTATAAACCTTTCTGCATTTTCTTTATCAACTACTACTGCCATTCTCTCTTGTGATTCTGAAATTGCAAGCTCTGTTCCATCTAAACCCTCATACTTCTTTGGAACTTTATCTAAATCTATATCTAAACCTCTTGTTAATTCTCCAATTGCTACTGAAACTCCACCAGCGCCAAAATCATTACATCTTTTAATCATCTGAGAAACTTCTTTATTTCTAAATAATCTTTGAATCTTTCTTTCTGTTGGTGCATTTCCCTTTTGAACTTCTGCTCCACATTGATTTATTGAATATTCTGTATGTTCTTTAGAAGAACCTGTTGCTCCACCTAAACCATCTCTTCCAGTTCTTCCACCTAGTAATATAACTACATCTCCAACTTTAGGTTCTTCTCGTACTACATTTTCTTTAGGTGCTGCTGCTATAACTGCCCCAACTTCCATTCTTTTTGCTACATAGTTTGGATGATACACTTCTGAAACTTGTCCTGTCGCTAAACCTATTTGATTTCCATAAGAGCTATATCCATGAGCTGCTCCTAATGTTATAGTTCTTTGGGGTAATTTACCTTTAATTGTTTCTTCTACTGGAGTTGTTGGATCTGCTGAACCTGTTACCCTCATTGCCTGATATACATAAGTTCTACCTGATAATGGGTCTCTAATAGCCCCCCCAAGACATGTGGCTGCCCCACCAAAGGGCTCTATTTCGGTTGGATGGTTGTGAGTTTCATTTTTAAACATTACTAAATATTCTTCTATACCACTATTTGTTTCTATATTAACTTTAATTGAACATGCATTTATTTCTTCTGAAACATCAAGATCTTCTAACATTCCTTTTTTTCTCATTTCCTTCATAGTAATTACTGCTATGTCCATTAAAGTTTCATCTCTATTTGTTTCTCCATAAACATACTCTCTTGATTTTATATAAGCTTCATATGCCTTAGAAATCGGCTTTGAATAAATTCCTTCTTCAATATTAACTTCTTCTATTGCTGTAGAAAAAGTAGTATGTCTACAGTGATCTGACCAATACGTATCTATTACTTTTATTTCTGTAATACTTGGATTTCTTTTTTCCTTCTTAAAGAAATCTCGTATCATCTTTATATCTTCTAAGCTCATTGCTAATCCTAATTCTTTATGAAAAGCTTCAAGCTCTTTATTATCTTTATCTATAAAACCATTTAAAATTTCAACATCCTTAGGCTCTGTAAAAAAAGATGTTAATTCCATAGAATCTAGGCTTACTTCTCTTGAATCTACTGGATTAATATAATACGCTTTTATTTTCTCTATTTCTTCATCAGTTAAAGTACCATTTAAAATAACTACTTTTGCTGATTTAACTTCTATCTTATTTTCAGCTGTTAATAATTGATAACATTCTGATGCTGAATCTGCTCTTTGATCATATTGTCCTGGTAAATATTCCACTGCGAAAGCAATATCTCCATCCTTAAGCTCTATATTATTTTCATATACATTATCTACTGTTTTTTCTGAAAAAATAGTATAAAGTGATTTTTTATAAAACTCTTCATTTATTTCTCCTAAAGTGTATTTATTGATAAGTCTAACACTTTCTAATTCCTTAATTCCTAAATTGCTTTTAAAGTCTTGAAGTAAGCTTTTAGCTTCAACATCAAAGCCATTCTTCTTTTCTACGAATATACATCTTGTTCCTAACATGTTTTCCCTCCAAAATTCAATTTTAGGTTATCCCTTATACTAGGAAATTTTATACATACGAATATTTAAATTATTATCAATATCTTTTTTCGTGTTTTTCACTCTTAGCTTATCATTTCATCAAAAAAATGTCAACTTTTAGAGCTTATTAAAATTTAATTTTCGTATTATAACGAATATTACTGCTTTTTAAAAACATTATTGTATGTTTATTCGTACTGTGTATGAATTTTCCTTTTAAAAATACTATTAATATTTCTTTGCTTTTTTATTAATAAAAAAACTGAAATATAATCTATTAATTATTTTTGAAATTATAAAAATAAACAAACAACTAATAAAAATTTTGATCTTATTAGTTGTTTGTTTGTCTATTCATATAATATAAAATTTTCATAAGCTATCTATTTAGAGACATTCTATTTCATCTAAATAATTCCTCTATTCCGTTTTATAATAATCATATTTTTTTCAATTCATTAAATACTTCAACTTACTATGCTAAAATTTTAAAAACTGCATCTCCAAAAAAATATCCCGATAATATTAATGAACTATTCCACAGAATAATTCCAAGTGTTGAATAAATACTATATTGTATAAAATTTAATTTTAATACTCCAGCTGGTACTGATATCATAGTTCTTAACATAGGTATTAACATACTAATGAAAACCCCTATATTTCCTTTTTCTTTTAATACATTAATACTTTTATCTATATAAGTTTTATGTTTTGGAAATTTATTGGTATATTTATTTAATATAAAATCACCACCAAACCATCCAACACAATATAACCCCCAACTCCCTATTGCTCCTGCAATTACTGATATAATTAAAACTAAAGCTAAATTTCCTTCACCTTTTGAAGATAAAACTCCAATAAGTGGTAATATTATTCCTGCCGGTAACCCCGGTAAATTTAAATATTCTAAAAATACTATAATAAATACAAATATCATTCCATAACTTGAAAAATAATTAATTAATTGATTAATTTCCATCTTCAAACCCCTTTCGTACCTTTATATACTTAAATAATAAGCTTAAATTCTTAAAATAAAATTATTATTATCCTTAACATATTCTAAATATTTTCTTAAGGTATTTTTAACACAAAAAAGTAGGGTAAAATTACCCTACTTTAAACATACTTATTTTTAAAATAATAATTAAGTTATCCATAATTTAATTATCATATAGTTTCTAAAGAATAAAAAAAGCCATAAGAGAAAACTCTTATGGCTTATCTAACAAAAACTATCTTCTGTTATTTTGTGCTTTTCTTGCTCTTCTGCAATCAACGCATCTTACTGGTTCGTTATCGAATCCTTTTTCTTTGTAGAATTCTTGTTCTCCTACTGTAAATACGAATTCGTTACCACAATCTTTACATATAATCTTCTTATCTTCCATTTTAAATCCTCCATCTCTAAAGACTAATATTCACAAACCAATCTCTTTAACGGAGAATGTTATTATCTTATTAAATCTTTAAACAATATTTTTTGTGTCTCTCGACTACTTATTAATAATACCATAAAAACAATTATAATACTACTCTTTTTTAAAAATTATTTTTATAAATTTAATATTACTTATATTAATCTAGTTTTTAATATATAAATTAAACAATTATCCTCAAATAATTATATAAAAATAAAAAAACCATAAGAAAAAACTCTTATGGTCTAACTAACAAAACTATCTTCTGTTGTTTTGTGCTTTTCTTGCTCTTCTACAATCCATGCATCTTACTGGTTCGTTATCGAATCCTTTTTCTTTATAGAATTCTTGTTCTCCTACTGTGAATACGAATTCCTTACCGCAATCTTTACATATAATCTTCTTATCTTCCATTTTAAATCCTCCATCTCTAAAGATTAATATTTACCAACCAATCTCTATAACGGAGAATCGTGACTATCTATTAAATCTTTAAACAATATTTTTACCTTCCGGTTACTTATATAATATCATAATTGCATAGATAAAACAAGTTTTTTTAGCAAATAATTTTTATCTTTTATCTATACTAGAGAGGTTATATTATTTCCATTATAATATAACCTCTTTCTAAGAAACCTACGTAACCCTTTTGGGGTTATTATTATTTTATACACAATAATCTATTTTTATTCACTTAAACTAATATATTTTTATATAACTTCAACTTCTGATTTTATAGTGCTTTTATATAGCTTATAATAACTTATAGCCGCTACCCCTGGTATAAATAATCCAACAATTAACCATGTGTAATCAACATTAAACTCTTTACATATTCTAACTGCCATAATAACTAGATAAAGTCCTATTATAAATGAAATAATGCTTGCTAATAACCCTGTTGTAAAGAAATAAGGAATATATAAAAGTAATACCCAAGGAATTCCCTTTGCATATTTAATTACAACATAGTCCTGTACTATAGGTATCCACGCCAACCATTCTTTATTATATCCTTTCTTTTTAGCCACATTATACATAGCTATTGATATAAATATATATGTTAAAACCGATAAACCTAAAAAGATATAAGATAAAATTTCCATGATTCCCATTTGATTGCCCCCTTGTTAATAAGGCTAGCCTTTATTAAAGGCTAGCCTTATTATTTTTTATTTCTCACCTTTTAACATTTCACCTATTGCTGCTATACTACCTAAAGAAGATAATGTTTCATTTGGAAGTATAAGTTTATTAGCTGGATTATTAGCCATTTCTTTAAGTGCTTCAACTTGCTTTAATGCTATAACCGTTTCATTTGTACCTGATTGAATTATAGCTTCATTTACTTTTCTTATAGCTTCTGCATCTGCTTCTGCAATTTTAGCAATAGCTTTAGCCTTACCTTCAGCTTCTAGTAATTGAGATTCCTTTAAACCTTCTGCTCTTCTAATATTAGCTTGTTTTTCAGCTTCTGCTCTTAATATTTGAGATTGCTTTTCCCCTTCAGCCTTTTCAATTTGAGATTGTCTTTGACCTTCTGCTTGTAAAATCATTGCTCTCTTATCTCTTTCAGCTTTCATTTGCTTTTCCATAGCTTCTTGAATTTCAGCTGGTGGAATTATGTTTTTGATTTCAACTGAAAGAATCTTAATACCATAAGCATCTGTTACTTCATCAATTATACTTAGAAGATCTTGGTTTATCTTATCTCTACCTGATAAAACTTCGTCTAAGCTCATATTACCTATAATATTTCTCATATTAGTTGTTGCTGAATAAACAATACCTGATTTAAAATCTTCAATATTATAAACTGCGTCTCTTGCGTTTAATAATTTATAAAATATTACATTATCTACTGAAATTTTAACATTATCTTTAGTTATAACTGATTGTGGTGGTACATCTAATATTTGTTGTTTTGTTGAAACCTTTTTTCTTACAAAATCTACAAAAGGAATTAAGAAGTGCCAACCTGGTTCTAAAATCCTATGATATTGCCCAAATCTTTCAACCACATACAAATATCCTGTATTTACAATTTTAATTGATGATAATATTAGTAATAATAGAAATACTAACATTACTACTCCAATAATTAATCCCATATTATTTTTCCTCCTCTTTATTTACGATTAATTTATTACCTTCTATACCAACTATTCTAAAATTAGAGTCTTTTTTTATAATGTCCCCTTGATTTTGTACAGTCCAATATATTCCGTTAACCTTTACTCGAGCCTTCTGTAAAATATCACTTTCAGCTTTCATAACTCTACCAATATAAGTTTCCTCCATTAGCGGCGTATGCTTTATTGAAGCTTTAAATTTCTTTTTGGCCCAAGGATATCCTATTGATATAGTAATAATACTTACTATTAAGAATACCATAACTTGAAGCCACCATGTAGCCCCTAACATTGAAGCAACCATTGCTGCAAATCCCCCTACTGCAAACCATACAAATAGAAAACTACTTGTTAAGATGTCTAAAACTGTAACTATAACAGCAACTACAATCCAAAAAATTATTGAAAGCATCTTTACCTCCCCCCTTTTAATAATTATAACATATTTTGTTAGTAAAAAGTATTAATTGCTTTACCTTATAAATAAATTATACATTATTCTTTACATCATTGCAACGTTTTTTTTATCTTTTTATATAGTTTTTATTACCTTTTTATTTTTTTCTTGTTTTCATTTTCTATTCTTATGATTGATTTTCTAAGGTTTTCCTTTTATTATTGATTTATACGTATTTTATTTATATTAATAATAAATACTAAATATATTAAGTTTGTTACTTAATATATAAAAAAGCTTAACCATTTATTTTTAAACTACAAAAGATAGGAGTAGATATTATGGATTTTATTAAAGTTGCGGCTGCATGTCCTATTACACGTGTAGCTGATGTTGATTATAATTTAGAAAATATTAATATATGTATAGATACTGCTGTTGAAAACTCTGCAAAATCTATTATTTTTCCTGAATTATGTATAACTTCATACACCTGTGGGGATTTATTTTTACAATCTTCCCTTCTTGAAAAATCAATGGAGGCAATTGAAAAACTCGTTTGTAAAAGTGAACACCTTGATATTTTAATTACAGTTGGAGCACCACTTTCCTTTAATAATGTTTTATATAACTGTGCTTATGTTATATTTAAAGGGAAAATTTTAGGGATTATTCCAAAGTCATATATTCCAAATTATAGTGAATTCTACGAAAAACGTTGGTTTAGTGAAGGTATTGGAATTATAGATAAAAAAGTAAATCTTAAATTTCAAAAAGATATTCCTTTTGGAACTAATTTAATTTTTAGCTCTAATGATTTTAAATTTGCTTTTGAAATATGCGAGGATCTTTGGGTTACTATTCCACCAAGTTCTTACCTTTCACTAATGGGTGCAAATATAATAGGTAATCTTTCAGCTTCTAATGAATTAGTTAGTAAAATGGATTATAGAAAGAATTTAGTGTCAAATCAAAGTGCTAGATGTATGTCTTCTTATATTTATGCCTCTGCGGGAGTTCATGAATCTACTACAGATCTACTTTTTAGTGGTCATTTATTAATATCTGAAAATGGAACTATCCTTAAAGAAAATGAAAGATTCCAAAGAGACAATGATGTTGTATTCTCTTATATAGATATATTTAAATTAAAAAGTGAAAGACTTAAGAATATTAGTTTTAGAGATGCTCAAAAACTAATACCTTTCCCTGCTAATTATATAGAGTTTAATTTCTCTAATAATGAAATTAAAGATTTTAATAGATTTGTAGATAAACATCCTTTTGTACCTTCTGATTCAAAATCTCGTGAAGAAAGGTGTAAAGAAATATTTAACATACAAGCTTCTGCTCTTGCAAAAAGAATGGAACATACTAACCTAAAAAAAGCTGTTATAGGTATTTCTGGAGGATTAGACTCCACTTTAGCACTTTTAGTTGTTGTTAAAACATTTAAAATATTAGGTATAGATAATAAAAATATAATTACAATTACAATGCCTGGATTCGGAACAACTGATAGAACATATAATAATGCCTTAACTTTATGTAAAGAACTTGGATGTGATTTAAGAGAAATAAATATTGTAAAAGCTTCTCTTCAACATTTTGAAGACATAGGACATAATAAAGATATACATGATGTTACTTATGAAAATGTTCAAGCAAGAGAAAGAACTCAAATTCTTATGGATATAGCTAATAAAGAAGGTGGATTATTAATAGGTACTGGTGACCTTTCTGAATTAGCTTTAGGATGGTGTACTTATAATGGAGATCATATGAGTATGTATTCAGTAAATCCATCTATTCCAAAAACTTTAGTAAGATATTTAGTAAAATATGTTGCAGAAAGAGAATCCTTTAAAAATGTTTCTGAAACTCTATTGGATATTTTAGATACACCTGTAAGTCCTGAATTACTTCCAAAAAGTGATAATGGTGAAATAGTTCAAAAAACTGAAGATATAGTAGGACCTTATGAACTTCACGATTTCTTCTTATATCATTTTATAAAAAATGGTTCATCTAAAGAAAGAATTAGATTTTTAGCTGAAAGTGCATTTAAAGATGATTATAGTAAAGAAGAGATTACGAAATGGTTAGATAAATTTATATATAGATTCTTTACTCAACAATTTAAACGAAGCGCTCTTCCTGATGGACCAAAGGTTGGTAGCATTTCTCTAAGCCCTAGAGGAGATTTTAGAATGCCATCAGATGCATCCTTTAATTCTTTTAAATAAGAAAGAAGCCATTTGCAAAAACGCAAATGGCTTTTTAATTAAAAATCTCTATAAAGTTCTAACTTCTTTAAGCTTTTCTTCTACCATGTTTATTAATTTTACTTTATCATCTTCATTATTTACAACATCCATAATATCCATATCTATTATTAAAACTTGTGAAGCTTTATAATGATTATTTACCCATGCATCATAATCCTTCCATAAGAATTCATAATATTCTCTTAAACTGTCATCTATTTCAAAATCTCTTCCTCTTAACGCTATTCTCTTTAAAACAGTTTCAAAAGAACCTTTTAAGTAAACCATTAAATCTGGTGCCTTTTTAGGAAGCTCTTCAATTTCTTCAAGCATATTGTTTAAAAGATCTTCGTATATCTTCATTTCTAAATCATTTATTCTTCCAAGTTCCATATTCTTTTTAGCAAAATACCAATCTTCATAAATTGACCTATCAAGAACATTATTGTTATGTACTAAAGCATCTTTTATGCTTTTAAATCTTGTATTTAAAAAATAAAGTTGTAATAAAAATGGATATCTTTTTTTCTGTATTTCCTCTTCCGTCTCACTATAAAATAAAGGTAATATAGGATTATCATCTACACTTTCATAAAACACATCTGTATTAAAATGTTCTCCTAAAATACTAGCTACTGAACTTTTTCCAAGCCCAATCATCCCACCAACAACTATCAACATGCGTCACCTATCCTTTGTTTTTGTCTTTCTTTATATTACAAAAATTAAAATTTAGTTTCAAGTCTTGACTTTTTTTAAAAATACACAATATATAGTGGTTAACATTTTGTTCACATACAATTTATTATAAATTTGCAAATATAAAAAGCTAATCCTTAATAATAACCTAATTAGGAATTAGCTTTTCATTTCGTTTTTTAACTTTATTAAATATCATTTAAATCTAAAGATATATTTATATTTTTATTCTTTGCTTCTAGCTTAGTTAATTTAATTCCAGCTGAGTTTAATAATTTTTTTGAAGCCTTAACTATATCTGTGTCTGAATATTTATCTGATAAATAAATAACTTCTTTAATTCCTGATTGAATTATTGCCTTAGCACATTCATTACATGGAAATAATGCAACATATATTTTAGCACCATACAAATTACTTCCTCTTGCATTTAATATAGCATTTAATTCTGCATGAACCACATAAGGATATTTGGTTTCTAAAAGTTCACCTTCTCTATCCCACGGAAATTCATCATCAGAACATCCAACTGGTAATCCGTTATATCCTTGACTTAATATTTTATTTTCACAATCAACTATACAAGCTCCAACTTGTGTGGCTGGATCTTTGCTACGTTTTCCTGCAAGTACAGCAACTCCCATAAAATATTCATCCCATGATATGTAATCCTTTCTTTTCATCATAAGCTACCTCTTTTAAATAAAACTTTAATAAAATTATATATAAAAATTTTTATTTAATAAAGCTTATATTTAATTTATAATAAATCTTTTCTTAATTCTTCTCTATTTTTTGCTGAAAGATATCCAAATGGTATATCTAATACAGTTAATGCTCCTGTTTTCCCTTCTTTTGATAACCTATAAGCAGCCCTTGCATATGCTATTAATATACTTGATGTAAACTCTGGATTACTTCCTAAATCTAAAGAAAACTCTACTCTTTGTTTTGTTCCATCTCCTGTTGTGCCAGTACGTATTACAAAGCCCCCATGTGGCATTCCCTTATGATTTTTTTCCAACTCATCTTCTGATATAAAGTTTACAGTAGTATCATAATCAGCAAAATAACTAGGCATATTTTTAATTTCATTTTCTATCTTATCCAAATCGGCCCCCTCTTCTGCTACAACATAACATACTCGAGTATGTTTTTCTCTTGCTGTTAATTCAGGATGTTGCCCTAACCTTACTTTCTCTAAAGCACTTTCTACAGGAATAGTGTATTGAATTCCATTTTTTACTCCTTCTATTCTTCTTATTGCATCTGAATGTCCTTGACTTACACCAGTCCCCCAAAAAGTGTAGTCTGTACCTTCTGGCAATGCAACTTGTCCTATTAACCTATTAAGTGAAAATAAACCTGGATCCCAACCTACTGATATTACACTTAAATTTTTTGCTGCTTTAGCAACCTCATCCATCTTTTCAAAGTGTTCTGGAATTTTAGGATGATTATCAAAACTATCTACAGTATTAAACATTTCTGCAACCATAGGTCCTTGAATTCTTAAATCTGTTGCTGATCCACCACATAATATCATTACATCTATAAGTCCTTTATATTCCTGTATATTGTTTATACTATCAACTTCTGCTCCAAATGTCTTAACCTTTTGAACATCTCTTCTTGTAAATATCTTCACTAGCTCAAAATCATCATTTTGAGCTACTGCCATTTCTACCCCTTTTCCAAGATTGCCATAGCCAACTACACCAATTCTTATTTTATTGCTCATTGTCTTCTCCTCCTAAACCATAATTTCTTTCTAACATTACTTGGTTTTTTATTATATCTATATTAGCATAAACGCTAAATTTTGTGAATATTTAATATTATTAGAATCTTTAATTAATAACATCTGTACTTTTACTCAATACCATTTTTAAGATATTATTTATCTCTTCTTCTATATCTCTATAACTAATATATACTGACATAATTATATTCTCATAATATTCATCAATTTCTTCTAATATCCCATAAAGTCTTTTACCTGATGATAAAAGGTTCTTTAAAATTAAATTATCTTTTTTTGGTACATAACCTATTTGGTATCCATTACTACTTATCACCATAATAGCATTATTATCAAAAGGATTTTTTTCTTCTTCTTTTAAAAACACAAAATCGCCTAAAAGCATAGATCTTTTTGCCCTACTAATATCTAAATAATTAGTTCCAACTACTTTTAAAGTTATTAAATAAATATCTTTAGCATGTTCTTGAACCCTTATATCACTAATATCGATTTTTTTAGAATCTATTTTATTTATATTATTTTCAGTAAATCTGGTTAATTTTCTTGCAAACTCAATATCTACTTCCTCATTTGCTATACATCTTATTCTTTGTAAATTCTCATTTTTTAAGCTTTGTACATTTTCCTTTAAATTTTTAAGAGCTTCTCTTTTTATATTCTCATTTTTTATAAGCAAAGCTTCTATATTAAAACTTAAAAACTCTTTTGTTAAATTTTTCATTTCCTTAAGTAATATATATACACACTGCTCTACTTTACTTTTATTACTCTCTTTTTCATAAAATTTAAAGCTTTCATTTTTTAAATTATCTTCTGTAAAACTCACAAGTTGTCTTTTACTACTTTTATTACTATTGGCTAAAATATATCTATAAATTATAGTATTAAACTTATCTCTTTTCAAAATCTCATATAAATCATTAAAAGTAAGTTTTTCTTTCAATAAAAATGCAACTTCTATAATCTTATCTATATCTTTTCCACCTTTTAAAAGTTCATTTTTTATAATATTAATCCAATTAGGATCTGAAAATATAATTTCAATATCTTTTAAAATATTTTTAGTTTCTTTTATAGCTTCTTTATAAGAATTTCTTCCTTTTAACAATGAATTTTTATTGTGTTCTCCTATAGAAACTAAAATACCTACTAGTGCATAAAGGTGTCTAAATTTTTTACCATATTTCTTAAACATATTTACATAATCATATGCTAAATCATAATTATAATTTTCTTTAAAATAAATATTTCCACTATAAAGTCTTCCTATAACATTAGATAATACATTAAATTTTTTTAAGTTTATTTTTCCATTATATAAATACCAATAAATATCTAGATTTTCAAAAATCATATTTGCAAGTTCTTCTTCAATTATGTTGTTTTCACTACCATTTTCCACTAACCAAAACCTTATTTCATCTGACAACATTTCAAGTTTTGAAATGGCTATAAGCTTACCATATCCTCTAGATATTTTGCACACTTTAAAAGTAAAACTATTACTCATAGGATACTCTTTCATTCCCTCTAATGAAAAAAACATATAATTATTGTGTATAGAAAATATCCTATATATATCAATTACATCTTCTTTATTAGAAAATCTTAATAAAGTTAACCCAAGCTTTATTTCATTTGGATTATTGCTTTCTTTAGCAAGATTCTTACCATACTCATATAAAATATCTTCTGAAACAATTCCTTCACTAATTAAAGATTTTAGTTTCTCTATAAACTCATAATAATAATCTACTATATTATAATTATTAATAAATAGTTCCAAACTCTCTTTACTATCATTATCTAATCTTAAAAAATATTTATATACAAGTTCTATTGCTGTGTTAGAAAGCATCACTCTATCTTTTTTCTCATACTCTTTATTTAAATAAATTTTCTTAGCTTCGTATTCTCCAGATATATTTATATTTTGTTTATTATACGATTTATAACCATATCTATCTATATAGTCTTTTAAAGTATCATATAAGAATACGATAGTATTCCCGTCCATATCTCTCCTCCTTAAAAGCTTCTTCATATACTTTATAATGCTTCCTTATAATAAAAAACTCCCTGCCTTCATTTGCAAGGAGTGCCTAATAATATATTACCATTTAATGTAATGCATATCAATTATCATATTTTTTTACTTCTATAGCATTATCAATAAATGATTTTACTGCTTCTTTATATAGTTTCTTACTTTTTGAATAAGCACCTACATGCTTTGCCCCCTCAATTAATACTAGCTTATTTTTATCTCCCTTTTTAACATTATACATTTCTTCACTCATAGAGTGAGGTACTAATTCATCTGCTGTTCCATGAACAAACATAACTGGAACATCACTATTTTTAATATCGTCTATAGGGGATATTTTGTTCATGTCAAATCCACATATTTTTTTAAGTTTTCTATTTAAAATATAGTATACTGGAAAAAATGGAACTTTAGCTTCTTTAAATTGGGATTTCATCATAGCTACTCCATTAGAATAAGCACAGTCTGCTATTATAAAATCTATTTTACTGCTATATCTTCCTCCATACATTAAAACAGTAGCTCCACCCATAGATTGTCCATGTAGACCTATAATACCATCTTCTCCAACTTTTTCTCTCATCAAATCTACCCATTTATCTAAGTCTCTAGATTCCTTATATCCATAAGTAATATGCTTTCCTTCACTTTCACCATGGCTTCTCATATCTATAAGTAATACATTAAAACCTTCTTCAAAAAATATATCTGCAAATTGGAAACAAACATAGTGATTTGCTGTATATCCATGATGTATTATAGCTATTTTTTTAGAATCCTTATTTGGGGCATAATAATATCCCTTTAAATTATATCCATCATAGCTCTTTATTGTTAATTCATCATATTCTAAATTTTCATAATCATTATAATCACTTAAAAATCTTTCTTTCATAGCTTCTATCATTTCATCTTTAGTTTTTCTCTTATCCATAATAACCTTATAAAAGGCCTTTTTATTTATAAAATATAAAACTATACTTATGAAAACTACTACTATAGCAATTAATATTAATATAATCACCACTATCCCCCCTTAAAATAATTAACTTTTTATAAAATTATATATTACTTTTTTCAAGTATTACTTATTATCTTTACAATAAGCTCTTATATTAATTCCATCTACTATTAATAATAGCTTATCTTTCATATTATTTCTAGAATTATGTATTTTTTAGTCATTTCATATGCCGCTATAATATCCTTTATATCAGCTATAAATATTATTAGTATATTACATTCTTAATTATATACATAGGTGAAATATCATTAAAATAAAAAGAATGAACCCTAAATAGAGTTCACCCTTTTATTGTATTATATAATTTATTTTTTTCTTCTCTTAAGGAAAGTTCCTGCTCCAACTGCAGCTATTCCTGAAAGTAATACTAATAAGCTATTAGTTCCCCCTGTTTGAGGTAAGTTACTTGTATTCCCTGAATTTCCCGGATTATTCGGTTTAGAGACATCCCCTTTTGCTTTTACTGTTACTTTAATTTTCTTAGTAACCTTTGCTCCTTGGCTATCTACTACTTCATATATTACTTTATATTTACCTTCTTTAGTAGTATCAACTGTGTTTTCTATAACTTTAATCTTATCTGTAAGATTTCCATCTTCAGCATCCTCTGCTGTTACTTCTTTCAAAGGATCAAATTTAGAATTTAATTCTATAGTTAAATCATTAGCATTTATTACTGGTACCTTATTAATAATTGATGCTTTTTTCTTTACTGTTACCTCTATTTCATTTGAAGATAACGTACTTCCATTTATAGTTACTTCAGCATATACCTTTGAAGTTCCTTCTTTTTTAGCTTTTATAACTCCATCCTCTACTTCTAAAACATCTGGATTTGATACTGTATACTTAACATCAGCTTTGCTTAAATCTGCCTTATTTCCATTAGACAGTATTGCTTCTAATAATACTTTTGATTCACTTCCCTCTATCATAGTAGTATTATTCATACATAGACTTACTGATTCTAAAGTTAACTTATCTTCTGGAGTTAAATCTTTAATATATAAATTATCTAAAACTAATTCATCATATCCATTATTCTTATTAAGTGCTAAATAGTAATCTATGGCATCACCTGTTGTAAATTTCATCTTAAACTCTTTAACTTCCCTATTATATTCTGATCCATCTTCTGGTCTTCCTATAACAGTTCCTGGTGTTAAATTTTCATTAAATAATACACCTTCTGTTGCTGATTTTATAGATACTGAATATAGGTTATCTATTTTATTTGTATATTTAAATCCTAACTCATAAGTTGTATTAGGTTTTAACTTTAATGTAGACTCATCTGTTAATAAAATTTCTCCTGTAGTTCCTGATTGTTGATTTGATTTTAATGAAAATCTACCATCAATTACCCAATTCATATATTGTTTACCTTCTGGATCTTTTTCAGCATAGTGAGTTCTATTATCTGTTCCTAAATTTTGTCCCATATATAAAGGTCCATGACCTTCATCCACGTTTTCAAAATCTTCATATATTACATAACCATCTCTATTAGTTTTGTCTAATTCAAGAGGATTTGTCCAAATTCTAAAATCATCAATAAGAACTCTGTTGTCTTCACTATCTTTTGCAACATCTAAATATAAAGTACCCTCAGTTACACCTTCAGGAACTGTAAATTCAACTCTCATTCTTGTTGCTCTTTCTCCATGCCATTTTAAGCCTTCACCAACATTCATTCTTGTAGTTTCTCTTTTTATTTTACTTTCTTCTACATTGCAACCAGCTTTAAAGCCTAAAGTTACTTCTCTATCTCCATCTGTTTTAACCCATACTGAAGCTGTATAAGTTTTTCCTGGCTCTAATCCTATTATTTTTTGAGATAAACTGGCATCTGCTCCATTATTACCTTGAACTACAACAGCATCATTACCTAATCTTCTTTCAACTTTTTCATTTATTATAGATACATGATTTATATTTTCTAAAGAAGATTCAACTTTCCAAGAATCAAATGTTTGTGAATCAAATCCTGGATCACTTATTAAAGTTCCTTCTCCCCAATTATCTATTCTACTTTCATCCACCTTTTCTTGGAATACTATATAAGGAGTATTTGCTTTTGCATCAATAGTTACCTTTCCATTTACAACTTGTAATTCATTAACAAAAGTTCTACCTAAATCTGATAACTCATATATTTTAACAGTTTTTGTTCCTGACCATTTTTTAGGAATATCCCACGTAGTTTCTCCACCATTTGGATTCCAGTGATATACTTTGTTTTCTGCTTCATCATTAAGTTGTTCCCAAGTCCAAGGCATAAATAATGTAGTCTTTCCTATACCTCTATCATTAATAGTATTTTTTGGAGTTGTAGCTATTAAATTTCCATCTTGATACATATTAATATTTCCATTTTCTCTTTTAACTTCTAATCCATTATTAAACTTAACAAAGCCATTAGTTCCATCATCTTCCCACTCCATAATTTCAAAGTGTTGCATATATTTTGATGGCAATGTTTGATTATAGAATGTTTCTATAGCATAGAAACCTTCTACATCATGTCTTGTTCCCCAACCACCAGATAATGAATGTTTAGCTCCTTTTAAAAGATCATCTGACATAAATACATCTTGCTCTTGATTTCTTATAAATCTAATCATTTTGCTTTCATTTCCTCTATTAGGGTATGCAGGATCTCCACCCCAATGAGTCCAAGCAGTTTGTTGTTCTAATGGTCCATTGAATTCTGTTGCAAGCATCCAATCATTTTGTTTTATTATTTCTGCTAACTCATTTGCATTCCAACCATTTCCTGTATATACGTCAACATATATCCAAGATAAATCAGGGTGATCTTCTTTTAACATAGAAAATCTTCTTTCCAATTCTCCTGTTAATAAATCCTTCTTTTGATCTACATAATATGAGTTATCCTTCCATCCCCAACCGGCTTGGAATCCCGGCCTTAAGTTATTTACATCTAATTCAAATGCATCTAAATGATATTCTGTTGCATTAACATGAACTCCTACTTTTGCATTATAATCTTTACCTATTTCTATTAATTTATTTAAATCTTCTTTACCACCTTGTCTTATACCAGTATGACCTCCAATATCAGCTATAACGTCATCATGACCTTCTCCTTGATATCCTTTTTCTAATACTAATTGACCAAATCCATCTGTATAATTAGATAGCTTTTTAACCATATCTCCCGTTCTTAAAAATGGTGATTGAGCTAAGGAACCTATATTAAAAGGTATATATGAGAAACTATTTCTTATATAATCTGCTCCTTTAACTTCATCCATATTATCTCTATAAAGAATAGCACCATCTTGCCAATTTACTTTTCCATTTTTATTTGTATCCTTTGCTATCATAATTTGAGACCATGGTAATTCTTCTGGATCTCCTGGTACTGCTCCTGAATCTTCCAAGCTTAACTTAACCTTTGTCCTTCCATTTTCATCTAAAGTAGATTTTATTTTATCTCCATACTCATTACTTAGCCCAATCATATTTATAGTATCTTTTGTTCCTTGTTCTGGAACACCTCCACTAGCATTGTTAATACAAATTACATAAACTGCGCCTGCTGCTTCTGCATTTTTAGCTTTATCTTCAAAAGTATGAGTTCCTCTATCAACAATAGCTACTTTTCCTGTAAGGTCTTTACCTTGAAAATCTTCTGCTCCACCTAATCCACAATATACGGCTTCATATTCTTTACCCATATATTTTTTTATTTTATCTTTACTAGAGAATATAGGTTGGTTTGTATTTCCTTTTATTTCTACACCACCTATATTTCCAATAAAGGCTGGTGCTGATGCAGATTTTATTGCCTCCCTATAAGTCCATGTGCCGTTAGATATACCTGCTTTTCTATACCCATCTCTGTCTGAAACATTTATGACAACTCTATTTCCACCTTCAATTACGTTATTATCTACTGCAATAGCAAAGTTGTCATTATTTATTATTCCATAAGTTTTATTATAATCTCCTATTTTAGTATCTACTACATCTTCAAATTTTTCTTGGATATTATTCCAATCACCTGTAGTTAAAACTCCTGAAATTTTTCCGTTATCAATACTTTTTACTGAAGCTAAACTATGACCTGGAAAGTTTATTGTTCTTAATTTAAAGTCTCCACTTTCTATAATTTCTTTTACTTCCATTCTTAAAGTATTATCTTTAACTAATGACATTTGAACTTTCATTACTAAATCTAATTCTTCAAAAGTCATAGTATATTCAGCAGTTTTTTCATCTAAAGTATTAAAGGTTACTTCTGGAACGTAATTATCCTCATTTAATTCAACCATGAATAATTGTTCATCTTCACCTTCTAATACTTCACCTGCAACTTCATATCTTATTACTCTTGGAAAGTTATTATCTAATACAACCTTCATATCCCCTGACTCTATAAATTTTTCTTCAACAACTACTTCTGGTGGTATTATAGTTCCATCTTGTGGATCTGCTTTAACTGTAACTGTTGCTGTTACTTTATCTTCTCTGTCCACCAAAGTTCCTTGCGTTTCAAAAGTTCCTTCCGTTGCATATAAATCTTTATTTATATAATCCCAATTTACATATTCAGAACCTGTTGTTCCATCCTCATATGTTACGTTAACTTTCTTAGGCAATTCAGGTCTTATTCTAACAAAAGTTTCTGACTTTATAGATTCAATTGATTTAATTGGCTTTAATGGCATTTTTTCATCCAAAGATCCAACAGCACCTGCTCTAAAATAATCTACATATGCATCATTAAGTCCATACCATGTTTTAAATCCAACTCCATAGCTTGAATTTACAGGCATTCCTTGTAAGTTTAACTCCTCACTAAATATTTGCTCATCATTTAGCCACATAGTTATTTTTTGGCCTTCAAATCTTACCTTTAATTTGTACTCTTCACCTGGAACTAATTCTGGTGCTGAGAAATCCTTGCTGCTTCCATTTGCAGTTGCTATTCTCCAACTACCATTTAAATCATATCCTGCAAATAAGTATGCACCATCAGTTTGTGGTCTTAAAACAAACCCAAATCTACCTACCCCTCTTGAAGCATCACCATCTAACTTGAATACCATTTCTGCTTCTCCATCTTTTAATTGAGGTGCATTTTGATCAAAAAAAGTAAACTCATTATTTACTTGTGTATTTCTTGTTACTTTTAAATATCCATTTTCAACTTCATGACTTCCATTTCCTACAAGAGTTTTCCAATCACATATTTCTGATCCGTCAAATAAAACAGTATATACCTCATTACTAATAGAATTAGTATCATTATTTTCAAATTCTTGTATAATTATATTATCATTTGCAAATACTGGAGTCGTTATGGATGCTATTTGGGTTACAACTATAGCACTAGCCACTAAAACAGCTAACCTCTTACTTAATGTTCTTCTTCCTCCTGCTATTCTTTTATCTTTTCTCATTCTCAATTATCCCCCTTGAAATTTTTAACTTTATTGTTAAATTAATCATTTATACTATAATTAATTGTATATTTCTGTAAACATTTACTCAATAAAATTCTTGCTATCTTCTTTAGCTTTATTGTTTACATAAGAATAAAGAAACTAATTGCATTTACACTTTGTAAATTCTCTCTATAGCTTTTAATTTAAATACTCAAAACTTTTATTTATTAGGGAACATATTTAGTTTTAAAATAATAATTAAGTTATTCACAATTTAGATATTGAGATACTTTCCAAAATAATAAAAAAGTGGCTTTCGCCACGCTCCCTTCGGGAATTTAATTTTAAGTACCTTAAAAAGCATAGAACCGATATCTGTTCTATGCTATATTTTTCCTATTAATTAATACTTTATTCCATATACTCCAGTATACTCTTTAGGCCTCATTACTCCTCCGCACTTTTCACATGAAAAGCATGGTGGTTCATCAACATTGCTTTGATCCATTTCATCAAAATATTCAACTACTTCTTTAGGAATATTTTCTTTAGCTCCGCAAATAGTACAAATATATAATATTTCCTCTGTTTTCATTTTACTTCCTCCAACTAAGTTGTTTTCGGAATTATTTTACCACTTAATATACGTTTAGTAATAGCATAATTTTCTATAGCCTTTTCTAATTTTTCTTCATTCTCTTCTATAATCTTAATTCTCAGCCGTTCCCTCATGGACCCATATTTAGGATATACAATATCATGAAATCTCATTTTATTACCACAGTTAGGACATTTACACGGATTTACACCACTTATTGCCAGTATTCTATTCTCCCAAGTTGCTATAGATCTTCTTATACTTAATATCTTTTCATCTATCATTTTTATAAAATTAAATTTTCCTTTGCTTCTTCTAGAATAAATTCCAAAGTATCTTATCATTTTAAAATTTTTCTCTGGAATATGTCTTATTATTCTTTTTATGAACTCATATACATGTACAGTTTCAACTATGACCTTATTATCTTCATGTCTAGTATATTTATAAGTCACATTTTCACCATCATATTTAAGAATCCTTGATTCCGCTATCGCAGGACGTCCCACATATCTCCCTACATATTTTGCTGCTGTCTTCGCTGATTTTATCTCAGTTTTAGCATGAACATAAAAACCTTTATCTTTCTCTTTATATAGTTTATTTTTTAGTAATTTAATTTCTTTTGTATTTCCATTTATATAAGTTATTTCATCTAACAAAACCTTTTGCCATCTTTTTCTTAATGATTCATAAGATATGTGCCTTATATGCCTCCATTCTGTTATATTTCCTCTCCCTCCTTCTGTAACCATCATATGTACATGAGGATTCCACTTTAAATCTCTTCCAAATGTATGTATTACAGTTACTATACCTGGTGTGAATTCCTCCTTTCTATTTAAACTATGCATCCAACTCGTAACAGCTCTCGCTGCGCACTTCGGCAATATCTTAAGTCTTTGTCTATCCAGTCCAAAAAATTCTCTTAATTCTTTTGGTATAGTAAAAACTATATGTCTATGCCTAACATTTATTAAATTTCCCAACATATTATCAATCCAATTATCCGTATAAATCTTTCCACATGAAGTACAAAATCTACTTTTACATGTAAATCCGATTCTCTTTGTAGTATTACAATTATTACACTTCAATTCAATAAATCCATACTTTGTATCTTTACACTTTAAAACTTTTTCTACTTCCTTTTTAACATTAGGTCTAATCTTATTTTTATATAACTTTTCAAACTCTTTCCAATGGTCTTCTAATATTCTTTTTATTTTACCTTTTTTCATCTGTTAAACCTCTAATTTATAATTAATTAATTTAACATATTTGAAGGCTAAAAGCTAGATAATATCTAACTTTCAGCCTGCAAAATTTTTATACTTTCCTGTACATTAAAAAAAGTGAATCATCTAATGATGATTCACCCAGTTTGTTGAAAAACCTCTGTTAAAAAACAGAGGGTTTTTCTATTATTAATTATGAATAAAACTTATATTTAAAATATCATCCAAAATAATACGAATAAAATCTAAAAGTAGCAAAGATAGTCTTGTTGCTATCTTTTTCATATTCTGCACTGCTGCAGTTAGTAGGCATTGCTCGGATACTTTTTCGCGTCCGCGGAAGCGAGCATAGCGAAGCCCATGCAAATTTTTTGAATCTGCGAAGCTTCGCTCAACTGTTTCTTTTCTTCTATTGTAAATTCCCTTTCCTTTTTCAGTTTTAAGAAAGTTCTTATTATCATCTTTATGATTTTCCCAAACATGTCGTCTAATTGTTTTATATTTAGCTTTTTCTCCAAGACACTTATCTTTATGAGGGCAATACATACAAATTTCTTCAAAACATCTATATTCTCTATAGCCTTCTCGAGTCGTAGTTTTATATATTAACGCAACATTATTGGGGCAAATATAGATATCTTTATCATAGTCATAAATATATTTATTCTTAGTATACATTCCTTTTTTATGAGGAGAACGTCTATATGCAACTACTGGTGTTATATCTCTATCTACAATCCCCTTGAAAATAGGATTACTTGAATATCCTGCATCTAAACCAAGATATTTTGGCTTTATACTAAATACTTCTTTAATTCTATCTATTCTATTTAGTATTGGCTCGCTATCGCTGACATTACCAGGGGTAACATGTACATCCATAATAATATTATTTTTACTATCTACAGTTCTATGATCTAAATAAAAGAATCCTTCTGGTTTATTATCTCTCATCATATATCCACTATCAGGATCTGTAGTACTTTTCTTAATTTGCTTTGTTTCTTCTTTTTCTTTTCTTGGTTTTAAAGGTTTTTTATTATGATTTTCTCTATCTAAATTCACATCAATATCTAGTTGTTCTATATACTCTTTAGGTGTTACTTGTACTTCAATTTTTTCAAACTTACGCTTATTAGCATTAGCTTTTATATGTGTTGAATCAGAGTAAAGAATCTTACCACCAACTAATCCTTTTTCCATAGCTTGAAGAACTATATTATCAAATATTTTTTGTGGAATATCAGTACCTTTAAATCTTCTAATTCTATTTTGACTTATTGTAGATGAATCTGGAATTTTTTCAGTAATTGAATAACCTAAAAACCATCTATATGCTAAGTTTACTTCTATGTCTTTAACTAGTTGCCTTTCGGAGCGGATGCCATAAAGATATCCTATAAATAACATTTTAAATAGTACTACTGGATCAACAGCTGGTCGACCATTTGTATGGCAATACAAATCATTAGTTAACTCTCTAATAAATGAAAAATCTATGTATTTATCAATTTTTCTTAATAAATGGTCTTTCGGAACTAATTGTTCTAGCATAACCACTTCCATTTCATTTTGCGCTTGTCTTCTTTCGTTTATCATCACCAAAACCTCTATGTAATAAATTAATATATTTTAAATTATATTACATATTTGTATAAAATTAAAGACTGCTGACACTTTGTCAGCAGTCTGAGTGAATCATCTAATGATGATTCACCCTAAATTCTACTTTTTTTGATCTAAATATTGACTTGCACTAAGAGCAGCTATATTTCCCTCTCCTGCTGACTTAATATATTGATATGGCTTACCTACACAATCTCCTGCTGCAAAACAACCTGGTATATTAGTTCTCATAAGCCTATCTACAGAAATATGATTTTCTTCTATTTTTAATCCAGGAACCAACTGTCCTGGTGAAATTGAATCCTTTAAAACAAACACTCCGTCAGTCTTTAATTCAGAATTTTTTAATACTAGTTTATTTACTTTCATATCTCCTGTTATTTCTTCTGGTTTATCTTCGACTACCTCTATATTAGTTCTTAATTTATAAGAACCCCTATACATAGGTATATAATATACAAGTCCAGCAAGTTCACTTACGAAATTAGCTTCTTCCTCTGCTTCTTGATTATGTCCAATTATAGTAACAGTTTTTCCTCTATATAATGGGGCATCACAAGTTGCACAATATCCAACACCTTTTCCAAGATACTTTTCTTCTCCTTTTATAGGTCTTGTATATTCCATTCCTGTTGCTAAAATTACTGTCTTTGCTTCATAATTCTTATCATTTGCCATTAAAGCAAAGTAATCTCCCATAGCATAAATACTATTTATTCTTTCTTCTGTAATTTCTATTTCCATTGCATCTAAATGAGCTTCAAACTGCTTTTTTATGTCTTCTCCAGTCATTCCAAAAAAACCTAAATAATTATTAACTTTTGGAGCCTTAATTAATTTGTTAGTTAAATTTTTATTTCCAAAAACAATAAATTTTTTATTTCTTATTTTAGCATTTAAAGCTGCTGAAAGCCCTGCAGGCCCACTTCCTACTATTGCAATATCATATCTTTCATCCAAAATTTCCACCTTCCTCTTATAGGTGTCTAGTTACAGCTACTTTTAATGATTCCTTCGGCATAAATCCTACTAAAGTTTCTACTGGTGCTCCATTTTTAAAGATCATTAATGTTGGAATACTTGAGATTTGATATCTATTTGCCAGTGTTGGATTTGCATCTACATCTACTTTTGTAAACTTTGCATTTGCAACTTCTTTTGCTAAATCCTCAACTATTGGAGCTATCATCTTACATGGACCACACCAAGTTGCCCAAAAATCTACTAAAACTACGCCTTTATTTTGTAATACTTCCTGATTAAAATTCATTTCTGATAAATGTTGAACCATACTTCTTCCTCCTAATATACCCCTTAGGGGTATCGATCTTATATTTATTTTACACATTTTTTTATTCTTAGTCAATAGGTAAGAATTAAAACTATTCCTTTTTTATTATGTCTAAGTATTAAAAATTTATTTAAACAAAATTTTTAATACTTAAATATCTTATCTTAAGTTCTAACTTTACTCTGTAATTAACTTTGAAAATTGTGCATGGTATAGTTCCTTATAAATACCATCTTTAGTTAAAAGTTCACTATGGATACCTTTTTCTTTTATTCCTTCATCTGTTAATACTATTATTTCATCTGCATTTTTAATTGTGGATAGCCTATGGGCTACTACAATTGTGGTTCTTCCTTTACATAGTTCCTCTAATGACTTTTGTATTATATATTCTGTTGTATTGTCTAAAGCTGATGTTGCTTCATCCAATATCAATATAGGTGGATTTTTTAAAAACACTCTAGCTATTGATATTCTTTGTTTTTGACCACCTGATAGCTTAACTCCTCTTTCTCCTATATAGGTGTCATATCCATCTTTTAACTTTAATATAAACTCATGAATATTTGCCTTTTTTGCAGCATTCACTACATCTTCAAAAGTTGCATCTTTCTTACCATACATAATATTTTCTTTTATAGTACCTGTAAATAGAAACACATCCTGCTGTACTATACCTATATTACTTCTTAATGATTCTAATGTACTACAGTATATGCTTTTACCATCTATTGTGATATCACCATTTGTAACATCATAAAATCTAGGTATTAAATTACAAAATGTAGTTTTTCCTCCTCCTGATGGCCCAACTAAAGCAAGCATTTTTCCCTTTTCTATTTTTAAAGATATTCCGTCTAAAATATTTTTATCTTCATAACTAAAATTTACATTTTTAAATTCTATTTCTCCCTTTACATTTTTTAATTCTTCTGCATTTATATTTTCTTTTTCTATTTCCTCATTAACTATTGCTAAGAATCTTTTAAAACCAGTCATACCATTTTGATATTGTTCCATAAATGATACTAACTTTTTAATAGGTTGGGTAAACAACTTAATATATAAAAGATATGCTAAAAAATCTCCTATATCTATAAATCCATTAAAAGTAAATAATCCACCAGCTATTAAAACTATGTAATCTAAAAAATCAATACCTAAATTAACAAAAGCAAAATATTCTGCCATAACTTTATAAGCTTTTTCTCTTGCTAATTTAAATTTATTATTTCCTTTCTCAAATTTTTGTATTTCTCCTTTATGAGAAACAAAAGCCTTCGTTATTCTTATACCTGAAATAGAATTTTCTAAATTTGAATTTACAGATGATGTTTCTACTCTAGTTTCCATAAATGCCTTTAACATTTTATTTTTCTTTTTCCAAGTATATAAAACTATTATTGGTACAAATGCAAAAATAATTAAAGTTAATGGAATATTTATAGTACAAAGAATTATAAATGATCCTATTAACATAACAATTGATATAAATAAATCCTCTGGTCCATGATGAGCAAGTTCTGAAACTTCCATTAAATCATTTATCATTCTACTCATCAAATCCCCAGTTTTATTATTATCAAAATAGCTATTTGGTAGCTTTTGAAGATGCAAAAACATGTCTTTTCTCATATCGCCTTGCATTCTAACTCCCATAACATGTCCATAATATTGCATAAAATAACCGCAGGCTGCCTTTATAACATAAATAGTAACTAAAGATATAGCAAATACTATTAACATCTTTATATTTTTATTTGGAATACTATCATTTACTAAAGTTCTTGTCATCATTGGATAAACAAGATCGCATATAGCCGCTACAAATGCTACAACCATATCTAAAAAAAATATTTTTTTATATGGTTTATAATAATTAATAAAATTTTTAACCATAATTTTTCCCCAAACTTCTTTAATTTTAATTATCTGTATATATCAACAATTAATCCTTGTATTTCATCTATTGATGCTGCTATATTTAAATTTTCTTTTTCATCACTTAATAAAGATTGCGTAAGTTCTTCTAATTTTAAATCTATAGTATCTACAGTTATAAAATATTGTGTTTGCCAAAAACTAATATCCTTTTGAGTATCATACATAAATTTTAATATAGACTCTAGATATTCCTTTATCATTTTTTTATAAACAACAACATCACCATAAGTTTTAGTTATTACTAGTTTATTACCTCTTTTCTTTATATCCTCAATCATTTTTTTAAGTTGCTCTTCTGATTTTCTTTCTCTTGCTTGATTAAAACTTTGTGAAAAGTCCTTTTTCTCTGAAGTTATCTTTCTATCTTGCTTAATTAAACTTTTTCTATTTACTCTTCCTATTTCCATGTAATCCACCTCTCTATAGGATTATTATACCAAAGCATTCACTTTTCAACCACACAATTATAAAAATACAAATTCATTGAATTTTTTTCCATGTATGAATATTTATTAAACTAACTATGCTATACTTATAATAGATTTTTTATTTACATTATTTACAAGATAGGAGGTTATTTAATGTGGTTTAATAAAGACGTAGAGGATACTGTAAAAAACCTTAATTCTAATATAATAAATGGTCTATCATCCTCTGATGCAAAATCTAGACTTGAAAAAAATGGACCTAACAAACTTGCTGGTAAAAAGAAAAAATCCATCATTCAACTATTTTTTTCTCAAATAAATGATGTTATGATTTACATCTTGATAATTGCTGCTATTATCTCTGCTTTTATGGGTGAAATTAGTGATGCTATCATTATTTTAATTGTAATACTTGTTAATGCAATTATTGGAGTTGTTCAAGAATCAAAAGCAGAAAAAGCGTTAGAAGCACTTAAAAACATGTCAACACCTAAAGCATTAGTAAAAAGAGATGGTGAAATAATTGAAATTCCATCAGAAGAAGTGGTTTTAGGCGATATTGTTATTATAGATGCCGGTAGATATATTCCTGCTGATTTAAGACTTATTGAGTCTGCTAATTTGAAAATAGAGGAATCTGCTTTTACTGGTGAATCCCTTCCTGCTGAAAAAATAGCTACTACTTTAAATAGTGAAGGTGATGTTCCTATTGGAGATCAAAACAATATGGCATTTATGTCTACTTTAGCTACTTATGGAAGAGGTACTGGTATTGTTGTAGCTACAGGAATGGATACTCAAATAGGTAAAATAGCTAAAATGCTAGATGCTGAAGAAGATGATACAACCCCTCTTCAGAAGAAACTTGCTGAACTTGGAAAAGTATTAGGCTTTGCTGCTGTTGGTATTTCCTTAGTTATGTTTATAGTTTCAATGTTACAAGGTAGAGATTTCATGGAAATGTTCATGACTTCTATAAGTCTTGCTGTTGCTGCTATTCCTGAAGGTCTTCCTGCTATTGTAGCTATTGTTCTTGCTTTAGGGGTTCAAAGAATGATAAAGGAAAATGCTATTATAAGAAAGCTTCCAGCTGTTGAAACTTTAGGGTCCGTTAATATAATTTGCTCAGATAAAACTGGCACATTAACTATTAATAAAATGACTGTAAAAAAATATTTTGCTAATGAAAAGCTTAAAAATTTAGATGAAGTAGATATTAAAGAAAGTACATCTAAGCTACTTGTAGAAGGAATGATTTTATGTAATGATGCTACTTCTAAAGATGGATCACAAACTGGAGATCCAACTGAAATAGCATTACTAGATGTTGGTAATAAATTTAATATCTTTAAAGAAAATCTAAATTCTATTCATAAAAGAGTTAATGAAATTCCTTTTGATTCAGATAGAAAATTAATGACTACAGTAAATAAATATGATAATAAAGATTTTGTTTTTACTAAAGGTGCTATAGATAGTATATTGAAAATCTCATCTAAAATCTTAATAAATGGTAGTATTCAAGATTTTTCAGATGAGCTAAAAGCAAATATTTTAAATGCTTCTAATGAAATGTCTGATGAAGCTCTTAGAGTTCTTGCCTTAGGTTATAAAATAATTGAAAATGAGCATATAGAAATTGATTCTTTGGAAAAGGATTTAATTTTTGTTGGTTTAATGGGTATGATTGATCCACCTAGAGTTGAAGTAAAAGATTCTATAGTTAAAAGTAAAAATGCAGGTATAAGAACTATAATGATTACTGGTGATCATAAAAATACTGCTGTAGCAATAGCCAAAGAACTTGGTATTGCTGAAAATATTTCCCAGGCAATGTCTGGTAGTGAAATAGATAATTATACAGATGAAGAATTCGCCAAAATAGTTAATAACTTTAGAGTTTTTGCTCGTGTTTCACCAGAGCATAAGGTTAAGATAGTCAAAGCATTTAAATCTCATGGTAATATTGTTTCTATGACAGGTGACGGTGTTAATGATGCACCTTCTTTAAAAGCTGCTGATATTGGAGTTGCAATGGGCATTACAGGTACCGATGTTGCTAAGGGAGCTGCTGATATGGTTCTAACTGACGATAACTTTACAACTATAGTTAAAGCCGTTGAAGAAGGTAGAAATATATTTAACAATATAAAGAAATCTATACTTTTCTTACTAAGCTGTAATTTAGGTGAAGTAGTTACTTTATTCTTTGCAATTTTATTTAACTGGGCTACTCCTTTACTTCCAATTCATATTTTATGGGTAAACTTAATTACAGATAGTTTTCCTGCTCTTTCTTTAGGTGTAGATCCAGGTGATGAAAGTGTTATGGATAAAAATCCTAGAAACCCTAAGGAAAGTTTATTTTCTGGAAGAATGGGTAAACTGCTAGTAATAAATGGTGTTCTAATAGGTGTAACTACTTTATTTGCCTTTAAATTAGGAGAAAATTTATATCCTGATTCCTTAAGACATGCGCAAACTATGGCGTTTGTAGTTTTAAGTGTTTCTCAATTATTCTTTTCCTTTGCTATGAGAAATGAAACTAAATCCTTATTTCAAGTTGGGATATTTAAAAATAAATGGCTAATAGGCTCATTAATATTGGGAATCGTTCTTCAATTCTTAGTTATTTCAATACCTTTTGTAGCTTCAATATTTAAAGTTTATTCATTAACTTTAAAAGACTGGATAATGGTAATTGGAATATCATTAATACCTTTTGTTATTAATGAAATAATAAAGATTTTCTTTAGATCTAATGATAAAAATAAAGCTTAAAAAAAGGGATATATCAATAAAGTTGATATATCCCTTTTAATATTATTTTATATTATCAAATATTAATCCTTCACTTAAAATTCCTTTATCCATTGAATATATTCTATCCGCTACATTCTTAGCAAATTCCATGTCATGAGTTATAATAAGCATACTCATACCATCTTTCCCTAAAGATTTTATAAGATTTGTAACTTCTCCTGTTAAACCTGGATCTAAAGCTGAAGTTGGTTCATCAAAGCACATCAGTTTTGGATTTAATGCTAATGCCCTTCCTATTGCAACTCTCTGCTTCTGTCCTCCTGATAATTCACAAGGATAATTATTAACCTTATCTTTAAGTCCTAAAAATCCTAATATTTCTTCTGCTTTCTTTATAGAATCAATATTATTTTCCCCTAATACTCTTTGCATGGCTTCTATAAGATTTTCTAAAACAGTCATATGTGGAAAAAGATTAAAATTTTGAAATACTAAGCCTATATTTCTTCTTATTTCATTAAATGTATTCTTATCTACATATTTTCCATTTTCACATAACTTTTTTCCAGCTATTTCAATAGTTCCTCTATCACAAGTTTCAAGTCCATTTACACATCTTAACAAAGTACTTTTACCACCGCCAGAAGGACCAACTATTACAAATATTTCTCCTGGCTTTATTTCTAAATCTATACCTTTTAAAACTTCTATGCTACTAAAGCTTTTTTTTAGACCAGTTATTTTTAACATATTATTTCCTCCTATTGATAATAATTATACCTTTTTTCTATTTTCTCTAACACTTTAGTTAATATTCCATTAAAAACTAAATAAACTACTGCTACAACTACAAATGGCATTATAGAAGATAATCTGTTTGATGCTATTTTAGCAACCTTTAAAAGTTCATCTAATCCAACTACATAAACTAATGCTGTATCTTTTACTAAAGTAACAACTTCATTAGCTACTGGCGGAAATATCTTCTTTAAAGCTTGTGGAAGTATTATTCTAAAAAATGTATCTTTAGGTGTTAATCCTAAAACTTCTGCTGCCTCAAATTGCCCTTTATCTATTGAAAGTATTCCTGCTCTAAATATTTCAGCAAAATAAGCTCCATAATTTAATACCATTGCTAAAATTGCAGCTGTAAACCTTGGTACCTTAACTCCTATTAAGGGTAACCCAAAGAATACAAATAGAATTTGTAATAATAGAGGAGTACCTCTTAAAATCAATACATATGCTCCTGTAATTGATTTTAAAAATCTTATTTTTGATATCCTTCCAAGAGCTATTATTATCCCTAAAGGAATTGATAATACTAATGTTAAAGCAAATACTCCAAGTGTCATTTTAAAGCCTTCAAATATTTGTGGCATAAGGCTAATTATATCATTTATTAAAGTCACAGTTACTCCTCCTTTTAAAATTACTTAACTATTATATCTTCACCAAACCATTTTTTTGATATTTTTTGTGCTGTACCATCTTTTATTATCTCATCAAAAGCATTATTTATAGCCTCTACTAATTCACTATCACCTTTTCTAATTCCAACACCATAAGTTTCTTTTCCAAAGTCTTCATTTAAAATTTTATATTTTTCAGCTCCTCTTTGATTTATATAATATTTAGCAAGTATTTCATCAGCAACTACTGCATCTAATCTGCCTGCCTCTAAATCCATTAAAGCTTCATTATTTGTTTCGAAAGTTACTACTTTTTTATCCTTAAATTTAGATACTATATCTCCATCTGCTTCTATAGCATCTACGGCACTAGATTGATTTTGAGCTCCAACAACAGCTCCAATTAAATCTAATTTATCCTTAATTTTTGAATCAGCTAAAGTTATAATAACTTGTCTATTGTTTAAATAAGCTTTTGAAAAATCAACTTTCTCTTTCCTCTCATTAGTCATAGAATATCCGTTCCAAATTAAATCTATATTCCCATTATCAAGTTCCGTTTCTTTCATGCTCCAATCTATAGTCTGAAATATAATTTTCTTATCTAGTTTTTCTCCAACTGCTTTCGCTAACTCAACATCAAATCCTACTATTTCTCCACTTTCATCCTTGAATCCCATTGGTACGAAAGTATCATCTAATCCTACAATTAATTCTTCTTTATCCATAGAATTGCTATTTCCATTAACTTTACTACAAGCTACTGCTGAAACAGCCATTACACATATTAACGAGCTCACAAAAATTCTTTTTATAAATTTTCTAATCATAATATTAAACTCCCCCTTAAGATCTTTCACTTTATTATATTAATACTTTACCACGATAAAGTATTAAAGTCAAACTTTTTCATAAAAAATAAAACTCTCATATATTATATGAAAGTTTCATCTTTTTGCTCCTATTTTAATCTTGTTCCTTCTTCTTCTTGAACAATTTTTCCATTTTTCATTAAGCCACCAAGAGCCATTTTAAAATAATTCTTACTAGTTTTAAAAGTAGCCTTTATATCTTCAGGTTTAGATTTATCATTAAACTCCATAAATCCACCGTTTTTCTCCATATATTTTATTATATCCTCTTGTAATTTTTCTCTTTCACTAAGTCTAGTTTTTCTAGGTGTTAATCCTACTACTCCATCTTCATATAATCTCTTAATTCTAAGATATAGTTCTTCACCTGGAAATACTTCATCATAATATTCATTAGGTAATACTAACCCCTTATATTTTGAATCTATTGCAACATTTAAAGTTCCAGAAGGTGTTCTTGAATATACTTGAGCTATAACTTCATCTCCAACTTTAAATTCCATTTCCTCTTCTTTTGCATTTTCTAAATAATTTTCTACTTCTGTTGTTGCTGCAAGTCTTCCTGTCTTATCTAAATATAAATAAAATAAATATTTATTTCCTACTTTAAGTTTAAACCTTTGTTCTTTAATAGGTACAAATATATCTCTATCTAATCCAAAATCTACAAAAGCACCAAATTTTGTTTGCCCAACAACCTTTAGGTAAGCAACATCTCCAATCTTTGCTAAAGGTTTTTTAAAAGTAGCTACAGGCCTATCTTTTGAATCCCTATATACAAAGACCTCAATCTCATCTCCTTCTTTTATGCTTTTATCTTCTAATACTGCTTTAGGTAGTAATACTTCTTCCCTACCTTCATTTCCAAGATAAAATCCAAAATCTTTTTCTCTTTTTACTTTTAAAATATTATAATCACCTATATTTATCATTTTTCCTCCTCCTTATAAATACTTCTTACTTAAAGCTACATAATTATTTGCTGAAGTTTGAATACTATTTATTTCTTCTTTTGTAAGATCTCTAACAACTTTTGCTGGACTTCCCATTAAAAGTACACCTTCTTTAAAAGTCTTTCCCTGTGATACTAAAGAACCTGCTGCAACAATAGTATTTTTAGATATTTTAGCTCCATTTAATATTATACTTCCCATTCCTATTAAAACATTATCTGAAATTTCACATCCGTGAATTATAGCACCATGCCCTACTGTTACATTATCTCCAATAATTGTTGGAAAATCTGTATCTACATGAACAACTGAGTTTTCTTGAATATTAGTATTTTCCCCTATAGAAATTTTATTCATATCTCCTCTAGCTCTTGTTCCAAACCAAATATTAGAATTTTCTCCAATAACAACTTCCCCTATTATATCAACACTTTCTGATATATAGCAAGTTTTATGTATTTTAGGTTCTTTACCTTGAAAATTTTTAATCATCCATATCAACTCCTTATAAACTTAAACTTATTTTAACATTCAATAATATTATTGTCATTATTTCTAGTGATTTAATACTATATATATAATGAATAATAATTTAAGAGGGGCTTATTTTGGGAAAAAAGAAACGTAAAGAAATTAAAGTATTTAATCAAAATGATTTAAAGTTTTATTATGGTATTCCTCATTGCCATACTAATTTTTCTACTGGTAAAGGTAACCCTTTAGAAGCCTACGAGTATGGAAGAAAATCTGGTCTTAATTTTATGTTTATAACAGATCATAACTCTTTTCTTTCTAATAAAGTATCTATCAAAGATGAAATATATACCCGTTGGCAAGGTACCCATTATTATGCATCAAAATTAAAAAAGAAATATGAGGAATTCTTACCTCTTGTTGGATTCGAATGTAAAACTAGCTATTATGGTGATTTAAATATAATAAATTCATCAACATTTTTTACTGGAATAGTAAAGGACATTAAAATAATTTTATTATGGATGTTAAACAATCCTGATGCTTTTATATCAATAAATCATCCTCATAAGAATATTCGAAATTTAACATATAACCCAATTTTAAATAAATTAATTACCTCAATAGAAGTAGGTAATGGTAATCCAGCTGCTAAATATACTAGACATGATAGATATTATTTTGGATTACTTGATGTAGGCTGGAAACTTGGAGCTATAAATGGACAAGATAATCATAAAATGAACTTTGGAGATTCTGAAAACCTAACTGTTTATATCGGAAATGAACTTTCTAAGGAAGCTTTAGTAGATTCCTTTAGGTCTATGCGTACTTATTCAACTGAATCTAGATTTTTGAAATTTTATTTTACTATAAATGATAATTTTATGGGTGAAACTATTGTTGTTTCTGATAACAAATTAAAATTTATGATTTTTGCTGAAGATATTAGATATAGAATAAAAGAAATTTGTATAATAACTAATAAAAATACTTTAGTTAAAAGTATAGATGAAATTAATTTAAATCATATAAAATATATATATGAACATAAACGTGAAGAGAGCGAAAGTTGGTACGTTATAAAAGTTATTGAAGAAAATAATCGTATTGCCATTAGCTCTCCAATTTTTGTTACTTCAAATGAAGATATACTAGGTAACACTTAAATAACATAAATGAAAAAAGAGTTGTAAATTATACAACTCTTTTTATTATATGTTAATACTATTTATCTTTTTGATCTTGCATATGTTTTACTCTATTTGGTTTAGCTTTAGGTCTAATTTGTATCTTCTTTTCTTGCTTCTTAGGTCCACCTGTAGCTTGAATATCTAAGAACCATACAAAGAACCATACTATAACTAAAGTAAAAAGTATACTAAGCCATGGATTTGTTAATTTCAAGAAAAATTGAACGGCAAATAATACAACTGATATACCTAGTAATACCCATTTATTAACTCTAAATTTTGAAAAAACATATTTTCTTCCTAATGTGAACATTAACATAATTGCTGCTAACATAATTGCAAAATATACTATCATAACTAATATATTCATCATATCTCTTATCCTCCTCTATTCACCTATAATTATATATTAAAAGAAATCTCATTTACTTTCAAGTAATATATATTTTAAATATTTGTAACAACTGTCATAAATATAAATTCATTTATAAAAAAACGGTTTTAATTTACATTTTTTTGATTTTATTAACTTTTTTATCAAAATATCAAATTTATTTTCATTTCTTTTACTTTTTTTTCTTCTATTTTGCTTATTTTTTTGATAAAATAAAAAAGTAATTATAAAATCATTACGAGGGGTGATTATATGGGTTTAAATCAAACCTATCAATTAGACGAACTAGATCTTCAAATATTAGATTTATTAATAAAGGACTGTAGAACTCCTTATTTAGAGATAGCTAGAATTTGTCATGTTAGTGGTGGTACTATTCACGTAAGAATGAAAAAAATGGAGGAACTTGGAATAATAAAAGGTACGAGAATTCTGCTAAATCTTCCAAAGCTTGGATATGATGTATGTTGCTTTGTTGGAATATATGTTGATAAAACAGAATCTTTCTCTTCAGTTTTTGGAGAGCTATCTCAAATAAAAGAAGTTGTCGAATTGCACTTAACTACTGGAAACTATTCAATATTTGCTAAAGTTATCTGTAAAAATATATCAGACCTTCAAGATATATTATTAAATAAAATTAATTCTATAAGTGGTATTCAAAGAACAGATACTTTTATCTCTCTTGAACAACCTATTGATAGAAATATATCAATTTAATATTTTTGCATAAAAAACACTCCTTTAGGTTAATCTATTTATTGAAACCTATTATAAAAGGAGTGTTTTTTATGAAATTTTTAGACATTATAGCACTTATTTTAGTTATAGTAGGAGCCGTAAATTGGGGACTTATAGGTTTTTTCCAATTTGATCTTGTGGCTGCTCTATTTGGAACAATGACTATGTTCAGCAGAGTTGTGTATGCTCTTGTTGGGCTAGCTGGACTTTACTCACTATCATTTTTTGCAAAAGATAGTTCAGTAAATTCAAACTAAAATATGAGTCACACAAAAAAGACTATCATTTATATGATAGTCTTTTATTAATAAACTAAAGATTTTTTATTATTTCAAATAACTCTAAAGCTGCTGCTCTTGGTCCAGTCTTTTCTTGTCCTTTAACTGCTAAACAAGTTTTTATTTGACCAACCTTTACTTTTTCTTTAAACATAACATTAAAATATTTTTCTATTAATTTGTCTGTTTCTTTTTGCTTTTGAGCTGGTCCAAATGGATTTGCAAAGTAACTTTCAACTAATCCTGTTTCTGAAGTAGTTCCTTTTGCCATTCTAGCACCAGATTTAAATACTTTTATGGCATCTTCAGGAGTCTTAAAATATTCTATTGAAGTTTCTCCTTCTTCAACTTTAGTATAGTTATTAGCATACAAGAATAAATCTACTTTATATCCTTTAATTATTTCCTTATATGGAGCTACTGGCATAACTAATCTTGCATTAATTTTATCTGGATTCATAAATATACTTCTATCCATTTCTTTAAATGCATATCCTTGATCTAAATCGTCTAACCTTACAAAAGCTCCAATTTCTGTACCATATCCATATACTTCTCCATTTAAATTTTTAAATGTTCCCATATCATCAAATATAATAGTCATATCACTTATATAGTCTTCACTTAATGTTCTAAAGGCTTCTAAACTCTCTGATTTACCTGCTCCGCTATCTCCCATAATTACAACATTAGCTTGCTTTCCATCTTTTAATTCTATATTAACCATAGCTCCATGAATTGGAAGGTATCCTCTTTTTATCATAACTAGATTATGAAGAGTTAATGTCATTTTCTTCATATATCCAAAGTAATCTATCTCTTCTGAATGATTAACATACCCAAGCATAATATCATTTTTTTCATCATTATAGAATACAGTTTTAAGCTCTCCATCATCATCCTTAGCACCAAATACATAAACTAAATCTGGTTTTCTACCTCTATATTCATCGCTTCTTGCCATTTCAAAGAGATTACATAAAGTAATTCCATGCTCCATAAAATCTCTATGGAAATAAATAAATGCAAGCAATTCACCTACCTTTGCAGGATAACAAAACCAATGATCCTTATTTAAGGTAGCATATCTTAGAGGATTTTCTGTTACTTCTGAAAACATTCCACTTCTCGTATTCTTTTTAGGATAAGTTATAAAAGGAGTTTCTAATAATATACTGTCAATAAAGTGAATATCTTCTAATGCCTCATATCCCTTTGGCATTGGCCATAAGACTTTATTAATCATTATTGAAGAATTTCCTCCAGCAGGAATTTGTCTAAATACTTTTGGTTTATATCCTAATACATTTTTCTCTATTTTTCTATATAGCTTTAATACTAAATTAGAAAATCCTGAGTTAGCTTCTGTAAAACTTACAGCTGCTAAACCTTGTTGAACTTTATCACTATTAATTATAGTATATCTTTCTAATCTTCTCCAAAACAGATAAAAATCTTCTATAAATGATATAAATCTATCTTTATCTTCAAAAAGATTTTTATAATTCGGATTAGCTTCTACTATTTCTTCAACACTCATAACCGTACAATACTTACATATTCTAGCTATATTTTTTCTAATTTCACAAACGTCCTCTGTCTCTAAACCCTTTCTTAAATATTTCCAGCTTAAAGACAATCTATCTTTAGAAATTCTTAAATAACTTTCTAAAACCCTTCTAAATCCTTCACTTTCTAATAACGTTTCAAAATTATTACAATATTTAGCTGTAAAGTTTATTAATATTTTATCATTACTCATGGAAAACTCTTTACGCATAATTTGCCCCCTTTATGAATTTTATGTTAATCAAATATTTCATTTTTTATTATTTTTGACCTTAACAATTGCATTATAACATATTTTATGCAATTTTTTAAAGGATGATTTTGCATTTTTCACAAATTATTATTAAATTCTATGTATTTTCCTTATGAAAACATATACACTGCAAATTTATTCTGTAGGTAATTATTTATTTATTAATTTTATCGAAATATTTTATCATTTTTTTATTTTTATTTCTTATCTGCTCGAACATTTTTATTTTCAATACTATATTTTATAATTAATTCAATATTCATTTTTTATAATAAATAAACCTATAAGAACTTAATCTTATAGGTTTATTATGTAATACTATTATTGTTTTAATGCTTTTTCTATTATATTTCTAACTCTCATCGCAAGCTCTTTTTCTTCATCTCTTGTTAAATTTTCTGTATATATTGGCTCACAAAATGTTATTGTTATGTCTATTGACTTAAATTTCCTATCTATTTCAAAAGCTCTATAAGCTCTATCTATAGCTACTGGTACTATAGGCGCTTTAGCTTTAGTTGCAAGTTTTAAGCTTCCCTTCTTAAATTCTTGAAGTTTACCATCTTTACTTCTTGTACCCTCTGGAAATATACACATACTATATCCATTTTTAATATTTTCTGCTCCTTGTTGTATTACTTTTATAGCCGACCTTGCATTTTCTCTATCCAACGGCACACAATGATATTGTTGCATCCAATAACCTATAACTGGTGTTTTTAACATTTCTTTTTTTGCTATAAATCCCATAGCTCTTCCTGCTGAATCCATTAATAAAGGTATATCCAAAATACTAGTATGATTTCCTATAAAACAACAAGCTCTCTCTGGTATATTTTCCTTTCCCTTTATTGTTACATTCATTTCTATAGCTTTATTTATAGTATAATTTGCCCAATCTCTTCCTACTTTTGCACTATATTCATATCCAGCATCAACTCCCTTGGTTTTTCTTATAAACCAAAGCTTAATTGCCTTTAATCTCAATACTATCATATATAATATATAATGTATTCCTTTATAAAATCTCACAATCTTTTCCTCCATAACTCTTATTATATTTATCTAATGCTATTATACTAATAAGAAAAATATTCTTCAATTGTAAGTTTCTCTTTTCATTATATGCATATAATGTTAAACTTATTTAAGTCTTATAATTAGTAAATGGAGGTATTTTATTTGAAAAAGAAATTATCAATCTTATCACTTTTTCTGTTAGTATTTTGTTTTGTTTTTGTAGGATGTAACATAAATTCACCATCTAATACAGATAATACCAAAGATATGAAAGTGCATTATATAGATGTTGGGCAAGGTGATTCAATATTAATACAAGTTAATAATAAAAATATGTTAATTGACTGTGGTCCTAGAGATGGAAAGGATAAATTATTCTCATATTTAGAATCTCAAAAAATTACTAAACTTGATTATGTAGTTGCTACACATCCACATGAAGATCATATAGGAAATATGGCTGATGTCATAAAAAAATATGACGTAGATAAATTTTATGCTCCAAAAGTTGAACATACTACTAAAACGTTTGAAAAAATGATAGAGGCTTTAGCTAGTAAAAATCTTAAAATAACTACTATAAAAGCCGGTACAAAATCTATAGATCTTGGAGAAAATACAAAAGTTTCAGTAGTAGCCCCTAATAGCGCTACTTATGATGACTTAAATGACTACTCTCCAATTATTAAAGTAGAGTATGGTAAAAACTCTTTCTTATTTACAGGAGATGCTGAAAAGAAATCTGAAAAAGAAGTTTTATCTAAAAATTATAACATTGAAGCTGATGTTTTAAAACTTGGCCATCATGGTTCTTCTACTTCAACATCTAAAGAATTTTTTAATGCTGTTAATCCATCAATTGCTGTAATTACTCTTGCTAGTGACAATAAATATGGTCATCCACATAAAGAGACTATCAATCTTTTAAAAGAAAAGAAAACTACAGTATATAGAACTGATACTGATGGAAATATAGTTCTTTCATCTGATGGAAATAAGATTTCAAAAATTAATAAATAAATGATAGATGCTCCCTAAATTTTAGGGAGCATCTATCATTTAAGAACTTCTTCTTAAAACAATTAATTTTTAAACTTTTATTTTTCTTTATCTATATGCCTTCGTTAACTAACTCTTTCAATTGGATATTATCTTTTTCTTCTAATCCACTAACTTCTTTATTTTTAATGTAAATATCATCCACTATTTTTTCTTCTTTTGTGTCATATTTTTCATTTACATTATCAACTAATTTATCATTATCATTTTCTTTATCTATTTTAGTTTCTTCTTCATCATCCTTAATCTCTGTAGTTTCTATTATAAACTTATTCCATAGAGTAAAAATATTATAAAGATTTGTAACATCCTGTTCATTATAAAGAAGTATATTCTCAACCTTTTTCTTAGGCATTCTCAAAATATATTCTCTATCTTTTAAAACCTTGTGAAATGTTTTAGCTAAGTTAGAACCGCTTATAAGTTCTCCCTCCCTAAATATTTCAAAAACTTTCTCAAGATTTTTAAGCCCTATTGAATGTCCATAAACCCGTTCATACTCTCTTTGAATATCAATATCTTGAAACTCCTTAGAAAAATCATATTGTATATTATACTTTTTGAACAAATAATTTATTACAGTAAAATCATTATTTCCCGAAAAAGTAACTATAGAGTTTTTACCATGTTTTTTCATGTCTATAAAATATCTTCTAGCTAAAATAAGTATATCTACTACTTCACTTTTATTTTCTATCATATATTGAGTTACATGAAGTTTTTTATCATCATTATTAAATATACAAGCGCCAAAAACTCCTATACATTTAGGTTTTTTATAAACATAATGTTCTAAATCAAAGAATATAAGCTCATCTTGCCTTCGATTTATCTTATCAGTTTTAAGAATAAATTCCTCAGATATATCACTAACCTCTACTATATTTTCACGAATTATCACAATACCACTCTTTCTTCCTCTTTATTATCACCTTTTAATGATTAATTGTTTCTTTATAATACTATTTAATTATAGCATCTTTTATTCTAATGTTAAAATTTTTATGTTTAATTACCTTAATACTATAATATTAACTTTTAAATCCAGATGTTAATAAAATTATAACTTATTATTTTATCCTTAATCGTCAAAAATTATTATCACTTTTTGTCAAAACTGTTGACTATTTTTTATGATTTTGATATTATATAATATGTATATATGATAATGATTTTCAATATGAGGTGTAGAAATGTGTATATGTGATTTAAAATTAGGTGAAAAAGGTAAAATAGAATCTATTAAAGGTGATGATAGACTTGCAAAAAGATTATTTGCTTTAGGTTGTATTGAAGGCACTGAAATAGAATTAAAAAGAATAGCTCCTCTTGGAGATCCTATAATTGTTAATTTAAGAGGATTTGACTTAGCTATAAGAAAAAAGGATGCCAAAAATATATTTTTAACACTTTAATTAGGGGGATAAGACATGAAAACTGTAGCATTACTTGGTAATCCAAATGTAGGAAAAACTACATTGTTTAATAGCTTAACAGGATCTACTCAAAGAGTTGGAAATTGGGCTGGTGTTACCGTAGATAAAAAAGAAGGTTATTTTAATGATATTAAAATAGTTGACCTTCCAGGTATTTATGCAATGGATACCTATTCAAATGAGGAGAAAGTTTCTAAGAGTTTTTTAGAAACAGATGAAGTTGATTTAATATTAAATATAATTGATGCCTCAAATATTGATAGAAATTTATATTTAACTACTCAATTAAAACAATTTAATAAACCTATAATTTTAGCTGTTAATATGATTGATGTAGCTAAAAAGAAAGGTATAGATATTGATTATAATAAACTATCAGAACTTTTAAATGTAACTGTTATACCAATTATAGCCTTTAAAGAAGAAGGATTGGATGACATAAAGAATGCATTAAAATCTGATAATTTTTTAAGAGATAATAGCGATAATGATTATCAGTTCAATAGTGAAAAAGAGGCTTATGCTTTTATAGAGGATTTATTAAAAAAATGTAGTCATACTAGTGGTAAAGTTGATTATGCACTGAAAGATAAATTAGATAATATTTTATTAAATCCTTGGCTTGCATACCCAATATTTATATCGATAATGGCTGCAATGTTTCAAATTACATTTGCTTGGGTTGGACAACCATTATCTGATATGTTAGATGAAATGCTAAACGAATCTTTTTTACCATTTGTATCTGATTTATTATCTGGTACAAGTCATTGGTTCCAATCATTAATTGTTGATGGTATTATTGCAGGGGTTGGAGGAATCCTAGTACTTTTACCAATTATACTTGCCTTGTTTGCTTGTATATCAATATTAGAAGATAGTGGATATATGGCTAGAGTTGCTTTTATAATGGACAAATTAATGAGAAAAATGGGGCTTTCAGGTAAAGCCTTTATTCCTATGATAGTAGGATTTGGTTGTACTGTTCCTGCTATAATGTCTGCTAGAACATTAGAAAGCGAAAAAGATAGAAAATTAACAGCATTATTAGTTCCTTTAATGAGTTGTAATGCAAGATTACCTGTTTATGCTATATTTGCATCGGTTTTCTTTCCTAATTATGTTGGATTAGTAGTTGCTGGACTTTATTTATTAGGTGTAATATTAGCATTTATATTGGGTATACTATTTAAGAATACTATATTTAAAAAAGATGAAGAGCCATTTATAATCGAATTACCTGAATATAAAATGCCTTCTCTTAAAAACATATTAAAACAAGTTTATGAAAAAGCAAAAAGTTTCTTAATTAAAGCAGGAACTATTATTTTTGCTATGAGTGTTGTTATCTGGGTATTATCAAACTTTAACTTAAGTGGTATGGTAGATGTTAATGATAGTATCCTAGCATCTATCGGTGGAGTTCTTTCTCCTATATTTAAGCCACTAGGTTTTGGAAATTGGCAAAGTTCTGTTTCACTTTTAACAGGATTACTTGCTAAAGAAACTGTTGTAGCTTCAATGGAAGTAATTTTTGCTGGGGATTTAGCTGCTATGTTACCATTACATTTTAATGCAATATCAGCGCTTTCCTTCTTAGTATTTGTTTTATTATATACTCCTTGTATTTCAGTACTTGGTGCAATGAAAAAAGAATATGGAACTAAATTTACTTTATTTTCTATAGGATATCAATTAATTCTTGCCTGGGTAGTTTCATTTATAGTATTTAATATCGGAAAAATATTTATATAAGTAAGAGCTAACTTTTAATGTTAGCTCTTTAATTAAAGGAGATTTTATGGAAATTGTTATAACAGTTGCTATTATAGGATTTTCAGCATACATAATTTATAAAAATGTAAGAAAATCCTCTAAAGGTGGTTGTAATTGTGGCAATTGTTCATCACATTGTCCTATGTACAACGACAAAAATAAAGGTAGAAAGTAATTACTTCCTACCTTTATTTTTATGCTTTATCTGCTATATCTACTAATTCTTTATTTCTATCCATTAATCTATTTATGTAAAATTTCACTGTAGCAACTGTAGGAGAAGCTAAAAGCATTCCTATAGGTCCGAAGAAACCTCCACCAACCACAACTCCTAGTATTATAAAAACTGGTCTAACTCCTACTTTACCACCTATTAGTTTAGGATCAAGGTACCAACCATCAAATAATTGAAGTGATAAAAGTACTAAAAATACAGTAAATGCTTTTGTTGGAGATACAAATATATTAAATAAGAATCCTACTGCCTCTCCAATAAAAGGCCCAAAATAAGGAATCATATTAGTTAATCCAACTATAAAAGCTAGAAGCAATGCATATTCTGACTTAACTAAATTTAGTAATATAAAGGCCATAAAGCCTATAATAGAGGAATCTATAGCTTTTATCCCTATATAAGTTCCTATCATATGATGATAAATTCTTATAAACTCTATAAATTTTTTAGATTTTTCCTCCTTTAATATTATAAACAAGATTCTCTTAGTACCTTTTAGTAATCTCTCTTTATCTACTAACACATATACTGATATCATTATTCCAAGTACAAATTTAAGTAAGTTACTTGATATTGAAAATACATATGAAAATGATCCTTCCAATAAACTTACTGTAAAAGCTCCAACTTGTGAAATTATTCCATTAACAGTATCCATAGTACCTGTAGAAACTATAATATCTTTTATGTTCTGATTACTTAATACATCATTTATCCAATTTTGCATTGATAAAATATAACTTGGAATATCTTTCGTAAGATCTATAGCACTTTCTACAACACTAGGTATCCAATAAAAGGCTATTAATGTAAAAATACTTATTATCAATGCATAAGTTGACAATATAGCAATACCCTTTTTAAGTTTAAACCTTCTTTCTAACAACTTTACTAAAGGGTTTAGTATATATGCTATGACAAGCCCATAAATAAATGGTACACATAATGATAATAATCTACCTAATATATTAAAAAAGTATCTATAATTATCTATAATTTTATACCCAACAATCCCTATTATAATGGCCATAACAATTGCTATTACTAAATCTTTATGTTTTATATTTTTAAACACAAACTGTCCACCTTTCTATATTATTTTATATTTGATTATATCATAAACTAATGTTTTAGTCTTGTTATTATTAAATTTTTATACTATAAAAGGGATGTTATACACCCCTTTTTGTTACATCTTTTCCACTACTTCTATTCCTAATAGAGCTAATGCATTTTTTATTACTTGACAACTAGCTTCTACTAACTTCAATCTAGCTTCTTTTAATGTTTCATCTTCTAAATTTAATACAGAATGTGCATTATAGAATTTATTAAATGCCTTTGCAACATCTATAACATATCTAGTAACAACTGAAGGTTCTAACTTTTCTACTGATAAATGAATTTGTTTATTGAAGTTTTCTAAAGTCTTAACTAATTCAAACTCTTCCTTTGAAATAAGCTTAGAATAATCTGCTACCCCTTTAAGCTCTCCAGCTCTTTGTAATATGCTGTTAGCTCTTGCATATGAATATTGAACATATGGTCCTGTTTCCCCTTCAAATGAAAGCATTTCTTTCCAGTCAAAAACTATATCCTTTTCTCTTGAATTTTTTAAATAAGTAAACACTAAAGCTCCAACACCTATTTTCTTAGCTACTTCTTCTTTATTTTCAAGATTAGGATTTTTTTCATTTATTACTTCTAATGTCTTATCTACTGACTCTCTTATTAAATCATCTAATAAAACTATTTCACCTTTTCTAGTTGAAAGTTTTCTATCTGCAAATTTAACTAATCCAAATCCTACATGAACGCAATCCTTTGCCCACTCATGTCCTGCAAGCTCTAAAACCTTAAATACTTGCTTAAAATGTAACGCTTGTGGTGTTCCAACTACATATACACACTTATCAAAATCATATGTTTTCTTCCTATACATAGCTGCTGCTAAATCTCTAGTTGCATATATTGAAGCACCATCAGCTTTTAAAACTATACATGGAGGCATATTATACTCATCAAGCATTACAACTTGAGCTCCGTTACTTTCAACTAATAGTCTCTTTTCTCTTAATTCATTAACTACAACATCCATTTTATCATTATAGAATGCTTCTCCAGCATATGAATCAAATTTAACATTAAATATATCGTAAACTCTAGCAAATTCTTTTAAGCTTAAATCTCTAAATCTCTTCCATAAAGCTTCTGCTTCTTTATCTCCATCTTCTAAAGCCTTAAAATAAGCTCTTCCTTCATCCTCTAACTCTGGGTTCTTTTCTGCTTCATCATGGAATTTAACGTATATTCTAAGTAATTCGTTTATTGCATTTTCTTCTAACGCTTCTTCATTTCCCCATCTTTTATAAGCAGATATAAGCTTACCAAATTGTGTGCCCCAGTCTCCTAAATGATTAATACCTTCTACAGTATATCCTTCTTTTTTAAATAGTTTATATAAAGAATTACCTATAGCTGTAGTAAATAGATGACCTACATGGAAAGGCTTTGCTATGTTAGGTGATGAATATTCAACACAAACAGTTTTTCCTTCTCCAATATTTGATGAACCGTAGTCATCTCCTTCTTCTAATACTTTTTCTATTGTATTTTTTGTAAATATACTTTTATCTGCAAAAAAGTTTATGTATGGTCCTAAATTTGTTATATTTTCAAACCCTTCTTTATCTAATTTAGAACTTAGCTCTTCAGCTATCATATTAGGAGCTTTTCTAAAAGCCTTTGCCAATTGAAAACATGGGAATGCATAATCTCCCATTTCAGGTTTTGGTGGTATTTCTAAAAGTTTTTCTATTGTTTCAATATCCATATCAACATGTTGCTTTATCACTTCTGCAACTTTCTTTTTATAATCCATTTTTATTCCTCCCAGTATCTATACTTTTAATAAAAAAATCCGTCTCTTATATATATAAGAGACGGATCTACATCCGCGGTACCACTCTAATTGCATTAAAAAATGCCACTTAACGCTTTAACGCAGCTACTACGATTTATCCTACTTAATTTCAGTAAATGTCTCCAAGGCTCTCTTCTTATAATTTATCTTATAGAGCTTACACCATCCCCTACTCGCTTAAAGCATCAATTATAATACTCTTCTCTTCTTCGACTATTTTTTAATTTAACTTAATAAGCTTATTATACATAATTATAACTTTTATTGTCAACCAATAAAGATACATATAATTACTATAATTATAAATTTAATATATATTTTTCATTTATCTCTTGAATAAAAAAAAAAATGATATAATATTTAATTATGGGTCTTTCCCAAAGTAATATTATTTATAATAAGGAGTTCTTATGAATAGAGTTGGTGTTATTGATATTGGTCCAAGTTCTGTAAGGTTAATGTTAACAGAAGTTGAAGAAGGCGGATATTTTAAAATTATAGATGAACTTAAAACCTCTATAAGATTATGCGATGATTTAGTTAATGATTGTTCAATATGTAAGGATAAAATTAATTCAATCATTTCTACTCTTCGCTCTTATAAATCATTATGTACTATATCTGGAGTTACTAAAATTTTTGCTGTTGCTACTGAATCCTTTAGAACTGCAGACAACAAGGATTTACTAATATCTCTTATAAAAAAAGAATTAGATATTGAGGTTAATGTTCTTAGTTGCAAAGATGAGATATATCTAAATTATCTTGGGGTAACTAAAAGTATCTATGTTGAAAATTCTTTAATGGTAGAAGTTGCAGGCACAGCAACCCATATAGCCTGGATAAAAGATCATAAAATAATAAGAAGTTCCACTTTACCTTTTGGTAGTGTAAACTTAACATTTAAACACAACTTAAATGACAGAGTTTTACCAAATAGTATAGATAATGCACTTAATATTATAAAATCTAGTTTAAATGCAATTGAATGGTTTAAAGAAGCTAAATTTGATTCTGTAATAGGCGTTGCTGAAATAGTTAGAAATTTAGGTAAAATTGATAGGGTAAGAAAACGCTACCCTTTTGATATCCCTCACAACTATGAATTAACAGATATAGATGTGCAAGAAATCTTTAATATAGTAAAATCAAAAGATTTTAAACAAAGACAAAAAATTGAAGGTCTTGATTTTGAATTAGCTGACATTATTGTTGGTGGTACAGCTATATTTTGTTCTATAGTAAAAATTGCCAATGCAAGTAATGTAATAATTTCAGGACGTGGCTTAAGAGAAGGTATAATGTATGATTATTTAGAAAAAACTTATAATCTAGATAACGATATTTTAGATTATAGTATTAATGGTATATTAGATACATTAAACATTAATAAATGTCATGCTAAACATGTTTTTGATATTACATCAAAACTTTTTGATTCACTAAGACCACTTCATAATTTAGGAGAAAAATATTACCACATAGTAAAAACTGCTTCTATGCTACATGATTGTGGTATTAGTATAAATTACTATGATCACCATAAACATTCTTTTTATGTAATATTACACTCTTATATAAATGGCTTAAGCCATAAAGAGCTTTTAATGAGTGCTGCAATTGCTGCATCTCATAGATTTAATAGCTATAAACTTCCATTACCACCTTTTGCAACTATTATAAATCAACTTGATTTAAAATGTATAGCTCAAATAGGAGTACTTCTAAAAATTTCTGAAGGCCTTGATAGAAGCTTGGTTGGTGCTATTAAAGATATAAATGTTGAATTTGACTCTAATGAAGTTAAATTAACTGTATGGTCTGACATAGATGTTGAACTTGAAATACGTCAAGCTCTAAGGGCATCTAGCAGATTTAAAGAAGTATATAATAGAGATCTTATTATAATAAAAGGTTAATAAACAAAAATGGGCTATCTTAAAATAACTATTCCTAGAAAATATAGCTTGTACTTTAAGAAAAATAAATTATATAAGTAGATATAACAAAAGCACATGGTAAGAACGTTTAATCTTACTATGTGCTTTTTGGTTTGGAAAATATCAAAAATAATTAGCAAATTATAATTTTGATACAGCTCCTTTTTTATGTTCAATTATAAATTCTATAAAAATATTCCTACAACACTAAATGCTATTTTTGTAAATAAATTAAATATTAGACTTGAAGGAATTGATATTAATTTACTACCAATTAATAAAACACCCATTAATATAAGAATTTGATACTGATAAATTGTATCTGCAACTTTATAAAATGTTTTAGGCCATAAATCTCTTAATATGTCAAATCCTGCAAGTCCTGGAAGAGGTATTAAATTAAAAACAAATAGATTCACATTTATTACAGCTATGTAAAGTAACATTGATAAACCAGTTAGGTAAAAATTGGTCGGCAATGACTTAGCTAACGCTGCCCAAAAAGCATATATAAATGTAAAAATTAAACCTATAATTAAATTTCCAAGTGGTGCTGCTATACTTACCTTTATAGCATCCTTATATCCTCTTTTATATGCATTAGGATTTGTATCAACAGGTTTAGTCCATCCAAAATGAACTAATAAAATCATAATAAATCCTATTGGATCTATATGTGCTGCCGGATTTAAAGTTAATCTTCCTTGAAATCTTGGTGTTTTATCTCCAAGCTTATCAGCTACTAAAGCTCTAGAATACCCTTGAACTGTAAAAGCTACTAATATAGCTGGAACAGTTAAAATAATATTTAATAAATAATTTCTCATTTCATCACTCCTAATGATTATGTTTATTAAAGATTATAACATATATGTATAATTAAATGTTATATGTTTACAGTATTTTAAAGAAAAAACCCCTCATATGAGGAGTTATAAAAATTCATTTTTATCTATTTACTTTTGTTACAGCATTTCTACTATTTTCTACTCCACTTGATGATGGTTTTTCATTTTCTGATACTGATGGATTTTCTTCTGTTGTTGGTGGAGTTATTTGTGGTTTATTACCCTCTGTTGTTGGTGGAGTTATTTGTGGTTTATTACCTTCTGTTGTTGGTGGTTTTTCTGATGGTTTTTCTTGTTCTGTTACTGGTGGATTTTTATCAGTGTTATTTCCTGAATCAGTATTTGTATTTGTATTTGTTTCTGGTTTTGGTTCTCTAATTAAAGGTAAATCATCATCTAAATTTTTATCATTATTTTCTTCAGATACAGTTCCATATAATGACGTGTACCTTTCATGTTCTGCATCATAAGTTGATTTTAAGCTTTCTATTGCATAATAATCATATTCTTTTGAATCAGGAAGCTTATTTTCAAATATAAAATCATGTAAAACTTTTGAGTTTTGTTCTTTATCAATAAGTAATACCCAACCTAAATTTTTAAATTCTCCATCTCTAACTATAAGTTCTGTTTGAGGCATTTGAAGTTGTTCTATCTTAAGATCTGGTAATTTATAAATAGTGTATGCTAAGTCTAAAGCTTCAGGTATATCTATATTAGTATTTACATGTTTTGCTATACTATTTGCTATACTAACATATCTTAAAGGACTAACATCTTTTAATTTTGTTGCAATTTGTGTTAAAACTTTTCTTTGTCTTTCTGTTCTTTCATAACTACCATTTCCTACTTTTCTAATTCTAGAATATGAAAGGGCTTGTGCTCCATTTAATTTTTGAACACCTGTTTTTTCTATTAATGCAGACTCTGTTTCTGTAGTCTCTCCTATATAGTTGTTTAATTCTTCTATTTCATAATCTTTTATATCTGCTTCTATTCCACCTATTTCATCTATTATAGATTCGAATCCCCAGAAGTTAACAATTATATATTTTTTAAGATCTATTTTAAAAGTTTCTCTTATAGTTTCTATTAAAAGCTTAGCTCCACCTTGAGCTCCACCTTCTACAGCTCCTACAGCAAATGCTGCATTTATTTTCCCTTCACCATATCCCGGTATATTAACTAAAGTATCTCTCATTATAGATGTTAATTTTATAACTTTATTATTATTATCTAAAGTGGCAATCATAATGGTATCTGATCTAGCTGCCTCATCTAATGTTCTTCCATCTGTTCCAATTAATAATACATTTGTTACCCCATCGACTTCTTTATAATCAGTTCCCGCTGTTGGCTCTGGAGTATATTTTGTATAAACTTGATTTCTAAGTTTATAATAATATCCAACTACAGTAGCTGAAAGTATGGCTATTACTGCAATTATGCTTAATAATATAATTAATGATTTTTTTTTCTTACTCGTCTTTTTCTTATTAGTATTTTTCATTTCACTGCTTGTATTATTTTCACTCATATTAATGCCTCCTTATCCCCATTATATTATATATCCTATTCACTTCCTTTTACAACAACATCGTCTTAATTTTAACATTTTATTTTGTCAAAATTATTACAAATAAATAAATTTTTATTTATTTATGGATTTTATATTAGTATTAGTACTTTTATATTTTACTATTCTACTAATTTATCTTATTCATTATATATAACTTTCTTTTACTGTGATATAATCTATCATAATAAAATTTATGAGGTGGACTAAATTGAAAGAAAAAGTTTTGATGCTTTTAAAAAACAGCTCTGATTTTCTCTCTGGTGAAAAAATAAGTAATAAACTTGGTATAACTAGAGCTTCTGTATGGAAACATATAAATGTGTTAAAAAAAGAAGGTTATATTATAGAAGGTATTTCAAATAAAGGATATAGACTTATATCCTCTTACGATATTTTAAATCCTTTAGAAATAAAAGAAAAACTTCAAACAAAATATATAGGAAAAGATATTAAATATTTTGAAACTATAGATTCAACAAACATTATGGCAAAAAAATTAGCTAATAACGATGCTATAGATGGTACTTTAATAATTAGCGAAGTTCAATCTTTTGGTAGAGGCCGTCTTAATAGACAATGGATTTCTCCTAAAGGCGGAATTTGGGCATCATTAATTTTAAAGCCTAATTTAGAGCCTATTCAAGCCCCTAAAATAACATTAATTGCAGCTGCTGCATTAATACTTACTTTTAAAAAATATAATTTAGATGTAAAGGTTAAATGGCCTAACGATATACTCTTAAAAAACAAAAAAATTAGTGGAATTTTAACTGAAATGAATTGTGATATGGATAGAATAAACTATATTATTTTAGGATTTGGAATAAATGTTAACTTAAAAGAAGATACTATACCTAAAGATCTTAGAAACAAAGCTACCTCTCTTCTACTTTCTACTGGAAAAACTTTTAGTAGAATTGATTTACTTTGTAAGTTCTTAAAAGAATTTGAAAAACTTTACCATGAATTATTAAATGAAAATCATGCAGATACTTCAATATCTATTTGCAAAGAAAATTCTATTCTTATAGGAAAAGATATTATAATTTCTTCATTAAATTTAAATGAAAAAGTTAAATGCATTGATTTAACTAAAGATGGTTCTCTTTTAGTTCAAAACTCTTCTGGAAAAATAAAAAAGGTTTTTTCTGGAGAAATATCTCTTTTTGAAAATTACGCTAATACTTAAAAAAATACCAAAATAGACATTTAATATAAAAAGCTATAATAATTTATAGCTTTTTATATTTTTAATATTATACTTCCATACTTATAAATTGCTACTTAAAATACATCTTGTTCAATACTATATTTTTATCCTTTGTAAATACTACAAATATAAATTAAAAATTTTTTAAAAATTTATATTTACTTATTTTAGATAAGCTATTAATATATATATGTTGTCGAAATATAATACCCGTTTGGAGGTTTGTTTTATGAATATTAGTATTATTGAAATGCCATTATTTTATGGATGTGATAATCCTGGAGTAGAAAATGGCCCTAAAATTTTAAGAGAGAACAACCTTCTAGATATTTTTAAAAAAAGCCACACTGTCTGTGATATGGGTGAAGTAAGCATTAAGCACATTGATCCTAGTTGTAAATACACAGCAAATGACAAAATGAAGTATTTAGATGAAGTTGTGAGATCAAATGTTGAATTAGCAAATAAAGTTTATGAATCATTAAAAAACAACTCATTACCTATTGTAATTGGTGGAGATCACTCTCTAGCACTTGGTAGTGTAGCTGGCAGTAGTAAATACTATGGTGAAGATTTAGCAGTAGTTTGGGTAGATGCACATGGTGATATCAATACCTCTGAGACAACACCTTCTGGTAACATTCACGGAATGCCGTTATCTGGATCAATGGGATTAGGTGATGAATCCCTAATAAATTTATATACTAAAGGTAAAAAAGTTAAACCCGAAAATGTTTTTATTTTAGGTGCAAGAGATTTAGACAAAGGTGAACTTGAACTTATAAAAGAACATAAACTTAATGTGTGGGATATTAAATGCATAAAAGAAAAAGGACTAGATTTTGTTTTAAATGAGCTTTTACAAATTATTAAGGATAAAAAAATTAAAAACATTCATTTTAGTTTTGACATAGATTGTCTAGATCCATGTTATGTTCCTGGTACTGGAACTCCTGTTGAAGATGGATTAACTTTTATTGACGGTAAAAAATTAATAGAAATTATACTTGGTACAAACCTTGTAGCTTCTATAGATTTTGTGGAATTTAATCCTGCTTTAGATAAAAATAATAAAACATTAGAAACTTGCTTAGAGCTTTTAAAAATAATTTCTAATTCATTAAAAAATAACTAATAGTTTTCTATTAGTTATTTTTATATGTTATTATATAATAAGGTTATATTTTTGAAACTTTAGGAGGATGAAATGAAATTACTAATTTTTGATACTGAAACTACTAGTGTTAAACCAGGACATATATGTCAATTAAGCTATATATTAATAGATGCTTCTACTAAACCTCAAACTACTACTGGTAAGAATTTTTTCTTTACAGTAGATGAAATGGACGAAGGTGCAGAAGCTATTCATGGATTCAGTTTAGAAAAACTTTATGAGCTTTCAAATGGCCAAGAATTTTTAGATTTTGTTACTGAATTTATGCCTGATTTCTTTAATGCAGATTTTATAATAGGTCATAATGTCCAATTTGATATAAAATTTTTAAAGCATGAATTGCAACAACTTTGGGAAGCTGGAGTAATAGATACTACTTGGGAACCTAAAAATACATTCTGTACTATGGCTTACTATAAAAATATATGTAATATATTAAATCCAAATGGAAATATTAAAAATCCAAAACTTTCTGAGGTAATAGATTATTTAGGTATTACAGAAGCTCAAATAGCTTCTAAAGCAGATGAATTATTTGAAGGTAGTGGAAATTATCATGATGCTAGATTTGATACTGCTGCTACTTATTTAACTGTAATTCAAGGTATGAAAAAAAGACTTATACCATCAGGATATTTCTCAAATTTATTAAAAAAATAAACTTATTATATAAAATAAAACAGATAGATTTTTATATCTACCTGTTTTTTTTGTTTTTCTTATTAAATAAATAGTTCCTTAAATTCCTTGCATTTATCCTTATCCATTGCGGGAACACCCTCTAGTCTATATTTTAATCCTAGATTTTCATATTTATTAACTCCTAATAAATGATATGGTAATAATTCTACTTTTTCTACATTTCTCAATGTATTTACAAAATCCTTAAGCTTTAACATATACTCTAAAGAGTCCGTTTTGCCTGGTACAACTACCTGCCTTATCCAAATCTTTGTACCTAATCTTTGACATGCATCTAAGAATTTTTTAGTCTCAGCCATGTTTATACCAGTCATATCCTTATAACCTTCTTCAGTTAAATGCTTAACATCATATAATACTAAATCAGTATATTTTAGTATCTCATCATAATTACCATATCCCACACCTGATGTATCTAAGCAGGTATGTATTCCTGTTTCCTTACATAGTTTTAATGCCTCTAATAAAAATTCTGGTTGTCTTAAAGGATCTCCACCTGAAAATGTAACTCCACCTCCAGATGATTTAAAGTAATTTTTAAATCTTTCAATTTTATTTACTAATTCTTGTGGAGTATATTCTTCCCCTCCCTCTTCTTTCCATGTATCTGGATTATGGCAATAAAGACATCTTAACGCACATCCTTGCATAAACACCACAACTCTTATACCTGGTCCATCTACCAATCCCATACTTTCTATTGAATGTATTCTTCCCTTAAGCATATATTGCATCCTCCTACAAATGAAATTTTATGATTAATCACAACTAATTATTTATATAAAATAAGTACTTATCATTAATCTTCAATTTATTATTAACATTCCCCTACCTAATTAAATAGGTAGGGGAACACTTAAGATCTATTATATACTTTGATGGAATGTTCTACTTATAACTTCCATTTGTTGTTCTCTAGTTAATCTTGTAAAGTTAACTGCATATCCTGAAACTCTTATAGTTAATGTTGGATATTTATCTGGGTTTTCCATTGCATCTAATAATGTTTCTCTATTAAATACATTAACATTTAAGTGATGAGCTCCTTGAGTGAAGTATCCATCAAGAATTCCAACTAAGCTGTTTACTCTTTGTTCTTCATCTTTTCCTAAAGCATCAGGCACTATTGAGAATGTATTAGAAACACCATCTTGACAAACTGAGTTATAAGGAATCTTAGCAACTGAATTTAATGAAGCTAATGCACCATTTTCATCTCTTCCATGCATTGGGTTAGCTCCTGGAGCAAGTGGCTCTCCTAATTTTCTTCCGTCTGGAGTTGATCCTGTTTTCTTACCATAAACTACATTTGAAGTTATAGTTAAAATTGATAAAGTATGCTCTGCATTTCTGTATAATGGATGCTTCTTTAATTCATCAGAGAACTTAGTTACTAATTCTACCGCTAAATCATCAACATTATCATTATCATTTCCGTATTTAGGGAAATCTCCTTCAATTTCAAAATCAACTGCTATTCCAGCTTCATTTCTTATTGGCTTAACCTTTGCGTACTTAATAGCTGATAATGAATCTGCTGCAACTGAAAGTCCAGCTATACCAAATGCCATTAATCTACCTACTTCAGTATCATGTAAAGCCATTTGTCCTGCTTCATAAGCATATTTATCATGCATGAAGTGAATAACATTCATTGTATCTACGTATAATTTTGCAACATACTCTAAAACACCATTATAAGCATCTTTAACCTTATTAAAGTCTAAAACTTCATCAGTTATTGGTTTTAATCCTTTAATTACAGTTTTTCCTGACTTTTCATCAACTCCACCATTTATAGCATATAGTAAAGCTTTGGCTAAGTTTGCTCTAGCTCCGAAGAATTGCATTTGCTTACCAACTTGCATAGCTGATACACAACAAGCAATAGCATAATCATCACCATATATTGGTCTCATAACTTCATCATTTTCGTATTGGATTGCATCTGTCTTTATTGACATTTCAGCACAATACTTTTTGAAGTTTTCTGGTAAGTTTGGTGACCATAAAACTGTCATATTTGGTTCTGGAGCTGCTCCTAAATTAGTTAAAGTATGTAAATATCTAAAAGAGTTCTTAGTTACAAGGGCTTTTCCATTTATGCCCATACCTCCAATTGATTCTGTAACCCAAGTTGGATCTCCTGCAAATAAATCATTGTATTCTGGTGTTCTTAAGTGTCTAACTAATCTTAATTTTATAATTAGTTGATCTATTAATTCTTGAGCTTCAACTTCAGTTATAACTCCAGCTGCTAAATCTCTTTCTATATATATATCTAAGAAGTTTGCAGTTCTTCCTATTGACATTGCAGCACCATTATTTTCTTTAACAGCTGCTAAATATCCAAAGTAAAGTGCTTGTACAGCTTCTCTAGCATTTGCAGCTGGCTTTGATATATCACAACCATATTTATTTGCCATAGCTTTAATTTCACCTAAAGCTCTGATTTGCATGCTAACTTCTTCTCTTTTTCTTACTAATTCATCTAACATATCTCCTTGAAGATTATCTAGATCCTTTTGTTTTTCTTCTACTAAGAAATCTATACCATATAAAGCAACTCTTCTATAGTCACCTATTATTCTTCCTCTACCATAAGCATCTGGAAGACCTGTTAATAAACCTGCACTTCTTGCTGCTCTTGTTTCCTTAGTATAAGCATCGAAAACTCCTTGATTATGAGTTTTTCTATATGCTGAAAAATGATTTTCTATATCTTTATCTAATTCATATCCATAAGCTTCGCATGAAGTTTTAACCATTCTCATTCCGCCAAATGGATTAACTATTCTCTTTAATGGAGCATCTGTTTGTAAACCAACAATTACTTCATTATCTTTGTCAATATAACCTGCTTCAAAGTTGTCAATTCCTGATACTCTATCAGTAGCTATATCTATAATTCCTTTTTTTATTTCCTCGATAATTAAATCTCTAGACTTTCCCCAAACTCTAGATGTTTTATCTGAAATAGGAGCTAAGAAGCTTGAATCACCTTCATATAGCTTGTAGTTTTTTTGTATAAAGTTTCTAACGTCAATTTTTTCTTTCCAGCTTTCGCCTTTAAATCCTTCCCATTGTGGAAACATTTTAATTCCTCCCCTATGTCATTTTTTTAACAATTTTATTATACACGCTAATTATATTTTTGTTAATAGCATTTTTTAATATATAAGGTTTTTCTTGTAAATATATTAAATTTTAATACCCCTATATATACATTTGAACAATTTTACTTTAATTAAACTTAAAAATAAATTATTTACTTATTATTCCAAATATTTTATTTAAAGTAATGTAAACTTCTTCTCCACATACTTTATTAATAATATTCAAACAAGACTCTATGCTTCCAATAATGTTAGATGATATTACTACTTTACCATTATCTACAAAATTTGACTTAATTATTTTATCTTTCCCAAAATTTTCTAGTAATTCATTTTTAACCTCTTTTATTTCTGGAATTGATAATCCATCTATAATGTGATTTTCTAATAAAAAATAAATACCTGTTGAGAAACTTAATAAATAATCACAATTATTATAATTTAAAAATATATAATCCATCATAATTTTATTAGATATACATACCTCTTTAGTTGCTCCACCCGGAATTATTAGTATATCTTTTTCTTCGTTATCCTCATTGAAAACTTTTGATAATATACTAATGTTATATTGTAAATTACTCTTTCCTGTATATGATACTCCAGTTACTTCAAATAACTCTTCTTTTAATATTTCATTAGCTTTATTAAAAATTTTAAAAGGTATCATATACTCAATTATATCCATATTATCATAAGCTAAAACTTTAACTTTTCTTCTTTTTTTAATCCTAGAATTTAAAAACATTTCTTTAGTTACTTTATATGTGGTTTGTTCTCTAAATCTACCAAACTTTTCAAATCCAACTTTTTTAAAAGTCTTTTTAGCAGCTTTAGTTGTTATTGTATCTATTAACGACTCTCCGCAAAATTCTAAAAAATAATATTCAAGTAATAGCCTTAGTGCTTCCTCTCCATATCCATTGCCTCTATAATCTATGTGTATTTTAATGTTTATTCTAGCTACTTTAGTTGCAGAATCATAACCATGAAAACTAACTTCACCTATAGCTACATTATCTATGGTATATATTAGACAGTAAAAATTTTTTCCATCTGTAGGATACACCATTTTTTTATAAAACATATCCCATTTATCTTTTTTGAAGGAATAAACTCCTCCAATATCAGCCATTGTTTCTTTATGTCCCCATAAATATTCAACAAAAGCTAGTTCTTTAAAAGATGGCTGCTTTATATAAACACTCTTACCATTTCTTCTGTATAAGTTAACCTTATCATTCATGTAATCACCATTTACTTTTATTTTTAATTATACATAATTTAAACATACCTATAAAATATCTCATATTATCATACTTTTATCAAGGAATATACATAACTTCTTTAATGATTTAATATTTTTTTAAGAAATTTATTATTAATACTAATTTAAATCTATTTTACTTATTAGCTACAATCCTTGATTTTGCTATACTTTAATATTTTTAGAATATTTTAGACCTCTAATACTTTTTCTTAGTATTTATAAACTTTAAGTGTTGTTTTATTAAACTTTAAATACATAAAATTCATTATAACGTTAATACTATCAATGGTTATAGCCTTGAAATTTTTTTAATTATAAACAAAAAAAATCTTGATTTTTCATTTATAAATTTATATAATATCTTTGTTTGTTTAGTAATTTTAAACATAAGGTTTAGTATAATCAAAGTTTTTAAAGGTGGAAGGTGTAATTGTGCAAATAGGTGAAAAGATTCGTAGATTAAGAATCGAAAAACAGTTAACTCAAGAAGAACTTGCAAATAGATGCGAATTATCTAAAGGTTTTATTTCTCAAGTAGAAAATGATTTAACCTCTCCTTCTATTGCAACTTTAGTGGATATTCTAGAGATATTAGGAACTAACCTAACAGAATTTTTCAGTGAAGATAGCGAGGAAAGAGTTACTTATACATATGAAGATATGTTTGAAACAGATAACGAGGATTTAAAATATAAGCTAATGTGGCTTGTCCCTAACGCTCAAAAAAATGAAATGGAACCAATCATGATAACTTTAGAACCTAAGGGGCAATATATAGAAGAAGAACCTCATGAAGGAGAAGAGTTTGGTTACGTATTATCTGGAACTATAGTATTACATTTAGGCGAAAAAAAATTCAAAGTAAAAAAAGGAGAAAGTTTTTACTATAAGCCTAAAGTAAATCATTATATTTCTAATCCTCATAAAACTCCTGCTAAAGTAATTTGGATTAGTACTCCACCGTCATTTTAATTTTTAGAAAGAGGTGTTTATTTTGGAACAAAATATTATTGAACTTGAATGTATATCTAAGAAATACGGTGATAACACAGTATTAGATAATCTTTCATTAAATATCAAAAAAAATGAATTTTTAACTTTACTTGGTCCAAGTGGATGTGGAAAAACTACTACACTAAAAATTATTGCTGGATTTGAACAAGCTGATTCTGGAAAAGTCTTATTTAATGGAGAGGATATATCTACCTTACCTCCATACAAAAGGCAAGTAAACACCGTATTCCAAAAATATGCTTTATTTCCTCATATGAATGTTTATGAGAATATAGCCTTTGGTTTAACAATAAAAAAAGTTGAAAAAAATATAATTGATACGAAAGTAAAAGAAATGCTTAAACTTGTTTCTCTTGAAGGGTTTGAGAAAAGAAATATAGATTCATTAAGTGGTGGACAACAGCAAAGAGTTGCAATAGCTAGAGCTCTAGTTAATGAACCTGAAGTTCTGCTATTAGACGAGCCTTTAGGAGCATTAGATTTAAAACTTAGAAAAGAAATGCAAATAGAACTTAAAAGAATTCAACAACGACTTGGAATTACTTTTATCTTTGTAACTCACGATCAAGAAGAAGCATTAACAATGTCTGACACTATAATAGTTATGAATAAAGGTAAGATTCAACAAATGGGAAGTCCTGAAGACATTTATAATGAACCTTCTAACTCATTCGTTGCTGACTTTATAGGAGAAAGTAATATATTTGATGGAGTTATGTTAGAAGACTTTAAAGTTAAATTTTCTAATAAAATCTTTGAATGTGTTGATAATGGATTTAAGCAAAATGAATACATAGATGTTGTAATAAGACCTGAAGATATAAAAATAGTAAATTCTGATAAAGGGATGTTAACAGGAATAGTTAAATCTGTAATATTTAAGGGCGTTCATTATGAAATAGAGGTTCTAGAAGGGGATAATTTATGGATAATACATAATACTAAACATGCAGAAGTAAATTCTACAATTGGATTAGATATATATCCTGAAGATATTCACATTATGAGAAAGGTAAGAAATGATGAATAAGATAAAAAATCAAAATAATGGTTTAGAGGCCTCTCCATTTGCTATTTGGAGTGCTCTTTTCATAGTAATCCCTTTATTTATTGTACTATTTTTTGGATTTACAATAAAAACCCCTGAGGATGGATATACCTTTTCTATAGAAAATTTTACCAGACTCCTTCAACCTCAATATATAAAAGTCTTTACTAGGAGTTTATCACTTGCCCTTTCTGCTACTATAGGTTGTTTAGTTTTAGGATATCCTGTAGCTTATATTATTTCTAAAATGACACCTAGTAAAAGAAACATATTAATTATGTTATTTATTGTTCCTATGTGGATGAATTTTTTACTTAGAACTTACGCCTGGTTACCTATTTTAGGTAAGAATGGTTTTATAAATAATATATTATCTCATTTTGGAATAGGACCTTTTACGTTCCTATATAATGATGGAGCTGTTATATTGGGTATGATTTATAATTTTCTACCATTTATGGTTCTACCAATTTATACAGTACTTACAAAGATGGATCAAAATCTAATAAATGCAGCATCTGATTTAGGTGCTAATAAAAAGCAAATTTTCAGAAAAATAGTTCTTCCACTAAGTATGCCTGGTGTTATATCTGGTATTACTATGGTATTTATGCCTGCTGTTTCAACTTTTGTTATTTCTAGATTATTAGGTGGAGGCCAATATATGCTTATAGGTAATTTAATTGAACAACAATTTACTACTATGGGTGATTGGAACTTTGGTTCTTCAATATCAATTTTTATGATGATTATAATATTAATTTCTATGGCTATAATGAATAAATTTGATTCTAGTAATAAAGAAGAGGGAGGTCAATTATGGTAAAAAGATTAGAAAATTTTATTAAAAAGTTTTATTTATTTATAATTTTCTTATTTTTATATGCTCCAATATTTACTTTAATTATCTTCTCTTTTAATGACTCTAAGTCTATGGGAAAATGGTCAGGATTTACCTTAAAGTGGTATCAAGAACTTTTTAAGAATGAAAGAATATTAGAGGCACTTTTTTATACTATTATTATTGCAATAATTTCCTCTATAGTAGCTACTATAATAGGAACTTTAGCTGCAATTGGAATAAATAAATTATCAGGTCCTAAAAAGAAGTTTTTATTAAATATAAATTATCTACCAATTTTAAATCCCGATATAGTTACTGGTATAGCTTTAATGAGTTTATTTATTTTTATAAGACCTCTTACTAAGTTAGATTTTGGATTTACAACTATGTTACTAGCTCATATTACATTTAATATTCCATATGTAGTACTTGCTGTACTTCCAAAACTAAAGCAATTACCTGCAAATGTTACAGATGCAGCGTTAGATTTAGGTGCAACCCCATCTTATGCTTTAAGAAAAGTAATATTACCTCAAATTAAGCCTGGAATTTTTGCTGGTATGTTAATGGCTTTTACTATGTCAATTGATGATTTTGTAATAAGCTTCTTCACAACAGGTCCTGGAGTTACAAATCTTTCAATAGAAATTTTCTCTATGGCTAGAAGAGGTATTAAACCTGAAATTAATGCCCTTTCTACTTTAATGTTTATAACAGTTTTAATTCTATTGCTAATTGCTAATAGAAAAGATTTCACATCAAGAGGTGATAAAGTTGAAAAAACATAAGAAATTAATTTCTTTAATTATTGCTACTGTATTTTCTTCTACTTTATTTGTTAGTTGTAATAAAGATTTTAAAAGTAGTTCAAAAGATAGTAAAGTTATAAATGTTTTTAATGCTGGTGATTATATAAATCCAGATTTAATAGGAAAATTTGAATCTGAGACTGGTATTAAAGTTATATATAATACTTATGATACTAATGAAATAATGTATCAAAAAGTTAAGACTAGTCCTGGAACTTATGATCTTGTTTTCCCATCAGATTATATGGTTGAAAAAATGATTAAAGAAAACATGGCAGAAAGAATAGATTTTAACAATATTCCAAATTATAATAATATTGGTGATGATTATAAAAATCTTTCTTATGATCCAAATAATGAATACTCTATCCCTTATATGTGGGGAACTATAGGAATTATATATAATGCTGATAAAATTAAAAATCCAATAGATAGTTGGAATGATTTATGGAATCCAGCTTATAAAAATGAAATCTTTATGTTTGATTCTATAAGAGATACTTTAGCAATAGCCTTATTAAAATTAGGATATTCTCAAAACTCTGTTAATCCTAAAGAAATAGATGAGGCTAGCGAAGAATTAATTAAACAAAAACCTTTAGTTCAATCTTATGTTGTAGATGAAGTTAAAGATAAAATGATAAATGCTGAAGCAGCTATTGCAACAGTTTGGTCTGGAGATGCAGTTTATATTCAAGAAGAAGCTCCTGATTTAAATCTTAAATATGTAGTTCCTAAAGAAGGCTCTAATAAATGGTTCGATACTATGGTTATTCCTAAAAATGCTCCAAATAAAACTGGTGCTGAAGAATTTATTAACTTCTTATTAGATGCAGAAAATGCAAAAGAAAATGTAGAGTATATAGGTTATGCTACTCCTAATTTAGCTGCTTATGCTTTATTAGATGAAGAAACTCAAAAAGATGAAACTGTATATCCTAAAAAAGAAGTATTAAATAAATGTGAGATATTTAAAGATTTAGGTGATAAACTTAAACTTTATGATGATGCGTGGCTTAAAGTAAAAATAAATTAAATTATATACAAAAGGATAATAGGTACATAAAGCACCTATTATCCTTTTTTAATTTTTAAATTTAGGAAACCAAAGGTTTATTTCCCTTTTAGCACTTTCTATTGAATCAGATGCATGAACACAATTTTCTCTTCCATTAATTCCGAAAAGCTTTCTTATAGTTCCATCTCCAGCTTTTTCTGGATTAGTAGATCCATTTATCTTTCTGATTCTTGATATAGCATCTTCACCTTCTATAACCAATGCACATAAAGGACTTCTTGTTATATAGTCTATTAATCCTTCATAAAAATCTTTTTCTTTATGTTCATAATAATGTTTACTAGCTAAATCTTTTGATATACTTTCCATTTTCAAAGCAGTTATTTTCAGTCCGTCATTTTCATAAAAACTTATTATTTTCCCAATTAAATTTCTTTCTACTGCGTCAGGCTTTATTAATACTAAACTCCTCTCCATAACTTTACTTCTCCTTTTATAACAATATGTCTTTTTAATTGTATCATAATTTTCTGAATATTTTAATTCATTATTATTTATTTAAAATTTTTATGTTATAATTTTTATAAATTAATTGTGTGGAGGTTTTTTATGATACGATATTATATAACCGTAGAAGGTAGAGTTCAAGGAGTTGGTTTTAGATTCTTTTGTCAAAGTCATGCTAACCTTATGAATTTAACAGGATTTGTACATAATATGAATAATGGTATGGTAGAACTTCAAATTCAAGGTAGTAAAGAAGTTATAGATGAATTTATATCCATAGTAAAAAAGGGGAATTTTTTTATTAAAGTAAAAGATATGTATACAAAAAAAATCCCACTTATAGAAAAAGAAAAAGGATTTAAAATTATTTAAATCCTTTCTTATCTTGTTATCTATATATGAAAACTTTAACTTTTTATATTTAATTATTTATGCTATTAAACTTTCAGCTTTCATTTCTTCAAAGAACTCTTCTGTTTCTTCTATTACAACATTTCTAAGACCTATAAGCCCAATTAAATTAGGTAACGCCATTAAACCATTTACTATGTCTGCAATTATAAATATTAATTCTACTGGTAAAAATGATCCAACTGCTACAAATCCTATAAAAACAATTTTATATGGTAATATAGCTTTTACTCCCATTAAATACTCAATACATCTTTCTCCATAATAATTCCAACCAAGTATTGTAGTAAACGCAAAGAAAATAAGACCTATATTAACTATATATTTACCCACAAATGCTATTGGTAATCCTAACTCAAAAGCTGATGTTGTTAAAGCTGCCCCTTCTAAAGGACCGTTAAAAGCTCCTGTTATTACAATTACAAGTCCTGTCATTGTGCAAATTATTATTGTATCTATAAATGTTCCTGTCATTGAAATAAGTCCTTGTCTAACTGGTGATTTTGTTTTTGCTGCTGCTGCTGCAATTGGAGCACTACCAAGACCTGCTTCATTTGAAAATACTCCTCTACCAATTCCTCTTTGCATTGCAATTGAAATTGTAATACCAACAGCCCCACCTAATGCTGCTTGAGGATTAAATGCGCTTTTAATTATAATGCTAATAGCTTCTGGTATTTGAGTAAAATTAAATATTAAAACTAATAATACACTAACTATATATAAACCTGCCATAATAGGAACTACTTTTTCAGACACCTTTGATATTCTCTTTATTCCACCTAATGTTACTAAAGAAACTAATATTGTAACTACTATTGCCGTAACAACTAATGGTACTTTAAATGTTATTTGTGCTGCATCTGCAATTGATTTTACTTGTCCAAATGTTCCTATACCAAGTAAAGCAACTCCAACTCCAAATACTGCAAACATTTTAGCTAGCCAATTTAAACCTAATCCATTTTTTATATAATACATAGGTCCTCCGGCCATTTCTCCATTTTCATCTACTTCTCTATATTTTATAGCAAGAACTCCTTCTGCATATTTTGTTGCCATACCAAAGAATGCTGCTATCCACATCCAAAATAGTGCACCTGGTCCCCCAGCCTTTATTGCTGTTGCCACTCCTACTATGTTACCTGTACCAATTGTTGCTGATAATGCTGTGCAAAGTGCTCCAAAACTTGAAACATCTCCTTTTGCATTTTCATCATTCACTTCCTCATCTTTAGAAAATACATACTTTAATGCTAATGGTAATTTTAGTATTTGAAGTAACTTTAACTTATACGTTAAATATATACCTGTACCAACTAAAAGTATTAATAGCGGTGGTCCCCACACTATATTGTCAATTGATTGTAAAAATGATTGAATTTGATTCATAAAAAAATCCCCCTTAAATTAAATTTACGGAGGAGAATAGAATAACATAAAATATTATAATAAATACTTATAGTTAATCATATCCCCTGTCCTTTTACCTGAGAGTTTCAGTAAATTTTAAATTTACCTTGCTCCTTCGGTGCTCTTTTGGAGTCTCTCCAGAGGCTCGTCCAGTAACGGTCCTAATACCTGAAAGATTTGCTTCTTCGGTGGATTTTAAAAATCACTCTCCCGCTACCTTCATCCGAACATTATTAAATTATAAAGTTATTATATACACTATTTTTTTTTAATGCAACTATTTTTACATATTTTTTTGAATATAAGTATTATTTTATAAAAAACATATAAACTAAATATATTAAATCATTTACATTTAGTAATTATTAAGGAGTATTTTATGAAAATAAAAATGATTTGCAATTTAACAAATAAAGAAGAGTTTATAAATATACCTATAGATGAAAATAGACTTTTAAGTATTCAAGGTAATTTAATGAATAGAAATACTGATGGATATATATTAGGAACTGATGTAAAGTACTATGATGAAAATAATAATGAAATAAACGATATATTTTCCCTAAATAAATACCTATTAAATAAAAATTAATTTGTAATATAAAACTTTAACTTCGGCAGTTTAAACTATATTATTTCCTACTATTACATCAAAATTTATTAGTAAATTATTTATTTTATCTTTTACACATAAATTTATCCTTTTTGGTAAATTCTATTATTATATTAACAAAGAAAAGGTGATTAAATGATAAAACTTATTGCAACAGATTTAGATGGAACATTACTAGATGAAAATAGCAATGTTCCACATGAATTTAGTGATGTTTTAAAAGAAATTACAGATAGAAATATTAAATTCGTAGCAGCTTCTGGCAGACCTTACTATACACTTAAAGAGGATTTTGGTAAATTAGCAAACCACGTAACCTTTGTATCAGATAATGGAGCTATGATAGTTGAAAATGATGAAATGATTCACTGTAATATAATTGAGAAAACTCTTGTTAAAGAAGTTATTAATATATATAAAAAACTAAAAAATGCACATATAGTTCTTTGTGGAAAGGAATGTGCTTATATAGAAGATACAGACCCTAGATTTGTAGAGGAAGTGGATAACTTCTATTATAAAAAAGAAATAGTTGATAATATAGAAAATGTAGATGATGATATAGTTAAAATAACTTTTTGTGATTTTAACGATGTAGAAAAATTATCTGAAAAGTATTTTGCTAAAGAATTAGAAAATAAACTTCAAGTAGTTGTTTCAGGTAAAATATGGCTTGATATAATGGATAATAAAACAAATAAAGGTGTTGGCCTAAAAAAAATTCAAGATAAATATGCAATTACTTCTGGTGAAACTATGGTATTTGGCGATTATTATAATGATATTCCTATGTTTGAAAAAGCATTCTTTACTTATGCCATGGATAATTCTCCAGAAGAAGTTAAATTAAAGGCAAAATATACTATAGAAAGTAACTCTGACTATGGAGTAATTAAAGTACTTAAAGATAAGTATTTAAAAAATAAAGGGGCTTAATTGCCCTTTTATTTTTCTATAATTCTACTCTTCCTCTTATTTCTCCATTATAAAAAGCCCTAATATTTTCTATTATTTCTTTAAATAATCTTTCCCTTGCTTCAACACTTGCCCACGCAATATGTGGAGTTAATATTAGATTTTCCTTATTTTTAACATTTACTAAAGGATTATCTTCTTTAATAGGCTCTATTTCAAAAACATCTAAAGCCGCTCCTGCTATTATCTTTTCATCTATAGCTTTCGCTAAATCCTCTTCAACAACTATAGGACCTCTTCCCATATTAATTAATAATGCACTCTTTTTCATTTGCTTAATGGAATTATAATTCATAAGTCTATTAGTACTTTTATTTAAAGGTGCATGAATTGATATTATATCTGATTCTTTTAAAAGTTCTTCAAAGCTTACCCTTTTATACTCTGAATTATAGTTTTTTCCTGAAGTTGAGTAATATATTACCTTTACTCCAAAAGCCTCTGCTATTTTAGCAACTCTTTTTCCTATGGAGCCTAGTCCTATTATTCCCCAGGTCTTTCCTTCTAGTTCATAAAAAGGCTTCGTTAAATCTGTAAATAGACCTGATTTTGAATAATTACCTGATTTAACAAACCCATCATAATATGAAATTTTATCATATAAAGAAAGGACTGTTGCAAAAGTGTGCTGAGCAACTGTATTAGTTGAATATCCTGCTACATTTGTAACAGCTATTTTGTTTTCTTTTGCATAAACCACATCTATATTATTAAACCCTGTTGCGGTTTCACAAATTAACTCTAAATTCTTAGCATATTTTAAATTACTTTCATTTAATACAACTTTATTCGTAAGAATAATATTAGCATCTTTAATTCTTTCTATTACTTCATCTTTATTTGTAGTATCAAAATACTTAACTTCTCCAAATTCCTTAAGCTTTTCGTAATCAACGTTTCCCAAAGTTTTTCCATCTAAAACAACTATTTTTTTCATTGTACCCTCCTATATAGATAGCTTTATTTTTAATTTAATCTATAACTAATTAATATTAAATTTAACTTACTATTTTCATTATAATATTTACCATACTTATAATCTATAAAAAATTAAAAAAGCCTATTTAAATTAAATAGGCTTTCTAATTATTATCTATATTTTAGTGACCAATAAGTCCACTTTCTTTTAATTTTTCAACAAAATTTTTGCTTATCTTATTTATAGGTCCCTTTAAAAATAATCCTACAATTATTGCTAAAACAAAATAGAATAATAAAATAGACATATCTTTAATTAATATCTCAGGTACAACTCCACCTACCGCTTCTCTCATTCCTGATATAGCATAAGTAAATGGTAATAATGGATAAACCTTTTGGAAAAATGGTGTTGTTACTTCTATTGGGAAGGTTCCTCCTGATCCTGCAACTTGTATTACTAGTAATATTACTGATATAGCTTTACCTACATTTCCGAATATAGAAACTAAAGTATATACAATCATTATAAATACAACACTAATAAATACACTAATTCCTACAAAAAGTAACGGTTCTGATACATAACACTTAAGCAAGAACATATCTCCAATACTTACAATTAAAGATTGGCATATTCCTATAAATGCAAAGGTTAAATATTTTCCAAAATATTTCTCATGTGGCTTTAAATGAACTCCTTCTTCAAAATCATGAGCATCTGTTGTTAATAATGATACTAATATTAAAGCACCTACCCATAAAGAAAGTGTTGAATAAAATGGTGACATTGCTGATCCATAATTAGGTATAGGGAATAATATATTCTCGTCTATTTTTACTGGACTAGCTAAGAAACTACTAGTTGATTTCCAATCATTTTTAAGCATATCTAATAGTTCCACTACCTTCTCATCATCATTTAATCCTGATAGTCTATCTGCTATACTAGCTATTTTTGACTTTATGTTAGGCATATCATTTTTTAACTTTTCAAGTTCATTTTTTCCAAGATCTACACCTGAATCTAACTTATTTAATAAATCTTTAAATTGAGGCATTGATTCTTTAGCTTCACCTACTAATACTAAAGTATTATCTACTATTGAATTCATTTGATCTATAGCTTTATTTAATTGTGGAAGGTATTCTGAATCATATTTATCTATAATATTACTAATTATAGATTTATTATCAGATATAAGATCCTTTAAATCTTGAAGTTTAGTCTTGTCAATTGAGTCTGAATTAGAAACTGATTCCTTAACTGAATTTATCGCACCTATTAAGTCATCTAATTTAGAGCTTACACTCTTTAACTCTTCAACTAATCCCTTAACTTGAGGATTAAATTTACCTAAGGGCTCTAGTTTTTTAATCATTTCATTAGTCCTTACTTTAATTTCAGATACTTTAACTGTAATGTTATCTAAAACCTTAATTATGCTATCTTTATCTACATTTACATTTAAAATACTATCAACAAGACCTTCTAATGAAGTTAATGTATTATTAGCTACCTGTAAATCTTGCTTTAAGATAGGAGCTATTTCATTTATACCATCTCTTGTTTTTTGTAAAGCATTTATACCATTTTCTAAAAGATTTGTACTGGTATCTAAAGTATCTTCCATCATAGGTAAATTATTCTTTATTTTTTTTACAAGTTCTTCTGCTGTTATAGTACCATCATAAGCCTGATTAATTATATTCTCTATTTGTGGCATCTGCTTATTTAACTCAATAATACTATCTGTAAATTTTATAATTTTAGGTTTTATCTCTTCTATTTCTATTCCAGTCTCATTTAAAACCTTAAATATAATTCCATTTACAGTTTCCACTATAGTGCTATCTACTTGAGTTTTTATAGTGTTTACACCCTTATCTGTAATTTTAGGTGCTATAGCATTACTCTTTTGATTAACTTTATAAATAAGCTCAGGTCTTTCAATATTTTTAGATACTATTGAAAGAGTTTTCTTTGTAAAATCTTCTGGAATTATTATTGTAGCATAGTATTTACCTTTTCTTACAGAATCAATTCCTTCCTCTTCATTTACAAACTGCCATCCTAGGTTGTCATTATCTTTTAATTTATGTACTAACTCTTCTCCAACATTTATGGTCTTTTCACCAAAACTATCCCCTAAGTCTTGATTTACTATACCAACTTTTATACCTTTCGTATTACCATAAGGATCCCATCCAGCCTTAATATTAAACCAAGCATACAATGCTGGTAATATCATAAGTCCTGCTATTATTATTAAGGCAACCCAATTTGTAGCTATACTTTTTAAATCCCTCTTGAATATCTTAAATATATTCTTCATAAATTGCGCCTCCATTTCTTTCAATAAACCACATTATTATATTGTCCCTAGATTTAAAATAATATTTAGCACATAACAGCAAAACTAAAGTAGAGGTTAAAATTACATCTACTTTTAATTTTATATTAAATATTGTTATATTTTATTCTCATACTCTACATTTTTCAATAGCTTTACTATTTTTTTATAACTAAAACATATGATAACGATGTCATTCTTATTTTTATCAATTTATACAGCTATAATGAATCAATTTTCAAATAACCTATTTCCAGTTCCTTCTAAAAGATAGCAAAGAATTTAAATTATCATAAGAATATACCATTTCACTTTTCTCATCTCCAAATGCTCCATATATCTTACTATCTTTGTTATTTACTTGAAATATTTTCATTTTATTAAATGCTAATTCATAGAGTTCTCTATCACCTATAACTTTTGCAATTTCAACTATATTAGAATATATAGATGTTGACTCAATCTTACTTTCTTCTCCTGTTTCTATATTATATAACGAAGATATATATCCTTTTTCTTTAAGTTGATTTTTAATCCATTCTATACTTTTGGATACATCCTCTCCTGCTTCACTCTTATTTAATATTACTAACATAGAAAGTAATGAATCTACTTCTTCATTATCATATAATTTATCATTTGTATTATATTTTTTTCTATATAAAGGAAGATCCTCTGATATTAATCCACCATTTATTATTTTTAAAGAATTATCATAAATTTTCCTCCATTTATTATCTATTTGGGATAATAGCTTAATAGCAGGTAAATCTAAATAACATAAAGTACTTTCTTTGCTCTTACCAAATTCATCTTTAAAATCTATTAAGTTTTCATTATGAACTAAGTTTTCATATATTCCCTGGGAAATATTTACTCCATAATATCTGTATTTAAAATTATTAAATTCTTTAGATGCTAAGATTAAAGCTTTTGCTATTCTTAAATCATCAATTGTTGCTGAAACTTTTGATGGTTCTCCATTTTCTATTCTCCAACTTATTAAGTTATTATCTAAAATCATTTTATTCTTTATGTAGTTAAATATTCTTTCAAAATTCTCTTCATCACCACTATATAGATAATACATAAGTAATATTCCTTGAGATTCTGATAAAATACTGTGCCCTTTTGTTATATCCCCTTCATTTTCCTTATCTTTTAAATTTGTATAAACTCCTCCCTCACTATCCATTAAATTATTTTGTAAAAACTTTAAAAGTATTTCTTCTTCATTTGTATATACTTCTTTAGATAAAACAGGCTCCACTTTTATTGGTTTTAAGTATTCCATTGAAAAATTTATACCCACACCTAATATAATAAAAATAATTAATGCTAAAACTATTAATATCTTTCTTTTTTTCATATTTAACTCCTATTTTTTATTTAATTATATTTATTATAATTGATTTATTTTATTTTAAAAAGTATCTATATATCACATAAATTGTTATTATATCTATTTAAGGGACTTTAAGGTTTTATAGATATCCTCTAATTCACTATCTGAAAGTTTGTCTAGGTTGTCCAGCTTATATTTAATATTTTCAATAGTTTGTTGCTTAAAATCCATATTTCTTTTCTTTCTACCTCCATTTATTATATATGCTGCTATAGTACTAGTTGTTATGCCTATAAAACCTATTCCAAATATCATTAAAAGAACCGCCACAACTCTTCCCATTGATGTTGTAAGTAAAACATCTCCATACCCCACTGTAGTAAATGTAACAAAGCTCCACCATAATGCATCTTCAAAACTCATTCCTTCTAACAAAGATATTATTACGGCTCCTAAGACTATTACTATAGTCGTTAATATGAGCATATAATTAAATCTATTTAGCTTTTTACTTTTCTTTATACTCTTTTTAAATTTTAAAATTAAAATTACAAGTCGTATAAATTCAGCAAATTTTATAATAATTGCATTATTCAAAATAAGTGTTATGTTTAAAGCTTTAAAAAATCTTAAATATGTTTTTACTGTTATTATAACCATAATATCTATTATATGGGTTTTTATATAATTAATTTTTCTTTTAGCTAATATTAACCCTAAAACATAGTCTAATATAAAGATAATCCATACTATAGAATCTATATAATAAAACGATATTAATACCTCATAAGGTAAATCTATAGTTATTTGAAACATAAGCATTATAGATGCCATTAAAGATATTAATCCAATAAAATCATTGTAAATTTCTTTCTTAGTCAATAAATTCCCCTCACAATTAATACTCTCCTTATATTTTATAGTTTTAATTTAATAAAAATGATTTTATATAAAATTTTTATTAGAAGCATACTTTAAAAACTCTTTATTTCCTCTCTAATTTAAGTTATTTACTTGCAAAAAATATGGTTTATAAATTTAAAAAGGTAATTAGAAGTACTTCTAATTACCTTTTTAAATTTATTTTTCCATAATATCAAATTTATATATTGTTTCTTTACTATATTCCTCATCTTTTTTTAATATAGAATGATTTGCAAAACAACTATTTTTTCCAATTGGAGGGCTTTGTGTTTCTATAGCTATTGCACCTCTTCTTTTTGGGAGATATCCTCCTTCTACAATTTTATCATCTGGAAAATTCAAAGAATAAAGTACAACTGATTTATGGTTTGTGTAAACATCCATCACTCTTCCCGAAGGTTTATGATAAAGTCTAAGCTTTACTTGTTTTCCTCCGTTAAGTATCCAAGGATGATCATAACCCTGTCCTATCCTAAGTTGTAAATCGTCCTCTTCTATATCTCTTCCTATAAGCTTTGGTATTGTAAAATCAAATGCACTTCCATTTATATTTATAATGTTTCCTGTTGGGGCCTGTGTTTCATCTAACTCTACTAAAAAATCACTATCTATATATAAATGATGATCTAAAATTGTTTCATTTTTATTCCCGCTTAAATTAAAATAACTATGATTTGTAAGATTTAATAAAGTGTCTTCATCACTTACTCCCTTATAGCTTATTTTGAATGTATTGTCTTCTGTAACAGTATATCTAACAGCTATATTTAAATTTCCTGGATATCCTTCTTCATTATTAGGACTAAAATATTTTAACTCTACAAAAGCTTTATCTTCTAATATCTTCACCTTAGCTTTCATTAATTTTTTATCAAATCCTATGTTTCCACCATGGCCTTGATTAAATCCATAATTTTTATTTAACTTTAGAATTTTATTATTTAGCTTAACTTCTCCTGCAAAAATTCTTCCTGCTGTTCTTCCAATTAAAGCTCCATAATAAGATGGATTTTCTTCATATATATTCATGTCTTTATACTTCATGACTACATTTTCTAGATTTCCATTTTTATCAGGTGCTATTACGTCAGTTATTATTCCGCCGTAGTTTAACACATTAATCCCAAACCCCTTTGAATTTCTAATTTCGTAGCTTATGACTTCTTCTGATGAAAATTTACCTACAATATTACTTGTTATTTTCATTTAATCACCTACAATCCAAAAATAAATTTATCAAAGGCTTGTTGACCTTTTTCATCCCTCTTATAAACTCCTGCATCTTTTAATACTGCTAGGAATTTAAGTCCAACTTCTTCTTGTAGTATATCTTCTACATTCTCAGAATTTATATCCTTATATTTTTTTATTATGGTTAGTATCCAATCTTTATGTTTTAATAATTCTTCCTTACCATTTAGTTCTTCTATTTTATTTTTATTTAAAAGGAAATCTTGAATTTCCTTAAGTTCCTTCTTTAACCTTGATGGTAAAATTGCAAGTCCCATAGCTTCAATAAGACCTATATTTTCTTTTTTAATGTGATGTAGTTCCTCATGAGGATGGAATATTCCATACGGGAATTCTTCTGTTGTTCTATTATTTCTTAATACTAAATCAAATTGATAATTCCCACCTTTTTTTCGTGCTATTGGAGTTACTGTATTATGTGGAATATCTACTGTAAACGCAAGAATATCTACTGATTCATCTGAATAATTCTTCCATTTTTCATAAATATATATTACTGCATTAAGAACCTCTTCTTTATCTTTTCCCTCAATTCTTATTACAGACATAGGCCATTTAACTTTTCCAATTTTAACTTTATTTAAGTTTGCAATTTTAAATTCTTTTTCTACTTCTGCCTTAGCCATTGAAAACTCATAATTTCCACCTTGAAAATGATCATGTGCAAGAATCGAACCTCCAACTATAGGTAAATCTGCATTTGTTCCTACAAAATAATGCGGAAATTGTTCTATAAATCCTAAAAGCCTCTTAAAAGTATCTTTAGTTATTTTCATAGGATCATGACTTCCCTTTAAGACTATGCAATGTTCATTATAGTAAACATACGGTGAGTATTGTAAAAACCATCTTTCATTATTTAAATCTAACGGAATAATTCTATGATTTTCTCTAGCAGGATAACCTATTCTACCCTCATGACCTTCATTTTCTACACATAATAAGCATTTAGGATAGTTAGTTGAAACTGTATTTTTCTTTGCTGCAATATCTCTAGGATCCTTTTCTGGCTTAGATAGATTTATAGTAATATCTAAATCTCCATATTCTGTAGCTGTTTTCCACTTCATATCCTTTTTAACTCTGTCTACTCTTATATAATTAGTTGCTCTACTAAGGTTATAATAGTATTCTGTAGCTTTCTTTTCACTTTCATTATATAATTTATTAAACTCTTTTATTATTATAGAAGGCATTTTTACTAAACACCCCATAATCTTTGTATCTAAAAGATCTCTTGATTCAACACTATTACTTTCTAACAATCTCTCATTAAATGCATAATCTAATATATTTTCTAAACAAGAAGTTGGAGTTTCAAGATTTTCATTAATCTCTTCTACTTCTTCTATATCATTTAAATTTAATATTTGCATTATTCTATTTCTTACATATACTTTATCTTCTACTTCAATTAATCCTTTTTTAATTCCATACACAAGTAATCTTTCTATTTCATATGAAATATTAATATTCATTATCTTCACCTTCTTATTTCTGTTAGTTAAGTTTCCTTGCTCCATCACCAATATTAACTACATAAAAATCTGCTTCATATCCTATCTTCTCTTTATATGCAGCTCCTACATTTTTAATAAAATTATCTATATCATCATTTTTTACTAAACTAACTGTACATCCTCCAAAACCTGCTCCTGTCATTCTTGATCCTATTACACCTTCTTGTTTCCATGCAAGTTCTACTAAAGTATCTAATTCTATACCTGTAACTTCATAATCATCTCTTAATGATATGTGAGATTCATTCATTAATTCCCCAAATAATTCTATTTCGTTATTTTTTAATGCTTCTGCAGCTTTTAAAGTTCTTACATTTTCATAAACAGCATGTTTTGCACGTTTTCTATTTATATCATCTGTTATTATATGTTTGTACTTTTCGAATTCTTCTTCACTTAACTCTCCTAAAGCTTTTATCTTAAGTTCTTTTTGTAATTCTTTTAAAGCCTCTTCACATTGTCCTCTTCTTTCATTGTATTTTGAATCTGCTAAACCTCTTCTTTTATTTGTATTTGAAATTACTATAGAAGTATCAACTAAGCTAATTGGTGCATAAGAATACTTTAAAGTGTTTGTATCTAATAGTGTTGCACAATTTTCTTTTCCCATTCCTATTGCAAATTGATCCATTATTCCACAATTTACACCTATAAATTTATTTTCAGCTAATTGTGAAAATTTAACTAAATCAATCATATCTACATCTAAATTAAATAAATCTTTTAAAGTAACTCCAGTAACTAATTCTAAAGAGGCTGAAGATGATAATCCTGCTCCATTTGGTATATTTCCATACACGTATCCTTCAAACCCATTATTAATTGTGTATCCATTCTCTTTTAAAGCCCAGATAACCCCTTTTGAATAATTTGCCCAATCATGTACTTTTTCATTTTTTAAATCATCTATATTAAATTCTATAATTCCTGAATTTTCAAAATTTTTCGAATGTAATCTAACAAGCTTATCTTCTCTTTTTCTAGCAATCATATATGTTCCAATTGTTAAAGCACAAGGAAAAACATTACCTCCATTATAATCAGTATGTTCTCCAATTAAATTTACTCTACCTGGTGCAAAATAATTACCTTGTGGTTTCTCTCCAAATACTTTAATAAATTTATCAACTAATTCTTTTACCATTTAAATAACCTCCATAAAACAATTTAAACGCTTTCGCAAAAATATATTTTATCTTTAATCTTATAACAATTCTTTATATTCTTATTCTAGTAAACATTTTGCGCAAAGTCAATAAATTTACTAAATTTTTTACTATTCTAACTTGTTTATTTTACTTATTAATTTATTATATAAATAAAAACTCATAATCAAACGATTATGAGTTTTTAAATATTATTTTACCTTTATACAACTTTCTCTTATTTTCAATTCAGCATTTATAACAACTTTTTTCCTATAACATCTATTGGATATTATATTTTCAAGCATTAAATCCACCGCCGACATTCCCATAAATTCTGTATAAACTCTAATAGTTGTTAAAGACGGAATCATATACTTAGCTGTAGGTATATCATTAAAAGATAGTATACTTATATCTTCTGGTATTTTTAAGTCTTTCTCTGCAACTGCCTTATAAGCTCCAACAGCCATAGTATCGCTAGCTATAAAACATGCTGACGGGATATCGTTTCCTTCTAATAACTTTTTCATTAATTTATACCCATCTTTATGAGTAAAATCCCCAATACCTATTAAATCTTCATTAAAAATCCCTTTACTTTTAGTATATTCAATAAAGGTCATTTCTCTCTCATCAGTAATATACTCTATTCCATCTCTATAAGTTTCCTTGCCACCTAAATAAGCAATCTTAGTGTGACCAAGATCTACTAAATAATCTAAAGCTACTTTTACAGCCTCTCTAAAATCTATAACAACTGAGTCATATAAACTTCCATTTGGTGAAGAATCAACAAAAACTATATTGTTAGTAATTTTTTTTATAAACTCTATTTCTTCAAAACTAAACTTTCCTATAGCTATTATTCCATCTACATTTTTAAGTTGATCTATGCAACTTTCACTATGAACTGTTATTGTATTAATTTTTTGTTCTTGGCATTTCTTTTCAACTGCAAGTCTTATTGATAAATAATAAGGATCTCCAAGTTCCTGCTCTGCTGTGTACCAATGTAATATTCCTATAATTTGGGTTTTATTTTTTTTTCTATTTCTAACAGATACATACTCTAATTCATCTGCAACTTGGAATATTTTCATTTTCGTTTCATCCGTTACATTCAGTGTTTCATCAAAATTAAGAACTCTAGATACAGTCGAGGACGAAACTCCCACTAAATTGGCAATATCTTTTATAGTAGCCAATATTATCCCTCCCTGTAAAAAATGTATGCTTTATCCTTGTTATTATATAATACAACCTAAAAAACATCCCGTCAATATTTTAGTAAATATTTACTAAAATATTTTATTTAAAAATAAAAAACACCACACAAAAGTGTAGTGTCATATGCTTTCTATGCGAGATAAGCCTTAAGCGGAGTTCTGTATTAAGCAATCATCTATCTAGGCTTACTGTTGCCAGCAAGCTCAAGCGACACACCCGGAGGCGGGACGGGCAGCCCCATAAGCCTCACTCTCGGTCTTGCTCCAAGTGGGGTTTACATAGCCATGATGTCACCATCATGCTGGTGAGCTCTTACCTCACCTTTCCACCCTTACCTAAGTAAAAACTTAGGCGGTATATCTCTGTTGCACTTTCCTTCAAGTCGCCTTGACTGGACGTTATCCAGCACCCTGCCCTGTGGAGCTCCGACTTTCCTCTCCTAGATCTAAGTCTAGCAGCGATTGCATGTCTTACTCGCATTATTTATGATATCACATAATTTAAATTAACACAAGTTTTTTTTATTTTTAAACAAACTGTAAAATTATAAGTAACATAGCAAGTATTAGCCATGAATAAAATCCAATTCCTGAAAATAAAAGTGTCAAAATAATAAGGCCAAATATACAAAGTCTTGCCTGAATACAACAATTTCTACAATTAAAGGCATTACCTATATTTTTAGAAACATTATCACTAAAATCCCTAATTGTTTTTTGAAAAAACTTCCCCCAATCATTACCTTTCTTTTTATGATAATATTTATTATTCCCCATACAGCAAACTCCCATAATTACTATTATTTATACATATGTTATATATTCAAATTTGATACTAATTTAATATATAAATAAATCCTTATACAAAAGTATAAGGATCTTTTACTAAAGCTGATTTTATAAATTCAACTTCTGGGAACTTAACTAAAACTTTTTCTATAGCTTTTAAGAAAACTAGCCATTCTGATGAAAAATGACCAATATCTAAAATAGATATTCCCATTTCTTTATAATCAGAAGCATAATGATATGTTGTATCCCCTGTAATAATACAATGGGCACCTCTTGCTACAGCTTTTCCTATAAAGTCTTGACCACTTCCATTAATTATGGCTATATTCTTAAACATTTCTTTTCCCATAGAAACTCTTAAGTTCTTTATATTTAATTTTCTTTTTATTATTTCTACCAAGGTCTCTAATTCTATTTCTTTATCTAATCTTACCATTCTTCCAAGTCCAGCACTAGAATCTTTCTTATTTACTTCTATTAATTCTTCTGAAGAAAATCCTAACATTTCAACAATTGTTTTATTTAAACCTTCCTTAGCAGAATCTAAATTAGTATGACTAGAGTATAAGCTTATATTATTTTTTATAAGTTCTATTATTTTCTTTCCTAATAATGTTTCTGTAGTGATACTATTAGGCTTTTTAAAGATAAGTGGATGATGAGTAAGTATCATATCAACATTTAAACCCTTAGCTTCTTCTATAACATCTAAAGTACAATCTAATGCTATTAATACTTTTTCTACTTTTTGATTCTTATCTCCAACCATTAATCCTACATTGTCAAAATCCTCTTTTAAATATGTAGGTGCTAACTTTTCCATTTCATCCATAATGTCTTTGACTTTTTTCATTTTACATCACCTTTATAAAAAATTAACTATATTTGATAATATTGAAATTTTCTCCAATAACTCTTCTTTTCTTAAGGTAGCTGACTCTGTTTCATCTGTTATAAGGCTCAATATTTTATTATACTTATCTAATTTTGAATTTATGTATTCCTTCATCAAAGGATGTTTTTCCATTAATAGCTTTGGACTTATTTCATAATATATACTATCTAATACAGTATTTTCACCTATTTTTCTTCTTACTTTAAATAATTCATAGTATTTTCCATCATCTAAACATAAATCTTCATCTATAATTTCATAATCATTAGTATATAAATACTCTCTTAAAACTTCTGGATTTTGAGCTGGCTGTAATATTAAATATTCTAATTCATTTACAATATTAGTGTCTGCTTCTAATATATCTCTTATTAAATTCCCCCCCATACCTGCTATAATTACAGCTTGAACTTCATTTTCTTTCAAAACACTTAAGCCATTTCCTAATCTAAACTCTAATTCATCTCCTACCCCTTCTAAGATAGCATTAAGTCGAGCTTTATCTAAAGGTTCCTTATTTATATCTGATGCTATAGCTTCACTACAAATATTATTTTTTAATGCATACAAAGGTATATATCCATGATCTGTTCCCACATCTGCTAACGCTATAACTTTCTCTACTTTTTCTACAATAAAATTTAATCTTTTGCTTAATTCCATATAATTCTACTCCTTACTTAAAGTAAAATTAGCACCACTAGGTGCTAATCTAAATAATCCTTTAATTTTTTACTTCTTGATGGATGTCTTAGCTTTCTAAGAGCCTTCGCCTCTATTTGTCTAATTCTTTCTCTAGTTACATTAAATTCTTTACCTACCTCTTCTAGAGTTCTAGCTCTTCCATCATCTAATCCAAATCTTAATCTTAAAACTTTTTCTTCTCTAGGAGTTAATGTATCTAAAACATTTATTAATTGTTCCTTTAACATTGTAAATGCTGCTGCTTCTGCTGGAGCTGGTGCATCATCATCTGGTATAAAATCACCTAAGTGTGAATCTTCTTCTTCACCTATTGGAGTCTCTAATGATACTGGTTCTTGAGCAATTTTTTGAATTTCTCTAACCTTATCTACAGGTAAGTCCATAACCTTTGATATTTCCTCTGGGAATGGATCTCTTCCTAATTCTTGAAGTAATTGTCTTTGTACTCTTATAAGTTTATTTATAGTTTCAACCATATGAACTGGTATTCTTATAGTTCTAGCCTGATCTGCTATAGCTCTAGTAATTGCTTGCCTAATCCACCATGTTGCGTATGTTGAAAATTTAAATCCTTTTCTGTAATCAAACTTTTCTACTGCTTTTATAAGCCCAAGATTTCCTTCTTGTATTAAATCAAGAAAGAGCATACCTCTACCAACATATCTTTTAGCTATACTAACAACTAATCTTAAATTAGCTTCAGCTAATTTCTTCTTAGCATATTGATCTCCTTCTTCTATTCTTAATGCTAACTCAATTTCATCTTCTGATGAAAGAAGTGGAACCTTTCCTATTTCTTTTAAGTACATTCTAACAGGATCATCTATGGCTATTCCTTCTGGAACAGAAAGATCTATTTCCTCTTCCTCTACCTCTTCCACAGAATTTATTTCACCTAATACTTCTATTCCCATTGACTCTAGAACTTCATATATTTTTTCTATTTGCTCTGGTCCTAATTCTATATGTTCAATTTCATCCATTATTTGTTTATATGTTAATGTACCAGTTTTTTTACCCTTATCCAGTAGGTTTTTAACTACTGCCATTTTGCTATTCTTATCCTCATTATTCTTTTTACCTTGTTTAGCTTTAGTTTTTTGATCTACCATTAAATTACCTCCTTTCGCTATGACCACCTATTCTCTCACACCTCTTTTCAACAATTCTGCTATTTTAGTTAACTCAATAGCGATATGAATAGATTCTTCAATCTTACCTTCTGATTCCAATAATTTTTGTTGTTTCTTTAACTCTTCTAATCTTAGGTTCAATTTATAATTCTCTACTTGCCTTACAAAATCCTTAATTAATTTTTGGGTATCATTCACCTTGAAAACATTATGCTCTTTTATTTTAACTAATTCCTCCAAAGTTTTAATATTATTACATTTTGATTCTAGAAAACTATTTATATTATTTATTCTTCCCACTTTACCTTCTTTAATTATGGAGAATATTTCTTTATGTTCATTTAATATTAAATCCTCTTCCTTTAAAATATTAATAATGTATTCAAAATAATCATCCTCAAGCATTAATTTCATTAAAGATCTTTCTGCCTTTAAAAATCCAGGCTCTACATATAATTTTGTTCCATTATATTCCTTATTATTCATAAATTTTTCATCATTTATGTTTTTTATCATTTCACTTGACAATAAATCGTATAAAGCCTGTTCTCTTATACCAGTATTCTCTGAAATTCTCTTTACATACACATCTTTTTCTACAGGATTTAATTTAGCTAAAATATCAGTAACTCTTTTTCCATACTTAGCAAGAGAATCACTTTCTTTAAAATTAATTCCTTCTTCTGCTCTCTTTAATCTATAATCAATTAAAGGTTGTGCATTGTTTATTAAATTTTTAAATGCCTCTTTTCCGTTACTTCTTACAAATTCATCTGGATCTTTTCCTTGTGGAATATTTAAAACCCTAACTTCGAATCCTGCATCCCTTAATATTTCTAATCCTCTTACTGTAGCTGTTTGCCCTGCTACATCGGCATCATAAGAAATTATAACTTTATCTGCATATCTTTTTAGAAGTCGGGCTTGATTTACAGTTAAAGCAGTACCAAGAGAAGCTACAACATTTGTAATTCCATATTGATGCAGCGTTATCAAATCCATATAGCCTTCTACTATTATAAAATATCGTTCTCTCAAGTTATTTTTAATAGCAAAATTTAAACCATATAAATTTGTTCCCTTTTGGAAAACTAAAGTTTCTGGTGAATTCAAATATTTAGGCTTAGAATCATCTAAAACCCTTCCGCCAAATCCTATTACCTTCCCCCTATAATCAAATACAGGAAAAATAACTCTATTTCTAAATCTATCATACTTATTTCCACTTTTTTGAGATATAGATACTAAACCTGCTTCTAATAATAGTTCTTCTTTAAATCCTCTTTTTTTTAAGTACAAAAGCAAACTATTCCAGCTATCTTTAGCAAACCCAAGTCCAAACCTTTTTATGGTCTCTTCTTTAATTCCACGATTTAGAAAATACTCTTTAGCCTCATTATCATTAACTAAATTTCTAAAAAAGAATCTTGCAGCTTCTACATTAAGATTATAAAGCAATTCTTTTTTCTTAGTTATAGGACTTTTTCCTTTTTTTTCATCCTCTATTGTTATATTGACTCTTTCACCTAAATATTTTACGGCATCTACAAATGGTAGATTTTTGGTTTTCATGACAAAAGTAATAACATTACCAACCTCTCCGCATCCAAAACATTTATATATTTGCTTATCTTGAGATACTGAGAAAGAAGGTGTTTTTTCATTATGAAATGGACATAAACCAGAAAAATTTCTACCTGACCGTTTAAGTCTTACAGACTCTGATATAACATCTACTATATCATTTTGCTCTTTTATCTTTTCCAAAATTTCTTCAGAAATCTGCAAGGAGATCCACCTCCTTACTAATTTTTTTCATCAACCTTTTAATTATTCGACATTTTTTATATATTTCCTTCTTAAAATATAATTTAACATAATATTTTAAGAGTGCACATTTATTTATATTCTTTTTCAATTCCAAAATTCCTTTTTTTCGTCATGAAAATATTTTTCCCAAAAAAACTTTTATTATTCTTCAAATTACTAATAAATAACAAATTTAGGTACAAAAATAGAATTGAAACATATTAGACAATAATCATCACTCATTCCAGCAATATAATCCGCTACAGCTCTATCTAATCCATCTTCTACTAAAATTTTCTTATACGTATCTGGTAGCTTCTCAGGATATTTGCAATAATGTTCTATTAATTGACTTAATATAAACTTAGCTTTCTCTCTCTCTTGCTTTAATATATCTCCTAAATATATATTCTTAAACATATATCTTCTAAGCTCATTCATAGCTTCCCATACCTCTTTACTTAAAGCTACATCAACAATTCCTTCATTTAGATTCTTATTTGTATTTTTTATCATGTCTAAAACTAATGTATCAATTCTCTCAGAATGTGTTGTTCCTAAAATACTTCTTATATTTTTAGGTATATCTTTATCTTCTAATAATCCCGCTCTTATAGAATCATCTATGTCATGATTCAAATAGGCAATTTTATCACTTATCTTTACTACTCTTCCTTCTAAAGTTTTCGCCTTATTTTTAACTATTCCTAATCCACTATGATTTAAAATTCCATCTAAAACTTCTTCAGTTAAGTTTAATCCTCTTCCATCCCTTTCTAATTTCTTTACTACTCTTACACTTTGCTCATTGTGTCTAAATCCTTCTTTAAGAAATTCATTTAACACTTCTTCTCCATTATGTGCAAAAGCCACATGTCCTAAATCATGGCCAAGGGCTATTGCCTCTATTAAATTTTCATTAAGCCCTATTCCAACACCTATTGTCCTAGCTATCTGTGAGACTTCTAGTGTATGAGTTAATCTATTCCTGTAATGATCTCCAAAGGTTTTTATATAAACTTGGGTTTTATGTTTTAATCTTCTAAAAGATTTACTATGAATTATTCTATCTCTATCAACCATAAAGCAAGTTCTTATTGGATCTCTCTCTTCTATTTTTTCCCTACCTAAACTTTGTCCACTTAACATAGCTTCTTTTATTAATGTCAATCTCTCAAACTTCTCTATTTTTTCCCTTATGTTCATATACCTCACCTCTTTATAAGATATTCTATTTTTTTCTTAAAATCCCTTTATTTTAATATTTCATTATAAATTATATTATTAATAATATTCTAGTATATTTACTTTATTTTACTAATATCATAATAATGAATAATTTTATAAGGAGATTAAAATGGAAAATATTAAATATAATAAGAATTCCAGAGAAGAATTACTATCTCTCGATAAAATAAAGTCATTTATCTTATCAAACTATGAACTTGAACAAGCCGATGTTACAATGGTTAAGTTTAAAGATACAGAAAAACAAAGAGCAGTTTATAAAGTAGATTATAAAACAAAAACTTATTGTTTAAAAAAAGTCTATTACGATGAAAATAATCTCTTATATGTTTACTCTGCAATGGAATGGCTTTATAGAAATTCTATATCTGTACCAAAGCTACTACCTACAATAACTAATCATAGATATGTTTTGTACTCTGATATGCTTTTTATTCTGACCCCTTGGTTAGAAGGTGAAAAATGCAATTTTGATAATATAGATCACTTAAATATTTCAGCTAAAACATTAGGTGCATTACATAAAGTTTCTATAAACTTTACTCCAATAGAAGGGAGTTGTTTAAGAAAAGGTTTAGAGAATTATCATCTTTCTACTTATAAACACTTTAATCAACTATTAAATGCAGTAAATAACGCACATAAACATAAAGATAAATTTTCTAATATATTTCTTGATAATTTAGATGAAAATCTTAGATTAGCTAAACTTTCTGTTGAAATTTCCTCTTCTATAGATTTACAGGATCTTTCAATCTCTCTTTGTCATGGAGATTATGTAAATAAAAATATTATAATTAATAATGATAATGTTTCTATAATAGATTTTGATAAATGTAAATTAGATTACTGTGCTCATGATTTAGCTTATTTTTTAAGACGTTTATTAAAAAGAGAAAATACAAATTGGAATGCAGAATTAGCTATTATGGTAATAAATAATTATATGCTTTCTAACAACCTAACAAAATCTGATTTGAAATATATTTTAGCTTATATTACTTTTCCTCAAAAATATTGGAAATTATCTAGAGACTATTATAAAAATATAAAAAAATGCAATAAAGCATCTTTTGTTCGTTTATTAGAGAAGGGAGTACTAAGAACAAGCTATCAGTTAGAATTTGTTTATGAAATGATAAAAATTTTTCAAGATAAATATAATATTGATTTTTAATTACAAACAAAAAGGAGACCTTATCAGGTCTCCTTATATTTATCTATTATTTTTAACTTGCGCTTGTGCTGCTGCAAGTCTTGCAAGTGGCACTCTAAATGGTGAGCATGAAACATAATCTAATCCTATATTATGACAGAACTCAACTGATGATGGATCTCCTCCATGTTCTCCACAAATTCCAAGTTTAATATCTGGTCTTACTGATTTACCTTTTTCTACTGCTATTTTAACCAATTGACCAACTCCTGTTTGGTCTAACTTAGCAAATGGATCTTGTTCATAGATTTTCTTTTCATAATAATCAGCTAAGAATTTAGCTGCATCATCTCTTGAGAAACCGAATGTCATTTGAGTTAAATCATTTGTACCAAATGAGAAGAATTCTGCTTCCTTTGCAATTGCATCTGCTGTTAAAGCAGCTCTTGGAATTTCTATCATTGTACCAACTTTATAATCTAATTTAACTTCATGTTCCTTCATTACAGCATCTGCTGTTCTAACAACTATATCTTTAACATATTTTAATTCTTTTATTTCTCCAACTAATGGAATCATAATTTCTGGTACAACATCATATCCATTCTTTTCTTTTACCTCTATAGCTGCTTCAATTACAGCTCTAGTTTGCATTTCAGCTATTTCAGGATAAGATACTGCTAATCTGCATCCTCTATGTCCCATCATTGGATTGAATTCATGTAAGCTTTCTACAGTAGCTTTAAGTTCTTCAAATGTTAATCCCATTTCCTTTGCTAATGATGCTATATCCTCTTCACTATGAGGTAAGAATTCATGTAGTGGAGGATCTAAAAATCTTATAGTAGCTGGCATTCCTTGTAATGCTTCATATATACCTATAAAATCTTCTCTTTGCATTGGAAGTAACTTTTCTAAAGCTTTTCTTCTTTGCTCTTCATTTTTAGCAACAATCATTTCTCTAACTGCCATTATTCTATCTTCTGCAAAGAACATATGCTCAGTTCTACATAAACCTATACCTTCTGCTCCAAATTCAACAGCTTGCTTTGTATCTCTTGGAGTATCGGCATTAGTTCTAACTTTCAGTTTTCTAATTTCATCAGCCCATCCCATGAATTTAGCAAAGTTCCCTGAAATTTCTGGTGTAACTGTTTTAACAGCTTCTCCATAAATATTACCAGTTGTTCCATCTATTGATATGAAATCATTAGCTCCATAAATCTTTCCATTAACTTCTAAAGTCTTTTCATCTTCATTTATTTTAAGAGCACCACAACCTGCAACACAACAAGTTCCCATTCCTCTAGCAACAACTGCTGCGTGAGAAGTCATTCCTCCTCTTACTGTTAAAATACCTTCTGCAGCAATCATACCTTCTATATCTTCTGGTGAAGTTTCAAGTCTTACTAAAACAATCTTTTCACCCTTTTCTTTTCTTTCCTTAGCTTCCTCAGCTGTAAATGCAATTTTACCACATGCAGCTCCTGGAGATGCTGGAAGTCCAGTTGCTATTGGAGATGCTTTCTTTAATTCGTCTGTGTGGAATGCTGGATGAAGTAATGTGTCTAATTGATTTGGTTCAACTTTTAGTATCGCCTCTTCTTTAGTCAACATTCCATCTTCAACTAAATCAACTGCAATCTTTAATGCAGCTTGAGCTGTTCTCTTACCATTTCTAGTTTGTAAGAAGTATAACTTTCCTTCTTCAATAGTTATTTCCATATCTTGCATATCTTTATAATGATGTTCTAATGTATTAACTATATCTACAAACTGCTTATATATTTCTGGATTTTGCTCCTCTAATTTCGCAATAGGAAGTGGTGTTCTAATTCCTGCAACAACATCTTCACCTTGAGCATTCATTAGATATTCTCCATATATTCTATTATCACCATTTGCTGGATCTCTTGAGAATACAACACCTGTTCCTGAAGTTTCACCCTTATTACCAAATACCATTTCTTGTACGTTTACCGCTGTACCCCATTCTCCTGGAATATCATTTAATCTTCTATAAACTATAGCTCTTGGGTTGTCCCATGATCTAAATACAGCTGTAATAGCTTCTATTAATTGATGTTTAGGATCTTGTGGAAAATCTTCTCCTTGCTCTTTCTTATATAGTTCTTTATACTTCGTAATTAAAACTTTTAAGTCTTCAGCTGTTAAGTCAGTATCAAATTCTACTCTTTTTTCTTCTTTTAATTCATCTATTAAATTTTCAAATAATCTCTTTTCTATACCCATAACAACATCTGAAAACATTTGAATGAATCTTCTATATGAATCATAGGCAAACCTTGGATTGTTAGTAAGTTTAGCCATAGCTTCAACTGACTCATCATTTAACCCAAGATTCAATACAGTATCCATCATACCAGGCATTGATACTCTAGCCCCTGATCTTACTGATACTAATAACGGATTTGTTAAACTACCAAATTTTTTCCCTGTGATTTCTTCTAACTGTCCAATTTTCTCATGAATTTCTGAAATAATACCATCAGATATTATTTTTCCATCTTCGTAGTACTTATTACACGCTTCTGTTGTAACTGTAAATCCTTGTGGTACTGGAATCCCTAGTAAAATCATTTCTGATAAATTTGCTCCTTTACCTCCTAGAAGGTTCCTCATTGAACCATTTCCTTCACTAAAAAGGTAAACGTACTTCTTTTTCTCCATCTCAATACTCCTCCGTTTTAATCAAATTGAAATATATATACTAACAAAGCTATTGCCTCGTAGCTACCCATAAAATATCCTACTCTTAATTTCCTTCACCTAACTTTACAAAAAGTTTTGTTATGTTAGTTTTAGATATTTTTCCTATTATCCTTAACTGATTTTTTCCACCGTCAAGACTTTCAACCTTTTCTACTATCGGAATACTATCTATTTCATGTTCTATAATCTTTTTAGCAAGACTATATGCACTATCTTCTGAATAACCACAAACTATATTAGGCATTCTTGTCATTATTACACCAATAGGAACTTTATAAATATCAGTTCCTCCTATAGCTATTTTCAAGAAATCTTTTCTCGAAACAGCTCCTAATAACATACCATTATTTTCTACAAATAATGTTCCTACATCATTCAAAAACAAGAATACGATTGCATCATATACTGTAGTTTCTTCATTTACTGTTACAGGTTTTGACATTATTTCACCAGCTACAACTTTAGAAATATTCTCCAATATGCTAGTATTATGTGGTTCACCTTGATAAACATAACCTACCTTAGGTCTCGCATCTAAAACCCCTATCATTGTAAGTATAGCTAAATCTGCCCTAAGAGCTGCCCTTGTAACTCCTAATTTTTCTGCTAGGGATTCACTTGTAACAGGCTGTCCTTCTTTTACAATTTTAATTATTTCTTCTTGTCTTTGTGATAATTTCACCTTTATCCCTCTTTTCAATTAGTAAAGGAATATTCAGATAATTAAGATTAGTTTGATATTTACAATTTAATTATAACATTTTATAACTTTTTGACTATACTTAATTTTCTGAAAAATTAATCAAATTACCTAAATATCCTTTATTTATTAAATTTATTGCTTTATATTGCCTGTTTTCTTAGATTATCGTTTAATTACTCTTCATCATCAAAATTAACAGTATAACTATATACTTTTTCATCTGAATCATATAATTTATTTTTTTCTCTATTTTGCCTTAAAGTATCATGTTTTACTCCACTTACTTTATTTTTCACCTTACTTGCCATTTCTGTAGCCACATCCTTAATATCATCTACAGCTTTAGAAACATATTTATTAACAACCTCAACTGTACCATCAGACATTGTTAATTCAATTCTTATTTGCGTAGCTACAGCTGCTATTAAACCAAATGCTAAAATTTGAGGTACTATTACTGCTATAACTCCAGCTGCTATGCCAGCATTTACAGGAACATCTATAATTTCTTTTTCCTCTTTATATATCCTTATACGAGTTATATTTCCTTTATTTATTAAATCTTTTAACCAAACCTTTAATTCATCTACTGTCTCAGAACTTTTTTCACTGTTTTCAATATTAGGTAAAGTCTTTAACACTTCTGAATTATTTCCTTTTATTTCTTCTAAATATATTATAGCATCTAAAATATCTCCATTATTTACTTCTAAAGCATACTTAGCTTCTGCATAAGTAGCTCCTGTTCTTTCTTTCACCTTATCTACTTTTTCTAATGTAATTCCCATCACACTATCACTCCTTTATATAATTTAACATTTCTAAACTTTTAGGTTTCTTAGAATAGTTAGATGAAATAATAAAGGTTGTAACTTTACCTATATCCTTTTTTATTTCTGAATTAACATTAAGCCTATATATCTTATCCATAGGAGTATTACTTAGAAATCTCAAAGCATTATATGCTGGTCTTGATATATAAAGACCATGTTCCCTATTACAAGTTTCACAAACTCCCCCATAATGGAAAAGAGATATATAATTTGATATACCTATTTTCTTTCTGCAAATTGAGCATTTATCTAAATCTAAGCCGTATCCTGTGGCCTTTAAAAGCTTTAATTCAAATGATCTTATTAATAATTCGTAATCTAATGCATCTGTATCTAACAGATATAGGCAAGTTAAGAAATCCCTAAATAAACTATTATCATTATCTCCTTCTTGAAGACAAATATCTATAAGCTCACATAAATAAGATGAGTATGTTAATTTATCTAGATTATTTAATAATCCTTGGAAAGAGTTTATTATTTTTCCTTCTTGCATGTTATAAAGACTCTTGCCTTTAAAAACAACATATTCTCCATAGCATAAAGGAAGAGTAAGAGATAAAAACTTACTCTTACTTTTTCTTGATCCTTTTGCTATAGTTGTTATCTTTCCAAATTTTTCAGTATATAACCATACTAGTTTATCGTTTTCTTTAAATTCTGTAGTTTTAATAATTACTGCATTTGTCTTATATAGTGACAGAAAAACCATCCCCTTGGCTATTTCATTTTCTTATAACCAAGTTCCTTTAATAGGTTTTGGTTATCTCTCCACTCTTTTCTAACTTTAACCCAAATTTTAAGGTTAACTTTAGAATGTAGGAACCTTTCTATTTCATACCTTGCTGTTTCACCTATTCTCTTAAGTGATTGACCATTTTTACCTATAATGATACCTTTATGAGAATCCTTTTCACATATCATATCTACCTCTATATGATATGTTCCATTTTCACTTTGCTTCATTTGTATTATATCCACAGCTATGCCATGGGGAATTTCATCCCTTAAGCATCTTAAAGCCTTTTCTCTAACAATTTCCGCAACAACGAATCTTTCTTGAACATCTGTAATCATATCATCTGGGTAATATTTAGGTCCTTCTGGCATCTTTTCTATCATTAATTCCACTAATTTATCTACATTTTTCCCTTTAATAGCTGAAATAGGAATTATTTCTTTAAAGTCAAACTCTTTAGAATACATCTCTAAAGTTTTTGCAACTCTATCTTGAGTAAATTCATCTATCTTATTAAGAACTAAAAAAACTGGTGCCTTTTGATTCTTTAATGTTTCTATTATGAATTTATCTCCTCTTCCAATTTCCTCTTCTGGATTTATTAAAAATAAAACTAAATCTACTTCTTTTATTGAATCTTTTGCAGAGCTTACCATATACTCACCTAATTTATGCTTAGGCTTATGTATTCCTGGTGTATCAACAAACACCATTTGGTAGTCATCCCCTGTAAGTATTGTTTGTATATTATTTCTTGTAGTTTGTGGTTTGTTAGATACTATAGAAAGTTTCTCCCCCATTATTTGATTTAAAAGAGTTGATTTTCCTACATTGGGTCTCCCAACAATTGTGACAAATCCTGATTTAAACATTAATCCTCCTAGTTTTCTAAATCCTTCTGAGTAAATGCACCTGGCATTATTTCTTTGAAGGTTTTAACAATGTATTCTTCTTTATTTTTTATAATTATTATTGGTGTATCTTCACTTTCAACAAATTCTGATATTACCTGTCTACAAATTCCACATGGATAAGTAAAAGACTTTATATCACCTATTAAAGCTAATGCTTTTAATTTTTTATTTCCTTCTGATACACCTTTAAATATTGCTGTTCTTTCAGCACAATTTGTTCCACCAAAGGATGCATTTTCTATATTACATCCAGTATATATTTCTCCATTTTCAAATAATGCTGCTGCACCTACTTTAAAATTTGAATATGGACAATATGCTAATTCACGTGCCTCTATAGCTTTTTGTATAAGTTCGTTATAATTCATATTTAATCCTCCATCCTAATAATTAGTTAGCATATTTTATTATAACTTACCAATCATTAATTTACAAATATCAATTAGAAGTTCTACGTATCTTTTCATAATTTTTTTAATTTCATTATAATCTAAATATAGTAAATATTAATAATGTAAGTAATGTTCCAAAAATCCCTCCAACTATTACTTCTAATATTGAATGAACTTCAGAATCTACTCTACTTTGTGCAGTTATAAAAGCCATTAAATAACTTAAAAGTATACATATTGGTTCTTCTGTTATTAATGATATAGCAGTTGCTATAGAAAATGCTAATGCACTGTGTCCACTAGGCATTCCTCCTTTTAAAGGAGTTCCTTCACCAAAAATAGCTTTTACAATTACAGTTGCTATAGTAACAAATACTAATACTATGAAAATAGTATATGGTTCTGAATTTTTAACCTTATGTACTACTGTATAAGAAAAATCTGATATTTTATCTCCAAAAACTATATATCCAACTATCATAGCATTAATAGCAGTTACCAAAACCCCACCTGCAGCAGCGTTTTTAGAAATCTTAGCCAAAGGATGATAATAGTTAGTAGACATATCTATAGCTGCTTCTATAGCTGTATTAATAAGTTCTGCTGCAATAACTAATGTTATAGTTATTGCTAATAATAAAAACTCTATTTTTGAAATATCAAAAAAGAAACAAGCTAATAAAACGCATAAAGCTGCTACTAAATGAATTTTCATATTTCTTTGGGTTCTTACTGTATCTATAATACCATTTATTGCATAGTTAAAACTCTCTACTACTTTTTTAAGTTTCATGTAATCACCCTCTATCTTTATTATTCTCTTGTTATATTCAGTTTATTTAATATCTCTTCTTCTCTTTTTCTCATTACAATTTTTTCTTCATCTTCCATATGATCATAACCTAACAAATGAAGAATTGAATGAATAACTAGATAACAAACCTCTCTTTCATATGAATGATTAAATTCTTTACTTTGCTCTAATGCTCTTTCTAATGACAAAACTATATCCCCTAAAACTAACTCTTCTCCATCCATATATGTTTCATCAAAATCATATCCTATATACATATCTTTAAAAACTTTTCCTTTTTCATAATCTAACATAGGAAATGATAAAACATCTGTAGTTTTATCTATATTTCTTGTTTCATTATTTATTTCTTTAATTTCTTCATTATCTACAAATAAAAGTGAAATTTGATATTCAAAATCTACACCTTCTTCATTTAATGCAAAATCACATACTTTTGAAATTCTATTTATAAATTCTTCATTTACCTCTAACTTATTTTGTCTATTATCTGTATATAACATTCCTTTTCCTCCTTATAAAATTATACTTTAAAATTATAAAGGGCTTATTTGCCCTTTATAATTTTATTTCTTCACTTTTTTCTCTGTAGGATATTCTATTCTTCTATGATAAATACCATTAAGAACTTTTAAAAAACATTTTCTTATAGTTTCTATATCCTTTAATGTTAAATCACAATTTGATAGTTGGTCTGAATATAATTTATCCTTTATTATATTATTTACCATCTCTTCTATTTTCCCTTTAGTAGGCTCATTAATAGATCTTACTGCAGCTTCAACTCCATCAGCTAACATTACTATAGCCGCCTCCTTACTTGAAGGTATAGGACCTGGATATCTAAAGTCCTCTTCTTTTACTTCATCAGGATTATCCGTAGAATTTTTCATTGTATAATAAAAATACTTAACTAAAGTCGTTCCATGATGTTGTTCTATAATATCACGAATAACTTTTGGAATATTATTCTCTTTAGCAAGTTCAACACCATCTTTTGTGTGTGATATTATAATTAGTGTACTTAAATTTGGACTTATTTTATTATGTGGATTTTCCCTGCCCATTTGATTTTCTCCAAAGAAATATGGTCTTTTAGTCTTCCCAATATCATGATAATATGCACCTATTCTAGCTACTACAGGATTTCCTCCTACTTCTTCCGCTGCAACTTCAGCTAAGTTTGCAACCATCATGCTATGATGGTAAGTTCCAGGGGCCTCCATAAGCAACTTTTTCATAAGTGGTTGATTTGGATTAGATAGTTCTAATAACTTTATATTTGTAACAACATCAAAGCTTGATTCAAAAAATGGTAAAAGACCTAATGCCAATATACCTGATAATAATGCTGCTAAAACTGAAAATCCAGTATCTTTAGCAATTCCAGATATATCATTTGAAATTAACATACCTGCTGCTAAAGTTATTATAGCGGAAACTACTCCAATATATATTGTTGAATATAAAACATCATTTCTTTGTTGAATTTTTTTAAGTCCAGTAGAACCTATAATTATATTTATTATTCCTAGAATAATAACTCCTGGTTTAAATCCAACAACTACAGAAACTAATATTAAATTCAAAAAATTTGTTACTAAAGATATTTTATAATCTAAAAGAACCGTTATTAGTATAGGTCCACAAGCTAAAGGAATTAGAAAAGGTGAAATAATAGTTAATCCTCTTGATAAAACTATTACAACTAAATTTATTATAGAAATCATTACAATCATTCTTGTATCTTCAAATAAATCTTTTCTTTCCTTTGCTATATAAGCATATTGAAGAGTTAAAACAATTATAACAAATATAGCCAAAACTAAATAAGTATATAAATAGTTCTTTCCTCCACCTTTGTCTAATAATCCTAATTCTTTTAAAAGTTCAATTTGCCTTGCTGTTATAGGTTCCCCCTCTTTGACTATAGTTTGATTTTTCTTTATTATTTCTTTTGGTACATTCTTTTGTGCTTCTCTTATTTTTTCATCAGTCTTTTCTTTATCAAAGAAAAAATTCGGCTTTATTTGAGAGTAAATTATATCCTTAATTACATCTTCTAAATTTCTATCAAAAGTTTGTTTGTTAAGCTCATTATCTACTACATTTTTAGCTCTTTGTATATGTTCTAAATTATTTTCCTCTACAGGCTCTGTATAAGCTAAATTTAATGTATCTACTATAAACCAGTGAATTGATGAAAGTTGTTCTTTTGTAAGTCCTAATAAAGTTTTACACTCATTATCACTTAAATTAAATCCTTCAACTTTCTTAATTGAAGATATTTTTTCTTTTTCCTCAGACTCAGTACTATTAACATTACTTACTTTATCAAAAAGCTTAGTTATATTTTCTTCAGCTTTTATTTTTATTTCCCCATTTAAAGTGTACTGCTTACCTATTTTATCTAGTATTTCTTTTTCTCTTTCTTTAGTTGCTATTTCATCTACTGTATCTCTTGGAGCTTTTATGTCTACATTTGCAATATCTCCTTCCTCTAAACTATATTTTTTAGGAGCTATTGATGTTATTAATAAACCATAAGTAAGAATGAACACTATTATTCCAAGGGTAATTCTTTTTGATTTATCTTTATTCTTGTTTAAAAACATGTCTATCACCTTCTAATCTTTAAAGTTATCGCTAGTTAATAGGAGTATTATCCACTATATTTTGTTCAACAACAAATATCACTTTAACCATTAAATTTCCTTGACCATCTTCTTCTGTATTTACTATTTTATCTACAATAACAGCTTCTCTAGTTAATTCATTTAAAAGAGATTCTCCAAGTTCCCTTATAGAATTTTCAACTGCTTCTTCTTTACTAAGTTTTACAGGAGTTTCTTCTCTTTCAAAATATATTACTTTATTAAAAACTTTTCCACTCTCTTCTATTTTATCATAATGTTTAAAGTCTTTTATAGCTTTTTTCAAGTAAATTTTCTTTCCAAAGATATTTAAGTATATATCATTATCCCTTTTTCCATTTCTTTCTAACTTACTTCCATCTATTTGAACTTTCATATCTTTCTCATAAAATGTATTAGCCATTACAACGCCTTCTGGTGGCACTTCATAAGGTTCTTCCTCTTTACCATTGATACCTTCTATAACTACTTCTCCAGCTCTTATCATTGTTCCTATAGGTACTGCTGCTCTCCCTGAAAAAGCATATATTCTTTTAATCTGCCCATCCATCTTCGCCACAAGATTTCCCATTTTCTTTTCTTGTTGCTTTGGTGGGTTAACTTTTTCCTCTATATAAACTTTAAGTGTAGATCCTTCAACTCTAGCTCTAAGCCATAACACATCCGAATTTACATCTTCTATCTTTTTTTCTATTTCTTTTGCATTAATATTACTTTTCTTTATTCCCGGTTTTATTCCTATAGCATATAATTGTTGTCTTAATTCATATGGAGAAACATTTTTCTTAGTATTTATTTCAACTCTCCACACAAATGTAGATAAATAAAATATAATCATAACAAAGAGTATTCCACCAATTACAAGAGAAGATTTTCTTTTTAATTTCCCTAAAAAAAATAAAAACCCTCCACTTCCTACTATTTTCATTTTACCCCCGAGCTTTTTAACTGCATCCTTTAAAATATCATAATCTTCATATTCTATTTGAATCAATACTGTAGCTATGTCCACCCTTTTTACATTTAAGATATTCACTCTTTTAGTCCATAATATGTTTAAAAGTCTTTCTGGGTTAAGAATACTGACTTCTACAGTAATCTTACTTATTTTTAAAAAGTCAAATCCCATTTTTCTTACCCCTCATAAATTATTGATTGAAATTTTCCACTTATTGTTATAGTAGAACTTCCTATATATAAAATCTCAAAATTTTCTCCATTTATAGTAATGGGGCTAACATTTGTATTTACTTTAATTATATTTCTTTCAAATACAACAATGCCTTTATGATTTTCTATAGTTATTTCACCATCTCCTAAAACCGTAATTCTAGGAATATCTAAAATTATATCTTTAGGTAAATCAAGCTTTTCAACTATAATATTTCTACTTTTATTCAATTTGTCTTGCATATTCGCCTCTCCTTATAAATAATCCTTCATTGTACTTTATGATAAAATCTAAAAGAAAATTACATTTTTATGCAAAACAAAAAGAACTCATAAAAATGAGTTCTTTTGCTATTTATTAGTTAAATAATCTTTTACAATTTGACTTACAAGCTTACCATCGGCTCTACCCATTACTTTAGGTCTAACCACTGCCATAACTTTTCCCATGTCTTTAATGTTATTAGCGCCTACTTCTGTAGCTGAAACTTTAATAATTTCTAAAATTTCTTGTTCATTTAACTGCTGAGGAAGGTAGTTTAACAAGATCTCTATTTCAGCTTTATTCTGATCTACTAAATCCTGTCTATTTCCCTTTTCAAATTCAAGCATAGCTTCTCTTCTTTGCTTGACTTCTTTAGCTAAAATTTCAATAACCTTATCGTCCTCAAGCTTAACACCATCAGTCTTTTCAACCAAAAGTATTGCAGACTTAGCGGTACTTATGACATTTGCTCTAAATTTATCTTTAGATTTTAATGCAGTTTTCCAATCTTCTTGAAGTCTATCTTTAATTGGCATTTTCATACCTTCTTTCAAAAGAAATTAAATTCTTACTTGAACTTTCTCTTTCTAGCAGCTTCTGATTTCTTCTTTCTCTTCACGCTTGGCTTTTCATAATGTTCTCTCTTCCTTACTTCTGAAAGAACTCCAGCTCTAGCGCATTTTCTTTTAAATCTTCTTAACGCACTTTCAAGTGTTTCGTTTTCTCCAACTTTTATTTCTGACATCTATTATCCCTCCCTCCGCTAGCTCAAATTAATTAATTTAACTCAGCTACGGGCTTAATAACACACGCTATATTATACAATAGCTAGAGTTAAAATGTCAACCTCTAGATAAAAAAACTATTAACCTGGTGGCCACTTTAATTCTCTTTGTCCTAAAACATGAAAATGAATATGATTTACAGTTTGGCCACCATCATTTCCACAATTATTAACAATTCTATATCCAGATTTGTCTATACCTAGTTCTTTTACTATTTTATTAATAACCATAAATATATGTGAAATAATATCTGAATTATCTTTATTTATTTCATTTACACTTTGTATATGAACCTTAGGTATAACTAAAAAGTGTATTGGTGCTTCTTTATTTATATCATTAAAAGCCACAACTTTTTCATCCTCATAAATCTTTTCAGTTGGTATTTCACCATTTATTATTTTACAAAAAATACAATTCATAAATTCACCCCCCTTAATCCTTATATAACTTATTTATAAATAATAACTTATAATAAAATTTTTTTCATTATAGATTATATTTAACTTTTAAAGCAGTTCAGCCTTTGCCAATTCTCCATTAGCTTCTATTATTTTTATATCTACAATTTTACCAGTAATATCTGAACATGTGCAAGGCACTTCTATCTTTATATAATTCCTTGTATATCCTTCAAATATACCCTCTTTTTCTTTTACTTCTTTTTCAATAAGAACATCCATTTTAGAATTTATAAATTTTTTATTAAATTCTTCTTCATTTTTATTACTTAAATCTATTAATATTTTGCTTCTTTTTTCCTTAATATTTCCATCTATTTGATTTTCCATATCAGCAGCTTTTGTGCCTTTTCTTGGACTATATTTAAATACATGAGTCTTAGTTAATTTTATTCTCTTTAAAAACTCTAAAGTTTCATTAAATTCTTCTTCTGTTTCTCCTGGAAATCCAACTATAACATCAGTTGTTATTGAAACACCTTTTAAAGTTTCTCTAAGTAATTTTACTGTATCTTCATATTCTTTAGACGTATATCTTCTATTCATTCTTTTTAATGTAGCGTCACATCCACTTTGTAATGACAAATGAAAATGAGGACATAACTTTTTAAATTTCTTTATCTTTTCAATAACTTCTGGAGTAAAGAAAGCTGGTTCTATTGATCCTATTCTTATTCTCTCAATTCCTTCTACCTTTTCAATTTCTTCTATTATATTTATAAGAGTTACATTTCCTTCTAAATCTAGTCCATATGATGCTGTATGTATTCCTGATAATATTATTTCTTTAAAACCATGCTCTGCCAGTTTTTTAACTTCACTTATAACCTTTTTAGGATCCTTTGAACAAACTGATCCCCTTGCATAAGGTATTAAACAATATGTACAAAATCTATTACAACCATCTTGTATTTTAAGAAAAGCTCTAGTTTTATCTTGATAATCTTCTATATTTAAGTCTTCAAACTTTTTATTCTTAAGAACACCTTCAACATGAACTTGGTTTTTCCCTTCATCTTTAGCCTTATTCACATAGTAAACAACATCACCTTTATTTCTAGTTCCAAGAACTACATCTACACCTGGTATTTCAGAAACTTCCTTTGGTGCCATTTGTGAATAACAACCAACAACAGCTATAATAGCATTTTCATTTAATCTTCTTGCTCTTCCTATAATTTGTCTAGATTTTTTATCACCCATATTTGTAACTGTACATGTATTTATAACATAAACGTCAGCAACTTCACTAAAGTCTACAACCTCATAACCTTCTCTTATAAACTTTTCTGCCATAGCTTCTGATTCATATACGTTAACTCTACACCCTAATGTAGCAAATGCAACTTTCATTAAATTTTTCCTCCTAAATCACCTAATTCATATTGAATTAATGAAGTAGCTACAAATCCAGCTGTTTCTGTTCTTAGTATTCTACTTCCTAATGTAATAATATACGCTCCATTTTCCTTAAGTATAGCTATCTCGTCTTCTTCAAAGCCACCTTCAGGACCTACTAAAATCCCAATTTTTTTAATTTTTCTTAAATCATAATCTTTATTTTTTAATTCTTCCATAAGAGTCTTAACACCAAAATTTTCAGCATTTTCATATGGAACAATCATTAAATCCATAAGCTTTATTTCACTTATAGCACTCTCAAAGGAAACAGGTTCAGTAACTCTAGGTACGATACTTCTCTTACTTTGCTTAGCTGCCTCTAATGCAATTCTATTTAATCTATCAAGCTTTTTAAAGTCTCCTTTAAGTTTTATATCAACTCTTGATGTTAAAGTAGGTATAAATTCACATATTCCAAGTTCAGTTCCTTTTTGAACTATTAAATCCATCTTTTGAGACTTTGGTAATCCCTGAAATAAATATATCTTAACTTCGCTTTCATTATCTATATCTAGCTTTTCTAATATTGATACTACGACTTCTTGCTTCCCTACAGATTTTATTGCTCCAAGAAACTCTTCTCCATTACAGTTATTTAAAATAACTTTTTCTCCTTCGGCAAGTCTTAAAACCTTGTATATATGTTTTACATCATCACCTAAAATTGTACATTCATTTTCTGAAAAATTCTCTCTTGGAGTAAAAAATTTATGCATTACATTCTCTCCTTAAAATAAAATTACTTTAATTTAGCAACTATACAGTTCCATTCTCCATCCTTATTTATTTCAAGAACTTCAAACCCTGTTTCCTCTAACTTATTAGTTACCATTTCAACTCTATCATGAATAATACCTGATGTTATAAAATATCCACCATCATTTATTACTCTTTTCACGTCCTCTGTTAATATACATATAATTTCAGCTATTATATTAGCTACAACTATATCTGCTTTTCCATCAATAACTTCAACTAGGTTTCCATATAGAATTTCTATATTATCTAAGTTATTAAATCCAACATTTTCTTTAGCTGATTCTACAGCCACTGGATCTAAATCTACTCCAACAGCTAGTTTAGCTCCTAATTTTGCTGCTGATATAGCTAATATTCCTGATCCACATCCAACATCAAATACAGTACTATCTTCTTTAACGTATCTTTCTAAAGCTTGTATACACATTCTAGTAGTTTCATGAGTACCTGTTCCAAAAGCCATTCCAGGATCAAGTTCCACTAATAATTCATTATCTTTAATTTCATATTCTTCCCAAATTGGCTTAACAACTATTTTATCTCCAACTTTAGTAGGCTTATAGTATTTTTTCCAATTGTTTGCCCAGTCTTCTTCAAACATTTTTTCATTTTCAACTTTTCCTTCACCTACATCGATACCAATTTCTCTAAGTTCATTTATCTTTTCATTTATATAAACTAAAATTTCTTCTATATTATCTTCTTCTGCAAAATAAGCTTTTACTACTGCAACAGTACCTTTATGCTCTAATACATTAATATCTGCAAAATCCCAAGTTAATGGTCCTTGTTCTCTTCCTAATATATCATTTGGGTCTTCTATAGCAATCCCCTTGCAATCTAATCCATAAAATATTCCTGAAATAGGTTCAAGAGCCTCACTTTTAGTTATTACTCTTACCTCTATCCATGTTCCTTCCATTAAAACCAGTCCTTTCAAACATACTTTGACTAATTTATTATTTTACACTTATGTTGAGTATCTGTCTAGTTTTAAGTTAAAGTTTCTTTTCTTAAATCTAAAAAAATAAACAGACACTCTAAAATCAAGAGAATCTGTTTATTAAATCAATATTATCTAGCTAACTTTACAGCCTCTAATACTTTATTATAACTAGGTTCATTTGTTATTTCTTCTAAATATTCAACAAATGTTACATTATCTTGTGAATCAACAACAAATGATGCTCTTGTTAATAGTCCTAGCTCTTTTATATATGTTCCTGTTGCTTCTCCAAAGCTCCTATCTTTATAATCAGATACAGTTTTAACTACCTCTACTCCAGCTGCGCCACACCATCTTACTTGTGCAAATGGTAAGTCCATAGAAACCGTATAGCAAGTTACTCCTTGAAGTTTTGCTACTTCTTCATTAAATTTTCTTACTTCCATATCACAAACTCCAGTATCAATAGATGGAACACTTAAAAATACTCTAACTCCCCTTGTATCTTTTAAAGTAACAGGATTTAAATCATTTCCTACTACTACAAAATCTCTAAGTTTTTCTCCAACTTTAACTGTGCTTCCTTGTAATGTTAATGGATCTCCTTGAAATGTTACTTTTTTCATAATATATAGTCTCCTCTCAAGTTTAGTATATCATTACTATACTTCCTAAACTTATTTATTATTATACTTATAATATAGAAAGTAATTATTATTTTCAAATATATATTATTCTTTTTTTATTTTATAAATATTTTTCAAGTCATTACTATTTATGAAATAACTAACCAAATACCCATTAAAATAGATAAAATAACTCCTAAAGCCCCTAAATTTTCTCCCATATATTTCATTAATAATTCCCTTGGAATCCAAACATCCATAAGTCCTAATAACATCATTATTGGTGGCAACACACCAATCATCTAATAAAAACTATTCTTTGCACTTTCTAAACTTTTGACTCCTATTTCTTTATTAAAATAAAATAATACTATAAGAAATATTGATGAAATAATAAAGAAATAATATCTTTTAATTATTTTATTCAATATATTCATATAATAATCATAACCTTTCCTAGTACAAATGCTACTATAAAAGAATGTATTTTATTAGTGCAGGTGATATTTTATCTATATAAAAATAACCTATATTTATTAGATATAGGTTATTAAAGAGTACTATACTAAGTACTTATTTACTAAATTTTTAAAATTCTCATTATTACTTTTTATATACTCATCATATCTTAATTCTGCTTTATCTATATTTACAGCCAGTTCATATAAAAATTCTGGTATTTTACTAGCTAATATATCACCATAACAATCACCAAGTTTAGTTTTATTAACTGCAAATGAACCATCAACATAAAGGGAGAAACATTCACAAACTTCATCGTTAACTCTCTTCTTTTTACCAGTAAAACCTATAGGACCTACTTGATGTACTCCACAAGAATTTCCACATCCAGATATATATATTCTAGGTAATACATCTTTTGTAAAATTCTTTTCTTTAAAATAATCTAAAATAGCTTTTAAAGTTCCTTGACTATTACATAAACCTACTTGACATGTTGGGACTCCTATACATGAAACACTTTGCTCAAATACGGTTTTACCTCCCATATCTTCTGTTAATTTTAATAGTTCTTCTGCTTCTTTTCCATTTAAATTTCTAAAATAAATACCTTCAGTCATCGCTAGTCTAAATTCTACATCACTCATTTTATCTACTAAATCTAAGATAGCTTTTAAATCTTTTACTTCAAGCTGTCCTCCTACTGGATGTAAATATACACTATATAATCCTTTTTGTTTTTGTTTGAATAATCTTGTTGATTTAATCTTTGTCTCTATTCCCGGTTTATTATATTCTTTAGTTTTTATATTTAATAAATCTAAATCTCCTTTAGCTTTAACTTCATCAACATGATTTTTAAAACATGCTATAAATTCCTCTTCTCCCATTCTATCTAAAATATATCTTACACGAGCTTTATTCCTATTTTCATAGTTTCCTTCTGCAATAAATAAGTTAACCATACCCTCTACATAATATAAAACCTCTTTTGGGTCTATAAGTTCTTTATATTTTACTGCTATTTTAGGATTCTGTCCTAAGCCTCCTCCTAAATAAACTTGAAAATATTCATTACCATCTTTATTAACAGCTAAAAAACCTAAATCTTGAACTGTACAGTGCGCTCCATCCGCATTACTACTTGAAAATGAAACTTTTAACTTTCTAGGTAATTTATATGTATAAATTCTTTCTAGAAAATAGTTTCCAACAGCCATTGCATATGGTGTAACATCAAAAGCTTCATCAGTATTAACTCCTGATAAAGGTGATATAGCTACATTTCTTGGGAAATTACCACCTGATCCCCTAGTATATATGTCATTATCTAAAGCCTCCTTCATTAAATCACAAACTTCATCTATAGATAATCCATGGAATTGAATTGCTTGACGAGTGGTAAAATGTATTCTTTCCATTCCATATTTTTTAGCAAATTCATATATAATTTTCATTTCTTCTAAATTAGTAATTCCTGAAGGGATTCTAAGTCTAATCATAAACTCTTTTCCTCCACGATGCGCATAAACACCAAATCCTCCTGAAGCATGTTTAAATTGCATTACATTTAATTCACCATTTAAAAATTTATGTCCTTTTTCTCTAAAATCTTCAATCTCATCGTATAGTATTTTTTTTAATTTAGTCATGTTATCACCTCAAAATTTATTTATCCCCTCATAGTGTATATTATATCATCAAAAATAATTCACATTTATTGAATATTTTTATAATAGTCATTAGTAAAAACCTATATAATAAAAAAGAGATTCTAACCATTTATGTTAGAATCTCTTTTTACTATTTCTTCCCAAACAGATCTTTAAAGCCCTTTTTATGAGTTACTACTTCATCTACACTCTCTCCTGATGCTTCCATAAACATCTTTAAAGCTTCTTTTTGTTTTTCATTTAATGACTTAGGTATATCTACTATTACCTTAACGTATTGATCTCCTCTACCTGAGGAATTAACTCTTGGAACACCTTTTCCTTTTAATCTAAATAAAGTTCCTGATTGAGTTCCTTGTGGTATTGTATATTTAACATCACCATCAACTGTAGCAACTGTTATTTCTGTTCCTAAAGCGGCCTTTGCCATTGAAATATGAGCATCTACATATATGTCATTACCTTTTCTTACAAACTTCTTTGATGGAGCTACATTAATTCTAATATATAAGTCTCCTGGTGGACCATCATTAGTTCCATGTTCTCCTTGTCCCCTTAAAGGCATAACATTTCCTGTGTCTACACCTGCTGGAATATTAATTTTAATTTTTCTATTCTTTCTAACTTTACCTTTTCCACTACATTTTTGGCATGGTTCTTCAACAATTTTACCTTTACCACCACATCTATCACAAGTTGAAGTACTTACAAAACTACCTAATGGAGTTTGTCTTTGAACTCTAACTTGACCTGATCCATTACAAGTAGGACATGTTTTAGGTGTAGTTCCTGCCTTAGCTCCTGTTCCCCTACATGAATCACAGTTTTCACTTCTATTAATAGATATTTCTTTTTCTACTCCAAATACAGCCTCTTCAAAAGTTAAATTTAAAGTATACTCAAGATCATCTCCTCTTTGAGGTCCGTTTCTTCTTCGACCGCCGCTGCCTCCAAAGAAACTATCAAATATATCTCCAAAACCTCCCATATCTGAGAAGTCAAAGCCACCAAATCCACCTGAGCCAAATCCACTTCCATCAAAGTCAGCCGTACCAAATTGATCATATCTAGCTTTCTTTTCTGGATCTGAAAGCACTTGATAAGCTTCATTTATTTCCTTAAACTTATCTTCTGCCTCTTTATTTCCTTGATTTTTATCAGGATGATATTTTATAGCTAGCTTTCTAAAGGCTCTTTTTATTTCTTCGTCTGAAGCTCCCTTTTCTAATCCAAGGGAGGCGTAATAGTCTTTATTTGCCATCTATTTCTTTCACCACCATTTTTTTACTTTATAAAAGGGAAGACGGTTTGTCTTCCCTCATCTATTATAACCAGTCTAGTTTCTTGTTACAACTATTTATCTTCTTTTACTTCAAAATCTGCATCTACTACATTGTCATCATGAGCTGCTCCTTGATTAGCTCCACCCATATTATTTGGATCAAATCCTGCATTAGCTCCACCATTAGCATTTGCATCAGCATAAACTTTTGATGATATTGCATAGAATTCTTGAGTTAATTCCTCCATAGTCTTCTTAATAGCTTCTGTATCATCACCATCTTTAATCTTGTTTAATTCTTCAAGCTTAGCTTCTACTTTAGCCTTATCTTCTGGTGATACTTTATCTCCTAACTCTTCTAAAGTCTTTTGAGTTTGATAAGCTACTTGATCTGCATTATTTTTAACTTCGATTTTTTCTTTTCTCTTCTTATCTTCTTCTGCAAATTTTTCTGCTTCTTTTACAGCTGATTCTACTTCACTTTCACTTAAATTAGTTGATGCTGTAATTGTGATGTTAGCTTCTTTATTAGTAGCCTTATCAACAGCTGATACTTTAACTAATCCATTAGCATCTATATCAAAAGTAACTTCTATTTGAGGAATTCCTCTTGGAGCTGGTGCAATTCCTGATAAAGTAAATCTACCTAGAGTCTTATTGTCAGCTGCCATTTGTCTTTCACCTTGAACTACATGTATTTCAACTGATGTTTGACCATCTGCTGCTGTTGAGAATGTTTGACTCTTCTTAGCTGGAATTGTAGTATTTCTTTCTATAAGTGCAGTTGCAACTCCACCTAATGTTTCAATTCCAAGTGTTAATGGTGTAACATCTAGTAATAATACATCTTTAACTTCTCCAGTTAGTACACCTGCTTGAATAGCTGCTCCTACTGCAACACATTCATCTGGGTTAACACCCTTTGAAGGTTCTTTTCCAGTAAAGTTTTTAACTGCTTCTTGAACTGCTGGAATTCTTGTTGATCCACCAACTAATATTACTTTATCTATATCACTTAATGAAAGATTTGCATCTGCTAAAGCTTTCTTCATTGGTTCTATTGATCTTTGAACTAAATCATGAGTTATTTCATTAAATTTAGCTCTAGTTAGATTCATATCAATATGCTTTGGACCAGTTGCATCTGCAGTGATGAAAGGTAAGTTTATATTAGTTTGCATTGATGATGATAATTCAATTTTAGCTTTTTCAGAAGCTTCTTTTAGTCTTTGAAGTGACATTTTATCATTTCTTAAATCAATTCCATTTTCTGCTTTAAATGTATCAGCAATGTAGTTCATGATCTTTTCATCAAAGTCATCTCCACCTAGCTTAGTATCTCCATTTGTTGATAATACTTCAAATACACCATCTCCAAGTTCAAGAATTGATACGTCGAAAGTACCACCACCTAGGTCATAAACAAATATTTTTTGGTTTGTATCCATTTTATCTAAACCATAAGCTAAAGATGCAGCTGTTGGTTCATTTATTATTCTTAAAACTTCTAAGCCAGCTATTCTACCAGCATCCTTAGTCGCTTGTCTTTCTGAGTCATTAAAATATGCTGGAACAGTTATTACTGCTTGTGTTACAGGTTCTCCTAAGTAACTTTCTGCATCAGCCTTAATTTTTTGAAGTACCATTGCTGATATTTCTTGTGGTGAGTAATCTTTTCCATCTATACTAACTTTATAATTAGTTCCCATATGTCTCTTAATTGATATTATTGTTTTATCTGGGTTTGTAATCGCTTGTCTTTTAGCTACTTGCCCTACTAATCTTTCTCCATTTGCTTGGAATGAAACTACTGATGGAGTAGTTCTTGCTCCTTCTGAGTTACTTATTACTACTGGTTCTCCACCTTCCATAACTGCTACACATGAATTAGTTGTTCCTAAATCAATTCCTATAATTTTTCCCATAATTTATTCCTCCTAAACTTTTATGAATTAATTCTTCTTTTAATTTATTAGTTGGCTACTTTAACCATTGTATATCTAATAACTTTATCGCCTCTTTTATATCCCTTTTGGAATACTTCTGCTACCATATTAGCTTCAAGATTTTCATCTTGAACATGCATTACAGCTTGATGTAAATTAGGATCAAATTCTCCTGTTGCATCTATTTCTTCTACACCTAGCTTTTCAAAAGATCCTGAAACTCCTTTTATAGTCATTTCAATCCCCTTTTTAACATCTTCAATACTTCCATCAGCAAGAAGTGCTCTTTCAAGATTATCTAAAACAGGTAACATTTCTTTTAATACATCTGTACAAGCATCTGTGTATATTCCTTCTTTTTCCTTAATTGTTCTTTTTCTGTAATTTTCGTATTCTGCTGATATTCTTAATAATCTATCTTTTAAAGCTTCAACTTCATTACTTAACTTTTTATTATCTTCTTTTAATTTTTTCATTGTTTTTAATGGATTCCATCCATCTTTGCTTTCTTTTTCTTCTGGAATATTTTCTTCTGAAGATTCATCTTGACAAGAATCACACTCTTCTACTTCTATATCATTTTCTTCTACTTCTATATTCTCATCTTTGACTTCCTCTTTAAACTCTTTGTTATCTTCCACAACAACACCTCATCTCTATTTTATTCGATAATTTGATTTCTAAGGCTTCTATTTAACTCTTTCATAACCTGACCCATTATTGCAATTACCTTTGAATAATTTATTCTTCTTGGGCCTATTAATCCTATAGTTCCTATTGGTCTTCCATCTAAAGAATATTCCGCTGAAATTACAGAACATTCTTTTGCTTCAGGAAAATAGTTTTCTTCTCCAATTTTTATAGATATACCTTCTGGAGATTCTAAAAGTTCTATTACACAATCCTTGTCATTTATTAAAGATAGGATTTCTTTAGCCTTCTCTATATCGTTATATTCTGGATAATTGAAAATATTTGTTGCTCCTTCTACCAATATATCTGAATGATTAACTTCTTTAAGAGTTTCATATAATGCTGGTAAAATTGCATTAAATAATTCATCATACCCCTCTAACTCATTTTTTAAATTGTTTATTACTTCTAAGTTAATCTCTTCTATAGTCAAATTTTTCAATCTTAGATTTAAAATTTCGTTTATTCTTTGAAGAGTTTCTATTTCTGGCATTTCACTAACTCTTATTCTATGATTTTTAATAACTCCACTATCAGCCACTATTACTGAAACTAAATTATAACTATCTATTACAAGTAGTTGAATAGATTTTATATAACTTCTTTTAACTGAAGGAGTCTCAACAATACAAGTTAGATTTGTAAGCTCTGAAAGTAATGAACATGCTTGCTTTACTATTTTATCAACTTCATACATTGCAGAATTAATTATATATTCCTTGATTTTAAGTTCTTCTTCTCTACTTAAAGCTTCTGCATTCATTAATTTATCTACATATAATCTATACCCTTTATTTGAAGGTATTCTACCTGATGATGTATGAGGTTGTTCTAGATAACCCATCTCTTCTAAATCGGCCATTTCATTTCTTATGGTTGCAGAACCAACTCCAAGGTTATATCTTTTTGCTATTGTTCTTGAACCAACAGGTTCTCCTGTCATTATATAATCATTAATGATAGCCTGAAGTATTTTTATTTTTCTTTCATCAATAGCCATGACATCACCTCTATCTGTTAGCACTCATTAATGTCGAGTGCTAATGACTACAATATCAATATATTCCTTATAGTTTTTTTTGTCAATTTGATAATTTTTAAAATTAAATGATCTAGTGCCAATATTATAACTTATATTTTTCTTTCTTTTAAATTCTCACTATTTCTTTTACTTTCTATCAATTATAAAATCACTCATTACAACATTAGATAATTCAACTCCTTTAGAAGTTAATCTTAATATATTATTATCTTCTTCTAATAATCCCATAGATATATTTTTATCTATTATTTCGTTATATATACTTCTAATATTTCTTCCAAATCTTAATTCAAATTCTCTTTTACATACACCTTCTATTAATCTAAGACCCATAAACATAAATTCCTCTATATCATCTTCTATGGAATTTTTTAATTTTTCTTCAACTACACTTTCGTTGTTATTAATTCTTTTGATATACTCTTTAACTTTATCTATATTTTTAAATCTATACTCATCTAAAAATGAACTTGCCGATGTTCCAACTCCTAAATAAGGCTTACATTGCCAATAAACTTTATTATGTAAACATTCGTATCCTTCCTTTGAATAATTTGATATTTCGTATTGTTTATATCCATGTGATTTTAATATTTCCTTAGTCATAGAGTACATTTCTCTTTCATCTTCTTCTGAGGGTAAATTTAATTTATCTTTATTCCACATATTATAAAAACAAGTTCCCTCTTCTATAATTAAGCTGTATGAAGAAATATGTTCTGGTTTAATGTTAGCTATAGTTTCTAATGACTCTTTCCAATGACTAATTTTTTGATTTGGCAATCCAAACATTAAATCAACATTTATATTCTTAAATCCTATTTTTCTCGCTAAATTAAAGTTTTCTACAAACTCTCTATAAGTATGAATTCTTCCAATTGATTTTAGTAAAGAATCTTGAACAGCTTGAAGTCCTATACTTATTCTATTAACTCCACCTAAAAACATAGTTTTTAGCTTTTCCTCATCTAATGATCCTGGATTACATTCCATTGAAAATTCCATATTTTTAGTTTTGTTAAGTTTATTAATTGAATTAAGAAGCTTTTCTATTTGATTTTTATTCAAATAAGATGGTGTTCCACCACCTATAAATATACTGCTTATTAAATATTCTTTAGCTTTTTCCTGAATCTCCATACATAAAGCATCTACATAGTCATCCATAAGATTTTCTAATGATGCATAAGATGGAAAATCGCAATATAAACACTTTTGCTTACAAAAAGGTATATGTATGTATAATGCTATTTCTTTCATTTCTCTATTCTCTCTTTCATTTAAGCTTATTTTATTATTATAATATACTAATTATAATCATTTATCTAATGAAAAGAATCCTTATTATTAAGAATTCTTTCCATTTAATTTAATATAAGATTAACAATTTAAATTTCTATTAAATCTATATTAATTGCGTTATGAAAAATTAAATCTCTCTGTACTCTATCAATTTTAGAATTTATCTTTAATCCATCTAGTTCTATTGTAATTTTAGAATTTAATCCATGTCTTGCTATATAAGTATCTAATTTATGACCTACCATTGAAATTGGAATTATATCTCCATTTTTTCTTTTTAATGTTCCTGTAGAGTAGCCTTTATTTCTCATAACTTTTCCTTTAATTTTAACATCTCTGAAATCTGCTTTTATCATAATATCTCCCACCTTTAAATAATTATTTAATCATAATAAAATATATTTATTTAATTAGTAAATAATTACACTTGTTACTATTAATTAATATTTTTAAAAATCCTAATAACACTCTTTATGTATTTGAATAATTTAATTATATAGTCATATAAAGGAGCATATAAATTGAATCCATTAAAAATAGTTTCCTTTGATGGTGGTGGAATTAAAGGTGCATTATCTATTCGTATATTCAAAAGACTATGTTATCAATATCCAACATTATTAGATAATATAGATTTATTTGCTGGTACATCAACAGGCTCTCTAATTGCATTATCTTTAGCTAGCGGTCTTTCTGTAAATGAAGTTGATAATTTATATAGTTACGAAATAACTAGCAAAATCTTTTCTAATCCTAGTTTTAATTTATTCAAACCTAAATTTAGTAATAAAAATTTAAAATCTATTTTATTAAACTACTTTCCTAATAATTTGACATTAAAAAATTTACCTAAATATGTTTGTATTCCTTCATTTAATGTTAATGGGTTTACTAAAAACCAATGGGAACCTGTATTTTTTAATAATTTAACTGATAATAAAACTATAAATTACAACATAATAGATGTTGCTCTTGCTAGTTCTGCTGCACCTACATTTTTCCCATCCCATAAAAATTTTATTGATGGTGGTGTAGTTGCTAATTCTCCTACAACTATATCTATTTTTCATTGTATGAATGCTTTTCCTAACATAGATTTTAAAAATGATATAAAATTACTATCTATAGGTACAGGTGATAGTCCTTATAAAATTAAACAATCTACTAGTAACTGGGGAATATATAAGTGGTCATTCCATCCATTTGCGAAAATGCACTCACCTATTGTTTCATTAGTTATGGATGGTATGTGCGATTTAGATGATATGTATTGTAATATCTTGTTAAAAAATAATTATTTTAGAATTAACCCTAAAGTATCTAAACTTATAGAAATGGATGATTATAATTTTGTCCCTTATCTAAAATTTTTAGCTGATAATATAGATTTATCTGACTTGTTTGAATTTATTGAATCTAAATTTTTTTAGTAAAATAAAAAAGATATTAAGTTTGTAAATTACAAACTTAATATCTTTTTTAAAGTTAACTTTATTAATCTACTTTAAGTACTGCCATAAATGCTTCTTGTGGAACTTCTACAGATCCCACTTGTCTCATTCTCTTCTTTCCTTCTTTTTGCTTTTCAAGAAGTTTCTTCTTTCTTGAAATATCTCCACCGTAGCATTTAGCAAGTACGTCTTTTCTCATTGCTTTAACTGTTTCTCTTGCTATAATCTTTGATCCTACCGCTGCTTGAATTGGAACTTCAAACATTTGTCTTGGAATTATTTCCTTTAGCTTTTCTGCTATTCCTCTTCCTTTATCATAAGCCCTTTCTTTAGGAACTATCATAGATAAAGCATCTACTACATCTCCATTTAACATTATATCAAGTTTTACAAGCTCTGTTCTTGTATATCCTTTGAATTCATAATCTAATGATGCATATCCTCTAGTTCTTGATTTTAATGTATCAAAGAAGTCATATACTATTTCATTTAATGGAATTTCATAATTTATAGACACTCTTGTTTCTTCTAAATATTGCATATCAATAAAAGTTCCTCTTCTTTCTTGACACAATTCCATTACTGCCCCAACATAATCTGATGGAGAAATTATACTTCCTCTAACTACTGGTTCTTCCATATAATCTATTTCTGTAGCTGGTGGAAGATTTGTTGGATTTGTAAGTTCTATTACTTCACCATTAGTTTTTATAACCTTATAAATAACTGATGGCGCTGTGGTAATAATATCTAAATTAAATTCTCTTTCTATTCTCTCTTGTATTATTTCCATATGTAATAAACCTAAGAATCCACATCTAAATCCAAAACCTAAAGCTATTGAGGTCTCTGGTTCAAAATTTAAAGCTGCATCATTTATTTGTAATTTTTCTAATGCATCTTTAAGTTCTTGATATTTAGCTCCATCCACTGGATAAATACCTGAATAAACCATAGGTATAGCTGGCTTATATCCTTCTAATGCTGCATCAGTTGGTCTATCTGCTTCTGTTATAGTATCACCAACTCTTGCATCTCTTACATTTTTTATTGAAGCTGCTATATATCCAACATCTCCAGCTCTTAATTCTGAAATTGGAAGTAATTTAGGTGTAAACACCCCAACTTCTGTTACTTCATAAACTTTATTAGTAGCCATTAGTTTTATTTTAGTTCCTGGTTTTACTATGCCATCTTTAATTCTTACATATGAAACAACACCCTTATAGCTATCATAATAAGAGTCAAATATTAAAGCCTTAAGTGGAGCTTCCTCATCTCCTGTTGGAGCTGGAACCTTTTCAACTATACTTTCTAGTACGTCTCCTATATTTAATCCAGTCTTTGCTGATATTAAAGGCGCATCATGAGCTTCAATTCCTATAACATCTTCTATTTCTTGCATTATCTCTTCCGGTCTTGCTGATGGTAAATCAACTTTATTTATAACTGGAGCTATTTCTAAATCATTATTTAAAGCTAAATAACAATTTGCTAAAGTTTGAGCTTGAACTCCTTGAGTTGCATCTACAACAAGTACAGCTCCTTCACAAGCTGCTAGACTTCTTGAAACTTCATATGTAAAATCCACATGACCTGGAGTATCTATAAGATTTAATATATACTCTTCTCCATCTTCTCTTTTATATATAAGTCTTGCTGCTTGAGACTTAATTGTAATTCCTCTTTCTCTTTCTAACTCCATATTATCTAAAATTTGCTCTTCCATTTCTCTTTGAGTAAGGGTTCCTGTAGCTTCTAATAATCTATCTGCTAGGGTTGACTTACCATGGTCTATATGTGCAACAATTGAAAAATTCCTAATACGCTCTTGTCTATTACTATTCATATATCTAAACTATTAATAAAAATCTATTAATAGTTATTTCACCCCCATTATAATTAAAATCAGCTAAATTATATCACAAAGTCTACATTCTATGTCAAGTAAAAGTATTTAAAGCTATTCTACTGAGCTTTTCTTATTTATATTTTCACCTTCTGTATTCTTTTTTTCATCTATATTAATATTACTGCCTTCATTCTCTTCTTTGTTTATATTTTTCTCTTCTTTCTTAATATTCTTATTCTGTGACTTTTCTTCTTCTCTTTCTTTTATAAAGTCATCTACAATATTATCTAACTGATTATTAGTATTTTCATTATTCTTCTTTAGTTTTCCATCAATTTTATTCTTTATACTATTAAAACTATTGGAAAATTTATAAACAACTTCATAAAATCCTTTTACAAATGGATTTTCTTTTTTTACTCTAAATTCATTATTATAAACTTTTATAGTAGTATTATCATCATCATCTTTTGGTACATATATTTTTACCATTGCATTATCTCTTATAAATTCTTCAAAATCTTTTCCAAACTCTTTACTAACCATAGCATAATTGTCTGCTCCATCACCAGTTGGAGATAATGCTTTAGTTGTTTCTATATTTACACTTGTAAATCCTAATACAATTATTATTGTAAATATTATCGCTCCTAAAATAAATTTCTTTAAAGACAAAAATAAGCACCCCCTAAAATTTTATATTTATAAGGATGCTCATATCTTTAATGTTTTATTCAATTATTGTCTATTTAAATGTTCTGCTAATACTCTTGCTATATATTTTGCTGTTAATTTTGCTTCTTGTGCAGTATTTGTATTAAAACCAACCTCTATTAATACAGAGTTATCACTTAATCCTTGATTAAATGCATTTTTACCTATTTCATATGTCCAAATATTTCTAGTTATTTCAGGGTATAATGATGTAGCTATTCCGTATAGCTTATCTGAAAGTGCTTTGTTAGCCTCATATCGTGTACTATTCTCTGCCCTAACAAACATAAACTTTGCTAACTCTTGTCCATTTATGCTACCTGTTACTTTTTTTCCAGGATCAAGAGAATCCCTATGCAAATCAATTACTAATTTAAAATCTCCATACTTATTTAAATACTTTTGCACTGTTTCATTAGATCTATTATAGCTATCATTATATTCAATACTATGATTTGTCTTATCATGAACTACTGATATACCATATCCTTCTTCTAATTCTTTAGCTAAAATATCACCAACACCTACTACATTAAAATTACTATCTGTTGTATCTTTTCCTGCCTCAGCATAATTTTCAGTTGTATGAGTATGATATATAAGCACTTCCGGTTTAGAATTATCTAATGTTTTTTTCAAACTTGGATCGTATGCATCACTTACTTTATTAAGTTCTGCTATTTCCTCTGGTGTAAGTTTTGCTATACTATTATCCTTTAAACTAAATGGTGTTAAACCAACGATAGATTTATTTTGTACACAGTCTCCTGCTACTTCTTTAAAAAGAGTTAATTCTTTTCCTACTATAGACTGCGCATTTATATTTCCTAATCCTAATGCTTGTATTATTATTTTTTCTATTGATAACTTATTTTCAGCAAAATCTTCTTTATTATACACCTGAGTTTCTACTATCGGCATAGAAAAATTTAAAAGTTGTACATATGCGTACCCGCCTCTTTCATAATATTTATCGACAACACCTAAAGCCCTTATAAAAAATACTAAAATTGCTATAATCATTAGTATGTATCCTATATTAAACTTACTACCTTCTTTAGATTTTGATTTTCTTCTTCCCATTACGTTAACAGCTCTTCGTCCTCTTAATTCATACACAGTAACTCCCCCTCACATAATATATATATTTATTGGGTTACTTAATTATTAATATTTTTTATTAATATTTTTGTAGATATTAATTTTTTACAAAACTTAAATTAAAAATACTTCTTACTATACAATATGTATATATAAGAAGTATTATAATTAGTAATATAGTATTTAATTCATAAATTTATTTATATCTTCCATATCTAAATTAGGTTGAATAGCCATATTTATTCCATTTGATATTATTTTAGACAAAGAGTCTATAACAGTATCAACTTCTTTTGGTGTTACCATTAAATCTCCTACAAATGGATTTAATATTTCTTTTATTAAAGCACTTTTCTCAATCTTATCTACTGACTTCAACATATTATAAAATTCTTTACCAGTTTCAGCTTTACCTATAAGTTCATCTAACAAAAGATCCATAGTATCATTAGCTATTGTAGCTGCATCAACAACCGTTGGAACTCCTATAGCAATGACTTTTACACCTAAACTATCTTTGTTTATTTTCATTCTATGGTTTCCAACTCCTGCTCCTGGTGATATCCCTGTATCTCCTATTTGTATTGTTCTGTTTACTCTTTCTAGTTTTCTTGATCCAAGAGCATCTATACAAATAACTAAATCTGGTTTAATTTTATCTACTAATGATTTTACAACTTCCCCAGTCTCTATTCCCGTAACTCCAAGAACTCCTGGAGCAATACAACATACTGGTCTTACAGAATCATCTATTGCATCTGGCATAACTTGTTTTAAATGTCTTGTTACCATTATTTTTTCTGTTACCTTTGGCCCTAAAGCATCTGGTGTTACCTTCCAATTTCCAAGGCCTACTACCAAAGCTGTTTTCTCTTCTGAAATATCAACTAATCTTCTTAATACATTTGCAACTACTTTAGAAACTTTATCCATAGACTCTCCATCATAATGAGTAAACTCTGGAAAATCTATAGTAATATAATTTCCTGCTGGCTTTCCAAGTTTTTCTCCAGCCTCGTCAGTTTCTATTGTTACTGTTGTAATTTTTATATCATCTTCCTTTTCTTCTTCAACAATAACACCATCCAGTTCCTTTTTATTTTCTTCAGTATACATATCCCTTGCTTCTATTGCTAAATCAGTTCTTACATTTATCATAAAAAAACCTCCAATTTTTCTTCCATCCTTCTTATTTTTCCTTAATGTTTTAATTTAATACTTGAACTTACAAACTTTCAATGATATAATCTACTATGTTAAAAAACAAACTCGAACGCAGATTTCCCCAAAGCTGCAAAGAGACCCTATAAAATCTTAAGGGGGTGAAATAGAGATGGCAAACATTAAATCAGCAAAAAAGAGAATTAAAGTTACAGAAGCTAAAACTGCTCAAAACAGAATGATAAAATCAGCTTTAAAAACTGCTATAAAGAAGTTTGAAGCTGCTGTTTCTGCAAACAATGCAGACGAAGCTAACGTTCTTTTCCCTAAGGCTGTTAAAGCTTTAGATATGGCTGCTCAAAAAGGAGTATGTCATAAGAACATGGTAGCTAGAAAGAAGTCAAGATTAGCTGCAAAGTTAAACGCTATGGCGTAATAAAATAAAAGCCGGTCCATTGGACCGGCTATTATTTTGCATAATTTTACTTAATCATAAATGATTTAAACAGCATAATCTCCATTTCTGTTTGTTTATCTACATTTGAAGATTTTATTCTTTTTTCTGTTTCTAAGCAAAGCTTCATTAGTTCTTGTAATTGCTTAACAGTAAATTTACTACATTGTCCCATAAGTTTTTCTACTATAAATGTTGGCAATCTAAATTTACTTGCAAGTTCATCTACTCTTTTCCCTTTGCTAATTAAAATTTTCATTTCATATAACCTTTTAAAGTTATTTTCTATATTAGTTATTATTAACATATGCTGATCTGCTTTAAATAAAAGTTCATCCATTAAATCTATAGCTTTTTCAGCTTTTCTTTGAGAAATTAAATCTACTAAATCAAAAATATCATCTTCACTTTTATTTTGAATTAATTTATCTATGTCTCTTTTAGTAATTGCTCTTCCATTTGTATAAAGTACTAATTTATCTACTTCTCTCTTTATAATGTCAAAATTATTTTGTACTTTTTCAGCAAAATATCTTAATTCAATTTTCCCTATTTCCCCACCACTTTTTTTAAAAACTTCTTCTATTTTTCTATAATATCTGTCCTTTTTTAACTTATCACAATATACAATCTTTGATACTTTTTCTAGTGTTGATAGTTTTTTATTCTTTTTAGGAGTATCTCTTTTATCGCTAAATAAATAATACATTATAAGTATAGTATGAGAAGGTAGATCTTTTAAGTAAGCTGATACTTCTTTGTAAGTCTTAGAATTAGAACTATCACTTTTTTCTTTTAAAAAATTAGCTCTATAAATAACAACAACCTTTTTCTCTCCTAAAAACGGCATAGTTTCACATGCATTTATTATCTCATCTATGGTAGTTATCATTCCATCTAGCCTTATATAATTTAAATCTAAAAAATTTTTATCTAAAACTTTATTTACTATTTTTTCAATTCCTTCTTTAATTAATTCCTCATCTAAACCACAAAATATATATGAATTATCTACTTGCCCCTTTTTAACTTCATTTTCTAATCCATCTAAATTTATCAAGATAATCCACCTTTCTTAATCTAAAATTAAAACTCTACTTGGAAAAATTAAAACTTCATCAAAATCTCCATTTCTAAAATTTATTATATCATAATCTGATTTAAAATTCTTTTTAGTTAACAATAACAAATATTTTTTCCCGTTATTATTTAATAAAAAATTACCTCCCTCTTTATTTAAAGAAAGATTATTTCCAATCATTAATTTTTCATTATTTTTATATATTCTTTTAGCTAAAGAAATTTTTTTAATTTTATTTAAATCTACATCTTTTTTCAAAGTATGCAATATACGATCACCTTTATATGATAATAAAATAGCTCCATCTTTATAATATTTAATTTTAGGAATAGGACTATATATTATTATTGAAATATATATTAAAGCTAATACAGGTAAATATATAAAACTTTTAAATCCTTTCTTATAAAAATAAATAGTTATTATAAAAAATATATAAAATAAAGCTATATTTTCATTTAAATAAGTAACTGAAGGAAATATGTCTATTAACATATCAGTTATATTATCTAACCATAAGGTTACATAATATGTTATAAAACATATATAATTAAATATATTTGGTAAAAATAAAGTAATAGATAATAAATTACCAAGAATAACTACAATACTTATTAGTGGTGAAATTAATAGATTTCCAATTATAAAACCTAAGGAAAACTCTTGAAAATAAATTAGAAGAACAGGAAATGTAAAAATTTGAGCTGAAATGCATATAGATATTCCTTCTCTAATATATTTAGGGAATTTATATAAAATTTTATTTATTTTTTTATTAAATAGTATTATCCCTAATGTAGCAAAAAAAGATAACTGAAATCCTACTTCAAAAACACTACTTGGATTATAAATAAGCAAAATACTTCCAGCTAAAGATAAGGCTGTTAGTGGATTATAATTTCTTCTTAATGGAATAGCTAAACTCATACATAATAACATTATATAGGCTCTTATTGTAGATAAAGATGATCCTGTGAATATAACATATATAAAGGCTATAACTGGAGCTACTGATTTACTAAAAAGTTTTATAAGAACACCATAGACAATGGCCATATGGAGCCCAGAAACTGCAATAACATGCATAACTCCTAAAGCTTTCATATCACTTTTATCTTCATTATCTAAAAACTCTCTATATCCAAAAGAAATAGATGTAATTAAAGCAGCTCTTCTTTCACCTAATTTCTTTTTTATCTTATTAAATATATATTCTCTTAATCTATATATTTTAGTTTTAAAATCATCATTTATCTTTTCATATTTTTTTATTTCATAGGTTCCTAAATTCCCCTTAGAAGCTCTTTTATCTTTTAAAAACTTACCTTGTGCAAATATCCTTTCACCTATCTTTACTTCCTTAAGATTTCCCTCTAAATATAACTCTCTACCCTTTACTTCTCCTATCCCTCCATAATAATTCAAAGAATTAACCCTTACAATCTCTATATTTTTGGGCGTATATCCATAATAAAAGATATTATTGAATAATGATATTATATAAAATATAATTATAATTAGAAAAAAACTTAAATTTTTATAAAAATAAATTAATATAAAGAAACAGCTAGCTATTAATATAGCTAGCCATTTATATTTAGAATATATTTCATATGTTATGGAAGATAATATGAATATACAAAAAATATATATTAAATAATCCTTTTTATCTTGTAATTCCTTAAGATACATGGCATCACCTCTTATTATAAGTTTTGCCATCTTTTTATAATTATATCTCCTACAATAAAAGTAAATATAGTTGCAATTATTATAGCAATCATACTTGTACTATATATAGCTCCATTTAAAAAATATATAAAACCACCTATTAATGCATATATTAAAATAATTAATAATAGTAGTTTATTTCCTCTATTTATATTTCTAAAGCTAATTTTTGAATTTAGTAATGTATTAAATATTAAGATTCCACCTATTATCATAAATAATGCAAATTCATTTTCTTCTGGTAAAATAAATATAGCTCCTGAAACTAATACACTGATTAATCCAAGCTCTAAGAGCACTTTATGTTTCTTTATATCTACTTTTCTATACTCCATATTTAACAATATTATCGGTGTAAGTAATAAGAAATTCATTAATAATACATTATATTGTTTAAAAATAATTTTATCTGATAATAAGTAATTAAAGTTTAAAGCAAAAAGTTCAGCTATAATTCCTAAAACATATATACTTACTGCATTATTTATGCCATTAAATAAAGTCTTTCCTTCTTCAGTTAATTTATTAAACGCACTAATAATTCCTTTGTCACTATAAACATCACAACTCTTCTTAAAAAAGCCTGTTGCCTCCCCCTTAGCTACGCTAAAATCAGCTAAATTTACAATAGGCAATTCTCCTAAAGTTTCACCTTCACAAGCTATTTTAAAGCCATCCTCTCTAAAAACATTTACTATACTGGCCTTTAATGCTGGTGTCAACCTACAAAAAACCTTTGTTCTTGAAATAACTTTATAAAATTCATCTTTTCCTAAAGATTGTAATTCTATACCTGAAATTACTTCTTTAGATGATTTTATAAGCCCTACTTCTCTTCCTAATATTTCTCCTGAAATTTTATTTTCATCTGTAAATATTATTGGTAATACACCCTTTTCCTTTATTTCTTCTATTTCTACTGTAATTCCATCTACTAAAGGATTACTTAATGCTGCTAAGCCTACAAATACTAAATTACTTTCTATATTTTCAGATCTTGATGGCTCATAATTAAAACTTCTATATGCAAAAGCATCTGTTACTAAGCCTTCTCTCTTAAAAATCATATCTATCATTTTAATTTTATTTATATCTTCTGATGTAAGTTCTCTCTCAATTCCATTAACTAATATATGTGTACATACTTCTAATACACTTTCTAATGTTCCTCTAGTATTTGCCCTATATCCTTTATCACCCTTGTTTATTGTGGTATATATTTTTTTGCTAGAATCTCTTGCAACTTCAAATTTTCTTCTATTTTTTCTCTCTAAATCTAACTTATCCAAACGCCTTTCTCTAGCAAATTTTATATATGCTACTTCCAGCATATTTCCTTTTGACCATTCAGTATCCCCATTGTATTTTGCATTGTTACATAGCATTGATATATCTAATAATCTTTTATTATTTATATCTTTTATATCTATTTTTCCCTTTTCTATAATTTCCTCATTTGTATATATTTTTTCCAAATATAATTCCCTTTTTGTTATTGTTCCTGTCTTCTCTAAAAAAATAACTTTTATATCTTTTACTGAATCTAACGCTGAAAAATTAATTAAATCATAACCATCTAGTAATAATCTTCTTTTTGTTTCTTTTGTATATTTACTAATTAAATTTGGAAGTGCTATTGTTATTATGCAAAATATACCTACAAAAAATAATTCACTTTTCCCCTTAAAACTACCTGGCAATACTAAAGTAAAAATAACTTGTACTAAAATTAAACATATACATATCTTATATATTATATTTTCCACTTTAAAAAATAGCGATCTTTTGTTTAGTTTGGAATTGTTTATAACTGTTAACATTTTTCCTAGTCTAGTATTTCTTCCTGTTTCAACAACTATTCCTATTCCATTACCTTCCTTTATAACCGATCCCCTAAATAGCATATTATGTATTTCTCCTAGAGAAGCTACACTACCATCTAGCTTAGTCTCATACTTATCCTTTAATAAACTTTCTCCAGTTACATTTCTTTCATCTACTTTTAATCCTTCACTTTCGATTATTCTTATATCTGCTGATATAAATGAGTTTTTTCTGAATCTTACTATATCACCTTTTACTAGCTCTTCTGCTTCTATAATTCTTTCTATACCGTCTCGTAATACAGATACCTGTGAGGTATTTAAACTTTGTAATATTTCAATTTCTTTAGCCTTGGTAAATTCATAATATATTTTAAATATTAGATTATAAATAAATAGTAATGATGTTATAATTGCCATTATATTAAATTTATTTAATATAAATATTCCAATAATTATAAAATAAAAATATACATATTTTTCTTTTAAAAAACTTTTTAATATACCTATCCTTCTAATACTACCTGGAGTATCTATTTTATTATCCCCATACTTATCTCTTCTTAAAAGACACTCATCTGCTGATAACCCCTTATTTATATCACTTTCTAAGGACTCTACTAATTTTGTAGAGCTAGCACCATAATATGATTTCATATTTATTCTTATCCCTCGCCTTCCTACATAGATATTTTTATCATTTAATAAATTTATGAATTATATTAAAAAAGACATTAAAAATTACCTGACACTTTATAGTATAAATTGTCAGGTAACAAATATCAAATTATTCTATTTAATTATTTTAAGATTTAGTTTTAGGATTAAAAATACAAGCCATTATATAACCAAAAAATATAGCAGCTGTTATACCAGCAGCTGTTCCTGATATACCACCTGTAAATGCTCCTATTAATCCTTTTTCATTAACTGCTTTTATTGCTCCTTTAGCCAAGGAATTTCCGAATCCAGGTAAAGGAACAGAGGCACCTGCTCCTCCAATATCTATAAGTTTATCATATAAACCAAAAGCTCCTAGTATCGCTCCTAGAGTAACAAATATAACTAATATCCTTGCAGGTGTTAATTTTGTTGTGTCCATTAATATTTGCCCAACTACACAAATAAGTCCACCTATAATGAATGCATTTACAAATTGCATTAATATCCCTTCCTTTTTTCTTATTTTCCTTTATATTCAATTGCTACAGCATGTGCTATTCCTGGAATAGTTTCTCCTTGAAGAGATGAAGTTGTACTCATTAATGCTCCTGTTGATACCAATAGTACACTTTTAATCTCTTTTCTCATTAACTTTTTATAAAAACATCCAGATGCCACAACTGCTGAACATCCACATCCACTACCTCCAGCATCTGTATTTTGTACTACATCATCAAATATCATGTCTCCACAATCTACATAATTTTCTCTTATATCATAACCGTATTCCATCATTAACTTATTAGTTATTTCCTTACCTACTTTTCCTAAATCTCCTGTAGCTATTACATCATAAAATCCAGGTTGTCTTCCTGTATCTTTAAAATGTCTAACTAATGTATCTACTGCCGCTGGTGCCATAGCTGCTCCCATATTATTTGCATCCTTTATTCCATAATCTTTCACAACACCTGTTGTTACATAAGTTATTTCTGGAAAATTTCCATCTTTAGCAAGCAACATTGCTCCTGAACCAGTAACTGTCCATTGACAAGTTGCACATCTTTGGCAACCATATTCTAATGGAAATCTAAACTGTCTTTCAGCTGCACTAAAATGCGATGAAGTTGATGCAATTACATGATTTGCAAAGCCTCCATCCATCATCATAGCTGCAACACTTAAAGATTCAGCCATTGTTGAACATGCTCCGTAAAGTCCAAAAAAGGGTATATTAAGCTGTCTAGCTGCAAAAGAAGATGAAGTAATTTGATTTAATAAATCTCCTGCAAATAAATAATCTATATCTTCTTCTTTTAAATTTGTTCTGCCAAGAACGCCTCTTATTGCAGTATGCATCATATCACTTTCTGCTTTTTCGTAACTATCTTTACCACAAGTATCATCATTTAAAATTTCATCAAAATAATCTTTTAACGGTCCTTCACCTTCTTTAGGACCCACTATTGAATATGTAGCTATTATTTTGGGTGGATTACTTAATTTTACGGTATGTTTACCTACTTTTTTTGTATTTTGGTTGTTCATATTAAATTCCTCCATTATGACATATTTATATAAAAGTTTTACATAAATACTTTTATAAAATAATATATTATTCCTATAATTACTGAACTACCAATTCCATATACTAAGACTGGTCCTGCAATTGTAAACATCTTTGCTGCAACTCCAAACACAAATCCTTCCTTTTTAAACTCAATTGCTGGAGCTACTATAGCATTAGCAAATCCCGTAATAGGAACTACCGTACCCGCACCACCAAAATTTGCTATTTTATCATAAATACCAACCCCAGTTAATAAAGCTCCTAAAAACACTAAAATTATTGGTAATAATGTTTTTACTTCTTCTTCTGGAAAACCATATTTAAGTAAAAGAAATTGAAAAATCTGCCCAATAGTACAAATAGCTCCTCCAACTAAAAATGCTCTTGCACAATTCTTTACTATTTTAGGTTTAGGCTCTGCTTCTTTTGTAATAGTTTTAAATCTATTAACTATTTGTTGCTCTTTAGCTGAGTGTTTTTTTGCCATAACACTATCTCTCCTTTCTCTACCTATAAAGTTTATTATTCCAAAAAAATTTAATAATAAACTAATTTTAAATAAGTATTATTTTAAAAATAAAAATAGTGCTGTAAAATCAACTTTACAGCACTATTTTAGTAATTCTTTCTAAGTAGTTTAATTTATATTTCATTTTATTTACCTCTTAAATCAACTTCAATCTTGTAATCTATTTCTCATTTGTACTAAAACCTTCTTTTCTATTCTAGATACTTGAACTTGACTTATCCCTAAAAGTTTTGCTACTTGAACTTGAGTCTTATCTTTAAAATATCTAAGCATTATTATTTGTCTCGCCTTATTATCTAAACTTCTTAAAGCTTCCTTTAATGCTATTTTATCAATCATGTCTGTATCTTCTTCACATTTTTCACTTAGTTTATCGATTAATAAAACTGGAGCACCATCATCTTGGTGAATCGTATCATAAAGGTATTGTAAACTATTTGAAGATTCTATTGCAAATAATATTTCTTCTTTATCTACACCAGAAAACTCTGACAACTCTTCAATAGTTGGATCCCGATCCAACTTTTTTGTTAACTCTTCTTTATCGAAATGTAATTTTCTAGCTAAGCTTTTTACATTCCTACTAACCTTTATCATTCCATCATCTCTTATGAACCTTTTTATTTCTCCTATAATCATTGGTACTGCATAAGTCGAAAATTTAACGTTAAATTTAGAATCAAAATTTTTGATTGCTTTAACTAATCCAATAGAGCCTATTTGAAATATATCCTCATAGTCATATCCTCTATTTAAAAATTTTTTACTAATTGAAGATACTAATGGTAAATTCATTTCTATAACTCTATCCATAGCTTCTTTATCGCCAGCTTTAGCTAGAGGTATTAATTGTGAGTTATCGTCATAATTATATTCCTCTCTTCTTAAAATTCCATTCTCCATAAACTCCACCTAACTTACCGTATTAAATTTTTTCTTCATTACAACTTTAGTTCCAACTCCTTCTTTACTTTCAACCTCTAAACTGTCCATAAATGACTCCATAACTGTAAATCCCATACCTGATCTTTCTAATTCAGGCCTTGATGTATAAAGAGGTTCCATTGCTTGTTCTACGTTACTTATCCCCCTTCCTGAATCCTCAATTGTAATGACTACTTCTGCCCCTACTATATATGCTTCTATTTTTATTATGCCCTCTTTTCTATTTTCGTAACCATGAATTATGGAATTTGTTACCGCTTCTGAAACTGCCGTCTTAACATCCGTTATTTCTTCAACTGTCGGGTCTAATTGTGATACAAACGCAGCTACTGCAACCCTTGCAAATCCTTCATTTTCAGATTTACTCATTAATTCTATACTTATTTTGTTATCTACATCTATCATTTTTAAACCCTCCATTTAAATGCATTCCATTGCTTCATCTACACTACAATAAGAATCTATAATCTTATACATACCTGAAATTTCAAATACTCTATTTACAGTTCTATTAACATCTGCAACACAAAGTTTTCCTTCTCTATTTTGCATTTTCTTCAGTCTCCCAATTACCACCCCAATTCCTGAACTATCCATAAATGTAACACCATTAAAATTTAATATAACTTTTTTTATGTTATCCCTATCTATTCTATCATCTATCTTAACTCTAACTTCTTCTGCACTATGATGATCTAATTCTCCCATTAAGCTTATTATTAGTTTGTCCATATTTTTATCAAATTTTAAATACATATAAGCCACTCTAAAGAACAAATAACTTTAGAGTAATACACCTCCCTTTTCCTTCTTTTTCCATAATTTTAACATATTAGTTTATTCATAGTCAAATATAAAAATTACTATTTTAAATAATATACAAAAAGGTAGTTTAATTATTTTAATTAAACTACCTTAATTTATTACTCATTTGAATCTATATTTTCATATTTTTTAATTTCTTCTTTTATACTTTCAAAAAATTCATCTATTGTTTCTCCATCGTCAAGTATCATTGTTTCTATTGCATCATCTAAATTTTCCATAGTATATATATGGAATTTTCCATTTTCTATGGCATCTTCAACTTCTGGTATTAATATTAATTCATCTTTGTTACTATTGGGAATAATAACCCCTTTACCATTTTCATCATTCAACAATCTACATATTTTATAAAACCCTTCTATCTTTTCATTTACTCCACCTATAGCCTGAACTTCACCAAATTGATTTAAAGATCCCGTTATTGCTATATTTTGTCTTATAGATCGTTTGCTTATTGCTGATAAAATACATACAGCCTCTGCTACTGATGCACTATCCCCTTCTATTAATCCATAAATTTGCTCAAAGCTTAAATGAAAATCAACTGGCAATGTTTTATATGGATCTAATATATTGTTTAATAATCCAGTTAGAATATTTATTGATTTTCCATGAATTTTACCACTTAAATTACTTTCTTTATGAATGTCTACTATCTTTCCAGATCCTTTATAGGCTACACAGGTTATTCTCATTGGTTTTCCAAAAGAGTTATAGCCCGTATCTAAAACAGCTAGTGCATTTATAGCTCCAATTTTTTTTCCTGTTATAGAGATTAAAATTTTGTTTTCTTTATACATTTTAGAAAATTCTTTTTCCATCCTCTCTTCTTCATATGCTATTTCAATTATATCCTGTTTAGTTATTATATTAGAATTTTTTTCTTTTGCTAAGTCATTTGATAAAATCATTAATTTTTCTATATCATAATCATCTACATTTATTTTATTTCTATTGCTAGCTTTTCTTGATAAATATTTTAATACTTCTCGTATTCCTTCATCCTCTACATTCATAAGATCATTTTCTTTAATTTTCTCTTTAATATAATTTTTTATATATAAATTGGTGTTTTCTGTAATATTAATTATATTATCAAATTCAGCTCTTAAAGAAAATAGTTTTCTAAAATCTTCATCTGCATTATATAAAGTATCATAAGTTTCGTAATCTCCAATTAAAATCACTTTAACATTCAACTCTATAGGACTAGGTTTTAAACCATTTATAGGCATTATTTCTGGATATCCTTTTGAAAATTCATAATTTAATTTACCTGTCATTAAAAACTTCTTCAAATAATAATAACTATAAGGATTAGTTGCTAATGAACTTACTCTTATAATTAAACAACCTTCGTTTGCTTTTATTATAGATCCTGGATTAATTAATGATATATCCGTAGTATAAATTCCGTTTTTATTCTCATATTCTATATTCCCCATAAGGTTATTTATACTTGGATCATCCTCATAAATAACAACTGGACTAGTATTCAAGCTATTATCTACTAAAACTCTAACTTCATATTTGTTTATTGCTCTATATAGTTCTTCCTCATCATCTTCTATACTCATGGTATAACATCCTACTATATCATTTTCTATTTCTACAAACATTCTTTCTAAATATTCATATATATTATCATCCTCTATAAATTCAAGTAATATTTCATCCTTTATATCTTCCATTTCATTTTGTAGAAAATCATAAAACATACTTTTTAATTTTTTAATTGATGTTACTTCTATATCTTTTAGCTTTTCTAATATTCCCTCTGCTTTCCTTTTTAATAATGAAGCTTTTGTCACTATTTCTTCTTTTTTTACTTTCTCTAAATCATCATACTCTTTTTCAGTCATTATCTTTCCAGAACTTAATGGTATAAATGCAAATCCCTTCGTTGTAACTTTTACCTCAAACCCTTCAGCCTTTGCCATATCCATAAGATCTTCAATATAGTCATTCCTTTTACTTTGAATTTCATCTATTAAAGTATCTTTTTCATCATCATTTGAACTAGTATAAAATCCCTCTACTACATCAATGTATGAATTTTTTATTTCTTCAACTGATTTTTTCAATTTCTTTCCATTACCATTACCAACCAAAAGTGCCTCTGGTCTTTTATCATCTTCTAATGTAATATAGCAAATATCTTTTGGAGGTTTTAATCCCTTATACTGCTCCTTTATATACTTTATAAGTTCTTTTAGCTTATACTTTGAAAAGTTTTCTATTAAATATAAATTATATCCTTCTTTATTTATATTTAATGACCTTCTAATTTTTCTATAAGCATCTTTTATTTCTGGGATTTCCTCTTCCTCTTGTAAACTTTCTTTAAACTTAATATCAAATTTTACTTCTTTAAAAGTTAATTCTTTCTTCATTTTTTCCCACTAGAAAACTATAGTATAATCCATAGTTTTATAGAAGCAGTTCCCCCCCTTTATTAGTTGATTACTATATTAATATTCTTAATAACTCATTTTAGGGAACGTTTTTTTATTTTAATTTTAAAATAAAAAAAAGTACGCAATTGCGTACTTTATTTTATTTCTTAGTAATTTGAATTTGAAACTTTTCCTTCACAAATAGCAATTGAAGCTGATGCTCCTATTCTAGTTGCTCCATTTTCTATCATAGTCATCGCATCTTCTTGGCTTCTAACCGCTCCTGATGCTTTAACTCCCATTTCTGGTCCTACAGTTTCTCTCATTAATTTAATATCAGCTGCAGTAGCTCCACCTGTTGAGAATCCAGTTGAAGTCTTAACAAAATCGGCTCCTACTTCTTTTGATAATTTGCAAGCTATAACTTTTTCTTCATCAGTTAATAGACAAGTTTCTATTATAACTTTACTTAAAGCTTTTCCTTTAGCTGCATCAACAACTGCCTTTATATCATTTTTAACATATTCTAAATCTCTTTCCTTAAGCTTTCCTATGTTAATAACCATATCAACTTCAGTTGCTCCATTTTTTATTGCATCTTCAGTTTCAAAAGCTTTAACAGCTGTAGTTGTTGCTCCTAAAGGAAATCCTATAACTGTACAAACCTTTACTTCACTTCCAGCTAACATTTCTGCTGCTTTTTTAACCATTCCTGGATTAATACATACTGAAGCAAATTTATATTCTAATGCTTCCTTACATAACTCTTCTACTTGAGCTTCTGTTGCTTCTGCCTTTAATAATGTGTGATCAATCATTCTTGCTAAATCTTGTTTATTCATATTCTGATACCTCCCTAAAAAACTAAAGATTTACTTTAGTATTTATAATTATAAAATAAAACTCAATTAATTAACAGTATTTTTATGGAATTTATCGAGTTTTTTTTTATTTTTTTCGAATTTTTCGTATATTTATTTAAATATACTTAATTGTTCCTCCGAACTTTCCATAAATGATGAGATAGTCATTCCAATTAGCCTTATTCTGTCCTTAAAAGTTTCTAATTCTATTATTTCACTACTTATTTTAAAAAAATCATCATAATCATTAGTATAATAATTTAATGTTCTACTTCTAGTATGACTTTCAAAATTCCTTGTTTTATATTTAATTGTAATAGTTTTACCTTTGATATTTTTACTTTTTAACTCTTTACTAATAAATAAAGAAAATTCTTTAAGATATAACAATAATTCTTCTTTGTCATTAGTATCTGTTTTTAAGGTTCTTTCCTTACCATAAGACTTTCTATCTCTACAAACACTAATTTCTCTATTGTCTATACCTCTTATTCTATAATATATATCTAACCCATTTTTACCTAAATACTCTACATAAAAATTAATAGGCATTTCATATAACTCACCTATAGTAAAAAATCCCATATCATTTAATTTTTTAACAGATTTTGATCCTAGCCCATAAATTTTAGATATAGACAATGGAAATAAAATTTTAGGAATCATTTCTTTAGTTATTATTTTTACTCCACTTGGTTTATTCCAATCTGATGCTAATTTTGCTAAAAATTTATTATATGATATTCCTATAGATAAAGTTAAGCTTAATTCTCTATAAACTCTTTTTTTAATATACTTTGCAGCTTCTAAACCATTTTTAAAATAACTATTAGTAACATCTAAGTAAGCCTCATCAATAGATAATGGCTCAACTAACTCAGTTACTTCTCTAAAAATTTCAAATATTTTATTAGAAATTTCCTTATATCTATAGTATCTGGATTTTAAATAAATCCCATGAGGGCATAGTTTTTGTGCTATAAATATAGGCATACCTGAATGAACTCCATACTTTCTTGCTTCATAAGAACATGTTGATACAACACCACGTTCACTAATTCCACCTACTATAACAGGCATACCCTTTAAATTAGGATTGTCCATTTGCTCCACTGCTGCAAAAAAAGCATCCATGTCAACATGTAAAATTATTTTGTTCATTCATATTACCTCACTAAGCTAATACTTCGGCAAATATTCCCTTATTCTTTGACTGTATAAAGCAATATACACCATGAGCTAATAACTCATCCATATATCTTCTTTTCTCAGAAACCATACAAAAAGCAACTATTGAAATTGCAATTATAGTTCTAAAGCCTTTATCCATATAATATTCATATTCTGCTTCTTCTTCACAAAGTGAATCTATAACACCTTCTACTATTTCTACATTTTTTCTTGGAGTTAAATTAGATACTACTCCTAAAACGGGTAAAAATTGCTGTGCAATTTTTAAATCCCTTTTTTCTAATTGAAGTATAAACTCAATAGTTCTATACATATCACCAGATGATCCATTTAGTATAATAGCATTGCCTAAACCTTGTATTCCATTTTTAGATTTAATTTGTAAAGATGACATTTGATCATAAACAACTTCAATAAATTCATCTATAGTTTGTACATCAATATCATTTAATGCCCATAAAGCACAAACTAAATAATCATCTTCTTGAGTTATATTATAGTATTTCTCTTTTAATATAATATAAACATCTTTAATTTTTCTAATAATTTCATATTTGTCTTTATTTCTTCCATACTTTGCAACAACAAATGATGCCAATACTAAATGATCACACTCTTTAAATCCTTCTTCTATAAGCAAATTCATTATATCGTAAATATTATTAACTAATTCTTTTTCTTTTCCCTCTTCTAATGCTATAAGCAATGACAACATATATAATATATCTCCTCTAAAAGGTGATACTCTTGAAGATGTAGCTTTTATATATTTTCGTATTTCTTTTACTCTCTCAACAGGTATTTCTTTTTCATAATGTGCATAAACTAATGACGCAAAATGATTTAATAAGTCACCATCATTTCTTAAACTATCCTTTGCTTCTCTATAATTTTTAATTGTCAACTGTATTCTGTCTTGGAGAATTTTTTCCATAAAACTTTTTCCTCTCCTTTATTCTTAGAATATTTAATTATTCTCCTATATTATACTATAAAAATTGTGTCAATTTCATAACAAAATATTTACTTCTTTCTTACAGTTTTCCTAAAAAAAATATTTTTTTCTATTAATGGGTTGATATGTAAAATATCAAATATTAAACTTACGTATATACACTTGTAAAATTTTAAGGAAGGACGTATAAAGTTTAATGGACCTAAAAAAAGAAATTCTAAAGCTAAAAAAAGAAAAAAATGCTCTTATTTTAGCCCACTTTTATCAATCTGATGAAATACAGGAAATAGCAGATATAGTTGGTGATTCTTATTTCTTAAGTAAAAAGGCCTTAGAATCCAATGCTGATTTGATAGTTTTTTGTGGTGTAAAATTTATGGCTGAAAGTTCTAAGATACTTTCTCCAAATAAAAAAATTCTTATTCCTAATAATGATGCAACTTGCCCTATGGCTGATATAGGCCTTTTAAATAAACTTAATGAACTAAAACTAAAAAATCCTAATGCAAAAGTAGTTACTTATATAAATTCTAATATAGATATAAAAGCAAATTCCGATGTATGTGTAACATCCTCATCAGCAAAAGACATTCTAGATAATATTTCTGAAAAAGATACTATCTTTATTCCTGATAGAAATCTTGGGTCATACCTTCAGGAAAAGTGCCCTAATAAAAATTTTATTTTATACCAAGGCTTCTGTCCTACTCATGAAAGAATAGATGTTGATGAGGTTCTTGAATTAAAATCAAAATATCCTAAATTTGAAGTTCTTTCTCATCCTGAATGTAGAAAAAAAGTAAGGGCTCAATCTTATTTTATTGGAAGTACCTCTGAAATTATAAATTATAGTGTAACTTCTAATTCAGATGGCTTTATAGTTCTTACAGAAGAAGGAGTTTTATATCAAATGAAACTTAATAGTCCTAATAAAATATTTATATCACCTGAAAATAAGATAATTTGTCCTAATATGAAAATGATAACCTTACAAGATCTTTATAACTGCATATTAAAAGAAGAGTTTGAAATTAATTTAAATGAATATACTAGATTAAAAGCTTTAAAATCTCTTAAAAATATGCATATTCTTTCAAATAAATAAAAATGATTAAAGACTGTGACGTTTTAATCATTGGGACAGGTATTTCAGGACTTTATTCTGCTCTAAACTTAAACTCTAATTTAAAAATAATATTAGTTACCAAAGATACTTTACTAAATTGCAATAGCTATTTAGCTCAAGGGGGGAATATCTACAGCTTTAAATTCAAATGATATTAAATCATTTCAAGAAGATACTATTTTAGCTGGTAATTTTAAAAATGATCCTAGTGCTGTTAAAATATTAACAAAAGAATCTCTTTATAACATTAAAAATCTTATAAATTTAGGTGTTAAATTTGATACTTATGAAAATAATCTTCACTATACTAAAGAGGGTGGACATAAAACTAATAAAATTGTACATGTTAAAGATCAAACTGGTAAAGCTGTAATGGAGATACTACTAAAAAAGGTTTTATCTAGAAAAAACATAACTATTCTAGAAAATACTAAACTAATAGATATAATAAAAAAATCCCGTTGTATTGGAGGGTTATTCTTATCTAATAATATTTATTTTAATATTTATTCAAAATTCACTATTTTAGCTACTGGTGGCATTGGTGGATTATTTAATTCATCTACTAATGTAGAATCTTCAACTGGTGATGGACTAGCTATTGCATTTAATCATGATATAGAACTAAAAGATATGGAGTATCTTCAATTACATCCAACTGTTTTATACGAAAAAGATAAGAATGGAAATAAGCTACTTTTATCGGAATCTCTTAGAGGTGAAGGTGGTAAAATACTTAATCTAAAAAAAGAAGCTTTTATAACCCCCCTTCTACCAAGAGATACTGTTTCTAAAGCAATATTAAAAGAAATAGAAAAATCTAATTCTAAACCCTATGTATATTTAGATATGCGCCATTTAGGAAAAGATTTCCTAAATTTTAGATTTCCTTATATATATAATAAGTGCTTAGAAAAAGGATATTCTCTGGATAAACAGCTTATTCCTATTTCTCCTGCTCACCATTACTGTATGGGAGGTATTAAAGTCAATAAAGATTCAGCTACTTCACTATTAGGTCTTTATGCTGTAGGAGAAGTTAGCTGTACTGGTGTACATGGTTCTAACAGACTTGCTAGTAAATCTTTATTAGAGGCTCTTGTATTTTCAAGGAGATGTTCATTAAATATTAATAGCCTGATTAACAAGATTACTCCTTTAATATCTAACTTTTCATTTAATATAGAACATAAAGATATTACACATGATAACTTTATAAATTTTTTAAAAGGAAAGGCTGATAATAGATATAATGAATTATTTATTAATTGATAAAATAATAAAAGATGCTCTAAACGAAGATATTCCTTTTGGTGATATAACTACTAATTCAATTGTGAAAGATGATAGCTTAGCAACTGCCTCATTAATTCTAAAGGAAAATGGTGTTATATGTGGATTACCTATTTTTAATAGAGTCTTTGAGATACTTGGTAATGTAGAGTTTTTTCTATTTGTTAATGAGGGAGATTATTTAAAAAAAGGCAAAAGAATTGGGATTTTAAAGGGTAATGCCCAAAATATACTTTTAGGTGAAAGAGTAGCTCTAAACCTTCTTCAAAGAATGAGTGGAATTGCTACTATTACTAAAGCCTTTATCACTAAAATTGAAGACTTAAATACTAAAATATTAGATAATAGAAAAACAACTCCTAACTTAAGAATATTTGAAAAATATGCTGTTAAAATAGGTGGTGGTTAAAATCATAGATACTCATTATCTGATAGTATATTAATTAAAGATAATAATATAGGATATGCAGGTAGTATAACTAAAGCTATTGAACTTGCAAAATCTACATCTTCTTTTGTTAGAAAAATAGAAGTAGAAACTGAAACTAAAGAAGATGTTCTAGAAGCTTTAAAATCTGGTGCTGATATAATTATTTTAGATAATATGCCTGTTGAAATGGTTAGAGATATGATTAAACTAATTAATAACAAAGCTTTAACTGAATGCTCTAGAAATATGAACCTAAATACCATCAGGCACTATGCAGAAACTGGAGTAGATTATATATCTGTTGGCTCTTTAACTCATTCATTTAATGTGCTAGATATTTCTTTAAAAGATTTTAAACCTATCTAAAACAATTAAGCTAGGAGATTAAATCTTCTAGCTTATATATTTATTCTACTTGAGTTAAAAGTCTTTTCATAACGTCTCTAAGTTTAGGTTCTCCTAGTTCTTCATGAGCTATTACCATAACTAGTTTAATATCATTATCTGATTCGTCAAGCTTATAAGCTTTAATATCTATTAATGATTCATCTGGACAAAACTCTTCTATATCAGTAGCTAACTCCTCTGCTAAAGACAAATACTCTTCAAATAATTCATCTTCACTTAATTGATTTAAATCATAATCATCTTCCAATACCTCTCTTAATATTCCAATATCTATACTTAAATTAAAAGCAACTATGTCTTCTCTTTTGGAGCCTTTACTCATATCTTTTACTATCCTAAATTCTGAATTATCTACTATAGTGTTTCTTACTTCCTCACTATCTACTACTCTTCTACCAAATGCTATGTACATGTATTCATCTCCTACTAATTATTTTACTAGTATTATACATCATAAGTTTAATATTAATAAATATTATTTTCTTAATTAAATAAAAAAGACTCTATACAAGTAGACATTTTTTATATGTGTCTATCTATATAAAGTCTCTTTTAATAAAGATATTAAACTTTCTTATTATTCAAATAATGAAGTTGCAAATATTAAAAAATAGCCTTGAGGATGGCTACAAACTGGACATACCTTAGGTGCTTCTTTTCCTTCATATATAAATCCGCAATTAGTACACATCCATTGTACTTCTTCCTCTTTTTTAAATAAACTTCCATTTTCCAATTCTATAGCAAATCTTCCAAATCTATCTCCATGAATTTTTTCTATTGTAGCAATTTTATTAAAATGTGATGCTATTAATGTAAAACCTTCTTCTTTTGCTATTTCTCCAAATTCTTTATATACTTTATCCCATTCTTCATATTCATTATGTTGTGCTGCCTTTAATGCTTGTAAAGTATTATTATAAACATCAACTGGATATTCAGCAGGCCCTACACCTATATTTTGTCCTGAAAATTCATTTAAAGCCTCATAATATACTTTTGCATGAGCTCTTTCTTGATCTGCAGTATAATTAAAAGCCTTCTCTATAATATTTAAACCTTCTTTTTTAGCTATTCCAGCGGCTATATTATATCTATTTCTTGCTTGACTTTCACCTGCAAATGCTCTCATTAAATTCTCTTTAGTTTTACTATCTTTTAATTCCATTTTATATCACTCCTAATAATTTAATAAAGTTCCTATTTATTTTGCCCTGACTTTCAAATTTATATTATTATTATTTTATGCTATTATAATTTCAAAATGAAATTTAACACTTTTTATATTTAAATAACAAATTACTAATATTATTTGTAATAAAAACAAATATTTTATTAATTATTCTGTTTAGTGATAAAAAATTTAACAAATTAAAAATTTCATATTTCCCTTAACTCTTCATTTATTATTTTATATTTAATATACTAATATTATAAAATATATTGGAGGGATAAATATGAAAGAATTAAAAATATTATTCTCAAAATTCATTACTTCCTTTAGAAATTATATGAATAGAACTTACCATTATTAAAATTAAAAATATTTTCTTAAATATACTTGCTTAATAATAAAAACTTCTAGAGAAAATTCTCTAGAAGTTTTCTTTTAAAACAATCATTTCCTTGTTTTATACTTATTTAATTACCAACAAAAACATAGTAATAATATTATCCAAAACCAACCACCACAGCCTCCGAATCCGTTTCCAAATCCTCCGCCACAACCGCCACAACCGCCGCAACCACCACAGCCACCGCAGCCACAACCACAATCATTACAACATGGTAAACATGGACTTACACTTCCATTTTTATCAAAAATAAATGTTAACTTAACGGTTTTGCTACAATCTGTTATATACATTTGTGGATAGTTATATAATATTTGTGAAATTATCGGACTAAAGGATCTTATTATTATTGCATAATGTTTTTCTTTAGAACAAGAGCAACAACACATTGATGTAAAATCTTCATTTAATCCATAGTTACAATCATAATTGCAATTATCAAAATCACAATAACAGCAATCATCGTCATTTTGTGGACAATTACAAGGATTGCTATCCTTTACTAAAATAGGTTGTGATAATGCAAATAAGTTATCACAAGGTACACTCGGTGCTTCTAATACTTCGTCACAGCACTTTACTATAAAGTTAATCTTAATATCGTTGCCATATAGTGCTTTGGGTAGATTCTCTCTTATTTTTTCTCCACTACACTTGCAATCTGGTTTGACAATTATATTATATTCAGCTGGTGTGCATCCTTGAGGAGATACTAATTCTAAACATACTTTCATTGGTATAGCCTCCATTTATCTTAAAGTTAGTTATATTACATACTATGAAAAATATCTTCTTTTGTTATTAGCTCTTTATATTTTTATTTTTCTACTATTTAATGTTATATTTTAAAATTAATATTTATATTAATAATTAGTATGGTAATTTTTCTTAATTAAGAAATTCCGTAATGAAAGGAGTAATTAAATGTCCAATAAAAAATTTTCTTTTTTAAAATATTCTAATGAAAATATTGAAGCTGAGAAAAAAGGAGACTATCCAATAATAGATCCTACTGTAATAGAATTTTTATCTAAAGAATTTCCACATCTCACTGAAAATATAATAGACTCTTTAATGAATATACAAAAAACTCTAGAATCATCAATAGACTCAATTGAAGATAAATCTAATGAAATAATAAAATCTGATAGAAATTTTTCTTTAAGTGGTAAATATAGATCTTCTGCTATTAGACTTCATGAAATTAGTATGAGTATAGATAAATATATTAAATGGGCAAAAGAAGAAATTAAAGATAGTAATATTATTAAAGATGAAAACTCTAACTTTAAAGATTCACTAAATAATATCTCTAATAATGAAGATAAATTATATATACATGATGATTTTACTGGTAAACACCCTAAATCTTTTGAATTAGATAAATTCAATATATTAGTAGAAGGTTGGGAAGATTTAATAATGAATACTGCTGATATACTTATAAAAAACTATAAACATAATAAAGATCTTAATACAATTATTTCTGAGATAAAAACTGAAGGTAAAAAATCTATTGAAAATGATTTTAGAGACACTTTAATAGAAATGCTAACTGAATATAAAATAGATCCAAAGAAATATATTATTAAACTTTAATTTGTAAAAGGTGAAGCTGGAAAACTTCACCTTTTATACTACTATCTATTATCTATTTATTAATAAACTTTTAAAATCTTTAGTTTCATGGTCAGAATACTCTATTACTTCACCTTCCCAAGTTCTTATAGTTACATACCCCTTTCCCCTTGAAATTAAGTACTGTGGAAGTATAGGTGTTTTACCTTTTCCTCCTGGTGCATTTACTATAAATGTTGGAATTGCAAGTCCTGATGTATATCCTCTTAAATATTCCATTATTTCTATTCCATCATCAATGGAAGTGTTAAAATGAGTTGTCCCCTTTACGTGTTTTCCATGAAATATATAATATGGTCTAACCCTTATTTTTAATAGTTCTTGATTTAATAGACGCATTACATATTTATCATTATTTATCTCATTTAATAATACTGCTTGATTTCCTAAAGGAACACCTGCATTTGCAAGCTTTTCGCAAGCATTTTTAGTTTCAGATGTTATTTCTAATGGGTGATTAAAATGAGTATTTATATATATTGGATGATATTTACTTATTATTTTTACTAAATTATCTGTTACTCTTTGAGGCATTGTTACTAAAGTTCTTGTTCCAAGTCTTATTATTTCTACATGATCTATTTTTCTTAGTTCACCTAATAACCAGTCTAACATTTCATCAGATAATGTTAATGAATCTCCTCCTGTTATTAATACATCTCTTATTTCTGGATTTTCTCTTATATAATCAATTGACTCTTGAAGCTTATTTGTTGATTTATGCTTATCTACAGCTCCTATATTCCTTCTTCTTTGGCAATGTCTACAATACATAGCACATTCGTTAGTAACATTTATAATAAGCCTATCTGGATATCTTCTTGTAATACAACCTGCTGGATTAGTAAACTCCTCTTTCATAGGATCTAATTCTCCATCTGTTTCAAGCTCAATACCAAGTGGTAATGCTTGTAACCTTATTGGATTAAACTTATCTTCATCAATTAATGAAAGATAATATGGGGTAATTGCCCATCTATATTTTTTACCTACATTTTTTATAGCCTCAAATTCACTATCTTCTAATTCTATAATCCCCTTGACAACGTCTACATTATCTATCCTATTTTTCAGCTGCCACTTCCAATCATTCCATTCCTTTTCACTGGCACCAAAATAATTTAATATTTTATTTTTTCTTTCTTTTATTTTTAAAATTTCATTTTCCCTTAATCCACATCTAATTAAGTCTTTTACATCTAAATAATCTTGAATATTATTTCTTAATTTTTCTGCTCTTTCTAAAGATATTTTTCTTTGATAATTTTCCACAATATAGCCCCCTTTTTATCCTCTCTTTATTATATTTTACTATATATTTTATAAATTTCCAAATTAATATATGGATTGATTTATTTTTTAAATTAAGTAAATAAAAATAAGGTAGCCATAATATTACTTTTATCCTTATAGAAATTATGACTACCTATATATTTTATTTTTTATCTTAACATCTTACACTATTTCCTATAGGATTTTCTATCAAAGTTGCAACTATAAATTGATGTTTATGACCATCACTCATCTCTGTGCATGCATAAACAAAGTGTACATGTCTACCATTACCTACTGGTATTGGTGGACCTGTAATTATATTAATCTTATGAAAGTGATTATTAAAAAAATCTGTTTTTGTGCATATACGATGTCTATGACCACATTTTGCGGGAATAACTTCTCCAGAAACTCCTGCAAAACGATGATTATGAACATCTTCACCAAATTCGGCTAATTTTACACTTCCAACAAATTCATGAACATGAGTTTGTGTTGATTCAGAACATAACATAATTTAAATACCTCCTATTTTTCTAATACTATATAATATTAATAATATGTCAATTTGGTTACTATATATTTCTTATGAATCATTATAGATTTTTATTATTGATTCAACTTTTAAATGAGAGTTATAAAACACGTCTTTGTGTAAGCATATTTTGCAAGTAATTATTTATTTACCAATTTTCTTTTTGAGTAAATAAAAAAATACCGCATACTCATTTCGAATAATACGGTATTTCAATTTATTAATTATAAGAAATTAATTATTATATTAAAAACTTCTTCTACGCCTTCTACGTCCTCTACGTCTTCTGCAACAACAACAGCAACAACAACATCTGTTATTAAATCCAACACCAAAACACATATAATCACCTTCTTCTTTTGTGTACTATAATATATTCATAACATTACATAATTGTTCTTAAATATACCATTAATATTTCAACTATACCTACATGTTACTTACTATATATTTAAAACAAAAAATTAACTAATAAGAATATAATTTAAGCAGAAGATTATTATTTATTTTTAATCTTCTGCTTATTATAAAGTAATAATTTTTGAAGTTTTTTTGACAATTTGCTTTTGATTCTGCTATTTAAAAGCTTTATAGTACTTTATAAGCTTCTTATATAAAATCCATTATTATAAATATCTTTATCATATTTAATTTCTATATTATCACATAATCTTTCATCTTTTTTATCTATTACAAATTTTATACTATTAATTTCTACTTCTATATCATTTTGTGATTTATAATCGCAATAAATATCATAAGCAGGTTTTCCACATCCAACAGCTGCCACCTTTACCCTAACATAATCATTACTTCCGTTATTTACTAATTCTAATAATCCCTCTTTTGCCTTTTCATCAAATAAAATATTCATATGTACCTTTATTCTCCTTTTTAACAATATTCTTAATAGTATATTACTATATGTTTTCTCCAATTTAAATCCTATTTATAAATATTTTATACCATAATTTATAGTTACATTATATATATCCGTGCATATACTGTAATTATTAATAATTAATTTAAGGAGTATATAATGAGAAGTGATTTAAAAGAGGTTCCCGTACAGTTTAATGCTGATTTACCTTATCCTAAAATAGAGGTTGACACTGAGAACTTACAATATGCTAACTTAATCCAAATAAACTATGCCGGAATGGTATCTGAATTCTCAGCTATAACTCAATATACCTATCATGAGATTAAATTATTTGAAGATTATGCTGATGTAACTCCGACACTTATGGGTATCGCAGAAGTAGAAATGCATCATATGCAAATTCTTGGAGAACTAATAGTTGTCTTAGGTGGTGATCCTGGATATTGGATTAATAAAAAAAATAAAAAATTAAATTGGTCTCCTAATTTTGTTCAATATGGAACTACTTTAAAAGAAATGTTAACTTATGATATTGAATCTGAAAAAGCTGCTATTGCTCAATATCGAAAAACAGCTAATCAAATACAGGATGAAAACATAATTGCAATAATAAATAGAATAATTTTAGATGAAGAACATCATTTAAAGTTATTAAATGGATTATATGAAAAATACATTACCTCAAAATAATTATAATAAATAAAGAGTATATTGTTTTTATAAATATACTCTTTATTTATTATATACTTAGCTTTGAACCCTTTTTATTATTAAATAATACATATCATCATTTTCAAAAGCCTCTACCACATCAAGACCTGCAAGCTTAAATAGATTTTTTTGAAGATTTACATCTATTAGTCTATCTTCATTTAAATACTTTCTCTTTGAATTATGTAAATTATTCAAGTATTTTCTGCTATTTGGATAAGCTATTATTAATTTCCCATCTATCTTTAGATTTTCATTTACAAGATTATATATAGTTTCTACTTTCCTTTGTATATATTGAAATACTGAATATAAAATTATTTTATTATACTTTTTTGTAATTTTATTATTTTCTACATTAATCTTTTTAAAAACCACTTGAGGCAAATTTCCATATTTACTTTTAGCAAATTCTAGCATCACATCTGAAATATCTACAGCATCAATTTTACAATCACCACACTTTTCCATTATAAATGGTATTAGAATTCCATCACCTGTTCCTACATCTAATATTTCCTCTCCATAACTTAAGTGTATTTTATCTAAAAAATAATTTATCTTTTTTTCATTTCTATTGCTAAACTTAACATCTAAATTCATACTTCTCTCCTCTTAAATACTTAATTAATTATATATATTAAAATTTTGTCTAATTTATACTATATATAATTTAATTATTTATATTTACATTAATTTCATAATGTAATGGTTATAATAATTTCCTATTTAATAAAAATATAAAGTATGTTATAATCATTCTGATATAATATATAATTTTGTTTTTAATATTTGTATATATAAAGGAGTTTTTATTATGGGTTTCAAAGATAAAATGACTAAATACTTTTCAGATGCATATCTAGAAAAATATGGAGATAGAATGACTAGTGCTTCTGGTACCGTTTTATCAGTTAAATTAGAAGAAAAAAATATATTAGGTATTTTTAGAATATTAAAAGTTAACTTAATAGTTAAATCAGATATTGGAAAAGGTGTAGTTAAAGCATTATATAAGAAAAATAGATGGTTTAAAAAACCTGAATTTATTGATATAAAGCAAGGTCATAAAGTTATAATTATGGGTATCTCTGGTGAAAAAGGTAAAGAAAACTCTGACGTTATAATAGCATCAAATGTAGCCAATCTTTCTACTAAAAAGGACTTATTCCCATTTGACCATAGTCAATTAAAAAAGGCTAGACAACAAGCAACAAAAATGAGAGCAAGATAAATAAAAAAAGCTTAAAATTTAATTTTAAGCTTTTTTCTATTAATTAATTAAATATTACTAATTCAGTATTTTCTATTGCTTCTTTTACTAATCTGTCTATATCTAAAGATTCTTCTGACTTTCTTATTAAATCAACCCTAGGTTTAGTTTTTGGATGTTTAGGAACAAATATAGTACAACAATCTTCATATGGTAAAATTGATGTTTCATACGTTCCTATTTCTCTTGCTATATCCATTATATCTGTTTTATCCATTGCTATTAAAGGTCTAAATACTGGTCTATCCGCACAATCATTGCTTACCATCAATCCTTCCATAGTTTGACTTGCAACTTGCCCTATACTTTCCCCTGAGGAAACTGATTGTATCCCCTTTTCTTCAGCAATTGTACATGCAACTCTCATCATAAACCTTCTCATAATTATAGTTAATTCATCTTCTTTACACCCATTTATTATAGACATTTGGATTTCTGTAAATGGAACTATATAAAGATTCACTTTTTCTGTATATGTAGTTAATATTTTAGCAAGATTCTTTACTTTATCTTTTGCTCTTTCTGATGTATATGGATGACTGTGATAATATACACAATTTAATTCAACACCTCTTCTTGCCATTAAATACCCCGCAACTGGTGAATCTATTCCTCCTGATAACATAAGCATTGTACTTCCATTAATTCCATAAGGGAGTCCACCAACACCTTTAACCTTATCATTAGTTGTATATATGTATGCTTTTTCTCTTATTTCAATATTTACTAAACACTCTGGCTTTTTAACATTAACTTCAATTCCATCTATATGATGAACAACATATCCACCTACTTCTTTTGAAGTTTCTAAAGAAGTTTTAGGAAAAACTTTATTTGCTCTATTAGTTTCTATTTTAAATGTCTTTGGATTTGCTTCTCTAACTTTCTTTAAAGCTTCTTCTTTTATAGCTTGCATATCTCTTTTTGTTTCTGTAACTATACATACTTCTGATATTCCAAATACTTTTCTAACTCTTTCTACTGCTTCTTCTATATTGTCTGATTTTATAAAATATCTACCTTGATCTATTATTATTTCATATTCTAAACCTTTAAGCTTTTTCTTAATATTATCTCTAAGTTTCTTCTCAAATTTATTTCTATTTAATCCTTTTAAAAATATTTCTGATGCATATTTAACTAAGATTAATCTATTCATCTCTTTACTCTCCTTAAAAACTTTAATGAATTTTCTAATACCTCTATCACCTTATTAACTTCTTCCTTTGAGTTTTCTTCACTGAAAGAAAATCTAATAGCACTTTCTATGTCTGCCTTTGAAATCTTTAATGATTTCATAACATAACTTCCCTTTGAAATACTACTTTTTGATGTACATGCTGATCCTGTGGAAACATATATATCTTGCTCTTCTAATAAATGTAGTAAAACTTCTGCTTTTATCCCTCTAAAAGACACATTTAATATATATGGTGTAAAATTTTTATCTAATGGGCTATTAATCCTTATATCTTTAATATTTTCTAATCTACTTATCATATAACTTTTTATATCTAATACTTTTTTATAATTATAATCAATATTTTCTATAACCATTTCTGCTGCTTTTTTAAGACCCATAATAGCTGGTAAATTTTGAGTTCCGGCTCTTACTCCAGATTCTTGACTTCCACCACTTATAAGAGGATTTAAGACTATTCCCTTTTTTATAAATGTAAATCCGCTTCCTTTAGGTCCATGAAATTTATGACCTGCTACTGATAACATATCTATATTCATTTTCTTTACATCAATTGGTAACTTTCCATATGATTGAACTGCATCAACATGAAATTTTGCTCTCGATGAATTTTCTTTAATAATCTTACCTATTGATTCTATATCTTGTATAGTTCCCATTTCATTATTTACATGCATTATAGAAACAAGAACAGTATTCTTAGTTATTGATTCTTTTAAATCTTCTAATGAGATTCTTCCATATTCATCAACATCTAGATATGTAACCTTTACTCCTTCTTTTTCTAATCTTTCACACACCTTTAATACTGAATGATGTTCAAATACTGTAGTTATTAAATGATGTCCTGATTTTACTAATCCATTTATAATTAAATTATTTGATTCACTTCCTCCAGAGGTAAAATAAATTTCATCTTTGCTTGAGTTAATTGTAGATGATAAATACTCTCTAACTTCATTAAGCTTTTTCTCTGCCTTTATTCCAAGGCCATGAAGTGAAGAAGGATTTCCATAAACCTCTCTCATCCCCCTTACTACTTCATTAATAACTTCTTCATATGGCTTTGTTGTTGAACTATTATCAAAATAAATTCCCATAAAAATATTTACCTCCTATCTAATAAATATTATTCTCTAGAATTAATTTAATAATTCAAAGTATATTTATCAGTTCTCCGATATGTTTACTATGTTTTAATATATCATATTAATATATTTTTTCAATACCTATATGCATAATTTTATATAAATTTATGGTTAAATTATTAAAATATAATTATGAATACTGTATAATTATATTAATTTGAAATATCTTATCTATAAGGAGGCTTTCTATGAAAAAAAGTTTATTATTTTTATCTTTATTAACAATACTTATTTTAGTTTGTTTTCATTTTAACTTTTTTAAATTAATTGATACTAAAACTAATATAGTTAGAACTATTTCAAAAAATAAAATTCATAAGGTTACTTTTGAAAGCTTATCTAAATTAACTACAAAAAATAAAAGAGATGTCATAGAAGTTGACATATTAGTTAAAGATATTGATACTGAAAACTTAATTATAACTTCTGAAGGTCCTACTGAAGAGGTTACTATACAATTTCAATCTGATGAAGATTTATCTAAAATAAAATCAGGTGACAAAATAAAAATACGTGCAATAAAAAAAGGAATTAACTCATCTCCTAATATAGTTACATTAGATAATGCTATTATTATCTAAATAATAAAGGCCTTATAATATTAAGAATTATTATAAAGCCTTTAAAATTTATTAATTTTTTTACTTTTATCATCAATGCAAATTATAAATACAATATTTATAATAGTACAACTTACTTTTACTAAGCTATTAAGTATCTTTTAATTATTTATATGGTGAATTATAATTTATGCATTTAATATATTATAAAATTCATTACTCCATTGCTATAAATTCAACTTTACCAACATATTCTAACTTTTCTATTTCATTTAACCAATTTTTCAAATCACACCTTAAATTTGATATATCAACTGTTATACTTAAATTAGCCATTTTATTCATTGGTACTCCTTGATTAATCGTAATTATACTTCCACCCTCATTAGAAATATAATTTAATATGCATGATAATGCTCCTTTTCTATCTTCTATTATAAGGTTTAAGGTTACCTTCTTTCCAATATCAGTTTGTGAAAACTCAAATACAAAATCCTTGTATTTATAATAAACACTTCTACTAATTTCTACAGTTTTAGTTGCTTCTGTAACATCTTTAACTTTTCTTTCTTCTATTAATCTTTTTGCTTTTACTACCTTTTCAAAAACCTCTGGCAATACTCTTTTATCAATTACTAAATAATTTCCCTTCATTTATGTCTCCTTCTAATATCGTTGCTCCATCATTATCAAATTTAAAATATTTTACATCCCAATACACCTTAATTTCATAAAGATATTTTTCCATTATTATTTATTTTTTCTCTTAAAGATAAATCTAAAAATATTTCTTTTAACCATGTCTGTGCATCATCAAAATTATAATTAATATTCTCTTTAAGATCTTTAAAAATATTAGGAAACTTTTCTATAACATAAAGTCACCCATCTACAGAAATTCCATTTATTATTGCTGTAGATGATTTAAAATTCTTCTATTTTCTCCTGGTACTTATAAAATTCATTTAATCGCCCCAAATTTCCATTCTATACCATTATACTATCATGTATCTAGTATGGATACAACTGTTTTTTATGTGTATACAGATTTTTTTTATTTCTTTGATTTTACTAATAAATAAACACTATTTATCAAGAAAATTACACCTGAATAAAACAATACAATTGTCCAATGATTAAACATTAGTGGAACAGTATTAAATATACTTGATAAAAATGGTATATAAAGTATACTACAAACCATTAATGTTGATATAGTGCAAGCTCCAACTAAATATGGATTAGTAAATAACTTTATTTCGAATATAGAATGTCTTTCAGATCTACATTCGAATACATGTAAAAGTTGAGACATTACTAAAGTGGTTAAAGCTAAAGTTCTACATGTAACTAAATCCATTTCATAATATCTACCTGTCATAAATGCTAATAATGTACATATACCTATTAAACATCCTCTAACTAAAATTTTAGACCACAGTCCCCTTGCAAAAATACTTTCACCCTTTTCTCTTGGCTGTTGTCTCATTATATCCTTATCTGCTGGATCTACACCTAATGCAATTGCTGGAAGTCCATCAGTGGCTAAATTTACAAATAATATTTGTATTGGAGTAAGAGGATTTGGCATATAAAAAAGTGATGCTAAAAACATTGTTAAAACTTCACCTAAATTACATGATAATAAATATCTTATAAACTTTCTTATATTATCATATATGACTCTACCTTCTTCTACAGCAGATACAATTGTTGCAAAATTATCATCCATTAATACCATTGCAGCAGCTTCTTTAGTTACATCTGTTCCTGAAATTCCCATTGCTACTCCTATATCAGCTTCTTTAATTGCTGGGGCATCATTTACTCCATCCCCTGTCATAGCAACTATTTTATTTTGTTTTTTAAAGGCTTTTACTATTCTAAGCTTATGGTTTGGAGATACCCTTGCAAATACTCTAACTTTGTTAACCTTTTTCATTAATTCCTCATCAGTTAGCTTTTCTATTTCTTCTCCTGTTATTGCTTGATCCTCAGTATTGCAAATATTTATAGACTTTGCAATTGCTAATGCCGTATTTTTATGATCTCCTGTTATCATTACAGGTTGAATTCCCGCTAATTTACATTTAAGTACAGCATCTCTAACTTCTAATCTTGGTGGATCTATACTTCCTGCCACCCCTAAGAAAATAAGCCCCTTTTCAAGGTTTTCATTTTTTACTAACCCCTCTTCTTTATACGCAGCTGCAATACATCTTAGGGCTCTATTAGACATAGCTTCAATAAATGCAGCTACTTGTTTTTTCTTTTGGGATGTAAGAGGTTTTACTACACCATTTTCTAGTATATAGCTACATCTATCTATTACTCTTTCTGGTGCTCCTTTCATATAACAAGTTTCCTTAGTTCCTTCTCTAACAATAACACTCATCATTTTCCTTGTTGAATCAAATGGAATATCATAAATTCTATTTGAATTTGATATAAAAGCTTCTAGCAATGGTACATCTTTAAAGAATGCTTTTATTAAAGCTGTTTCTGTCGGATCTCCATGAAGAGCCTTATCTATGTTTTTAACATTAAAATCGTAATTACAATCGTTACAATAAATTAAAGCTTTCATCATCATAGTATGATTTGTAAGCTTTTCTTTTTCAATTTCGTAAATTCTTCCATTCATATATATTTCTTTTACAGTCATTTTATTTTGAGTTAAAGTACCTGTTTTATCTGAGCATATAACTGATGTACACCCTAAAGTTTCTACTGCCGGTAACTTCCTTACTAAAGCATTCTTCTTAAGCATTCTTGATACACCAAGTGCTAGTGCTACTGTTACTATTGCTGCAAGTCCTTCTGGTATGGCTGCAACTGCTAAAGAAACTCCAAGCATAAACATTTCCCCAATTGCATTCCCACGTAAAATACCTAAAACAGTAACAACTGCACAAATAACTAAACATAAAGCAACTAATACCTTACCTAAAGAATCTAATCTTTCTCTAAGTGGTGATTTTTCTTCTTCAATATTATCTAAAAGATCTGCTATTTTACCCATTTCTGTTTTCATTCCTATACCATCAACAAGTAAAATCCCTCTACCTTTTAAAATTGTAGTTCCCATATACCCTTGATTTTTATCTTTTTTAGTATCTTTTGATACTCCAACTGATTCTCCTGTTAAAAGTGATTCATCCACCATTATTGAAGAAGCTTCAATAAAAGTACCATCTGCTGGAACTCTATCTCCAGCCTCTAAAATTATAAGATCTCCAATAGTTACTTCTATTGAATTTATAACTTTTAAAGCACCATCTCTTAAAACCTTGCAAGTTGGAGCCGCTAAGTCTTTTAAGGCTTCTAATGATTTTTCTGTCCTATACTCTTGAACAAAGCCTAAAATAGCATTTACAACAACTATAATAAGAATAGTTATGGCATCTGCTTTGTCTCCCATTATTCCTGATATTATAGTAGCTGCAATAAGCACCCAAGTAATAAAGTCATTAAATTGAGATAAAAAGATAATTACTGGTGATGTTTTCTTTTTGTGAGATAATTCATTTAATCCATATGTTTTTTGCCTATTTTCCGCTTCTTTTGTGGTTAATCCTCTGCTTATTTCTCTTTCTTGTAGCACAAGTTGTCCTCCTTAATATGATTTCTATATATTATATTTTTTTAATTTTAAGATATGAATTTTTTTAAATACTTTACAAATATTACTTTAAAACTTAAAATATACTTTATAATACATTTTACAAATATAGGAGGTATTTTATGATAATCTTAACTACAAATGATTTTCCCGGTAAAAATATTAAAGAAGTAAAAGGTATAGTTCAAGGCAGCACTGTCCAATGCAAACATCTTGGTAGAGATATTGGTGCTGGCTTTAGAAACCTTGTTGGTGGAGAAATGAAAGCCTACAAAGATATGCTAGATGATTCAAGAAAAATTGCTATAGAAAGAATGGTGGAAGAGGGAAAATTACTAGGAGCTAATGCTATACTAGGTTTTAAATTAATGTCATCTACCGTAGCTGCTGGTGCTTCTGAAATGGTTGCTTATGGAACTGCCGTTATTGTAGAATAATTTATTCATAAATAGACAAACTCCAAAGTTCTATAAAAAGTTCTTTGGAGTTTTTACTATACTGAATAATTAATTATCAAAAATCCATAAAATAGAACCATCTTTTTAAATAATTTTTATTTTTTAATACTCTCCTTTTATAATTCTGATTATTTAGCCAAAATTCTACATATACTTTATATTGATGCTTTACAAATACTCAACATATCTATAGAATATTATGTATGAATATTTAACTAAGGAGGCAATAAATTTGAAAGATTTAATTTATGTTACTGGACATAAGAATCCAGATTCTGACTCAATTTGTGCAGCATATGCATACGCAGAGTTTAAGAATAAAACAGGAGATCTACCAGCTATTCCTGTAAGATTAGGAAATGTAAATCAAGAAACTCAATTTATTCTTGATTACTTTGGAGTAGAAGCTCCAAGATTTTTAAAAACTGTTAAGCTTAAAGTAGAAGATTTACAATTTGATAATATAGCACCAGTTTCACCTGACATTTCATTAAAAACAGCATGGCACATTATGAAAGAAAAGAATATAAAAACATTACCAGTTGCTGATGGAAATGATCATTTACTAGGGGTTTTAGCTATATCAAACCTAACTTCATGTTATATGGATATATGGGATAATAGAATACTAGCTAAAAGTAATACATCCCTTGATAACATAGTAGATACTTTATCTGCAAAAGAAATAAACGTTGATGAATCAAGAAAATCTTTCCCTGGAAAAATAACAGTTACTGCTATGCAACCTGGAAGTATGAAAGATCACATAGAAGAAGGAGATATTGCAATAGTTGGAGATAGAGAAGAAGCTCAAGATGCATTATTAGATTTAAATATCTCATTAATGATAATAACAGGCTCTCATATTCCTACTGATGCTATAATTAATAAAGCTAAGGAAAAAAATATAACTATTATAGTTACTCCTTATGATTCATTTACTGCATCAAGACTTATAATACAAAGTATCCCAGTTGGATATGTTATGGTTAAGGATAACTTAATTTCATTCTCAACTGATGATTTAGTAGATGATATTAAAGGAATAATGATTGAAACAAGATTTAGAAGCTATCCTGTTACTGATATAAACGGTAGAGTTTTAGGTACGGTTTCAAGATATCATTTAATTTCAAACTTTAAAAAGAAAATAATTCAAGTAGACCATAATGAAAGGGGTCAATCTGTAGATGGACTTGAAGATGCAGAAGTATTAGAAATTATAGATCATCACAGAGTTGCTGATATACAAACTAATAACCCTATATTCTTCAGAAATGAGCCTGTTGGAAGTACTTCAACAATTGTTGCTAAAAGCTTCTTTGAAAATGGCATAAGACCTTCTAAACAAGCAGCTGGTCTTTTATGTGGAGCTATAATTTCAGATACATTATTATTTAGAAGTCCAACTTGTACAAACCAAGATAAACATATTTGTAAAAAGCTTGCTGAAATAGCGGATATTAATATAGATGAATTTGCTAAAGCAATGTTTAAAGCTGGTACTTCTTTAAAGGGTAAAACAGTTGAACAAATATTCAACCAAGATTTTAAGCCTTTTACAATAGAAGATACTAAGGTTGGTATTGCTCAAGTAAATACAATGGATATCGAAGGCTTTATGCCTCTTAAGGAAGAAATGTTAGCTTACATGGAAACTAAGGCTAAAGAAGCTAATTTAGATATGGTTATGTTATTACTTACTGATATATTAAATGAAGGCTCTCAAATACTAGTTGCCGGTGAAAGACCTGAAATAGTAGAGAAAGCATTTAAAGTAACCCTAAAGGACAATACGACTTTCCTTGATGGTGTTTTATCAAGAAAGAAACAAGTTGTTCCTCCAATAACATCTTCAATAACATCTTCATAATGAAAAAAGCATCATCTAAAAGATGATGCTTTTTTATTATTTAGAACGTAAATTATTTACCATTCCCCACATTTCATCTGCAGTTTTTACTCCTCTAGAGTTTAACTCAAATGCTCTTTGGGTTATTATCATATCTGCAAACTCAGTTGCTATATCTACGTTAGATGCTTCTAATTTACCTTGGTATAAATTAAAATCACTAGCTCTGATTACTTCTGATCCTGGCATTGGTTTAAATAAATTATCTCCAATAGACATAAATGCCTTATCTCCAACTGCCGTATATAAAGGGATCTCTCCAACTTGTTTAAGTGTTCCTTGTTCATTTATAAAAAGTTGACCACTTTTATCTATCACAAAATTATCTTTTGTAAATTTAACATTATCTTCTGAAAATCCGGGTAAAAAATTTATCTCAAGTTTATTTCCTCTATTATCTACTAATCTATTATATCCATCAATTGATAATGCTCCATCTCTTGTATAAGCAATTTCACCATCTGGTGCAATAATTTTAAAATAACCATTTCCATCAATAGCTACATCAGTAGGTTTTGTAGTTGCTAATAAATTACCTTGTGAATCATTTCTAAACCAATCTGATGTTCTTACACCAGTTCCTATTTCAGATTCTTTATTATTTAAAGGTACCCCTTTTCTATCTAATGATTCCATCAACAAATCCCTGAATCCGATTTCTACCTTTTTATATCCTACTGTTGTTGAGTTAGCTAAATTATTTGATATAACATCTAATCTTTCTTGATTAGATATCATTCCACTTTTTCCTGTCCATAAAGTTCTTAACATAATCTAATTCCTCTCTATCTTACTGATCCTACTTCGTTAGCAGCTTTTCCTAAAGTTTCATCAATAGTTTGTATCATTTTTTGATTGGTTTCAAAGTTTCTCATTGTTGTCATCATTTCTACCATTTCATTTGCTATATTTATATTTGAAGCTTCTAAATATCCTTGTTTAACTGTTACTCTAGCATTATATACAGGATTATCTCCTCTATAATAATTGTCACCTATTTTTTTAAGTTTGCTATAATCTTCAAAATCAGCTGTAGATAAAGTATGAGTAATTTTTCCACCTATATTAAGATTATTATATTTGTCTAAATCAAATTTATTATTACCTACAAAAATCGGCTCCATTGCTCCTGTAGTTTTATTTACTCCAAGAACTTTATCTCTACTTAAATTAACTAAATATCCATCATTATCTACTTTAAAATTTCCGTCCCTAGTAAATAAAGTCTCATTTCCTCTTTTAACTGCAAAAAAGCCTCTTCCATCTATTGCAAAATCAGAAGGCTTATTTGTGGATTTTAACATACCTTGTGTAAACATTGTATCTACACTATCTATTTTAGCTCCTAAACTTAGGGTACCTAACTTTTGAGTCACATTTTTATTTCCAGATACTTTATCCCTATTTTGAAGCATAACTTCATCAAAACTCTTAATAGCTAAATTATCGCCTTTAAATCCTGTTGTATTAGCATTTGCCATATTATTATTTATATTAGATTGTCTATTTTCTAATGAAATTAAACCTGATACAGATGTATATAAACTTCTAATCACTTTTTTTCATCCCCTTTAAATATTACTTTGCATTCATCATCATAATGCATTCCTAAAGCTCTTGCTTTTTCTTCGACTTTATCATTTGATAGGGTTCCGTTATGTTTATATCCAAACATTAAAATAGTACTTAAAACCATTCCTATTCCTATTCCTAAAAGCACTTTTCTATCAGTAAAAAAATTCACTGTTTCTTTCATTTTTACAATAATCCTTTTATTAATAAAACTTCACCTCTACCTATAGATAATTTTTCACATACTTCTTCATCACTTAATCCTTGCTTTAATAAAGCCTTAACTTGCTCTGTTTTATCTTTTTTACTTAAGTTATTCGGAAATTTAATGTTAGATATAACACCATTTTCATATAATTTTACATTTTCACTGTTATTATCGTCTTTTTCTTTAGTTTTCTTAATATTTTCAATAGAAATTTTCATACTTTCCATTTCTTTTTGAATATCTAAGATACTTTCAGCCATATCTTTTCTTATAGAAATAATCTCTAAATCATAATCTCTATTATTGTTATTTTCTTCTCTTTTCAAAATATCATTAAATGAATTATCCTCTTTTTTTATTACTTTTAAGTTTAATCCAATAAGTAATATCCCTATTATTAATATCAAAACTGGAATCATTATATATCCTCTCTATATGTAATCTATTTTTTTCATCAATGCTCTAAGATTTCTAATGGCTCTACTATGTAATTGACAAACTCTTGATTCTGAAACTTGTAAAACTGAACCTATTTCCTTTAAAGTAAGTCCTTCATAATAATATAATGTCAAAACAATTTTGTCTTTTTCTTTCAATTTATTTATACATTCAGCTAATATTTCAACTTTTTCTTTATCTTCTAATGTTTCCTCTGGAGATGGACTATTTTTATCTTCTATTATCCCCATTATAGTAACTTCATCATCATCTGAATAAATTATGTTTTCTAAGGATACAACTGACATATAATTTATGTAATTTTCTATTTCTGAAATATCTTCTTTAGTTACATTTAAATCTATTGCAATTTCTTCTAAGGTAGGCTCTCTCATAAATTTATTTTGTAATCTTTCTACACTCTCATTGTACTTAGCTAACTTATCCATAGCACCTTTAGATATAGGTCTATTTTTTCTTATTTCATCAATCATAGCCCCTCTTATCCTAATTGTTGCATAAGAAGAAAATTTCATACCCTTTGTAGCGTCATATTTATTTATGGCATCCATAAGTCCTACTATACCATAACTTACCAGATCTTCATATTCTATATATTTAGTTTTACCAAGCATTACTCTAGATGCTAGATGTTTTACTAAAGGTATATAATTTTCTATAATTTTTCCCTTATCTCCTAAAGCACTTTGATTTTCCATAAATATTTCTCCTCTAAATTAACTCTCTTTGTTTTCTCATAATACTAAATACAACTTTTATTATTTTCTCTCTTGTTTTACTATCTATGTTTAGAAAACTGATTCCATAAAAATAACTATCTTCTTTCTTTTTACCCCTTACTACATTACCTTTTACCTTAACAGCTGTATCATCATAATTAATGTCTATCAATAAAAGCTCCCCTATATTTAGATTTTCTTTGGATTTTATTTTCATTCCCCCGCCACTTAAATCTAATAATATAGCTCTATATGATGTATTTTCATATTCTTTATCTTCTAATATTTCCCCTACTTTTTTATACTCTATAAACTCAAAAATTTTAACTCTTACAAAATCTCTTCTTTGTATTTTCTTTATATCATAAGGAAGACTTAATTTATAATAAATTATATTTCCATCTTTACCTCTCTCAATTACCTTACAATTAAAATTGAATAGATTAGAGTTATTATCATAATATATTATTTTAATATCTTCTTTATTTTGTAATGTAAGATATCTTCCTTTAATAACTGGAACACTTATTTGTAAACAGTTATCTTTAATATCTTGCACTATACTCTTATATCTCCACTTTCCTTTAATAACATCTAATCTATTATTTACCTTCAATTCTAATTTAGCCATACCCTCACCTCTAAGAAAAAATATCAAATAACCTTTTAAATAACCCTTTTGCTCCAATTCCATTAACTTTACTATTTGTATGTGTAATTAAATTACTTATTTTTCTAATACATCTAGCTGCATCACAATTTGGATAAGATACTACAAATGGAACTTGTTCTCTAACTGCCATTAATAAATTTCTATCTTCATAAACACATCCTAAATAATTAACTTTCATATTTAAAAATCTTTCTACTGCAAGTTTAAATTTATAGAATGTTTTTTCTCCCTCTTTTAAATCAAAAACCTTATTAACAACAATATTAGCCTTTGTTTTTATTTTAAATCTATCAACAGATTTAACTAAACTATATCCATCTGTTAAGGAAGTTGGTTCAGGAGTAGTTACTAATATAAATTCTTCTGCACAAGCTATAAAAGCTAAAACACTTCTACTTATTCCTGCTCCAGTATCTATAAAAATAAAATCAAATCCTTCTAACATTTCTATTTTCTTTAAGAATATTTCTCTTTCATGCTCTTGAAGATCTTCTATATTATTTAATCCACTTCCCCCTGGAAGAAGTTTAACTCCCGCTGGTCCATCTACTATAACTTCTTCTATTGATTTTTCTCCATTAATTAAATCTAAAACATTATATTTAGGAAATAATCCCATTAACACATCATCATTTCCCATCCCTATGTCTGCATCAAAAATCAATACTCTCTTTCCTTGCTTTTGAAGGGTTATAGCTAAATTAACAACAAAATTACTTTTCCCAACTCCACCTTTTCCTGAGGTAATAGTTATTATTCTAGCTTTCTTATCTACAGAGCTTTTTTCACCATTTACTAATTTTCTTAAGCTTTCAGCCTGATCTAACATAAATTTTCCTCCCCTAAAACAATTTTTTTCAATTCTTCTATTTTAGGTCTTTTTATATCATCAGGTACATTTTGTCCAGTAGTTATATAAGCAATTTTAGAATTTGACTTTTTACATATATTATATATAGAGCCATAAGCCCTTGTTTCATCTAATTTTGTAATTATTATTTTGTCATATCCTATTTCACTATAACCTTTTATAATTACATCTAAATCTCTATTTTTAGTTGTACTACTAACAACTAATGCTGTATGATCTGCATTTACTTTATTAACATAAGCTCTTAATTCTGATATTTGCATATAATTTTTACTACTTCTTCCTGTTGTATCTATAAGAACTACATCACAATCTTCTAGATCTTTTATTGCTTGTTCCATCTCTTTTAAAGTAATAACTACTCTAAATGGAATTCCCATTATTTCAGCATAAGTTTTTAACTGCTCAACAGCTCCTATTCTATATGTATCTATTGTTATTAGACCAACCTTTTTCTTATCTATTAATGAAAGTCTTCCTGCAAGTTTTGCTATTGTTGTAGTCTTTCCTACGCCTGTTGGTCCTACAAGAACTACTTTCCCATTTAAATCTCCATCCCATATATGTATATCTTTTGATAATACTTTATTAAAATCTTCTTCAAAATTCTTTACATCATCAGAACACTGTTCTCTTATTTCTTCAAAAAATACTTCGTCTATATCTATATCTTTTAATTTCTTTAAAATTAAATCTTCTTCTTTCTCAGTATTTTTTATAACTTTACTTAATAAATTTTTAATCTCTTTAACTTCAGAATCAAGTTCACTTTTTTCCAGTTTATTTTCTTGTTTATTTTCTGGTTTATGGACTTGTTGTTCTATATTTTTTGCTTTAAGTCCATCTTGACCCTTCTGTATAAGTTTTTTAAAATCTTCTAATGATTCATTAAAATCATTAGAAGATTTTGTATATTTTCTTCCTTCACTTTTAGCAGGTGTTTTACTATTTTCTATAGCTGCAGTTATTTCTATTATTTTAGGTGAAAAATATCCCTTAACCCCTGCTGCTCGCACTTTTCTTTGACTGATTATTATTGCATCTTTACCAAGCTCACTTCTTATTTTAATTAAAGCTTCATTCATATTTTTAGCTAAATATTTTTTTATTATCATTGTAAAGATACAACTCCTTCTGTTTTAATTTCAACATCATTTGGTATTTCATTTAATGAAATTACCATTATATGAGGATATACCATTTCTATAAGTTTTCTAAATACTGAACGTATATTTGGTGAAACTAAAATAACTGGTTGGTTATTAAAGAAATATACTCCCTCAACTACATCTCTTAAAGATTCTAATATTCTACTTGTAGTATCTGGATCTACTGCTGGGAAAGATCCTTGCATTGATTTTTGAATATTAGCTCCTATAATTTCTTCTATTTGTGGTGATAATGTTACAACTGTAACACATCTATTTTCATCTATTATTTGATTACAAATTGTTCTTGCAAGTGCAAATCTAACATACTCTGTTAAAAGTTCTATATCATTAGTAACCCTTGCATTATCTGCTAAAGCTTCCATTATTGTAACCATATCTTTTATTGGAACTTTTTCTCTTAGTAAGTTTTGTAATACTTTTTGTAATTCACCTATAGTCATTAAATCCGGTATAAGTTCTTCAACAACAGCACTATATTTTTCTTTTGTGTTTTCTACTATTAATTGAACTTCTTGTCTTCCTAATAATTCATAAGAATTTGCCTTAATAGTTTCTGTTAAATGAGTTACCATAACTGTAGTTGGATCTACAACTGTAAGTCCTTTTATTTCAGCTTCTTCCCTTTGATCCTTATTAATCCAAACCGCTGGCAATTTGAATGTAGGTTCCACTGTTCTTATACCTGCTATTTGAGAATTATCCCCTGTTGGATCCATACATAATAGCATATTAGGCATAAGTTCTGAAGATGATATTACAGTTCCTCTAATTTTAATTAAATACTCATTAGTTTTTATTTGTAGATTATCCCTTATTCTAATAGGCTGCACTACTATCCCCATTTCAATTGCACACTGTCTTCTAACTGATGCTATTCTTTGAAGTAAATCTCCACCTGTAGATTCATCAGCTAAAGGGATTAAACCATATCCAATTTCTACCTCCATAGGTTCTACAGAAATTAAATTCATAACATTTTCAGGTTCTTTTCTTTCCATTTCAGTGTACTCTTCTTCAACTTTTGCAATTTCAGCTTCTTCTCTATTTAATTCTTCTTTATATAGCATGTAAGATAGAATTCCCATAGCAATAGACGCTAGTAAAAATGGTATCTTAGGCATACCTGGAACTAATGCTAAAAATAACATAATAGCTGAAACAATTCCTGTTGCTATTGGAAAGGCTGTAAGTTGCTTAGTGAAAGTTTTACCAAAGTTATCTTTTGCTCCTGATCTTGTAACTAATATACCTGATGCAGTAGATATTAATAACGCTGGTATCTGACCAACTAAGCCATCACCAACTGTAAGTCTTGTATAGAGTTCTGCTGCTTGTCCAAAATCCATATTTTTTTGCATTACACCAATTACTATACCTGCAATTATATTTATAAGAGTAATTATAATACCTGCTATAGCATCACCTTTAACGAATTTTGATGCCCCATCCATAGCCCCATAAAAGTCTGCTTCTGATTGAAGATCTTGTCTTCTTTCTTTTGCCATTTGCTCATCTATAAGACCTGCATTAAGGTCTGCATCAATACTCATTTGTTTACCTGGCATAGCATCTAAAGTAAATCTTGCTGATACTTCTGATACTCTTCCTGCACCATTAGTTATAACTACAAATTGTATAATAACAATAATTAAAAAGATTATAATTCCAACTACATAATTTCCACCTATAACAAATTCACCAAAGGCTTCTATTATTTTTCCTGCTCCACCTTCACTTAAAATAAGTCTTGTAGATGAAATGTTAAGACCTAATCTAAATAAAGTTGTTACCAATAATAACGTGGGAAACACTGATAGTTGCAATACGTTAGTAGTAAACATTGTAATCATTATGATTACCGCTGATAAAGTTATATTAAATGCTAATAATATATCTAATATAAATGGTGGTAATGGTATAATTATCATTAATACTATACCAATAACACCAAAGGCTACTAACACGTCTAAATTGTTCTTAACATCAAACTTCTTTTCTCCGAGCACCCTTATCCCATCCTTTATTTTCTAGTTACTTTTCTCTTCTTTTGATTTAGTTTATATACCATAGCTAGAATTTCAGCCACAGCCTGATACATATCCTGTGGAATTTCTTCATCAATTTCAACTTGATTATAAATAAGTCTAGCTAATGGTTTATTTTCTATAATAGGAACTTCACTTTCTTTTGCTAGCTCTTTTATTTTCATTGCTATATTATCTGCTCCCTTTGCTATAACTCTTGGTGCCTCATTTTCACCATCTTCATATTTAATCGCTACTGCTAAATGTGTTGGGTTAGTTATAACAACTGTTGCATCTCCAACTGACTGCATCATTCTTCTTTGAGACATTTCTCTTTGTTTTTGTTTTATCTTAGATTTTAATTGAGGATCACCTTCCATTTGTTTATATTCCTCTTTAACTTCCTGCTTAGTCATTCTAAGGTCTTTATTATATAATCTAAATTGAACAAAATAATCTATTGCAGCTAATGCTATTAAAAGTATTGTTATTTTAGTAAATATGCCTAAGACTAAATTTTTAACTTCTACTCCTAGAGTAGGTAAATATAAATTACCTATTTGAATTATACTGCTAAAGTTATCTTTAACATATGAATATCCTATAAAAGCTACTATAGAAACCATAATAATATTTTTTATTAAATCTATCATAGCTTTTTTAGAAAACATATTTTTAAATCCATTTATAGGATTTAACTTACCAAAAGAAGGTTTTATAGCATCCTTTGTTACTAAAAATCCTGTTTGCATTAAACTTGCTACTACACCTGCCAACATAATAGGAACTACTATTGGTATAATAGCAACTGCCATCTTACTTGTTACTAATAAGTTTATTCCTTTAATACTATCTTCCGTTAACTTCATTACACCTGCATCATTTAAGAAATATATTATATTTCCCTTTAAAGTATTTACTAAAAATGTACTAAGTCCCATTATAACTAATGTTACTGTTAACATTGTTAAAGCTAATCCAACATCTTTACTTCTTGCTATTTGCCCTTTTTTTCTAGCATCGCTTTTTTTCTTTGGAGTAGCTTCCTCGGTTTTTTCATCTGCCGATATTATAAATAATAAAGGAGCTACAGTCATAATCTTTCTGAATATCTCCGGTATATAACTTATACTGCTAATAAAAACTTTAATTACTATTGGAAGTGATATTGATACTGCAATTAGGCCTACTAATATTTTTACTGGCATTCCTAAAATCATAACGTTTATCTGTGGTACTGCTCTAGATATAAGTCCCATAGATATATCTGTTATTATAATTATCAATACTATTGGTATTGCAATTTTTAATCCTATAGCAAAATACTTAGCTATAATATCTATAATAGCCATCATTGTTTCTTTATATAAAATGTTCTTACCTAATGGAACTAATATAAAACTTTCTATTAAAGACTTTATAATCATATGATGTCCATCTATTAAAAAGAAGATTATCATTGACACATAATGCAATAAATTTCCAAACACAGTTGTGTTTGTTTTAGTATTTGGATCTAATACACTAACCATACTCAATCCAATATGTACATCCATTAAACTACCAGCCATTAATACTACTTCAAAAGCTAAATTAGTTATAATTCCTAAAATTATTCCAGTAGAAGCTTCTGATAATATATACATAATTAACATTAAATTATTGTTTATTAATTCTATATTCGAATTATCTACTCCACCTAATATTGCAAATGAAAATATAAGTGAAAAAAACATCTTTAAAGTTTTAGGAGTTCCATTTGGAAAAAACACCTTTGTTATTGCAAAAAAGCTTGTTAATCTTACAAATACGAATAATAGAGCTAAAAAGTAGGTTGCATCAATCACTAAGCTACCTCCTAAGTTGAAATTCTAATAATTAATTCAAAAATTCTTTCAGTAAATGATACTACAGTATGAAGCATCCAACTACCAAGAATAAGTCCAACTGCTGCAATGCCTATTAATTTAGGAACAAATGTTAAAGTTTGTTCCTGAATTTGAGTTGTAGCTTGAAAAATACTTATTATTAAACCAATTAAAATTGCTACTATCAATATTGGTCCTGCAACTTTTAATGAGGTGTATAAAGCATCCTTTACAACCCCAATTACTAAATTTTCGCTCATTTTCCTCACCTACCCAAAACTTAATACTAAAGATTTTACTAGTAGATACCATCCATCTACCATCACAAATAATAATAATTTAAATGGCAATGATACCATTACTGGTGGAAGCATAAACATTCCCATAGACATAAGAACACTTGCTACTACCATATCTATTATTAAAAATGGCATAAATAATAAAAATCCTATTTGAAAAGCAGTTTTTAATTCACTTATTGCAAAAGCTGGTATAATAACTTGTATTGGTACATTGTCTTTTGTTACTTCATCCTTATTTATTTTTGCTGTTTCAATAAATAATTCTAAATCTTTTTGTCTTGTTTGTTTATACATAAACTCTCTTAATGGTTTTGTTCCAATTTCAATCGCTTTTTCTTGAGTTATTTCATTAGCCATATATGGTTTTAATGCCTTATCATTTATTTCTCCATAAACAGGACTCATTATAAATATAGTTAAAAATAATGCTAATCCAACTAATACTTGATTTGGAATTGATTGTTGTGCTCCAAGAGCACTTTTTAAAAATGAAAAAACCACAATAATTCTTGTGAAACTAGTCATCATTATTATTATAGATGGTAATAATGTTAATATAGTTAAAGTTATTAATAACTTTATATTATCCACATAATCTTGTGGTGTTCCATTTTCTCCTCCAACAGAAATATTTACATTTGGTACCTGTATTGGATTAGGCTCTGCACTTACACTTCTTGTATGGAGAAGCATAAAGCCAATGGCTAAAAATATTATAAAAAAATATTTTTTCCTATTTTTCATTGTCCTCTTCCTTTAACGTATATTTTTTTTATTGTACTTATTAAAAATCAGTTTAAATTTATTAATTATATTTTCATATCCTTCATTTAATTGATTTTGTTCTTCAAGCTTTTTATTTTCTATAGATAAAATTTCTTCTTCTGATAAATCTTGTAATTTCTCCATTTTTCCATTAGAAGAGGACATAACATATCCCTTAGATCCAACCTTTAAAATAACAATAAAATTATCTTTTGATACTTGAGATCTTTCTAATACTTTAATATAATTCTTTCTATTAATTCGGTTAATCCTATCTCCACTAACCTTAAAAGTTAAATACATAACTCCCAATACAATTACTAGAGATAGTATTAATCTTACACACATCCATATAAATTCCATATTTCTATATTCCCTATTGAATTACTATGTCTTTTATATAAACGTCTCTTATAGCTCCTGTTCTTAGCTTTTGATTTATTCTCTTAACTAACTCACCTTTCAAGTTAGTTTCACTTTCCGCATTAAAATCTTTAGCTTTACAAGATTTAAAATAATATATTGCAGTATCTCTAATTGCTACTTTTTTATCTTCTATTTCTTTTCCTAATTCTTCATTGCTCTTATCATATCCAATTGAAGCGCTTAATTTAGCATATCTTCTTCCACCTTCATCACTAAGGTTTATGAAAACTTCACCTAAATCATTGTAACTTTCTTCAATAACTACTTCACCTGCAGAAACTTTCTTACTTTCTGCAAAATAAACTGCTGCAAAAGTAGCTGCTCCTACTACTACTAAAGCTAAAATTATAACAATTATCTTTTTACCTTTATTTCCGTCTTTATCCTTTTCAATAGCCATTTTATCACTCCTTGTCTTTTGACATTATTAAAATATTAACTCTTCTATTTTTAGCTAAGTTATCATAACTATCATTTGGTGCTACTGGTCTATATTCTCCATACCCAGCTGCTGTAAATCTTTTTGGATTTTCTCCCTTAGCTTCAACAAAATATCTTACAACATTAACTGCTCTATCAGCTGATAATTCCCAGTTTGATGGAAACTCCGTTGTATGTATTGGTCTATTATCTGTATGTCCCTCAACTATAATTGGGTTATCCATAGACGCTATAAGAGAATTTATCTTATCCAATATTCCTTTACTATCTTCTCTTAGTGAAGAACTTGAAGTTTCAAATAATATGTTATCTCTTAATTGAATTACTACGCCTCTTTCACTATCTACAATTTCTACTACAGATGATAAATCATTTTCTTCAACAAATTTCTTAACATCTATATACATTTTTTGTTGCTCTGTTCTTGCAGCTTCATCTACGTTAACTTCTATATCAGCTTCTCCTCCAATTAAAGGAACCTCACCATTGTACATGTCGTACTCCATTATAGTGTTACCTTTTTCACCATTCATTAATGTTTGGAAAGCATTAGATAGTCGTTGCATTTTTTGATTATCAACACTAGACATTGAATACAAAAGTATAAAAAAAGTAAGCAATAAAGTAATACAATCCGAATATGTGGCTAACCATTCATTTCCTGTTGGCTCATCATTAACTTTTATTTTTTTATTTCTTCTAGCCATTAGCTGACAACTCCTTCATTGTTTTCAACTGTATTGCTTAAGTAAGCTAATCTTTCATTTGGCTTAAGATATGTAAGAAGTTTTTCTTCTACTATTCTTGGATTAACTCCAGATTGTATTGAAAGTATTCCCTCTAACATCATTTGTCTAATTTGAGCTTCTTGTTCACTTTTGCTCTTTAAATTTGCTGCCATAGGATTGCAGAAAACATTTGCTAAAATTGAACCATAGAAAGTTGTAATTAATGCTTTTCCCATACCTGATGCTATATTTGATACATCTGTTAAGTTCTGTAACATTTGAATAAGTCCTATAAGAGTACCTATCATACCAAATGCTGGTGCATATACTCCCCAAGTACTATATATACTTGAACCTTTCATATGTCTATTTTCCATTTCATCAATTTCAAGTTCTAATATTTCTTTTATTGTTTCTGGCTCTATACCATCTACTACCATTTGAAGACCCTTTTTTAAGAAATCATCTTTTAAATCTGAAATATCATCTTCTAATGATAATAGTCCTTCTCTTCTAGCTTTTTTTGATAGATCTGTAAATTGTAATATTATATCTTGTGCTGATACTTTCGTTTCTTTAAATGCTTCAACAAATAATTTACCTAGATTTTTTACTTCTTTTAAAGAATAAGTTATTAAGACGGCACTAAACGATCCTCCTACAGTTATCAGTACTGATGGAAAATCCCAAAATATTCTTAAACTACTTCCTGCCATCATTCCATATACTAATAAAATTCCACCTACCAATAACCCAAAGAAGGTTAATGTATCTGACTTTTTCATAATAATGCCTCCTAAAACCTATAAGTTACAATTTTATTTTTGTATCTAATAACTTTTTCTACTACCTCGTCAGTACTTTCTAGTACTAAATACTTCTTTCCAGATACTAAAGTTATTACTGTTTCTGGAACTGATTCAATTTTTTCAATATGATCAGCATTTAAAATAAGTTCTACATTATTCATACCTGTTAAATTAATCATTTCTTCTCTTCCCACCTTTTATAAATGAGTAAGAATAGGCAATGATATTACTATCATGCTAAATCATTGCACTATTCTTTATAAAATTATCTCTTTAAGTTAATTATATCTTGTAATATTTCATCTCCTGTTGTTATCATCTTTCCTGATGCTTGGAAAGCTCTACTTGAAACTATCATGTCTGTAAATTGTTCTGCTAAATCTACATTGGACATTTCAAGCATACCTTGTAAGTTGGAGCCGTATCCTTTTGAATTATCATCATTTAAAGTTCCAACACCACTTTTTATTACAGCTTCTCCTGAGTTAACTGAAGAATTATATAGGTTTCCGCCTAGTTTTGTTAAGCCTTCTGGATTTTTAAAACTTGCCATGGCAATTTGTCCAAGAGCCGCAACTCTACCATCTTCTAAAACTCCATTTATTATTCCATTTTTATCTATAGTATATGTCTTAACTCTTAGTTCTTGATCTGTTCCTGGAATTTTAACCTTATCTGGAATTTTAAGAGTTTTTAAATTTCCATCATATGATTTTAACTCTTTTGTTCCATCAACAAAGTTTATAGATCCATCTTCATTTAAACTTTGTACTGGAGTACCACCACCAGTAGCTGCTGACTCTATACCACTTATTTGAGTTGGTTGATTTGAGACTTTAATAGCTTGGTTAATACCTTTTGATTGTAGTGCTTCATTAATTACATTTTGAATCATTGCTGCTGAAGTTCCAGAACCACTTACTAAATCAGCATTTATAACTATTGTTTTATTAGTTGTATCTATATTAGCTGATGTTTTAGTTCCTGCATTTACCTTACCTATTTGAATCTTATATCCATTTAAAGATGCTCCTGGAGTAAATTCAAGTTCCATTCCAGCAATATTTACTGAACCTGCTGTTTGTAAATCAGTACCACCATCAATTCCTTGAGATGTTAAACCAGTAAACACCTTAGGAGTTCCTGAAACCAATACTCTATTACTATCAGTTAAACCAATTCCTAATTCCGTATTTATCGCATCTGCAAGCTTTTGAGAAGTAACTTCATTTGGCGTTACAAAATCACCTGATATTAATATTTTTTTACTAGCAGCATCTTTTTTTACTGATAAAGCTGTAGCCTTAACATCAACGATTTCTACTGAATATCCATTGTAAGTATCACCTTTAGGGAATGTTACAGATACTCCTGCTATATCGATTGCCTTTGGTGATTTAAGATCCTTACCATTATTTAAAACTAATATATTTTTTGCTTTTTTGGCATCATATGTACCATCTATTTTTTCAAGTTTAGGAGAAAGAATTCCATTTTTACTTAATTCATTATTAAATGCTGTTTTAATATCATCTTTAATAGTAGCAAATTTGTCAAAATCAGCACTTATTGTTATGATTTTATCATTTTTATTTAAAGATACTTTTGTTGATATACCTGCAGTTGTATCTCCTAACTTAATTTTGTATCCATTTAAGCCAGCACCATTTTCAAAAGTAAGGTCTAAACCACCCATTTTGTCTGATGTATCTTTTCCAGTTGAATCAATATATTTATTTTCAGGTTTCTTTTCTACTGATCCACTTTCGTCTGTTTGTCCATAAACTTGTGATATGTTCATTGGTGAACCTGAGAAGTTACCAACTGTTTGTTTAAATCCATTTGCTGCTAAAGTACTATTAATAGCATCCTTTAAGACATTTCCTGATAGTGCTCCCTTTGTTACAAAGTCAGCATCTATTTTTATTTTTTTATTATCTTTATTAATTTCTACTTTAGTTGGTGTTCCTGTTCCTATTTTTCCTATTTCAAATGAATATCCATTTAATTCACTACCTTCAGTTAATTGGAATGCAAATCCTCCTATTGAAACAGTTCCTGGTGCTGTTGCATCAGCCCCACCTGCAACTCTTTCTGAAGCTAAATCCGGTATACTTACAGGCTTACCTGAAACAAACATTTGTTGTGAAAAACCAGCTGATGATATACCTTTATTTATTGCTGATTCAATTTGAGTTGTTGTTAATGCTCCTGGTGTAGAGAAATCCCCATTTAATACTATCTTCTTTTCTGACTTATCAACATCTGCTGAAGTTATTGTTCCAGGTCCTATATCACCTAATACAACTTTATATCCATTTAATTGTGATCCAGGTCCAAATCTAAAATCTAATCCAGCAGTTGAAACTAAAGTAGGTTGTTTACCTGTAGCTTCTTTAGCACTATCATCATTAGTTAATGAATAACCTAATACTCTATATCCTGAACCAGTTAATAAATTACCTTGTTCATCTAATATAAATGATCCATCCCTTGAATACATTATTTCAGAATCTGAATTAGCAAGTGATTGTTGTGTTATATTATGAGCTCCTGCTCTATGGTTTACTTCTAAGCTTTCACCATAAATTGAAGGACCCTTACTTACCATAAAGAATCCATCACCATCTATTGCAATATCAAGTGATCTACCTGTTGGTTGTAAATTCCCTTGAGTCATAACTGAATCTATACTTGCAAGTTGAACTCCTAGTCCTACTTGGTTAGCATTTACACCCCCTTGATTTTTAGATGGAGCCATTGCACTAGACATATTTTGACTTAACATGTCGCTAAATCTTGCTCTTGATGATTTAAATGATGTTGTTCCTACATTTGATATATTATTACCTATAACATCTAATTTTGTTTGGTTTACTTTCATTCCACTAATACCGGAATACATTGATCTTAACATTTCTTAATTACACCTCTCTCTTTTTATTCTTGTTTCTATCATTCCACAAGAATTCGGCTTCCTACATATTAGGTCCAGCCTATAAAATCACAACACTATCTATATTTGTAAAAACATTTTCCTTAGCTCTTTCTTTTTCTACAGCTGTTATAACTGTTTTATTTTGTACACTAGCTATTAATGCTGTATCTTTATATATCATCACACAATTCTTTGCGCCTTTTTTCTCAGCCATCTGAAAGCCTTTTTCTATAGCCTTCATATCTTTATTTGAAAAATCAATATATTTTAATCTTTCTACTGCATGCTTTGAAAGAGTATATGTAAAGCTATTACCTATTGTTTTGTCTAAAATATTTTTAAAAGTGCTATTTTTACTATTTAATTCTCTATTCTTATCATTTTGAATAGGTGCTTGAAGATTGTCCACCGGATATAGGCTTCCATTTACTATTCTAAATCCCATGAAAATCACCTACATTCTTATAAATCTAAAAATAAAATATTTATTAGATTATTTTTAGATTTATTTATTTAGTAACTTTAATTACTTTATCATAATCAAAATCTTTTATTTCCTCAGATCCTTGAAGTTTAACTTTTACTTTTATTAATCCACTTTCCTTAATTACACTAAGAACTTCACCTTCAATATTTTTCTTATTATCATCTTGTTCATTTAGTTCTACATGTTTTCCTATAAATGATGATGCAAGTAAAAATGACATATTTCCATTCATATTATTTAATGGCGGAATAGAATAATCTGGCACATCTAAAACTGTTATAACATCGTCAAGAGAAAAATCTTTATATGAATTTTGACCATTTTCATTTACTTCTACTGATAAAGTAGTTTTTCCATTTTGAATTGTAACAGCTTTAACTACACCAGTATATGGTTTTCCATCTGAATCAACTGATTTCATAGTTACACCTTTTCCAACTAGACTATGTGATGCATAACTTGACATAGTATTATTTAAGTTACTCATTTGTTCCATAGATGCAAATTGAGCCATTTGTGTTATATATTGAGTTGAATCATTATTACCCATAGGATCCATATTAGACAACTCTGCTGATAATATCTTTAGGAAAGCATTTTTGTCCATGTCTTCCCCAGGTTTCATTATCTTAGTTCCTCTTTCTGTAGCTCTAGCACCATAATTATTATTAATTACATTACTCATATTTATCTCTCCTACGCTAATAAGTTTACATTATTATCATCTTTTACTATCTCATCATCTTGGACAGAATCTAAAGATGTAATTTCTGATAAATTGCTTTTACTTCTTTTACTCTTATTTTGATTCTGTGAGTTTGAGAAGTTTTCTCCATTATAAAAAGTAGCATCTTCTTGATATAGGCCTATATTAACATCATGTATTTTTATGTTTTGTTGTTCTAAGCCTTTCTTTATATCATTTATATTAGAGTTTAATAAATTATAAGTTTCTTTTGATGTAGCTTTTATTTCAGCTTTCATTATTCCTTCTTCTGAAAGAATTTTAATAGTCATCTCTCCTAACTCTTTAGGATAAATTTTAACCTTTAATTCAGACATGGCATTTTTAACCATGAATTTAACATTTTTAATAATATCTAAATCCATAGTTTGCTTATTAACTACTGCAGGCTCTTTTATAATTTCTAAATCATTTAAAGAAAATCTATTGTTTAATAGTTTATTTAATCCTAAATTTTTATCATCATTTAAAATTTTTGATAATATTTTATCTTCTTTTGATAAACTTTTAGAATTAGATTTACTATCAATAACTTCCTTTTTTAAAGTCTCACCAAAATTCGCGTTATCTTTAGAAGCTTCTTTTTCCAAATCAGACTTATTAAATTTATTTATTGAAGTATTATTTTGTGATTTATTATTAACTGAGTTAACTTCTTCATCTGATTTTTCTAATTTTGAATCAAAGTCCTTTAAATGCTTTTTGCTTATAATTGAGTTTTCCTCATTCTTAATTTCATTTGCTAAATTTAAATTATTTGCATCTTCTGAAAATAATTTTTCATTTAACATCTCTAAAATAGCATTAAGTTTTTTACTATCTTCATCTGATAAAACTTTTTTAAAATCATTTGAATTAATCATTTCCAATATATTGTTTGTTAAATTAACAGCTTCATTTAGAATATCTTGTTTACTACGAAATTCTTCTAGATCTAGCCTTAATACATCCTTACCCAATACTGAATTTTCATCACTTTTTAATATATCTTTTAAAATCAAATTAATTTCATCTTTAATTTCTGGATTATCTAAAGTAACATCTTGGAACTCTTTAGATTGCATCAATTCACCTAATAAAAGCGTAATATTTTCAAGACAATCAGTATCTTCTTTATTTCCTTGGAAATCTTTTAACTCTTCAAAAGCCTTTTCAATTTTTTTCGTAGTTTCTTTAACTGTTACAACTTCATTTTTTATAGGTTCCTTATTATTATCTAAATTTACATTTGACTTTAATTTAGTTCCTACTTCATTATTCAAAGTTTCTTTAAAATCTCTTTTTCTACTAAAACTATCTTTTCTAGTAGAAATCTTCTTTACATCTACTTCATTAGTTTTAAAATTTATAAATGCATTTGTATCTATCATTTATGATTTCACCTCCTTTCGGTGATTTCTCATATATGCATACAAAGCAAATTCATCATTCGATATTTGCTCTATTCTATCTTGTTCTCTTATATAAGCTATTTTCTGCTTCTCTTTTAATATATCAACTGTTTTTCTTTCTATTTGACTTTTCTTTAAATTTTCTCTTCTAAAGTTTACTTCTCTTTCTTTTAAGGCAACTTCTTTTTCAGTACTATCAATCCCCTTATTAAGAGCAAATAAATAATTTTTCTTAATCTTTTGATAAGCAGCAGAATCTCCAGAACCTATTCCATTATATTTACTATAACTCTCTTTTAGGCTCTTAAGTTTCTCCTTTACTATTTCTCTCTCCCTTTGACTTTCTGTAAATAGCCTCTTATTTTCATCTTCTTTTTCCACTCTAATTTGTAATAACTTTTCTAATCCAAATTCAAATCTTTTGGCCATAACTACACTTCTTTCTATTTATTAAACATAGAAGTAAGATTTAATATACATTCTTCAAAATTTGACTTTTCTTCTATACCTTGCTTTAAAAATCTATTTATCAGTTCATTATAATCTATAGCTGTATCAATTTTAGGATTACTTCCTCTAACATAAGCACCAAGATTTATTAAGTCTTCTGAATCTTTATAGGTTGCTAACAAATCTCTAGCTATTGATGCAGCTTCTTTATGATTATTACTAGCTATATTAGACATAAGTCTACTTACACTATTTAATATATCTATTGCCGGATAATGGTTTTTATGGGCTAATGCTCTTGATAAAACTATATGTCCATCTAATATACCTCTAACAGCATCTGCTATAGGTTCGTTAAAATCATCTCCATCTACTAAAACTGTATAAAAAGCAGTTATAGATCCTTTATCAGATGTACCTGGCCTTTCCATAAGTTTTGGTAATTTAGCAAAAACTGATGGAGTATATCCTTTTTGAGCTGGTGGTTCTCCTATTGCTAGTCCTATTTCTCTTTGAGCCATAGCAAATCTAGTAACAGAATCCATCATTAAAATAACTTTTTTACCTTGATCTCTAAAGTACTCAGCAATAGCTGTAGCTGTTAATGCTCCCTTTATTCTAATAAGTGCTGGTTTATCAGATGTTGCACAAACTACAATAGACTTCTTCATTCCTTCAGGACCTAAATCCTTCTCTATGAATTCTAAAACTTCTCTACCTCTTTCACCTATTAAAGAAATAACATTAACATCTGCTTCAGCCTCTCTTGCTATCATTCCTAAAGTAGTACTCTTACCAACTCCCGATCCTGCAAATATCCCTATTCTTTGGCCTTCTCCAACAGTTAAAAAACCATCTATAGCTCTAACACCTGTTGGAAGTATATCTTTTATTCTTTTTCTTTTTAAAGGATCTGGGGGATCATTCTCTAAAGAATATCTCTCCCCATTTAAAATTCCTTCTTCATTTAATGGATTTCCAAGTCCATCTAAAACCTTACCTAAAAGTTCATCTGAACATTTTACACTTAGAGGTATCTTTTCGGGAACTACTCTACATCCAGGTCCAATTCCTATAAGTTCCCCTAAGGGCATAAGTAAAACTGCATCTTCTCTAAAACCAACAACTTCACAGCTTATAGGCTTATTCTCTTGATTATAAATAGTACATAATTCACCTACAAAACTCTTAATTCCTTGTACCTCTATAGTTAATCCTATAACTTGCTTTACTTTTCCCTCACAATAAGTTGGGTTTATCTCACTTATTCTTTTGTTTAGAATATTAAAATCTATGTCTATCATAATTTTCACCAACCTATCTTATTTAAAAAGGGCTTCTTCTAATTTTTCTAAAGCGACATCCATTCCAACAACTACTTTTCCAGTATTCTTTTCAATTACAGCATTTCCTATTTCCATAAATGGATCTTCTAACAAAAATATCTCACCTTTTAATCTATAAGCCTTCTTCCAATAATCTGTTTTTTCCATTATTTTTTCTTTATAAGTAGGATTAAACTTTATTATTATATTTTCTTCTCCTATAGAATCCTCTAAAATAGGTTCAATTAATTGTAAAATCCCATCTTCTAATTGAAATTCTTTTCCTGCAATTATTTTTGCCATATCTAATGAAAGTTTTAATATAGCATCTTTTTTTTCATTCATATAAGTTTTATAATCATCTTTTGCAGTACTTAATACATACTCTGCTAATTTTAAATCTTCTAATACCTTTTCTTTTGTATCCTGCATTACTGTATCATATCCTGATTTATAGCCATCTTCATATCCATTTTGCTTACCTTGTTCATAACCTTTTTCATAAGCTAATCTTTCTATTTCTATGGCTTTTTTAGTAGAAGCAATTGTAATTTTTTCAGCTTCTGCTTTAGCATTTTTAATTATGTTAGCGCCAAGATTTTCATATTTTTTTACCATTGCATCTATATCAATTATATTTTTTTCAATATGTTCTTTTTGCTCTTTTATTTTTTCATTAACATAATTAGTTTCTATAGGCTTACTACCGCCTGAATGTGCACCGGATTTTTTAATAAGATTATAAGATGATTGCATCTTCTCCACCCCTTGAAATTACTATTTCTTGAGCATCGTCTAACCTTCTTATTATAGAAACAACTTTTTGTTGAGCCTTTTCTACATCCATTAATCTTACTGGTCCTAAGTATTCCATATCTTCCTTTAATGAAGCAGCAGCTCTCTTTGATTGGTTTCTATAAATAGCATTAGAAACTTCATCAGAACATCCTTTAAGTGCAAGAGAAAGATCTTTAATGTCAACTTCTCTAAGAACTCTTTGAATTGATACATCATCAAGAGTAATAATATCTTCAAATACAAACATTGAACTCTTAACTCTATCTGCTAAATCAGCATCTTCTCGTTCTAATGACTCTGTTATATTCTTTTCTGTAGTTCTATCAACTTGGTTTAGTATTCCAACTAATGTATCTACTCCACCAAGTGAAGTCATTTCACTTCTTACTACCATACTTAATTTATTTTCTAGTACTTTTTCTATCTCTCTTATTACCATTGGAGATGTATCACTCATTGTAGCTATTCTATAAGCAACTTCACTTTGAGTATCTTCTGGCAATTCAGCCATTACTTGTGCTGCCTTATCTAGTTGAAGATAGCATAATATTAAAGCTATTGTCTGAGGATGTTCATAACTTATAACATTTAAAAGTTGATGTGCATCTGCTTTTCTAGCAATAGAAAATGGTCTATATTGTTGTGTAGCTTCTGTTACTTTACTTAAGATATCTGAAGCTCTTTGAGGACCTAAAGCTTTTGATAAAAGGGTTCTTGCATACTCTATTCCCCCTTCTATAATATAATCTCTAGCTCTATTCATTTCTAAAAATTCATCTAGAATTTCCTGTCTTTCCTCTACAGAAACTGTTGATATATTAGCAATTTCATATGTTATTTTTTGAATCTCATGATCTGGAAGCTTTTTAAATATAGGTGATGATACTTCTGGTCCAAGAGTTATAAATAATATTGCTGCTTTCTGTAATCCTGATAATTTATTCTTTTCTCTTGCCATATTATCACCTCTCACTTTCAGCTAACCAAGATTTTACTATATCTAATACTTGATCAGGTTTTTCGGTTGCATACCTTTTAATTTCATCTTCTTTATGAATATTAGCATTATTTGTACCAAAATCTATAGGTTTTAAGAATTCATTATCCTCTAAAGTATCATCGTCTATAACTAAATCTAATAAAGCTTCTTCTTCTGCTTTTGCATCAGCATTACGTTTCTTTCTTCTAAGAACTAATACAATAATAAGAATAATTAATAATATAATTAACGCTAAAATAATTCCACCTATTGTTAATACTTTATTGTTACTATCGGAGAATATTCCTTTTGCAGCCTCTATCTCCTTCTCTGCATCAGCCTTAGCCACTGCATCAAAAGTCATTCCAACTACAGATATTTTATCTCCTCTTTCTTGATTAAACCCAATAGCCGTACTAACTGAATCTTCCATTGCTTTTTGTACTTCTGCTGGAAGATTTCCATCTACAAATACTGAAGCTGTTAATCTTTTAACTTCTCCTGGTGCACTTATAATAGTATTTTCAGTTTTTCCAACTTCGTAATTAGTCTTTTGTTGTTCTTTTGTAGATATATTACTATTTTTATTATCATCAATAGTATTACCCATATTGTTATCAACTGGACTCTCACTATTTGCTCCAGAGTTATCTCTACTGTTTTCCTTTGAAGTTTCTTGACTAATTATAACTTTATTTGGATCTATTATAGTTTCTGTTTTCTTTTTAGAATCAAAATCTAAATCTACTTTAACTTTAGATCTAACTTTATTTTTACCTATAACTGGTTCTAATAAGTTAACTATAGACTTTTCAAGTTCTTCTTCATACTTTCTTTCTAATCCATATTGCTTTTCTACGCTTTCTGCATTAGCAACATCTACATCAGTATCGTTTAAATCCTTTGTTAAAAGATTCATTTTATCGTCTATTACTTCGATATTTTCTTTTGGAATATTCTCTGTACTACCAGATACTAAAGCCACAATAGATTTAACTTGCTCTTGTTTAAGATTATTTCCAGGTACTAATTTAAGATATACCGCAGCTTTTCCTGGATCTTTATTTTCTACAAAAACTGAGTCTTTAGCCGGTGTTATATGTACTCTTACATTTTCAACCTGTGGAAAACTTTTTATTGTTTTTTCTAATTCACCTTGTTGAATTCTTAACTTCTTAAGTTTAAATTCATCATCAGTCATACCAAATGAACTACTATTATCCATAAGTTCATAGCCTTTACTTCCACTTGATAATTCTGGTGCCATTTCTAGACGCAACTCATCCACTTGTTCCTTAGGAACTTTAATTGTGTCCCCTTCTATTTTCATATCAACTTTTTGCTCTTTTAACTTACTAGTTACAAGCTGAGCATCATTTGGGTCTAGATTAGAAAATAAAACTTTATATTTATTGCTTGAAGAATAAAAGAACATAGAAATTATTGCAATAAAAAATGTTATTATTGCAACAATAATACAAATCCTTATGCCCTTGCCTAAGGATTTAAACTTGTCCAATATACTCTTAAAGCGCTCTTTAAGCTTATCCATAATTATACTCCTATCTTGTCTATAACTGTGTTCTTGTCAATTCTTGAATTGCCTCTACAAATTTATTTCTAACTTGTACTGCAAGTTGGAGTGACATTTTTGCTTCTTCTGTAGCTAACATCATTTTATGAACATCAATATCTCCTGATTCAAATTCTTCTGTAAGTTTGTCTGAAATAACTTGCTTTTCATTAAGTTTATCTAAACCTTCTTTTAGAAAAGATTTAAAACTGTTAACTTTTTCTTCTCCGTCTTTTGCTGAATTAATTTCTAAGTTACTGTTAGCTGGTATAAAACTATTAACTCTCATATTCTTTCTCCTATTTGTTTCTATATAAAAATAATTTATTTTCCTATTTCTAATGTCTTAGTAAACATATTCTTAGTTGCATTTAAAGTATCAACATTAGCTTCATAAGCCCTAGATGATGCAATCATATCTGCCATTTCATTAAGAATATTTACATTTGGCATAGTTACATATCCGTCATTATCTGCATCTGGATGGCTAGGATTATAAACTTTTCTTAATGGTGACTTATCCTCAACTACTCCAACCGCTTTTACTCCATTAAGTCCCATAGCATTATCTAGATTTTCTTGAAATACAGCTATTTTTCTTACATATGGTTTACCATCTTTCCCTCTAGTTGTATTTACATTAGTTGAATTTGATGTTATAGTATCCATTCTAAGCCTCTCTGCTGAAAGACCACTTGCACTAATTCTCATAGTATTAAATAAACTCATTTTTATCTAACTCCTCCTGAAATAACCGTTTTAGTCATGTTCATTTTTGAATTGGCTTGAGTAATTAAAGCATTATACATAAGAGTATTTGCTGCTTGATTTACTTTTTCCAAATCTAAGTCAACATTATTTCCATCCATTCTCATGCTTGTGCTTTTATCTCTTTTTACAGAAATATCACCATTTTGTAACTCTCCACCAATGTGCTTAACATTAGTCTTCTTTAAATTAAATCCTTCTGATTGTTTTTCTAGGTTTTCTTTAAAATCAACACTAAATTTCTTATATCCTTTAGTGTTAATATTAGCTAAATTATTAGATATAACCTTTCCTTTTAAAGTTGCTACATCTAATCCCCTTTTTATAAAACTAAATGTACTGTCATTAGTAAAATTCATTTAATTCACCCCTTACTTTTTTTACATTTTCCAATTAATTATTTGCTTATTTTTTGTCTAATATAAGTATATTATAGTAAAATTTTCTGACTTTTTCTAGTATATTTTTAAAATTATTTTATTTTTTATTAAATACTAATTATTTGTATATGTTTTTTAGTATATTTGCTCATTATATCCAATTTTAAAACAATATTTTTAATAATCTTTTTATATAATTAACTTTTTTCTGAATGCCTATTATATATAAAATTACCATTTCAGAAATTAGTAAGTGAATATTAGAAAAATTGAAAAACTATAAAATAATAGTTGATAAAATTGGCGTACTTTAAATAACTATTTAATATTTATATAATTTAAATAACTTAACATTATAAAGATTTTTATTAATATGTATTCATATAAATCATAATTTTATAACTATGTAGAAAACTCAAAAAAGACTGTACACTAATCGAATAAAAATATTCAATATCATACAGTCCTGTGTTTATTTCTATTTAATTCTTTCTAATATCCTTAAAACATCTTGAGGAAAATTATTACTTTGATTTAATATAGATAAAGCACTATTATGTAATACTGATGTTCTTGAATATTCCACCATTTCTAATGCAATATCCGCATCTCTAACTTTACTTTCTGACTTTTGTAAAGTAGATGATGTAGATATTAAGTTTTCATAAGATGTTTCCATTCTACTTTGTATAGCACCATATTTACTTCTTACATCATTTACGATAGAAATAGCTGAGTCTATAGCAGAAATATTTTTATTTACCTTATCTCTATCTGTTACATCTATATTTTTTACATTATTTCCATCTTTATCTTTTAAAATATTAGTAGATATATTGAATAATGGTACTTGTAGTTCTTCTCCTGAATTAGCTCCTACCATATGAGTCTTATATCCTGGGTAATTATTATTATCTACATTTTCATTGTGCAAAAGATTAACTCCATTAAAATCTGAAGTATTTGCAGTAAAGTCTATATTTTCTTTAATTTGAACTATTTCAGCTTGTATAGTTTGTAAATCAGCATCACTATTAGTTCCATTACTACCCTGTATTACAAGCTCTTTCATTCTAAGTAACATTTCAGTTATACTTGAAAGAGATCCTTCAACTGACTGCATCATTGAAGAGCCATCTTGTAGATTCTTTTCTGCTGATTGAATACCTCTAATTTGCATTCTAAGGCCTTCACTCATTCCAAGCTTGTTAGGATCATCCTTAGCTTTATTAATTTTATTTCCAGTGCTTATTTTTTCTAAAGACGCTGATTGTAACTTTAAATTTCTTTTATAGTTTTTATATATATTTAAAGATGCTATATTTTGATTTAATCTCATCTTCCTACTCCTTTCATCTTTATTTCTTGTTTTATTATCGAATGCTTATTATTAAACCTTAGTAATTGCTGTTAATTTAACTATTCTCTAATTAAAATACTCATATAATTTAATTCATCATATCCTTTTTGTTTTAAACCTGCTATTAAATTATCTATAAAAACTGGATTATGTTCAATTACTCTAGAATAAGAGTAAAATACTTTTATTATATCATTATTATTAAAACTTTCTTTTTTAGTTGCTAACTGCCCCATTAATAAAAATCTGGCTATAGAATATTGGATAATGACCTTAACAAATCTATTATAAAAACTTTTTTCAGCATAAAAAAGTATAAACTCTCTATATATTGTGTTAACTAAATAATTTTCTAATATATGACTATTATCAACTAAGAATTTTTTATAAATTCCGTTTTCTATATTTGTATAATTTTCTATAATTTTTTCTTCAGACTTTTCTTCTCCAAAACCTAGTGCACTATCTAAATCATTACATACTTCTATAAAAACATCGTTATTTACTACAAAATTAATTCTACTTCTTACAAATTGTGTTAATAAATTTAACTTTTTATCATTATTTATCTTAATATTATTTAAAGAATTTAATATATCTTCATTACTAGTCATAAATCTATATTTTTCAATTTCATCTATAAATTTATTGACATCAGATAAATTCTCATCAACCTCCTTACAGAATAATCCTAATAATACAATTCTTTTCCATAATTCTATATCTCTCATTTGAATTATTTCTATAGAAAATTTTCTTACTTCCCATAATAAGTTAGCACAATATTCATCTAAGTTAACATATCCCATTTCTATTTCTTCTTTTTTACTAATATAATCCTCTTCAAGAATAAATGAAAATTTTTCTTTACCTAATAATGCCTTTTTTGCTACCTCTGGACAAGATATACTTAAATTATACTCATAGATATCTCCCACTTTAACATTTTGTCTTGGGTACACTTTACATGTATGTGAAAGCATATCTTCTCCCAATTCCGCATGTATTCTACATAATCCTTGCTCATTTAATAAAGAACATCTTTTCTCATTATTTAATTTAACTAATGCATAATCCCAAGTAGATTCATGTTCTTTATTTATTTTTATATTCTGCTTAATATCTTTTTTTATATCACCTTTTAAATTCATATATTTCTTATAAGTTTTTTTATCAATAAAAATATTCCAATTTTCACAACAAATAATCTCACATTTATCTGCTACACATTTAAAATCATTGTAAAAACTTGGTTTAAGTTGTTTTTTCATAATTAGACTACTCCTTAAATTATATATCGTATAAAATTACTTAAATTTTATATTTAAAAAAATAACCAGAATATAATCTGGTTATTTTCTAGAACAAAATTATTCTTTTAAAATTAAAATGTTTAAATTTATTATTAAATAAAATTTAATTTAATAATTATCTTAGTAATTGAAGAACACCTTGTGGTTGTTGATTAGCTTGTGCAAGCATTGCTTGTGCTGCTTGTGTTAAGATATTATTCTTTGAGAATGTCATCATTTCATTTGCCATATCAACGTCTCTTACTCTTGATTCTGCTGCTTGTAAGTTTTCCGCTGCATTATCAACATTCTTTATTGTATGTTCTAATCTATTTTGGTATGCTCCTAGTTGTGATCTTTGAGTTGATACCTTTTCAATTGCTCTATCTATTGCACTTATTGATCCTGTTGCTGCTGCATGTGATGTTAAATCAACATTGAATACTTCCATTTTTGACTTAGTGTCACCAGCTATTCCCAATTTAGTATTACCATCTGCATTATTATCTTCTACCTTAACTGTAACTTCTTTGTCTTCTCCATCTATTCTTGATATTGTTAATTTATTATCTTCAAATGAAGCTGATACTTTTCCTTTTAAAGTAGCCTCTGCTTCGATTCCCTTATTGATTTCAGCTACTAATTCTTCTTTAGTTAAAGTTTTATCAACCTTAGGATCTGCTTTAATAGTTATTTCTTTAGTATCTATAGTTACTTTAATATCTTTTGTAGCCTTTACAGTAATATCCCCTGCTACTTCATCAGTTGAAGCTACTTTGTGAGCTTTAAATAAGCTACTGTAATCCATCTTTTCTATTGCTATTTCAATTGCTTGATTTGAGTTTGCTCCTACTTGGATATTAGCTTTAAATGACTTGTCTCCATCTCCATTTAATACATCCATTTTATTGAATTGTGTTTGTGAAGATATTCTATCTATTTCACTTCTTAATTGATCTAATTCTTTTGTTAATTGTCCTCTATCTTCTGCTGTATTTGTATCATTTGATGCTTGTACTGATAATTCTCTCATTCTTTGTAGAATTGAGTGAGTTTCATTTAAAGCTCCTTCAGTTGTTTGTATTAATGATATACCATCTTGTGAGTTTCTTGATGCTTGTTCTAATCCTCTGATTTGTCCTCTCATTTTTTCTGAGATTGATAATCCTGCTGCATCATCTCCAGCTCTGTTTATTCTTAAACCTGAGCTTAATTTTTCCATTGACTTTCCTGTTGCTACTGTGTTTGATGCCATATTTCTATGTGCATTCATTGCATTCATATTGTGATTAATTATCATAATATTTCTCCTCCTTGATTTTAACTTAGACTTCCTTGTCTTATTTTTATTTATATAAAAATAAGTCTCCTCCTAATATAAGAAGACTCATTTTATAAACTAATAATTTTATATTATCTTAATAATTGAAGAACACCTTGTGGTTGTTGATTAGCTTGTGCAAGCATTGCTTGTGCTGCTTGTGTTAAGATGTTATTCTTTGAGAATGTCATCATTTCATTTGCCATATCAACGTCTCTTACTCTTGATTCTGCTGCTTGTAAGTTTTCTGCTGCATTATCAACGTTCTTTATTGTATGTTCTAATCTATTTTGGTATGCTCCTAGTTGTGATCTTTGAGTTGATACCTTTTCAATTGCTCTATCTATTGCACTTATTGATCCTGTTGCTGCTGCATGTGATGTTAAATCAACATTGAAGACTTCCATTTTTGACTTATTATCACCATCTAATCCTAATTTAGTATTACCAGCTCCATTATTATCTTCTACCTTAACTGTAACTTCTTTATCTTCTCCATCTATTCTTGATATTGTTAATTTATTACCTTCAAATGAAGCTGATACTTTTCCTTTTAAAGTAGCCTCTGCTTCTATTCCCTTATTGATTTCAGCTACTAATTCTTCTTTAGTTAAAGTTTTATCTGTTTTATCAGCTTTAATAGTTATTTCTTTAGTATCTATAGTTACTTTAATATCTTTTGTAGCCTTTACAGTAATATCCCCTTTAACTTCCTCAGCTGAAGTTACTTTGTGAGCTTTAAATAAGCTGCTATAATCCATTTTGTCTATTGCTATTTCAATTGCTTGATTTGAGTTTGCTCCTACTTGGATATTAGCTTTAAATGACTTGTCTCCATCTCCATTTAATACATCCATTTTATTGAATTGTGTTTGTGAAGATATTCTATCTATTTCACTTCTTAATTGATCTAATTCTTTTGTTAATTGTCCTCTATCTTCTGCTGTGTTTGTATCATTTGATGCTTGTACTGATAATTCTCTCATTCTTTGTAGAATTGAGTGAGTTTCATTTAAAGCTCCTTCAGTTGTTTGAATTAATGATATACCATCTTGTGAGTTTCTTGATGCTTGTTCTAATCCTCTAATTTGTCCTCTCATTTTTTCTGAGATTGATAATCCTGCTGCATCATCTCCTGCTCTGTTTATTCTTAAACCTGAGCTTAATTTTTCCATTGACTTTCCTGTTGCTACTGTGTTTGATGCCATATTTCTATGTGCATTCATTGCATTCATATTGTGATTGATTATCATAATATTTCTCCTCCTTGATTTTAACTTAGACTTCCTTGTCTTTTTTTATTTATATAATAATGAACCTCCTCCAAATAAGGAGGCTCGTTTTATAAACTTTTAAATTATCTTAATAATTGAAGAACACCTTGTGGTTGTTGATTAGCTTGTGCAAGCATTGCTTGTGCTGCTTGTGTTAAAATGTTATTCTTTGAGAATGTCATCATTTCATTTGCCATATCAACGTCTCTTACTCTTGATTCTGCTGCTTGTAAGTTTTCTGCTGCATTATCAACGTTCTTTATTGTATGTTCTAATCTATTTTGGTATGCTCCTAGTTGTGATCTTTGAGTTGATACCTTTTCAATTGCTCTATCTATTGCACTTATTGATCCTGTTGCTGCTGCATGTGATGTTAAATCAACATTGAATACTTCCATTTTTGACTTATTATCACCATCTAATCCTAATTTAGTATTACCAGATGCATTATTATCTTCTACCTTAACTGTAACTTCTTTATCTTCTCCATCTATTCTTGATATTGTTAATTTATTATCTGCAAATGAAGCTGATACTTTTCCTTTTAAAGTAGCCTCTGCTTCGATTCCCTTATTGATTTCAGCTACTAATTCTTCTTTAGTTAAAGTTTTATCAACCTTAGCATCTGCTTTAATAGTTATTTCTTTAGTATCTATAGTTACTTTAATATCTTTTCCAGTCTTTACAGTAATATCACCTTTAACTTCATCAGTTGAAGCTACTTTATGAGCTTTAAATAAGCTACTGTAATCCATCTTTTCTATTGCTATTTCAATTGCTTGATTTGAATTTGCTCCTACTTGGATATTAGCTTTAAATGACTTGTCTCCATCTCCATTTAATACATCCATTTTATTGAATTGTGTTTGTGAAGATATTCTATCTATTTCACTTCTTAATTGATCTAATTCTTTTGTTAATTGTCCTCTATCTTCTGCTGTGTTTGTATCATTTGATGCTTGTACTGATAATTCTCTCATTCTTTGTAGAATTGAGTGAGTTTCATTTAAAGCTCCTTCAGTTGTTTGTATTAATGATATACCATCTTGTGAATTTCTTGATGCTTGTTCTAATCCTCTGATTTGTCCTCTCATTTTTTCTGAGATTGATAATCCTGCTGCATCATCTCCTGCTCTGTTTATTCTTAAACCTGAGCTTAATTTTTCCATTGACTTTCCTGTTGCTACTGTGTTTGATGCCATATTTCTATGTGCATTCATTGCGTTCATATTGTGATTAATTATCATAATATTTCTCCTCCTTGATTTTAACTTAGACTTCCTTGTCTTATTTTTATTTATATAATAATGAGCCTCCTCCATATAAGGAGGCTCGTTTTATAAACTTTTAAATTATCTTAATAATTGAAGAACACCTTGTGGTTGTTGATTAGCTTGTGCAAGCATTGCTTGTGCTGCTTGTGTTAAGATATTATTCTTTGAGAATGTCATCATTTCATTTGCCATATCAACGTCTCTTACTCTTGATTCTGCTGCTTGTAAGTTTTCTGCTGCATTATCAACATTCTTTATTGTATGTTCTAATCTATTTTGGTATGCTCCTAGTTGTGATCTTTGAGTTGATACCTTTTCAATTGCTCTATCTATTGCACTTATTGATCCTGTTGCTGCTGCGTGTGATGTTAAATCAACATTGAATACTTCCATTTTTGACTTAGCATCAGTACCTAATCCTAATTTAGTATTAGTTCCATCACTCTCAACTTTAACTGTAACTTCTTTATCTACTCCATCTATTCTTGATATTGTTAATTTATTATCTTCAAATGAAGCTGATACTTTTCCTTTTAAAGTAGCCTCTGCTTCGATTCCCTTATTGATTGCAGATACTAATTCTTCTTTAGTCATAACTTTGTCTTTTGCTTTATCTGCTGCAATTGTTATGTCTTTACCATCTATAGTTACTTTAATATCTTTTGTAGCCTTTACAGTAATATCCCCTGCTACTTCATCAGTTGAAGCTACTTTGTGAGCTTTAAATAAGCTGCTATAATCCATTTTGTCTATTGCTATTTCAATTGCTTGATTTGAGTTTGCTCCTACTTGGATATTAGCTTTAAATGACTTGTCTCCATCTCCATTTAATACATCCATTTTATTGAATTGTGTTTGTGAAGATATTCTATCTATTTCACTTCTTAATTGATCTAATTCTTTTGTTAATTGTCCTCTATCTTCTGCTGTGTTTGTATCATTTGATGCTTGTACTGATAATTCTCTCATTCTTTGTAGAATTGAGTGAGTTTCATTTAAAGCTCCTTCAGTTGTTTGTATTAATGATATACCATCTTGTGAATTTCTTGATGCTTGTTCTAATCCTCTGATTTGTCCTCTCATTTTTTCTGAGATTGATAATCCTGCTGCATCATCTCCTGCTCTGTTTATTCTTAAACCTGAGCTTAATTTTTCCATTGACTTTCCTGTTGCTACTGTGTTTGATGCCATATTTCTATGTGCATTCATTGCGTTCATATTGTGATTAATTATCATAATATTTCTCCTCCTTGATTTTAACTTAGACTTCCTTGTCTCTATTTTATTGACACAACCTTATTTCTGTCGTGTACAATTAATATATCGCATTTTAAATTTATACCTTTATACTTTTTCATTAAAAAAGTTATTTTTTCTTATATTTTGTTCATAGCATTGTCTTGCAGCTCTAACCTTCTTTAATTTCAGTAGTTCACTTTTAACTTTGTTTTTTTCTTTTGCCATAGCATCATATAAATTATCATCTAATTCCTTTAATCCAAGGCCTAAATATTCATTTTTTATAGAATCTTTATTGAAATTTTCAAATAAACTTTCAATTATCTTTTGCCTCTTATCTAACAAATCTTCTACATCACAATTTCCTGATACTTCACAGAATATCTCATCTGTAATTTTCTTATATTCTTCTAATAAGCTTCTTAGCATATTAAACTCCACCTAATTGTTGACTTAAACTAGCTTGCTGAGCATTTAATTTATTCATAGCTGTTTCTAACTTAGAATATTTAGTATAAAGCTGTTGTTCTCTACGAGTAAAATCCTTTTCCATATCTTCTATTTTTCTATCTTTCTTTTGTAACATCTTAGTTAATTCATTATTAACCACTGTAACAGATCCTTCAACCCCTGCTTTTTTTATTATAGGTGCAGTTACTGTAACTGTTTCATCATATAGAACAGTTTTTAGTCTTTGGAATATTCCTGAATTTTGGAATTTCTTTTCGTTTGTATCATTTTCTTTAGGACTCTTTAAAAATAAATCCATAACTAAATCGGAATTTTCTTCTAATGCCTTTGTTAATTTATTTTCATCTAAAGTAAATGTTCCATTTTTATCTTTAAAGTCTTTTACTGGTGTTAAACCTATATCTTTTAAAGCTATTGAACTACCATTTACAACTGAACTCATAGCATTTTTTAAATTATTTACTAACCTAGTAACATCATTATCTCTGTAAAGTAATCCTTGTTTAACTTTTTTATTCCAAAGTTCTATTTCCTCTTTACTCATTTCCTTCTTTTGATCTTCTGTTAAAGGATTATATCCTTTTGCTTTAGTTTGATTAGTTAACTTATTTAAGTTTTCCATAAGTTTATTATAATCTTTTACAAAGGATACTATCTTCTTTTTAGCATCTGTAACATCTACTTTTCCTGATATATCAGTTTTTCCAACCTTATTAAATGAAAATTCTATCCCATCTATTTTAACCTTATTACTAGCTAGAACTTCTTTACTGTCTGAATATTCAACTTTTTCTCCTCTTGAATTTTCAATTGTTACTTTTGCATTTTTTTCTCCATCAGATTTTTCTGCAACCCCTGAATCAATAGTTAATTCAAATTTATTTTCTTCACCTTCAATAAGCTTTCCTGTATCTCTAGTTTCAAATACAAATCCCTTTGCAAAATCTGAGTATTCAACTTTTAATCCAATACTAGATGCTTCTGCATTTAGTTTTCTTGCAATCTCTTTTTTATCAGTTAATCCATCTATATTTACTTTTACTTCTTTATTTCTATATTTAAATTTAATTTCTTTTTTTCCGTTTAATTCATCAACTGTTTTTACTATTTTTGATGGCTCTGCTAATTCATCAACTGTAACTGTATAGTTACCTGCCTTTGCTCCAGCTTCTCCTCTTGCTGTTGCAATAACATCATCTTTTGAAGTAAATTTAACAGTTTCATAATTTTTAGTCATAATTAAATTATCTTCACTTTGAAGATCAAAATATTTATTATAAAACTCTCTTGATTCTTTAACTAAATCCCTATACATTTCTTGCTTAAAAGAAATTCTATCCTTATCTTGTTTAACTTTATCAATTTTAATTCTATATGGTTTCATAGAATCTTTAACTATACTATCTATATCCATTCCTGTTGCTAAACCTGTAATTCTCATTATACTCACCTCTGTAATTTATTTAATAGTTTTTGAAACTTCATACGCCTCATGCCATATATTTTTAACTTCATCTATTAAGGGTAAAACCTCATCTAAGTATTCTACATTTTTAGTAATATTAGCTTGTACTAATTTATCTTTTATAAATATATAAACTCCTAGTAATTGATCTGCCCATTCTCCTGAATCTTTATCTAAACTTACTATTAATTCTGTAAATATATTTTGTACTTTTACTAAATTATCATGACTCTTATTCACATCTTTATTTGCTAGACCTTCTCTTGCAATTTTTGCAAACTTTACAGCCCCATCTACCAACATCAATAATAGCTGTTCCTTTGAAGCATAATTTACACTATTATTTTTATATATATTATATGCATTACCGTACATCTATTTCCTCCTACTTTTTGATATCTAAAAAACTTCCATATTCTGATACCTTAAAATCATCCTTCTTTTCAGCTTTAACTTGTATTAATGGTTGTACAAACTTATTTGCTTTAACAGTTATTTTTTTCTTCGATTTCTTATCTTTCTTAACAAACTCATTAAATGATTTACCTTTTTGCTTTTCACTATCCTTATATATTGAAATTTCAGTTTTTCTATGAACAATTCCATTTACAGTTTTTTCGTAAACTTTTTTTCTTAAATCTGTATCTATTTTATTTAATAAAAAGTTCATAGTACCTCCCCCTAATTAGGCTTCTTTATCTACCATTACACCAACCATCTTGCACATTTTAGCTACAAAATCTAATATTTTTTTAGGAGGACATTCCATTATAACTTCGTCTGTATCACTATTAATTATTTTAATCATTACATCTCCGAACTCTTCATGAACTGAATATTTAACATATGTATTTTTCTCTTTTAAAAATTTATTAAGCTCATCTATAGCTTTTAAAATTTTCTCTTTTTCACTTTCACTGTCGGGTATTCTCTCTATAACTTCATTATCCCCTAGCACTTGAGAATCTTGTGCTGAGTATATGCTTAGGTTAGTCTGTCCAACTCCGCTAACTAACTTTCCTAACATTTGTCACCTCTATTTTTTTATGTTTTTCAACATATTTATATCAATTTTAGTTGCCTGTATATTTTCCTCTTTTACTTCTTTGTATAATTCTTTTCTTAAAATAGTTACCTCTTTAGGTGCTTTAACTGCAAGTTTTACACTTCCATCTTCTATTTTAGAAATTGAAATCTCTATGTCATCTCCTATTAAAATTGATTCACCCTTTTTTCTTGTAATTACTAACAATTATACTCCCCCTTATTAATTGACAATTAATATTTAACAATATTATAATCCATTGCTTTAAATTGTACATTGCAAGTTGGTAATTGTCTATTTTCTATTTTGAAAGTGGATGTCTTATTTTATATTCTTCTCTATCTACTATAAATTGTTCCCCATTTCTATCCTTTATATTAATAATTAATGGGGCTTTTAAATTAACTGTTGCTTTAGAGACATCTGAATTAAGTGTAACTATAACATATAACATCACATCATTTGGAGATTGTACGTGTAAATTTTTTATTATTTCTTCACTTAATTTTATTTCATAATTCTCTTCTACAGAAAAAGGGGAAGTTATAATAAATGCTAAATCTGAATCTTCTATGGATTGTAATAAACTAAAATTAGTTTCTTCTACTTCTTTTATTACATACTTTTTTAAATTATCAAATCCTGGTATTCCTTTTTCAAAGTTTATTATGTCTGATTCACTATATACTATTTTACCGTGTACAGGAGATATTATTTCCATAGTTTTTTCCTCCTCTATTTTAAGAAGTCTAATAGTGAAGGTTGTAGTATTCTTGCACTAGTTTGAAGTGATGCCATATAAACACTTTGTGCTACTGCAACCTCCATAGTTTTTTCTGCAAAATCTATATCTTCAGTTTGAGATAATATATCTTTTATACTAAAATTTTGCTCTTCATTTTGATCTTGAGCTGATTCCATTCTATTCATCTTAGCACCAACTTCAGCTCTAACCTTATTTATATTAGCCATAACCTCGTCCATTGCTTTTAAGTTTTCATTAATTATTCTTGATAATTTAACAGGATCATTTGAATCTAAATTATTAGTAATTTCACTAAGTAAATCCATAACATTTATATCATCTTTTTTACCTTTAAATACTAATAAATCTGTAGCTGACACGCTATAATCCATAGTTACTCCTTGAGTAATTTCAACTTTTAACTTTGTACCTATCATAGAAATTTGATTTTGTATATCTATATCTTTTGAATCTAATCTTAAGAACTCTCCATCTCTACCACTTAAATTAAGTAAATTATTGCTAGTAACAGGGTCTTGCATAATATTTACTGGCTTAGAATTTACTTTAGTTCCACCAAATAAATATTTCCCATCAAAACTTGTATTTAATATTTGTGATATTTCATTTGTTTTTTCATTTATTTCATCTTTTATAGCTCTTTTTTCATCAGGACCATAAGATGCATTTCCTGAAGATACCATAAGCTCTCTAATTCTTTGAAAAGAATTATTTAATTGTTCTAAAGCAACATCTGTTGTTTCTAACCAATTTGAAGTATCTTTAATATTTTCATTATATTGCTTATTTACTCCTATATCAGAATGTAATTGCATAGCTCTCGCAACTTTAAATGGATTATCTGACGGTCTTCTTATTTCTTTACCTGATGTTAACTGATTATTTAAAGTTTTTAAGTTTTCTTGATTTCTTCCTAAATCTCTTAAGAAGCTTGTGGACATCATTGAATTTGTAACTCTCATATATTGCTATTCCTTTCTATCTTTTCAACCCATTTACTATAACATCTAGTAATTCGTCTATAGTTGAAATTATTTTTGCATTTGCATTATATGCATGTTGAAACTTAACTAAGTCTGCCATTTCATCATCAGAAGATACTCCTGATATGGACTCCTTAGTTTCTTCTAAGCTAAATAATAAATCTTCTTGATTAGAAACCATTCTCTTAGCTTCTTGTGTTTGTACACCTAGTCTATCTATAGTATCTTTAAAGTATGCTCCAACTCTCATTCCAGAAGAACTGTTTAATATTTTAAGTCCATTATCTTGTAATAGGCTTCCTCCTTTAGTTGGATCAAACATATCTTTTCTTGAAACTATAGTTTCATTTATATCTTGAATTTTAATAACTGAATCTCTTATTTGTGCTATAGCTAATGCTCTTGCTCCATCTGCTTCACCATCAATTGTATTTTGATCTGGATATCCAAATTTATCATCATTAGTTCTAGTTTTAATTTTCATAACATCTTCAAGTATTTCTCTATTTATAGAAATATTTTTAGCTGTTATTTCTTCTTCTGAATATAAAGTTTTTTCTAAATTTGTTAGCAAATTACTATTATTGTATTTAGCTACATCCTTATTAACAAAGAAAGGTAAATAGTCTCTTTCTACTTCTCCTCCATCATTTAACGGATTGCTCATCCCACTATGAATAGCATTTACAGAAAATGCTATTGACTTAGCAAGTTTATTTAACTGATCCATATAGTCTTTAATATCTTTTTGAACTGATACTAACCCACTTAACTCTCCTGTAGTAGGTTCAAATAACATTAATTCTGATGCATTTATAGTAGAACCATCTTTTATTGGATATCCATCAGCCTTTATTGCTTGTCCATCCTTTGAAGCCCATATAATTCTATTATCTTCTATTTCTTTTATTTGTTCTGGTGAAAGCCCAGTAATTTTTAAAGTTTGTTTATTTTCTTCACTATCCATACTACCTTTTTTGTAATATGTAATTATATATGTATCGTTAAATATATCTTGTGGATCTTTACTAATATCAGATATATAAGATAATCTAGCTACATCAGTATTAGGACTTGAAGTAATGAAATTAGTAAGCTTTACTACCCCAGTATCTTGTGGGCTTATATCAATTCCATTAAATTCTCTTTTATCTACTTTAAGATTAAATTTATAACTTAATTGATCTAACAATGTATCTCTTTTATCCATTAAGTCATTTGGTGAATTTCCTGAAACACTTACATTTAATATTTCTTGATTTGATCTATCTAATTGATTAAGTAAGCTATTTATTTCAACTACATCACTTTTAAGTCTTTCTTGAGTGTTTTTTTGTAAATCTTCAAGTTTACTATAAGTATTATTTAAAGCATCAGTTAATGCTGCTGTTTGTTGAGCTACTACAGTTCTTGCATTAGAACTACTTGGTTGCTTAGATAACTCTTGAAAAGAATCAAAAAATTTCCCCATAAGTGTAGATATTCCTGTATCTGATGGTTCATTAAAAACACTTTCTACTTGATATAAAAAATTATTTCTTGCATCATATCTACCAAGAACAGAATTTTCATTTCTAATTTGATAATCTAAAAAAGTATCCCTTACTCTTTCTATAGCTTGAACCTGAGCCCCAGTTCCAAGTTGTCCTGCTTGAACTGATGCATTCATTCCTGTTCCACCAAAAGGACGTGTGGTTTCTACCTTAACCCTTTGCCTAGTGTATCCTTTTGTATTTAAATTTGCTATATTATGTGATGTAACATCTAAAGCTTTTTGTTGTACATTCATACCACGCTTTGCTATATTGAAAGTTGATAATAGTCCTGACATTTTTCTCCTCCTTAAAAAATCAATATTTTCTATATCTATTTTTTATTATCTTTTTATATTTCCATAAGAATTATAAATTGGAACTTCTCTCCTTGGATTTAATATAGCTAAAAGTTTATTCGTAAAACTTAATTGTTGTTTTATTAATAACTCATTAGTATTCTTCTGAAGTATTACTTCATTTAACATTTTTTGAATTTCCCTATATATATTCTCTAAATTTTCATTTTCTATATTCTCTAAAATTTCACTAATTGTATTTTCATTTAAAACTTTTCTTCTTTCTATTTCTAGTACTGCAACTTCTTTGTTGCAGTACTGAATATCTTCTACAATTTGTTCTAAACCAAATATATCTTTATCCATTATCAATTTATACTGTTTATCTAATAAACCTAACAATTGATTTAATGATTCCTTTTCTTTAACTAATACTTCTATTAATAAGTCTACCAAATCTTTAACCATACTTATTTAATTCCTCTCATGTGATCAAGCATAGCTTTTGCAGTTAACTTCGCATCTACATTGTAAGTTCCATTTGATAATTTAGTTCTTATTTCACTTACCTTTTTTTCTCTATCAAATTCGCTTTTATCTATTCCATAATCCCTCAAGGCTTTTGCTTCTTTAGATATTTCTATTCTGTCTTTTGTTACCTTATTAGCCACATTGTTCACCTTGTTAGTTGATATCTTATTATAAGAATTAATTCTATTGGTTATTCCTATTCCTTTAATATCCATTGAAATTCCCTCCTATTTTAATTCCGTACTTAATTATCGTATGTAAGTATTGTAAGTTTATACTAAAAAGCAAAAAAGCCAATCCGTTTAAAAAGATTGGCTTTTTTTTATCTTAATGAATTAATTCTATCTACTCCATTTACAATACTAGTAATTCTAACTCCAAAACTTTCGTCAATAACTACTACTTCTCCATGTGCAATTTGCTTTCCATTAATTAAAACCTCTACTGGCTCTTCAGCTAACTTATCAAGTTCTATTAATGAACCTGTGCTTAAGCTTAATATATCTTTTATACTTTTCTTTGTTCTTCCTAATACTACTGATATATTCAAAGGAACATCTAGTATTAAATCTATATTCTTATTTGCTTCACCTATCTTTTTAGACTCTAATGGTACAAATGAAGCTTTATTTACTTCTATTGTTGGTTGATTTACGTTAATTTCTTTACTCATAATAGCTTCCTCTACTCTACTGCTGCTAATGTCTTGTTGTAAATTTGATTCTGCAATCTCTTCAGCCTTTATATCTTCTATTTTAGCTTCTACATTATTAAATTTTTCTATTTCTTCACCCATCATTATAGAAACTATCTTTTTAGCTGTTGGTATAGGTAAAATTTGCATTATATTAGATTCTAATAATTCACCTATCTTTAAATCAAAACATACTCTAACTATTTCTTCTTTTTCATCTATTGAATCTGAAATACTTTCTTCTAAGGCTCTCCATATTTTTGAATGTGGTGGAGAAATATTTACTTCTCTTGCAAACATAGTTGCCATTGAAGTGGCCGCTGATCCTATCATTTGATTCATAGCTTCTTGTACAGCGCTTACTTCAATATCTGACAATTCAATACTATCTACTTCACCATTTCCACCCATCATTAAGTTTGCTATTACAGCTGCATCTGTAATTTTCATTATTAATATGTTTCTACCAATTATTCCCGTTACATATTCAACATCAAGAATTATAGTAGGATAATCAAACCCTTCTTTTATTTCTTTTAATGTTGTTATTGAAACTTTAGGCGTTGTTATATGAACTTGTTGATTTATTATTTGATGAAGAGCTGTTGATGCTGAACCCATAGAAATATTTCCTATTTCTCCAAGTAAATCCTTCTCTATATCAGATAATTGTTCTTCTTCAACATTATTTTCTTTTTCTGACCCCGAATCTCCATTTAATAAGGAATCTATTTCTTCTTGTGATAAAAATCCATTACTCATACTCATTCACATCCTTATCTAAAATATCTAAAAGCTCTATGCCCATATTTTTCCCTACAATTCCAGGTTTAGCTATAAAACACTCTTGATCTTCTACATAAACTTTAATTGGATTATCAGACTTTGTATTTAATACTAGAACATCTCCTATTACTAAATTTAAAAAGTCATCTACTGTAACTTGAGTACTTCCAATTTCAGCATGCATGGATACCTCAACAGGATTTAGTCCTTCCTTTAATCTCTCCCTTGATTCTTCTATAAGGGCTGCTTCATCTGTTTGGAACCAATATTGAACTATTAATTTATCTAATATCTTCTCCACACTTAAATATGGAATACATAAATTCATATATGTAGTATTTCTTCCAAGCTCTACTGAAAAGCTTAATAATGCTACTGGTTCATTTGGTCCTAAAGTTTGATTAGCAGATGGATTTGTTTCCAATCCCTCAAATTCCGGTTTAACATCTAATACTCCATCCCATGCCAAGACTAAGTTGCTTATCATATCAGATGTTATTTGAGATATTATATTTTTATCTATTTCAGAAAATTCCTTAGAATATTTCTTCCTATCTCCCGTTCCTCCCAAAAGTATATCTAAAATTTGAAAAGAAAACTGAGGGTTCATTTCTAGAAGTATATTTCCTTGTAATGGTGGCATCCTAAAAACAGTTATCATTGTTGGATTTGGTATTGAATGTATAAACTCTTGATAAGTTATTTGTTCAACACTTTGAATTTCTACCTTTACGTTTTTCCTTAATTGTCCTGAAAGATAATTTCCCACGAGTCTAGCGAAACTATCATGTACCATCTCCAGTGTTCTTATATGATCTTTTGAAAACTTTTGAGGGCTCCTAAAGTCATATTTTTTTACCTTTTGTTTATCATCCTTCTCAACTAACTCCTCTGGAGCAACATCCCCTTTTGATAAGGCAGATAGTAAGGCGTCTATTTCGTTTTGAGATAAAACTTCTGCCATTTTCCTCCCTCATTTCCTATTGATTTAATAATTTTTCTATATCTATTATAGTAAGTAACTTATCATTTATTTCAATTACCCCTCGTAAATATCCTTGATTACTGTGTAATTCTAATTTTTGTAAGTTGTTATCATCTATGTCTATTACTTCATCTACTTCATCTACTGCAATTCCAATTTCTTCTTCATCTAACTTTAAAATTATAATATTACTTTGCTGCCTATCTGAAGCAATATTTAATAATAAATTAATATCAACTAAAGACTTTATACTTCCCCTTAAATTAATCAATCCTTTTATATAAATAGGTGCTTTAGGTACTTTAGTTATAGACATCATATCATTTATACTTTGTATCTTTTCAGTTTCTACAGCAAAATGTTCTTTACCTAACTTAAATACTACAAATTGCATTTAACATGCCTCCTAATTAGGTTTTTAACCTATAACTTTTGTAATAGCCTCTAATACCCTATCAGCTTGGAATGGCTTTACTATAAAATCTTTAGCTCCAGCCTTTATAGCATCCATAACCATTGATTGTTGTCCCATTGCTGAACACATAACAACTTTTGCATTTGGATCAAACTTCTTTATTGCTTTAACGGCTTCTATTCCATCCATATCTGGCATTGTTATATCCATTGTAACAACATCTGGCTTTTCTTTCATGTATATATCTACTGCTTCTATTCCATTACAAGCTTCTCCAATAATTTCGAAACCATTCTTTTCAAGTATGTCCTTTACCATCATTCTCATGAACGCTGCATCATCAACAATTAATACTCTTGACATATTTTACCTCCAATTATGCTATTCCTATAGATTTTAATATTTTTTCTAATGATCCTGGAGCAGGTATATAGTATAAGTTACCTTGAATATTACTATTATTTTCTCCAGTATATAATGTTTCTATATCTAGTGCATACTCATCATATTGTCCAGCTTCTATGAATGTAGATACAAGAACTGCACTTAACATATCATTAGCTACAGCTGGAACAGATACAGTTGCTCTAATGTTAATAAAATCACTTATTGCATTCATAAATGAAGAGGCTATTATATTTCCAACTTCACCTATTACTGAAATACCCATATCGTCTATTTGGTTTTTATATCCACATAATGAAGAAATAATATTTAATGCAATTTCTGTCTCAAAAACATATAGTAAGCTTCCTTCAATGTCATCTAAAACCTTAACTAAAACTGCTACTACTTCATTTTCTTTGTGCTGATCAAATAAGTCTTCAAACGCTATTATATTAACATTAGGTACTGACATATCAATTTTACTGCCTAACAATATAGATAAAGATGTTGCTGAATTACCAGCTCCTATATTTGAAATTTCTTTTAAGGCATCCAATTGAATTTTAGTCAACTCCTTATAATTCATAGTCTTTCCCCCGTGTTATATAAGTGCTGCTACATCTAAGATTAATGTAACTGACCCATTTCCTAATATCGTAGCTCCAATATATTCCTTTAGTGTTTTTAATGTTTTTCCTAAAGGTTTTATAACTATTTCTTGTTGTCCTAGTAAAGAATCTACAAGTAATCCTATAGTCTTCTCACCAACTTTTACTATTATAATGAAATTTTTTGTTGTAGAATTATTTCCAATTCCAAGTCTTTCATTTAGTCTTACAAGAGGTATTACACTATCTCTATATATAATAACTTCTTCTCCATTAGTCTTTTGGATGTTTTCTTCCCTATAATCAATAACTTTGTCAATAAAGCCTAAAGAAATTGCAAAGGTTTCTTCTCCTACTTTAACTAATAAAGCTTGTATTATTTGTAATGTTAATGGAAGTTTTATTACAAAAGTAGAACCAACACCTTCTTCACTTATAACATCTACTGTTCCACCTAAAGAAGCTATTTTAGTTTTTACAACATCCATTCCAACTCCTCTACCAGAAACATCTGTTACAACTTCGTTAGTACTAAACCCTTGAGAAAATATAAGATTTCTAATATCATTATCACTTAAGCCTTCTGTACTTATTCCTACTTTTTCAGCTTTTGCTTTAATCTTATTAACCTTTATTCCTCCACCATCATCAATAACTTTAATTAATGCTTTAGTTCCTTCTTGGTAAGCAACTAATTTTATAGTTCCTTCTTTAGATTTACCACTATTTGCTCTTTCTTCTTTACTTTCTATTCCATGATCTGCTGCATTTCTTAAAAGATGTATTAAAGGTTCTCCAATTTCATCTATTACTGTTCTATCTAACTCAGTGTCTGCCCCTTCAATAACAAATTTTATATCTTTATCTAACTCCACTGATAAATCTCTTATCATTCTTGGGAACCTATTAAACACAACATCTAATGGTAACATTCTTATTTTCATCACTAAATCTTGAAGATCAGAAGTAGTTCTTTCAACTTGTTCTAAAGTCTCAACAAGTTCTTGAGATTTATCATCAATTACAATTTGTTCTAATCTAGTTCTATATATTACAAGTTCTGATACCATATTCATAAGCTTATCTATTCTTGCTAAATCTACTCTTACAGACTGATGTGATTTTTTAGTTTCTTTTTTCTTATCTATCTTTTTTTCTGAAGTAGTACTTTTGATAGATTCATTTACTTTTATATCATTCTCTTTTATATCATTTTCTTTATTATCTTCATTTTCTTCTTTAGTCTCTTCTTCATTCATTGCTATATCATCAATAGTTATAGTACTTGTATTTACTTGTTCTACCTCTGATATATTCTTTACGATATTATGTATTTCATCTACTTCACTACTTGTAATTATAGTAAATATAAGCTTGGTGTCAAATTGTTCATTTTCAATATCTTCAGTTGTTGGAATAGACTTTATTATTTCTCCATGACTTTCTAATTCTTGTACAATCAAAAAAGCTCTGGCTGATTTCAATAATGTATTTTCACTTAATGTTATTTCTATATTTATTACATTGAAACTATTTTGTATAGCTTGTTTTATAATAGATAAATCATATTCATTTAATTGAATATCTATTTCATCCTTGCTTTCTAATATTTTTATATTTTTTTCTGGTTCAGATACTGATATTTTTTGTAACGAACTAATAATATCATTTATATCTACAACCTCATCATTTTCTTCTTCTATGTTAGTTACCATTCTCTCTAATGTATCTAAACAATCAAACAAAATTGTTACAACATCTTGAGTAACTTCTAACTTTCCTTCTCTGAAATTTGATAATACATCCTCCATCTTATGGGTCAATTCTGCAATATCATTAAACCCCATAGTAGCAGCCATTCCCTTTATAGTATGTGCTACCCTAAAAATTTCATTTAGTTTATCTATATCATTAGGTTCTTGTTCTAAATCTAATAATGCTTCATTTAAAACTTGTAAATTATCCATAGATTCTTCTAAAAACATATTCATATATTGAGATGTATCCATTTCAAATCCCCCCTTTATATTTTTTTATATATAAACGTAGACACCTTTTCTAAATTATAATCTTTATAATTATATATACTTTCGGTAGCCCCTATAAAAAGTAAACCACCCTTTTTAAGAGAATTACTAAACTTATTAAAAATTTCATTTTTAACATCATTCTTAAAATATATAACTACATTTCTACAAACTATAAGATCAAAATCTCTTTCATATGTATCGAGTATTAAATCATGTCTCTTAAATGTTATCATAGATTTTATATTACTATCTATAATATATTTATTGTCAACATTTTTAAAATACTTGTTTATATACTCTTCTCTTACATTTTTCATTTCCGCTAAAGTATATTCACCTAACTTAGCTTTCTCTAGAATTCCTTTATCAATATCTGTTGCTAATATAGTGTTTCTACCTAAAGGATTTAATTCCTTTAATAATATACCTAAACTATATGGCTCACATCCAATTGAGCATGCAGCACTCCAAACTTTTATTTTAGAATTACTAGTTAAAAGTTCATTTTTAATAGCCTCTTCTAATTGCTTAAATATCTCTGGATTTCTAAAAAATTCTGTAACATTAATAGTAATAAAGTCTAAAAATCTTTCCCTTTGTTCTTTATCTTTACTTAGAATAATTTTATATTCTTCTAATGATTTAACACCTACTCTAGACATTAGACTGCCTATTCTTCTATTTAATTGTTCTGGCTTGTATGCATTTAAATTAACACCAAGTTCTTTGAAAACCCACTGATGAAAATCATTAAAATCCATATTTCCTCCTACGATTTACCTAATAAATCTTTTAATTTATTTGAGATTTCATGTAAAGGCAATACAAAATCTACCGCTCCTGTTTCATATGCCATCTTTGGCATACCATATATGGTACAAGTACTTTCATCTTCTGATATAGTTGTACCTCCAGCTTCTTTAATTGCCTTAGTTCCATTAGCACCATCTCTTCCCATTCCAGTTAATATTACAGAAATAACATTTTTTTTATATACTTTCGATGCTGACTCAAATAATTTATCTACTGCAGGTCTTACACCCCATATAGCAGGATCTTCATTTAAGTAAATTTTATTATTTGATTCAACTTCCATATGATATCCCCCTGGAGCTATATAGGCAGTATTTTTCTCTATTTTCATTCCTGTAGTAGCTTCTAAAACTCTTATATTACAGCATTTATTTAATCTATCTGCAAATGATTTTGTAAATCCTCTTGGCATATGCTGTACTATTAGAACAGGAACACCTAAATCATATGGTAAATACTTTAATACTTTTTCTATTGCTTTTGGTCCTCCTGTAGAGGCTCCGATAACTATTACTTCATATGTATTTTTTTTAACTACACACAAAAATCATTTACCTCCTTATATTTCTTTTATACCAGCTCCTACAACTCTAATTTTTACTGTCCCATTTTCCGCTTCCACTATCATAGTTCTTCCTTTATCTCCACCGACATCTTCGGATATTAAAGTAAGTCCCAATAAATTAATTATATTTTTGGTTGCCTCTATGTTTCTTTTACCTATATCACTTACAATTTTCTTATCTGTAAAATTAAACATAGAGGCTCCTCCAGCAATTTTAACAACTATGTTCCTTTTTGAACATCCTAATTTCATCATTTTATCTAACAAAGCAGGAACTGCTAAGTCAGCATATTTCATTGGATTAGTTATATTTTTAAATTGAGTGCTATCAGGAAGCATTATATGAACTAATCCAGCAACTTTCTTTATTCTATCATAAAAAGCTATTCCAACACATGAGCCAAGTCCCATTGTAATTACACTTCCTGGTGCAAAAACAATAGAGTAATCTGCAATTCCTACTCTAACCTCATTTTTAGCATGCATTAGATTCACCCTTGAAACAACATGGCTTCTTCTTCTGTTGATAATATCTTATCTAAATCCAGCATAATTACTATATTGTCATTTTTTCTTATGAATCCTCTCATATATTCTTTAGAAACTAATGAAGAAACTGTTTTGGGATTATTAACTTCATCTTTACCTATACTTAAAACCTCACTAACATTATCTACCAATATACCAATTTTTCCAAACTCTTTTTTTACAACAATAATTTTTTTATCTTCTAGATTGAAATTATCTTCTAGACTCTTATTAAATCTTTTTACAAGATTTATTACTGGCAATATTCCCTCTTCATAGTCTATTACTCCTTCTAAAAAACTTGGGGAATCTGGTAATTTAGTAGTTTTTTCTGAGCCTAAAATTCTTTCTACCTCGCTAATATCTGTAGCATAGAATTCTTTTCCCAAGTTAAATATAAGTATTTTCATCTCATCCATATATATCCTCCTATAAAACAAACTTTTCTATTTCAATATCTCCAAATTTATCTAGATAAGCATGTATATCCTTTGAAGGTTTGTCCAAGACATACTTCCTATTACCAACTATAAAAACAGTATTTTGATATGCAATATCTGCATATATATGCCCCTTAGCTTCAACTTCTAGCTTAGTTGTAAATCCTGCCTCGCTTCCAATAATTTTAGATTTAATTACTTTTTTTGCTTTAATATGTCCACCTCTACATATAGCATTATTTTGAATAAACTCTACACTTTCTAAACTTTTTATATTAGATGCAAATACACCTTTTCCACTTATGCATATATTACCTGAAGCTTCAATATTAGCTTCCTGTGCATATTCAATATTCAAATCAACAGGTAAACTTAAATTACATTTAAGTTTTTCTATTTCTAGTAATGCTTCATCAATTATTTGATTAAGCTCCATATAATTCAATATCTTTGTAGGTCCTAATCCTATTAATTTTGATTTTATAAGTGAAACTACTCTTGACTGTGCTTCTTCATCATTTATAGTATTAGATATAACACTAATGCATTGTCTCACTATCATTTTATATTTTGTATCTATTAAAGTTTTTATCAATAAACCATCTGTTCCACCATTATTAACAAGTTTCTTTTCCTTTAAAAACTTTATATTTTCTACTATAGAGTTTAAACTTTCTATTAATTCATTTAGAGAAGTTATTCTTGTTTCTTTCAATAAATCGGTGCTTCCTACATTAATTTTAGAATTAACTATACTACCTAAAATAGAACTATCACCTTTAGCCTCTATTTCTGATGAAAATATACCTTTTAATATAAATACACCTTTTTCCGCTTTAACTTTCATTCCTTCTGTAACTTTACCTTTTATTTCTATAGCTCCAGCAAATTCTATATTTCCCGTTGAAATATCTATATCTTTTTCTATTACATATATAGGTTCTACAGTTATAACATTCTTTTTTATATTAGGCCTTCCATCAATACTAGCCACTATCTTATTATCTTTTAATATGCATCCGTCTCCAACTTTATACTTTAACTTGTTTTTAGGTTTTTTTAATAATAGCTTTCCAAAAACATCTATACCATCTTTACCTTCTTCTCCTTTTATAATTTCGGCCAAAATTTCTCCAGCTTTAACACTTGTTACATAATTTAAATTTTTATAATCTATATTTTTTAGTGAATCTAAATCCTTTTGATTTTTTTTATTAAAATATATTTTAAGCTTGTCCTCTTCAGGATGTACTGGAAATAATCCTCTTGCAATAATTAACTTTTCTACCTCATAGCTATCATTAACTAATTTTAAATTTTCTGTATCAACCCCATAAACAATTCCTTTTTCCTTTAATGCTTTAATAATGTCCAGACTTGATACTTTTTGTTCTATGTTTTCTTCAACCTTTTCTGTTTCTAATTGAATAAAATTCCTTTTATCTGTATCACTTAATTTATATACAAATGAAGGTGTGTACTCTATAGTTAGGTATGCTTCAGTATTACTTTTATTAGTTGTAATATTTATAACTGAGTTACCTTCCTCTTTTTTACCTTTAAAAGTTATTTTGTCCGTATCTTTAACTTCTATAGAGTCTGTTATAAGTTTATCATTTACATAAAGTTCCCCACTATTAGTTGGAATTAATTTTGCAAACTCTCCATTTCCCTTTGGATTAGTTATAATAAATTCTCCTTTTTCTATCTTTATACTTCCATTAACGTTTTCATCTAAAGTTTCTTTAAGATTAGTATTCATAATTCCTCCTTTTTATAATATAAATATTTTCTAGCACAAACTTATAATATAAATTATTATTAATAATCAATTATATCTTCTGCTATTTACATAATCATGTATTTCTTCATTGAACTTATTTTTTATTATATTTATAATTTCGTTATTAATATTAAAATCTATATCCTCAATTTTAAATATCGGTAAAATTTTAGGAGACGTTCCTGATATAAACATAGCATCTATACTCTTAAGTTCTTTAGCTGAAATATTTCTTTCCTCAAATTGTATTTCCTCTCTATTTGCTATAGATATTATTCTTTTCCTAGTTACTCCTGGCAATACCTTCGACTGTTTAGGCGTAATTAATATATTATCCTTTACCATAAATATATTTGATTTACTTCCTTCAGTTATATATCCTTCATTATCTATTAAAATTGCTTCAAAAGCATTTGCTTTTTCTATTTCTATAGTCACTTTTTTTCTAAAATCTGAATCTACTACCTTTGCATTTGGATTAACCCTTTCTCCATGGTACAAAATACTTTTCACTCCATTTATATACATATCTTCTGTAGGGTAACTATGCTTAATTGAATACACCTTCATTGTATCTGTCTTTATATCAAAGGTTACTTTTATATTTCCGTTCTTCACTCTATTTGCTTCTATTAATGCCATTGCAAATTCACTAATTTTTTCATATGTGTACACAAAACTTTTATCCATCAACTTAAATGTTTCTGCCATTCTATCTATATGATCTTCTAAAAATAAAGGAATTCCATCTATAACTCTTAAAACTTCATATATAACTCTTCCTTTTTCCTTTGTATCTTCAGTGTAATTTTCAATACTTTGCAGGTTTCCATCTTCTAAATAAAACTTATTTATAGCTTCCATGTTAATTCCTCCCGGTTAATTCCATCTTAATATTTCAAAATTATGTTTCTTTTTATAATTTATTAAATATGGTTTACCAACTAAATCTAATAAAGGTTTATCAGATAATGAATCTGAAAACATATAAGAATTCTTAAAATCTATTTCTAACTTTTCTCTTTTTAAAACCTCCATCAATCTTCTTATCTTTTCTTCACCCTTACAATTGGCTCCATCCATCTTCCTTATGAATTTTCCGTTTTTAAATAAGAATTTAGTTCCAATAATCATATCTACACTATCTATGTTATATAGTTCTTTTAAATAAAATTCAGGGGATGCTGATATAAGGTATATTTTATACCCTTCACTTTTTAAATTATTCATCATATTAATAGCATCTTTGTATATAATTTTAGTTAACCTATCTTTATAAAAATCTTTAACTAATAAAGCTAAATCACCCTCATCTATTCCGTCAATAAATTTCAAAAATTTTTCTTTAACCTTTTTTTCATCATATACTTTCAATGCATACATAGCTCCACTGTATATAGCTCTTGGAAGAAACTTAATATTTTTTTTATCCCTATAAACCATATATTTAAAAAGCTCCATTAGCGTCTCTTTTCTTGTTATTGTATAGTCTACGTCAAATATTGCTAATTTATCCACATTAATTCCTCCATACCAAGTCTTATATATATTATATATCAAATAAGTATATGTTACTATCAATACTAATATATTAGCTCTTATTCATTTCTAACAAATAAAATAAACTTTTTTATATTTAAAATATTATTTGATTTATATAATATTTTCTCCTTACTTGTAAAAATTAAAGAGGTAGAAAATTTAAAATATTTTCTACCCCATTTACTATTTAAACTTTTTTATAAATCTTTCAATTCTATTTAAACCTTCTTCTATCACTTCTATAGAAGTTGCATAAGACAATCTAATGTAATCATCTAAACCAAAAGCTATACCCGGTATAACAGCTACCTTTTCATCTTCTAAAATTTCTGATGCAAACTCCAAAGAATTATTTATTATTTTCCCATTAACCTTTTTACCATAACATTTTTTTATACTAACCATAACATAAAAGGCTCCACTTGGATTAATGATTGATACACCATCTATTTTAGACAGTCTATTAACCATATAATTTCTTCTTTTTTCAAATTCTACTATCATATCTTTTATATCATCTTGCGAGCCATTTAAAGCTTCTACAGCTGCATATTGAGATATTGAATTAATATTAGATGTCATATGACTTTGTATTGCTGTCATAAGCTTTGCTATTTCATTACTTGATGCTGAATATCCAATTCTCCACCCTGTCATAGCATAAGACTTAGAAAGACCATTTATAACTATAGTCCTTTCATATGCATCTTTTGATAATGACGCTATACTTACATGCTTATTATTATCATATATTAACTTCTCATATATTTCATCTGATATAATAATTAAATTATTCTTCTTGGCAAATTCAGCAATTTTTATTAATTCATCTTTTGTATATATAGTACCAGTTGGATTATTAGGACTATTTAAAACTATAGCTTTAGTTTTTGTTGTTAGTGCTTTATTTAAGCTATGGATTGTATATTTATAATGTTCTTCTTCACCATTTTCTACAAAAACAGGATTTCCACCTGCCATTTTAACTAACTCTGGATAACTTACCCAATATGGAGTTGGAATAATAACTTCATCTCCCTCATTCAATATAGCCATAAATGCATTTGCTAAACTTTGTTTTGCACCAGTTGACACAACTATTTGCGAAGGATTATAGCTTAAATTGTTATCTATATTAAATTTATTGCAAATGGCCTCTCTAAGTTCTAAAATCCCGTTAGTTGGTGTATATTTAGTTTTACCTTCTTCCATGGCCTTTATTGCTGCATTTATAATATTTTTAGGAGTATTAAAATCTGGCTCTCCTGCTCCAAAACTTACTACGTCTATACCTGAATTCTTTAATTCTTTAGCTTTCGCTGTAATTGCTAAAGTAATCGATGGGTTTATTTCTTTAGCTTTCTTTGATAAATTCATTACTGTCCCCCCATTTTATCTACTTTTTAAATTATATATTTTATTAAGTAATAATTCATTTATACCATAGCTTCCTATTCTAGTATCATGAATTAACTCCTTACCATGATAATCACTTCCACCTGTAATACAAATTTTATACTTTTTAGATAAATTATAGAAATTGTTTATTTGACATTTTGAGTGACTTGGATGATATACCTCAATTCCCTTTAGTCCATAACACTTAAGATCTTTTATAATTTTTTCAACATCCATCCCTCTATATATCTGACCTGGATGAGCTAAAACAGCTATTCCTCCAGCTTTATTTATTACATCTATTGTTTTTTTATAATCTAATTTAAATCCTTTTACATAAGCTGGTTTCCCTTTAACTAAAAAGGAAGTGAAGGCAGTCTTATAATTATCAAAATAACCCTTTTTAACCATTGCATTAGCTACATGACTTCTTCCTAAAGTAGAGTTTATATCAACAGCCAATTCTTCTAGACTTAAATGAATATTATTTTTTTTAAGTTGAAGTAGAATTTCTTCTATTCTATCTGATCTTGACTTATTTAGTTTATTCACTACATCCTTTAATGTTGAATTCTCAATATCAATAAAATATCCCAAAATATGAAGTTCTAAATCTTTATATTCTGTACTTAATTCAATTCCCGGTATTACTTCTATATCATTATACGTATTTTTAGTTACATATTGAGCTTTAATACAGTCATGGTCTGTTATTGATATACACTTTACATTATTTTGTTTTGCTATTTCAATAATTTCCTCCGGTGTCTTTGCTCCATCAGAATAGTTGGAATGGATATGCAGGTCTGCATACTTCATATTAAACACCTTACTCTCTAAAATTATATATTAAAAATATATCACTATTAAAATAAATTGACAACTAAAATACTTTAATTTATGAATTAATATATATTTTAGTACTTTATGTAAAATATATAAAATAATAATAAATAAAATAAAAATAAAAAAAATGCCTTTCGGCATTTTTTATTCGTTAGCTAGTTCTTCACTATAAAACTTAGATACTTTATCAAATTCATCTTCTTCTGGAACTATTAATTCTCCTTCTTCAGTTGATCTGAATAAGTACACTGAATCTTCTTCTGGATGTTGTGCTAAAATATATTCATTATTTTCAAATTCAAAAGCATCTATAATAGGACATGATATAACATTTCCATTATCATCTTCTAAATCTACTACAAAGTGTTCATGTTCATGTTCTCCACAACCACATCCACCTTCGTTATGATCATGATCGCATCCACAATCATGTCCTTCGCTATGACATCCACATTTATTTTCTTCATCGTGGCATCCACAATTATTTTCATTACACATATAAAATTCCTCCTTTATTATGTAGTCCTCTTCATTCTACCCCTAATTTAAATAAATTAAAAGTAAAATATGCTTTTTTTTTATTTTTATTTATGTATTTTTCCTATTATATTAAAATAAGGGGCTTAAAGCCCCTTATTAATATAGAGATTATTGTTCTGCTAGTTTCTTGTATCCTGCTAATCTTTCTTTAGCATCTCTTTCTGTCTTTTCAAATAAAGCTTCTGCAGCTTCTGGGAATGCTTTTGCTAATGATGCATATCTTACTTCACCCATTAAGAATTCTCTAAAGTCAGCTTTTGGCTCTTTTGAATCTAATGAGAATGGATTCTTAGTTCCAACTAAAGTAGGATTGTATCTATATAATGCCCAGTATCCACAATCAACAGCTTTTTTAGCTTCCGCTTGGCTATTGCTCATACCAATCTTAATACCATGACTTATACATGGAGCATAAGCTATGATTAATGATGGTCCTTGATATGCTTCTGCTTCTGCTATTGCTTTAAGTGCTTGGTTTTTATCAGCACCCATTGAAATTTGAGCAACATATACATATCCATAAGACATAGCCATCATTCCAAGATCTTTCTTCTTAGTTCTCTTACCTGCAGCAGCAAACTTAGCTATAGCAGCAGTTGGAGTAGATTTTGATGATTGACCACCTGTATTTGAGTAAATTTCTGTATCCATTACAAGAACATTTACGTCTTCTCCTGAAGCTAAAACGTGATCTAATCCACCGTATCCGATGTCATAAGCCCATCCGTCTCCTCCGAAGATCCATTGTGATCTCTTAACTAAGAATTCTTTATCCTTTAAGATTTCTTTAGCTAATTCTGAGTTTACATTTTCTAAAGCTGCTATTACTCTTTCAGCTCTATCTCTTGTTCCTTCTCCATTAGCCATGTTTTCTAACCAGTCATTAAGAACTGCTTTAACATCTTCTGAAACTTCTGTTTCAAGCATTGCTTTCATGTTGCTAGCTATTCTTTCTCTTATAGCTTCAACTCCTAAGAACATACCTAAACCAAATTCAGCATTATCTTCGAATAATGAGTTAGCCCATGCTGGACCGTGTCCATTATGATTTACTGTATATGGAGTAGCTGGAACAGATCCTCCCCAAATTGATGAACATCCAGTAGCATTAGCAATCATCATTCTATCACCGAATAATTGAGTTACTAGCTTAGCATATGGAGTTTCTCCACATCCTGCACAAGCTCCTGAGAATTCAAGTAATGGTTGCTCAAATTGGCTACCCTTAACTGTATTCTTGTTCATTGGGTTCTTCTTAGCTGAAACTTTCTTAACAGCATAATCCCAAGCTTCGATTTGTCCTTCTTGTGTATCTTGTGGCTTCATAATTAAAGCCTTTCCTGGAGCTGGACAAACTTGAGCACAGTTTCCACATCCTGTACAATCTAATGGAGTAACTCCAATTGTATATAATAATGGTTCTTCTGTCTTTAATGCCTTTGCAGCTACTACTCTCATAGTTTCTGGAGCATTATTCTTTTCTTCTTCTGTTAATAAGAATGGTCTTATTGCAGCATGAGGACAAACGAAAGAACATTGATTACATTGAATACATTTATCTTCTTGCCATTCTGGTACGTTTATAGCAACGCCTCTCTTTTCATAAGCAGCAGTTCCTGCCATGAAAGTACCATCTTCCATTCCCTTAAATGCTGAAACTGGTAAATCAAATCCTTCTTGTCTATTGATTGGTTCAACTATATTCTTAATGAATTCTGGTTTAGTTGGATCTTCAGCATTAACTTCTTCAACTGCATTTTTCCAGTCTGCTGGTACATCTATTCTTACGATAGATTCAACACCCTTATCAATTGCAGCGTGATTCATGTTAACAACTTTTTCACCCTTCTTACCGTATGATTTAACAACAGCATCCTTTAGGTATTTAATTGCATCTTCAACTGGAATGATGTTAGCAATCTTAAAGAATGCAGCTTGCATTATCATATTAATTCTTCCACCAAGACCAATTTCTTGAGCTATTTTAACAGCATTTAGTGTATAGAATTCTATATTATTTTCAGCTATAAATCTCTTCATTGAAGCTGGTAATTTTTCATTAACTTCTTCTGGAGTCCATATAGTGTTAAATAAGAATTTACCATTCTTCTTTAACCCTTCTAAAACATTATATTTGTAAACATATGCTTGATTGTGACAAGCTACAAAATCAGCCTTATCAATTAAGTAAGGTGACTTAATTGGTTGTTTACCAAATCTTAAATGTGATACTGTTATACCACCAGATTTCTTTGAGTCATATGCAAAATATCCTTGAGCATACATATCTGTATGATCTCCAATAATTTTAATTGCGCTCTTATTAGCTCCAACTGTTCCATCTGATCCAAGACCCCAGAACTTACAAGCTTTTGTGCTATGAGGAGTTGCATCAACTTCAACTACATCTAAAGAAGTATTTGTTACATCATCAACAATTCCTATTGTAAATCCGTTCTTTGGTTCAGCTTTTGCTAAGTTAGCATATACTCCTGCTATATGTGATGGGTTTGGATCCTTTGAACCTAATCCATATCTACCACCAACGATTATTGGAGCATTTTCTTTTCCATAGAATGCATTTTTAACATCTAAGTATAAAGGTTCTCCAGCTGATCCTGGTTCCTTTGTTCTATCTAATACAGCTATAGATTTAACTGTAGATGGTATTGCTTTTAATAATCTTTCTATTGAGAATGGTCTGTAAAGTCTTACTTTAACTAAACCTACTTTTTCTCCATTTGCATTTAAGAAGTCAACTGTTTCTTCAATAACATCAATTGATGATCCCATTGATATTATAATTCTATCTGCATCTGGTGCTCCATAGTAATCGAAACAGTGATATTCTCTTCCTGTTATCTTAGTAATTTCAGCCATGTAACCTTCTACGATTTCTGGTAATTCATCATAGAATCTATTTACTGATTCTCTAGTTTGGAAGTATATATCTGGATTTTGAGCTGTACCTCTTGTTACAGGATTATTTGGATTTAAAGCATTATTCTTGAATGCTTCTAAAGCTTCATAATCAACTAAATCCTTTAATTCATCATATTCGATTACTTCTATTTTTTGAATTTCATGAGAAGTTCTGAATCCATCGAAGAAGTTCATGAAAGGTAATCTTGACTTAATTGCAGATAAGTGAGCTACTGCTGATAAGTCCATAACTTCTTGAACTGAACCTTCTGCTAGCATAGCAAAACCTGTTTGTCTTGCAGCCATTACGTCTTGGTGATCCCCGAAAATATTTAATGATGAAGTAGCTAAAGCTCTTGCTGAAATATGGAATACTGTTGGAAGCATTTCACCTGCAATCTTATACATATTAGGGATCATTAATAATAATCCTTGTGAAGCCGTATAAGTTGTTGTTAATGCACCAGCTTGTAAAGATCCGTGTACCGCACCAGCAGCTCCAGCTTCTGATTGCATTTCCATAACCTTAACTGTTTGACCAAATATATTCTTTCTGCCTTGTGCAGCCCATTCGTCAACGTGTTCAGCCATTGGTGATGAAGGTGTAATTGGGAAAATAGCAGCTACATCTGTAAACGCATATGATATATGAGCAGCAGCTGTATTACCATCCATAGTTTTCATTTTTCTCATTATGTTTGACCTCTCTTCCTTTAATTAAAATTTCACATTCTTTAGTAAACGTGATTTTAGTTTAACCAAAATCACATATTATGATTACAAAAACAAAGTTTTTGTAAGAAAAAGATTCAATCAATGCACTTTTAGCAGAGTCCTTACCCCCTAAGTAAACACTCTAACATTGGTCTATCCCCTAAAAAATCTATCTAGTTAATTCCTCACCTAACTTAGCAGCTTCTAATAATTCAGCATCACTTGGTGATTCTTTAACGGCTAAACTTCCTACTACGTTAAATCCGTAGTCTTTCATCCTTTCAATCCAATCAACCATAAATTTTCCATCATCCCATCCATATGATCCAAATAAAACTAATTTCTTTTGATGATTTTGAATTAATTTAAATTGATTAATAAAAGGCTCCATTTCTTGTTGCTCTATTCTATTATTGTCCATTGATGGACTTCCAAATGCTACAGCATCTGCTTCTGTAACATCCTCAACAGTAGCATCAACTACATGTTTCATTGTAACTTCTGCCTCATTTTTTTGTGCACTTTCAGCAATTGCATTTGCAATAACCTCAACATTTCCCCCATTACTCCAGTAAATAATTGAAATTTTCTTCATAAATAGCACCTCATTCTTTAACTATAAATTAATAGAATCTTATTTTTGGGCATATATTACCTAATTTTTACTTACCCTATTATTATATACCAGTATTCTATTTTTGCAAGTTACTAAGTATCCATATTAGGCTAATATTCTTGACACTCGTAAAAATAAGCTTATTTTACATATTTAACTCCATGCTGTTTAATATTACTTCCAAAATCGCGTCTACTCCATTCTTTAAATTGCTATTCTCCATATTTTTCGCAAGATAATTACTCTTTTCTTTTAATTCTTTTAATTTAATTATTAAATTATGGGATTCTTGCATTTCATCTTCATCTAAAACTAATGAATACCCTTCTTTCTCAAAAGAATTTGCATTTAATATTTGATCTCCTCTACTAATTTTTTTAGATAATGGTATTAAAAGTGTTGGTTTCTTTAATGCTAACAATTCAAAAATCACATTTGCTCCTGCCCTTGACACTACAAAATTTGCTGATTTAAGCAAGTGAGGAAGGTCTTCTTTAACATATTCAAACTGCTTGTATCCTACAGTATTCTCTAATTTCTTATCTAAATTCCCCTTACCACAAACATGTATTACATTAAACATTTTTAATATTTCATCTAAATCTCTTCTAATTTCTTCATTTATACTTTTTGCCCCTAAGCTTCCACCTATAACTAATAATATATCTTTATTGTCTTTGAACCCACAAATTTCTTTTCCTCTTAATTTACTTCCCTCAAGAATTTCATGTCTTATTGGTGTTCCAGTTAGTACCCCTTTTCCATCCTTAATATAATTAAGACTTTCTCTAAAAGTTACGCAAAGCCTATTACAAAATGGAGCTGATAACTTGTTAGCAAGTCCTGGAGTTAAATCTGATTCATGAGAAACAACAGGAATTTTTTTCATTGATGCAGCTATAACAACAGGAACAGCTACAAAACCACCCTTAGAGAATATAACATCTGGCTTTTCTTCTTTTAATATTTTTTTTGCTTCTAAAATCCCCTTCATTACTTTAAATGGATCAGTGAAATTTTTAAAATCAAAATATCTTCTTAGTTTTCCTGAAGAAATCTCATAATAAGGTATTTTAGCATCTGTTATTATTTCTTTTTCTATTCCCGTTTTACTACCTATATATTTAACTTCAAATCCCTTTTCTTTAAGTTTTGGAACTAAAGCTAAATTAGGTGTTACATGCCCTGCGGTTCCTCCGCCAGTCATGATTATTTTATATTTACTCATCTATTACTCCTCCTTAATATATTAACCTAAACTATTATACTTAATTAAATCATACATGTGATTAAATAATTTCATAAATTCTATAGTTATATTATATTTCCTATACTTATTAAATCATAAAATCCGTGTTAAATCACTATTCTTAAGCTACATTATAGTAATTGTTTGCTATAATTTCCTCAACTTACATATAATAAAATTCTTTTTTTTACACAAGCTATTATCATAAAGATATAAGGAGGTGATTATAATGGCTAAGACATTAGTACCAGAAGCTAAAAACGGTTTAGCTAAATTCAAAAATGAAGTAGCTAGTGAAATGGGAGTTCCTTTCACTGATTACAATGGAGACCTTTCTTCAAAACAATGTGGATCTGTTGGAGGAGAAATGGTTAAAAGAATGGTTCAACAATATGAAAATGGTATGAAGTAATATATTTTCATAAATAGTTGAAATAATATTGCAGTATAGAATTTTTGCAATATGAAAAGAAACATTATTTAAATAATAATGTTTCTACAAAAAATAATTACTTAAATTAAAATTATTTTTTATTTAAGTAAAAGAGGGCCTAATGATTTAGGTCCCCTTTTAGTTTAAACTATTCTTAAATTTTTAATCATTAATTGAATATTTTTTTTACCATTAAACTCGTTTATATTTGGATAATATATTATATCCATTTTTATATTAATATAGCTACTAGCACAAGCTTTTAAAAACTCTGCCTCTCCAAATTTTTTTGTATATTCTTCTTTAAAATCTATAAATTTATCAAAGCTTATTCCATCTATATTTAGATTCTTACCCTGAATTTCACATCTTAATTTAAGAAAGTTTTTATCCTTCCCCATTAACCACATTCTATTTACATTTACATTTTTAACTGCAAACAATGGACTTGGATTTCCTTTTCCAAATGGTCTTAATCCTTCGATAAGTTCCACTAATTCTTCATCTAAATATTCTAAAGGTAATGGTGAATCTATCCTAACTATAGGAATAATATCCTCATTGGTAAGTTTACAATTATTATTTAATTTTTTTCTTAACTTTTCTATATTTTCTTCTTCCAAAGATAATCCAGCTGCCATTGGATGACCTCCAAATTTACTTAATAATTCTTTACAGTTTGATAATTCTTCAAACATATTGTAACCCTCAATAGAACGGGCTGATCCCTTTGGCATTTCTTTTCCTTTTGTGATTACTATACATGGTAAATTAAATCTTTCTTTTACTCTTCCTGCTACTATTCCAGCTATACTTTCATGTATATTTTCATCATAAACTACAATTACCTTTTCACTAGGCAGCTTTTCCTTTTCTACTTTTTCTATAACTCTTTCCGAACTTTCTTTAGTAAGTTCTTGTCTCCTAGAATTTAAATTATATAATTCTTTGGCTAACTCCTTAGCTCTATTTCTGTCTTCTGTTATCAAAAGTTCCACCGAAAGATCTGCTGTTTCAAGTCTACCAGTTGCATTTATACATGGTCCTATAACAAATCCCAAATGATACTCATTAATTTGTTTATCTTCTAACTCTACAACTTTCTTTAGTTCCTGGATCCCCATATTATTGGTAGAATTCAACATCTCTAACCCTTTTTTAACAATAACTCTATTTTCATCTAACAAGTCAACAACATCACATACCGTTGATATTGACACATATTCTATTAACTTTTCATATTCTCTATTATCTATTTTAAGTTTTTCATATAAGCATTGTGCAAATTTTAAAGCAACGCCTGCTCCACATAAACTTTTAAAAGGATATTTACATTCAGGTCTTTTAGGATTAATAACTGCATCTGCCATGGGAATCATTTGAATCATTTCTTCATCACCAAGCTTTTTCAAAGGTATATCATGATGATCTGTTATAACAACTTCCATTCCAAGTTCTTTAGCTAATTTAACTTCTTCAAATGCAGATATCCCATTATCACAAGTTAAAATTACCTCGTATCCTTCTTCATTTAACTTTTTTATTCTGTCACTATTCATACCATATCCCTCTTCTTCTCTATTTGGAATATGATAGCTAAAGTTGGCACCACATTTCTTTAAAGTTTTATAAAGAACAACTGTACTTACAACACCATCACAATCGTAATCACCATAAATAATTATCTTTTTATTTTTTTCTATTGCTTCTTTTATTATTCCTATTCCTTTTTCCATGTCCTTCATTAAAAATCCATTATATAAATCTGACAAGTTAACTTTTAAAAACTTATTTGCTATTTCAGCTTCTGAGATTCCTCTATTGGCTAATATTCTTAAAACTAGTGGATTTTCATTAATATTATTACGTAACTTTAAAAAACTTTCTTTTTTATTAGTTAATATCCATTTTTCCTTCATTCCATCCCCCTAGAAAACTTAAATCTAGATAAATAGCATACCTTTTTTAATTTCATCTACCTTTTCTAAGTTAATCTTGCTTAAAATTTCAAATGCAAATTCAATAGCCGCTGCTGGCCCTTTACCTGTTATAATATTATTGTCAATAACAACTAAATCTTCTTTATAATTGCAACCTTCAAGTTCTTTTTCAAAACCAGGATAACAAGTTATATTTTTACCTGTTGTTATTTCCGCTTTTCCTAGTGCAATAGGTGCTGCACAAATTGCACATACATACTTTCCGTTATTGTTAAATTCTTTTATTAATGATACAACTCTCTCATCATCTCTTAAATTTATAGAGCCTGGCATTCCACCTGGTAAAACTAGAACATCATATTTATTTACTTCATTAACATCTAAAACTTTATCTGCAATAATTTTAATTTTATGAGAAGTTGTAATCTCTAAACCATTTACTCCAAAAGTGTCACAACCTACTTCTGCTCTTCTTAAAATATCAACAACTGTTAACGCCTCTAATGTTTCAAACCCATTTGCTAATAAAACAGCTACTTTTTTCATAAAAATTCCTCCCTTTAATACTTAATTATATATAACTTCTTTAACTTCATCATCAATACCTATCATTAAGGCACTACTACCTCTTCCAGCTCTATTTTGAAGTTTTATTTCTTCTATATCTAATTCTTTTTTACTCTTACTTTTTGATACAAGAGTTAATTTTATATGCGACATTACTGCTACTTCTCCATTGACATCATTTCTATTACTAATAAATACTCTTCCAAATATAACTTCATCATCTTCTTTTAAACTTATCCCTGTAACTCCTGAGGCAACTTTACCCATAGGATTTACATTTTCTGTAGAGAATTTAATTGCCATAGCTTTTTTAGTTACTATAACTACTTCTGAGTTTATATTATCGCAAATATCTACAGATATAACTTCATCTTTGTCATATTTAAACTTATAAACTATTTGAGAAGAATATCCTCCATCAAACTCTTTTAATAAAGTTTTCTTAATCATTCCCCTTTTTGTAAAGAAATATATACTCTTATCTTCTGTAAATTTCTTTAAAGAATATAGTTTTATAACTATCTCCCCTGGTAACATACCATCAACTATATTATTTAATACTATATCACCTTTATTAATATTTTGAAGTAAAAATGCAGAAATTTTATATACATTTCCCTTATTAGTAAACAGTAAGATATCACTTTTAGAATCAGTATTAACTTTAAGAGCATCTTGTTTTCTGACTTTAGACACTCCCTTAATAATTCCCCTTGAATTTATACCTATAGAAAACTCTAAAAATTCCATTTCATCTGTATATTCTATATTTAAAATCTCATCTCTAGATGATAAATTAAATAATTGCAATGGAAGAATATTTCTTGGTTGATTTTCAAGTACAGGTATTTCTAAACTAAAGTTTAATCCATTTCTAGTTTCAACCTTTAAGAAGTTAGTTTCCTCATCTTCCCTTAATAAAATTATATCAATAACTTCTTCTCCATCTTTCATTTTTAAAGCTTGTAACTTTGTATATGAAGTACTAAATTTATCTAAGGAACTTTTCTTTATTCCGCCCCTTGAAGTAATGAATTGAATATACTTATTTGGATTTAAATTATTGGTAGAAATTACGCCTATTAAAGTTTCTTTCTCTAAATTTAAAGTTTTTATTAAGGTATCTAACCTTTCACCTTTTTCTTTCCATTTACCTTCTGGTATATTGATTCCTTTTATTTGATACATATTACCTAAGTTAGTAAACAGTAATAAACTCTCAACAGTATTAGACTTAACTAAGAACTTAAGTTTATCCCCTTCCCTATATTCTATATCTTCTACATTAGCATTAGATCTATTATATGTTTTAAGAGGTATTCTCTTTATAAATCCATCCTTTGATATTGTAAGCATTACGTCTTCCACTACTATAAGTTCTTCAAGATCTATCTTTGCTTCACTATCATCCTGTATAATAACTGTTTTCCTAGGTGTTTCAAACCTTGCAGTTATCTCTTTTAGCTCAGTTTTCACAACTCTCAATAATTCTTTTTCATCATCTAATATTTTCTTTAATCTCTTTATAGTTTTTTCTAGCTCATTATATTCCTTTTGGAATACTTTTATTTCCAAACCTGTTAGCCTGTAAAGCATTAACTCTAATATTGCATCTGCTTGAATTTGAGTAAATCCAAACTTTTCTATTAAATTTACACCGGCATCTTTTTTTGATTTAGAATTTCTAATTGTTTTTATAACTTCATCTAAAACATCTATAGCTTTTATAAATCCCTCTACTATATGAAATCTCTTTTCAGCTATTTGAAGTTCTTTAATTGTTCTTCTTGTAACAATTTCTTTTTGATGATTAACATAATGACTTATTATAGTTTTTAATCCCATAGTTTGTGGCTTACCATCTGCTAATGCTACCATATTAAAGCTTATGTTACATTGAAGATCTGTTTTCTTAAAAAGATACTTTAAAATCTTATCAGCACCATCTTCATCTATTGCTTTTTTTAATTCTATAACTGCTCTTATACCATTTCTATCTGATTCATCTCTTATATCAGTTATAGCCTCTAATGCTTTGGCATGCCTTTTATCTCCAGTCATCTCTGAAATTATTTGAAGTAATTTAGCTTTATTTCTTCTGTAAGGGAATTCAGTTATTACTATTCCCATTCTTCCATTTTCTAGTTTTTCAATACTTGTTTTTGCTCTTAGGGTAACTTTACCCTCACCAGTCTCATATGCAGAAAGTAAAGAATTTTGCCCTATAAGTGTTCCACCTGTTGGAAGGTCTGGTCCCTTTATATATTTCATCAAATCTTTTGTTGTTACTTCTGGATTATCAATATACGCAAGTACCCCATCTGTTACTTCGCCTAAATTATGAGGTGGTATATTAGTTGCAAGTCCTACAGCTATACCAAATGCCCCATTTACTAAAAGGTTTGGGTACCTACTTGGTAATACTTTAGGTTCTAATTCACTATCTGAGTAGTTAGGAACCATATCTACAGTTTCCTTTTCTATATCTCTAAGCATTTCCATTGCAATAGGTGCAAGTCTAGCTTCTGTATATCTCATAGCAGCTGCACCATCACCATCCATAGATCCCCAGTTACCATGTCCATCTATAAGAGTTTCTCTTGTAGAGAAATCTTGTGCCATAATTACCATTGCATCATAAACAGAACTATCTCCATGAGGATGGAATTTACCTAGAATATCACCAACAATTCTAGCTGACTTATAATATGGTCTATCTGGATACGCCTTAAGAAGATATGCTCCGTATAATATTCTTCTATGAACAGGCTTTAATCCATCCCTTACATCAGGAAGAGCTCTATCCTTCGCTACTTCTATTGCATAAGGAAGATAGTTATCTGGCATTGCCTCTTCTATAGGGATTCTAATAATATTATTATCTCTAGGTATATCATTAACTTTCTTTGCCATAACATTTCTCCATTCTATTAAAATTCACCGTACTTATACATATAATTCTTTCTTGGCTCCACTATATCACCCATTAATAATGAAACCATCTTTTCAGCTTTTGCTGCATCCTCAATTGTTACTTGAAGTAGGGTTCTTGTTTCAGGATTTAATGTTGTATCCCATAACTGTTCTGGGTTCATTTCTCCAAGTCCTTTATATCTTTGTATAAGAGCACCTTTTCCAATTTTCTTCTTAACTTTTTCTAATTCATCATCACTGTATGCATATTTAGAAATTTCTCCACTTTTAGAACTTTTATACACCTTGTATAGTGGTGGTTGCGCAAGATACAAATGTCCATTAGCTATAAGTGGTCTCATATATCTATAAATATACGTCATCCATAAGGTTCTAATATGATAACCATCTACGTCAGCATCACTCATTATAATAATCTTATCATACTTCAAATCTTCTTCTTTATAATTATCTAATGTTCCTGTGCCAATTGCTGTGTTAAATATTTTTAATTCCTCTGAAGCCAAAACATTTTCAAGCTTTTGTTTTTCAGTATTCATTATCTTACCTTTAGATGGCATTATAGTTTGAAATCTTCTATCTCTAGCTTGTTTAGCTGAACCACCAGCAGAATCTCCCTCAACTACTATAAATTCATTTACTGCATTATCTTTCAAAGTACATACTGCAACTTTTCCTGCTAAAGGAGCAGTTCCTTTACCTACTTTTTTCTTTTCAGCATCATTTATTTTTTTTATTTTTTCTCTTCTTTGTGCTGCTTGAAGAGCATTATTTATTATCATTGTTGCAATATCTTTATTATCCTCTATCCACTCACCAAACTTAGTATAAGCTAAATCATTCATCATGGTATAAGCTTCACTACTTCCTAACTTAGTTTTAGTTTGTCCTTCGAATACAGGATTAGTTATTTTAATCCTTACTATTGCAGTCATACCTTCTCTTAAATCGTCACCTTCAAAATCTTTGTCCTTTTCCTTTAATATACCTAACTTTTTTGCACCTTCTTTAAAAGCTCTAGTCATTCCTGTTTTAAACCCTGTTTCATGAGTGCCAGCTTCAGTTGTAGGTATATTATTAACATAACTTGCTATATATTCTGTTGTTGAATCTGTAAATTGAATACATACTTCACCAAACATTTGGGTAGAATCAAGTGCTCTTTCTCCTTCAAAGAAAATTGGATTAGGATGAAGAGTAGTCTTACTTTCATTTAAATAATCTATAAAATCTAGAAGTCCTCTCTCTGAATAATATTCTTTCTTTGTTTCTTCATCTTTTCTTCTATCTATAAGCTCTAAATGTATCCCTTTATTTTGAAATGCCAATTCTTGTAGCCTTTCATCTATAATATCAAATTTAAAATCAACTGTAGAAAAAACTTCTTTATCTGGCATAAATGTAACTCTTGTACCAGTATCTTTTGACTTTCCAACAGATTCAAGTTTTCCTACCGCTGTTCCTGGCATATCTTTTTTTAGATCTTTATCATAGCAGTATTCAAATCTTTGTTTATATATATTACCATTTTGATGAACTTCAACCTCTAACCATTTTGAAAGAGCATTTACAACAGCTGCTCCAACTCCATGTAATCCACCTGAAGTTTTATAATTTTTATTATCAAATTTCCCACCAGTATGTAATTCTGTAAATACCATCTCTACCCCAGACTTTTTCTTAACTGGATGTATTCCTGTAGGTATTCCTCTACCATTATCTATAACTGTAACACTTTTATCTTTATTTAAAATTATTATTGCTTTATCGCCATAACCATTTGAAATTTCATCTATTGAATTATCTAATATCTCCCAAATACAATGATGTAACCCCTTGCTTCCCGTTGACCCTATATACATACCTGGTCTAACTCTTACAGGTTCTAATTTTTCTAAGGATGTTAAATCGGTAACATCGTATCCCTTAATTAAATCATCACTCATTCTAACCTCCAAAATAAAATAGATAATTTATAATGCATACTTTCAAAATATAATTTATCCAAGTATACATCTTCTATACAATCTTTATAATTTTAACATAATTAATGTTTCTTTTAAAATATAATTGTTTTAAAGAAAATTGTCAAACATTTGTTCTTTGTAATTATAATAAAAATAAAAACCAGCGTATTCGCTGGTTTTTCTATACATCACAAATTTCTATACTTCTAACATGTTTTGTTGGATTCCAATCCTTATTATTCTTTTTCAACATACCTTGTATTGTTATAGGAATCCAAGTTAATGTATATAATGCATATAATAAAAATCTAAAGAATAATATTAAATTCTTCTTTCCTAAGAATAATCCTGTAGCTAATAAAAATGCTCCATTATACACTACATTAGCTAATATAAATGTACCCATATTACCTTCATCGCCTAATATTGCTGGTAAAATAAATATACTTAAGGAATAAAATAAAATCATCCAAAAGAACCCTGAAGAAATTTTATTATCTAATTTCATAATTAAAGGCGTTATAAGGAATTGTATAACAGCTAACGCCTTAAATAAAACATCTCCAAATAAATAACTTATTAAGAATATATTTAATCCATTTGAACTAACTACTTGAAGAACTGTTAGTAATAATGAAATACCTAACATTAATGTTAAAAATGGCTGTATTACATAAAGGGCACAATCTAAAATAAACCATTTCTTCTCTTTTAAGCCCCTTTTAATAAGTTTAAAGAAATATCTTGATGCAACATCTGTAAATCCTTGCATCCATCTTCTTCTTTGAACCCATGACTGCTTTAATGTTAAAGGTTTTTCATCATAAATTATAGCATCATGTGCCCAACCTACTTTTTCTCCATTTAAAACTAATTTACATGAAAACTCTAAGTCTTCAGTTAGGCAAGTGGCCCCCCAACCAAGTTTTTGAAGTACTTCTGTATCTATAGCAAACCCAGTTCCTCCAATTTGATTAGACAATCCAACATTTGCTCTTGCTAATTGATACATTCTATTTTGTGACCAAAAAGCTATTGAATATGAAGTTGCTATCCATGAGTCATTTGGATTTTTACTGTCTATATAACCTTGTACTACTTTATATCCTTCTAGCATCTTTGAGTTTATTTCTTTACACCAATTTTTTGATACTAAATTATCTGCATCAAATATAGCTATAGCATCATACTTTTTCTTCATTTTAAATATTTTAGCAAACATCCATTCTAACGCAAAACCTTTACCTCTTTGCTCATCATTAAATCTTTCATAGACATTTACGCCATATTTTCTTGCTATTTTCGCAGTGTTATCAGTGCAGTTATCAGCAATTACGAATATATCTATAAGTTCTTTAGGATAATTTTGATTTAACATACTCTCTATCAATTTTCCTATTACAACTTCCTCATTATGAGCTGCAACAATCATAGCAAATTTCTTTTCAGGTTTGTAGTTCTTTTTTTCATCTTTTCTTCTTAATCCCATAAAGGCAAGAATAAAATAATACATTGTAATTGCAAAGACGAATATTTGAAAAACTGCTGTCACTGAAAAAATTATATCACCCATTACATCCACTCCTATAAAATTTAAGGACTACTCTACAAAATTTACAAATTTATTTAAATACATTAATGTCCTTCTCTGCATCCTTTTTAATATATTCCATAGACTTTAAAAAATCAAGTGCGAAATCTTAATATTTCATTAAGTTTGCAAATTAAACATTTACATCTCTAATTCTTACACTTATATCTTATCCTCATGTAATCTTATTTATAACTTCCATTAAAATTTTATTTTTATTAAATAAAAATAAAAGCACACCTATTATGTTAATTATAATAATAGGTATGCTTATAAAACCCAAAATAGAGATTACTATATTGAATTTTAAACTATTCCTTGAGACATCATAGCCTCAGCAACTTTCATAAAGCCAGCAATATTTGCTCCAAGTAAAATATTTTTTGGGTTTCCATATTCCTCTGATGCTTTCTTTGAATTTTGATATATATTAGTCATTATATTTTGAAGTTTTTTATCTACCTCTTCAAATGACCATGATAATCTAATACTATTTTGTGACATTTCTAAGGCTGAACATGCAACTCCACCAGCATTTGCTGCCTTAGCTGGTCCAAACATTATAGAAGCATTTTGCAATATTTCAATAGCTTCTAAAGTTGTTGGCATATTTGCACCTTCTGATACAGCTATGGTTCCATTTTTAACTAAAATTTTTGCTGATTCTGCATCTATTTCACCTTGAGTTGCACATGGTAATGCTATATCACATTTTATTGACCATATTCCTCTAAAACCGTCAAAATATTGTGCTGTTGGAACTTTGTCTATATATTCTTTAATTCTTCCTCTTTTTATTTCTTTTATCTCTCTAACTACATCTAAATTAATTCCATTTTCATCATATATATATCCATTAGAATCACTTAATGCAACTACTTTTGCACCAAGTTCCATTGCTTTCTTAGTAGCATATATAGCAACATTCCCAGATCCTGATATTACTACTGTTTTCCCTGCAAAGCTTAAACCATTATCTTTTAGCATTTCTTCAGTAAAATATACTAAACCATATCCAGTAGCCTCTGTTCTAGCTAAACTTCCACCATATGTTAATCCCTTACCTGTTAAAACACCTTGGTCATTTGCACCTTTTAACTTTTTATAATATCCGTACATATATCCTATTTCTCTACCACCAACGCCAATATCTCCAGCCGGAACATCTATATTAGGACCTATATGTTTATAAAGCTCAGACATAAAGCTTTGACAAAATCTCATAACTTCCATATCAGATTTTCCTTTTGGATCAAAGTCTGAACCACCTTTTCCTCCGCCAATAGGTAGTCCTGTTAATGAATTTTTAAATATTTGTTCAAAACCTAAAAATTTAACTATACTTTGATTTACTGATGGATGAAATCTAAGTCCACCTTTATATGGTCCTATAGCACTATTAAATTGTACTCTAAAACCTCTATTTACTTGAATATTTCCATTATCATCTATCCATGGAACTCTAAAAAATATCTGTCTTTCTGGCTCAACTATTCTCTCTAAAATACCAGCTTTTATATATTCTTGATGTTTATCAAATACAGGAACTAGAGAATTTAATACCTCTGTTACTGCATCTAAAAATTCTACTTCACCTGAATTTCTCTTTTTTACTTGCTCTAGAACGCTATCAACATATTCTCTACCGTTCATATTTTCATCTCCTTTATTTACTAATTATTTATATAATACAATACCCCCAAATAAATTACTATATTTTTTTGAAATATCTGATTTTTTTAATTATTCCTCGTGATTTAAAGCATTTTTTTAATAAATCATCAATCAGAAAACCTTTTCTTGTTTTTCTAATTATTCTTTTATTATTTTAGTATATAAAAATTTATTTAATTAAATAATATTTCTATAAAGTTATAGGAGGTTTTGTCTAATGAAAATAGGATATGCATGTACTCCTCTTTTAGTTCCTTATAAAACTACTAGAAGGATCTCATTAAAATATTATTCCGAAAAATTACTTATCGATACTATAAAAGAAAATTTAAATGATTTATTAAGAATTCTTTCTTATAACAGAGATAAAGAAATAAAAATGTTTAGAATAAGTTCTGATATAATCCCTCTTGGAAGCCATCCAATAAATACCTTTGATTGGAATAACTATTTTCAATATGAACTAAATAATATAGGTAAATTCATAAAAAATAATTCTATGCGTGTCTCTATGCATCCTGGTCAGTATACTGTAATTAATTCACCTAAGGAAGATGTTGTAAAAAAGTCTATACTAGATTTACAATACCATGCTAAATTTCTTGATTCACTAGGCATAGATTCTTCTCATAAAATAATCTTACATATTGGTGGTGTTTATGGAGATAAAGAATTAGCTATAAAAAGATTTATGAATGTTTTTAAAGATTTAGATAAAAATATAAAAAATAGATTAGTTATAGAAAATGATGAAAAAAACTTCTCTATAGACGATGTACTGTTTATTGGTGAAAATTTATCCATTCCTGTAGTTTTTGATAATTTACACAATGAATGTTTTAATGATAATAATTACTCTATTTCTAATATATTGAAAAGAGTAAAAAAAACTTGGAATAAAAAAGATGGAAACATAAAAGTTCATTATAGTCAACAAAATCCATTAAAAAAACTAGGAGCTCATTCCCAGTCATTAAATATAACTAACTTTTTATATTATTTAGATTTATGTAAGGACTTTGAATTAGACATAATGCTTGAAGTTAAAGATAAGAATATATCTGCAATTAAAGCTGTAAATTCTATTTTAGAACTATCTAATGCATTATTAAAGGAAAATATAGATACAGAGTTCAAGAATTATAAGTTCATCTTACTAGAACAAGGAGAAAATATACTATACGAAGGATATAATATTTTAAATAAAAATACTTCTTTAATAGAATTTTATAAATTTATAGATTCTTTTATGTACAATGAAATTTTGGTAGAGAATAAAACACATGTTTTAAAATTATTAGAAAATGAACTTAAAAGTTATATGACAAGTAAGGAATCTAATCATTTTTATAAATTATTAAAAGAAAGAAATTTTAATAAATGTAAGGAATATCTTTATAAAATAGCTTGTAAATATCATATAGAACTTTCTAAAAATTATTATTTCTATAATAATTAAAATAAGTTCTATTTAAGTAAACTTATACTTAAATAGAACTTATAATTTATTCTTGCATTTCTTTTATAATATTACCTATAAATTTCACATTTTTTCCTTTTGAATACATATATATTGGAATTGATGTTATTATACCTACTAATGTTCCACAAATAATATCCCACATTGTATCATTTAAACTATTATTTTGCGCTGTTAAACCAAAAAGAGAATCTGTTGTAAATTCCCATATCTCCCATATTCCAGCTGCTGCTGCTGAAAAAATTATTACAAATACAACCGATGTAACAGGATTTATTACTTTTAATCCATCTTGCCCACATAATGCTATAAAAAATGCATAACCAATAATTGCAATTATAGCTCCTGATCCTAAATGTAAAAATTTATCATAATGCGGAATGCCATAAAAATCCCACACATTTCCAAAATACATAGCTAAAAATATAAAAATCAAAACCATATAATATGATGTTTTAGATTTTCTTAAAAAGCTTTTTTTATAAACTATATAAGCTCCCCATATAGTAACTACTAATAATATTATTCTAGGAAACTTGATTCCAGCTCTAAAGATAAAATCATATATAGCTGTAACTGCCAATATGAACATAGATAACCAAGTTATTTTTAACTCTTGAGATTTGTCTTTAAAATTCACTCTATCACTCCTTATTAATTGCAAATATTCCTGCTACTAAAATACCAACTATTAATCCACCTATGTGACCAAAATTATCTATATTAGTTGCTGTTAATCCAATAACTATATTTAATATTATTACTTGAATAATATTCATCATATATTCTTTACCTATAGTTTTTCTTTTATTAAATGCAAAAATAAGCATAGCTCCTAAAAGCCCAAATACCGCTCCTGATGCTCCAACTGAAACGCTACTTTGTGAAAATAAATAACTAAGAAAAGAACTTCCTATTGCTGATAAAAAATATATTACAGCATATTTTTTTCTTCCATATATTTCTTCAACTTGTACACCTATTATTTTTAAAGCCATCATATTAAAAGTAATATGAATAATTCCACCATGTAAAAAGGCTGAAGTTATTAATCTATATATTTGTCCCTGATTTATCAAAGGATTAACTTTAGCACCCATTTGTATTAAAGTACCAATATCTATATATATAATATTTTTAGCTTTAATTGCTGATATCATGTATATTAATATATTTACAACTATCAATGTATATGTAAACTTATATTTATTAAGTTTATCTTTAGGAGATGTATCTATTTTAACTATATACTCAATAATTGGTATTAGTGGCTTTGCTGATTGAGAACAATAAATTATCTTTCTATCTTTTAAAGAAAATATTAACTTATCTTCATTACTAGATATTTTATTTTCTATATATTCTCCTGAAGCTAGTATAACAGAGTTTAAAATCTGAGGCTTATTAAAAGCCCCAGTTAAATATTCTTTTGCCTCTCTATAGTTTATATCCTCTTCATCATCCCCAGTTACTATTACACCTAAAACTGAATTACCTAAATCCAAAATCCCAATCCACTTAGTCTTCTTATGAAATTCACTATAATAATTCTTCATAAAAAAACCAGCATTCTTAGTTAATAAGTTATAGAATACTTTTTCAAATTTCTCCATATAGTCCTCATTAAATTTCTTTATCTAACATATCTAAAAGCTCATTAAATCTTTCTATTGTAGCTTCTAATGGCTTTGATGTAGTCATATCTACTCCAGCCTTTTTAAGAATATTTATAGGATAATCACTTCCGCCACTTTTTAAGAATCCAACATATTTTTCCACAGCATCCTTTTCACCTTCTAATATTGATTTTGCAAAAGCTGATGCTGCTGCATATCCTGTTGCATATTGATAGACATAAAAATCTGAATAGAAATGTGGAATTCTTGACCATTCTGAATCAATTATCTCATCTACTATCATATCTTTACCAAAATATTTAACATTTAAATCATGCCATATCTTATTATAGTCATCTGATGTAAGTGAATTTCCACTTTCTAAAGTTTCATGAGTATATAACTCAAACTCTGCAAACATCAATTGCCTAAATACAGTTGTTCTTATTTGTTCTAATTCTTGGTTTATTAAATATAATTTCTTATTTCTATCTGATTCTTTATTTATTAAATAATGTATAAGTAATGCTTCATTTGTAGTTGATGCAACTTCTGCACAAAACAAAGTATATCCAGCATAAATATAAGGTTGCTCTTTTCTTGAATAATATGAATGAATTGAATGTCCCATTTCATGTACAAGAGTAGATACATCATTTAATTCATAATTATAGTTTAATAGTACATATGGCATTGTACTATATCCTCCCCAAGAGTATGCCCCACCTCTTTTGCCTTTGTTTTGATAAATGTCTATCCAGCCTTCTTCTATTCCATTTTTAAATATTTTTAAATATTCCTTACCTAATGGATTAAGACCTTCTACAGCCATTTCTATAGCTTTGTCAAACTCTATATGTTCTTTATTAATTTCTATAACTGGAACATATAAATCGTACATATGCATTTCATCTAGACCTAGCAATCTTTTCTTTAAAGTTACGTATCTATGAAGAGAAGATAAATTATCATTAATAGTTTTAATTGCATTTTTATATACTTCTTGTGGAATATCGTTAGGACTTAACGATGCATCTAAAGCATTTTTATATTTTCTTATTCTAGCATTAAAATTAAAGTTTTTTATTGAACTTGATAAAGCAGTAGCTAAAGTATTTTCAAAAGCTTTATATTCCTTATATAAAGTTTCAAATGCTGCTTTTCTTACACTTCTATTTTTACTTTTTATAAATGATGAATAATTTCCCTCTGTTAACTCAACTTCATGTCCCTCTTCATCTAAAATTTTACCAAATTTCAGATCTGCATTTGTTAACATATTGTGAATTGCTTCTGGAGCTGCTAAACAATCTGATACACTAGCCAAAAGTTCTTCTTCATTTTTGCTTAAAATATGAGGTTTTTCTTTAAAGATATCTTCAAACATAAAATCATAAATTTTAAGCTCTGGCAATTTTACCATACACTCTTTTATAAATTCTTCTGATAAAGTTAGAATTTCCGGTACAAAATATGCTGTATATGTTGAGAATTCAGCCATATATGCATCTATTCTATTCATCATACCTTGATATTTAGAATTTGAAGTATCTTCATCAGACTTTAAATGTGCATATACATAAATAGTTTCTGCTTTTATACCAATATCAACATAAAGTTTAAGATACTCTAAAATATTTTCTGCACTATTTAATTTCCCTTCATAATTCTTTAAACTAGGTGCATTGCTTTTAAGTTCATTAAAAGCCGCTTCCCACTCTTCATCTGTTTTAAAAATTTTATCTACTTTCCACTTATCTTCCTCTTTAATCTCATCCCTTTTTTTTAAAATCTTACTTTCACTCATAAAAATTCGCCTAGTAACTAGGCTCCTCCCTTCTAAATATATTCTTGTTCCTTACCTAAAATATCTTTAAATACCTTTTCCATGGATTCTTCAATTAGCTTTACACATTTATCTAGTTTTTCTTTAATAACAGCATAATCCTCGTTATAATCAAACCTTATCATAAATGTTGGGTTGTATTCATCTAAAACATCTTCTACTGTGAATCCATTTTCTTCAAATACTTTATAATTAAATAAATCATATATTGCAGAGTATTCCCATTCTTCTACATCTTTATTTGTATCAAAATATAAATTAATAATATTATCTAATACAAATAACTTTTTTACATACAATGCTCCTTCTGATACCTCAAAACTTCCTAATTCTTTTGTTATAAATCCTGTTTCCTTATCTTTCTCCATTAATACTAAACTTGAAAAATCCATCTTAATATTTTCCTCCAATTCATTTTTTATCTAATGTTTTAAAATATATATCTATTATATGTTTTAAACCTATAATAAAGCAAGATATGTATTTACTTAATGTTAAATTATGGTAATATTATTTTAAAGGGTTTTTTAAAGGAGGTTTTTTATGAGTAAAAAAGTTTCAAGAAAAGTTTTAAAAATGAAAAGAAAGGAAAGACTTAAACATAGGAGGAAAAAATTCTTTATAGCTATATCTATAGGAATAGCTATTTTATTATCCTCAACATTCCTTATTTATACTTTAATAATTAATAATAAGCTAAAAGATTTAAACTATGCTATAGACTATCACTTTACAAGTAGAAATATAAAATCTGATAGACTACTTAGAGTTCAGCAATATGATTTACTTTTTGCTGATGGTGATAATGTTATAGTTGAAGCTCATGGGCTTAGTCATGAAGAGCCTCATGCTGAATCTAGCGTTAAAGCTAAGCTTACAAAAAATAAAAAAGGAATATGGGAGTTAAATAAGGAAACTTTAGTTGCTAATGAAAAGTAGTTATTGCAAACTATTTGCATTATCATATATAATAGAGCTAGAAAATTTAGGAGATGATTTAATGATTAATATAAACAATTTATGTTTTTCATACACTAATAAGCAACCTTACTTACTTAATAATATTAATTTAAGTATTCCTAAAGGTGCTTACGTTTCTGTTATTGGAGAAAATGGTAGCTGTAAGACAACACTTATAAAATTAATTTTAGGATTATTATCCCCCTCTTCTGGCTCTATTGAAAATGAAGCTACTTCTATAGGATATGTTCCTCAAAGATTAGATTCGTTTAATGCCCAATTTCCAATTACAGTTTTTGAAGTATTAGACTGTCATAGAAAAACATTAAAAAGTACTAAAAATATAAATATAGAATCTGCTTTAAAACAAGTCAATATGTATAATTTTAAGAATACTCTTCTTGGAAATTTATCTGGTGGACAACAACAACGAATATTAATTGCTCGTGCTCTAATGGGAAATCCTGAAATTTTAATTTTAGATGAACCATCTACAGGAGTTGATGAAATAAATCAAAAAGAAATTTATACAGTATTAAATACTTTAAATAAAGATAAAAATAAAACTATTATTTCTATAGAGCATAACATTAATATAGCTATTAGATATTCAACTCATATACTTAAAGTCCATAATGGTACTATTAATTTATATACTGTGAAAGATTATATTAAAGTTAGAGAACAAAATTCAATTTTAGATAATGCAATTTAAACAAATAATATAAAAAATTATATTATTCAAAGAAAGGTAGGCTTTAATGTTTCAATTAGGATTTATGCAAAATGCCTTTATGGCAAGCTTTATTATAGCTATATTATGTCCTTTTATAGGACTTTTTTTGGTGCTAAGAAGATATTCAATGATAGGGGATACCCTATCTCACTCATCCTTTGCTGGAGTTGCCATAGGATTAGTTATTGGAGTTAATCCATTAATTTCAGCATTTTTATTTACTACATTTTGTGCACTCATTATAGAATTCTTAAGAGATTATTATAAAAAATATGCTGAATTAGTAATGTCTTTAGTATTAACTTTTAGTTTAGGTATTGCAATTATACTTATTAGTAGTGGAAAAGCCTCTACTAATGTTAATTCTTATTTATTTGGAAGTATTTTAACAGTAAGTACAAGCGATATAGTTATGATTTCAATTATTGGGATTATATGCTTAATAACTTTAATAGTTTTATACAATAAACTTGTATACATAACCTTTGATGAAGAGGGTGCCAAGACTTGTGGTATTAAAGTAAAATTAATAAATTACATATTTACCTTATTAGTCGGAGCTACAATTTCTATGTCTATAAGAATTATGGGGATTTTAGTTATATCCTCTATTATGGTAGTTCCTGTTGCAACTTCTATGCAATTAAAGAAAAGCTTTAAAAGCACATTAATTTACTCTATAATATTTGGCTTTTTAGATATTATGCTCGGATTAATTTTATCATATTATATGAATAGTGCTCCTGGAGGAACAATAGCTATTACATCTGTACTTACACTTATATGTGTTATACTATTTCAAAAAATAACAAACTAAAAAATAAGAAGAGGTAAATAACTACCTCTTCTTATTTTTACATATGTCACAAATACCCTTCAGTTCAAGCTTATGCTCTGTAAGACTAAATCCAACTTCTTTTTTTATTATTTCTTCTATTTGATCTATCGGACATGGAATTTTTACTAGTCTATTACAAATATCACATTTTAATATATGTTCATGACTTTCTTTTTTCATAGCATATATAGACGGTCCATTCCCAACAGCGATTCTTTTAATAACACCATTTTCTTCAAATAACTCTAAGCTTCTATATATAGTACTTAGGTTTAAATTTACACCTTGTCTTTTACACTCATCATATAGATCATCTGCAGATAATCCACTATCAGAGCTCTCTAATATATTAAGTAAAGCTACTCTTCCTTTTGTAACTTTTATTTCTTTTTCTTTTAAAAAAGTTTTCCACTCCATTGTTTAATCTCCTAAGCTATAATATGTTTAATTATAACATAAAGCCATATTATTTGTACTCTTAAAAAAATATCATTTTAATTGCAAAAATCATAAGAATTATTCCACCAAAAAATCCTGAATACTTAGATATAAAACCTATTCTCCTTATATATCTACACATATAAAATCCTATTAAACACATAAGTAAAGTAATTAATCCCACTATAATTGAATCAAGTAATAATACAATACCTGAAGTTATATGGTGAAAGGCTGTAAAACCCACAACTAATGCATCTATACTAACTGACATACCCAATATAATATACATGCATTTTTTTATTAAAAAAGTATCATCTCTATCTTCATTTTTAAACCCTTCTATTATCATTATAATTCCTATAACTCCTATAACCCCTCCAGCTACTAAATTAGGTATACTAGCTATATATGTATTAAAAACTACTCCTACTAGCCCTCCTATAAATATAAATAAAAATTGGAAAAAGGCAAAGGATAATATAAAGCCAATTTTATTTTTTCTTTTTAATATAGGATTTATTCCTAAACTTATACTAAGGCCAAATGCATCCATAGCCATAGCTATTCCTATAAGAACCACTTCTTTTATACTCATTTCCATATCTCCTCTTTTTATGAAATCTACTATATATTTTATTAAGCTCTACAATATTTATGAGTAAAATATTTTAAATAAACTCTTTTAATAATTAATATTTTGTTGTATATTATTAATTAGAGTATATTAATAAATCAAAAAGTATATCACATTTAGTGATTTATCACAAAGGAGAGTATATTAAATGGCAAATTGTATAATTGCACAATCAGGAGGACCAACTTCTGTTATAAATTCAAGTGTCGTAGGTTTACTACAAGCAAATAAAGATTTAAAGACTTTTGATAAAGTTTATGGTGGATTAAACGGAATTGAAGGTGTACTTAATGGAAGTTTAATAGAATTATCATCTCTAAATGATGATCAAATTCAATCCTTTAGATATACACCTTCATCTGGCTTAGGCTCATGTAGATATAAAATGAAGAAACTTGAAGATTCAACTGAAGAATATGATAGACTTTTAGAAATATTAAAATTTCATAATATAAAAGCATTTTTCTATGTTGGTGGAAATGATTCAATGGATACTACTGCAAAACTTGGAAGATATGCTAAAGAAAATGGAATTGATATCAAATTTATTGGAATTCCAAAAACTATAGATAATGATTTAATGTTTACTGATCATACTCCTGGATTTGGCAGTGCTGCTAAATTTATCGCAACCTCTACCCTTGAAACATATTTAGATTCATCAGTATATATAAATAATGGCATATTTATACTAGAAACAATGGGTAGGGATACTGGGTGGCTAGCTGCATCTGCTTGTCTTGCTAAAATAGATGGAAAACAAGTTGCCGATTTTATTTATTTACCAGAGGTAGCTTTTGATGCTATAAAATTCCTTAATGATGTTAGAGAAAAATTTAAAAAACAAAATAAAGTTTTTATAGTTGTATCTGAAGGAATTAGAAATAAAGATGGAAAGTTTGTAACAGAAGCAAAAGATGAAGTCCATGATAAATTTGGACATGCTCAACTTGGAGGTGTTGGTTCATATTTAAAACACTTAATTATAGATGCTGGAATAACTAAAAGAGTTAAATCTCTTGAACTTGGTGTATTACAAAGATGTTCTATTCATTGTGCATCAGATACAGATTTAACAGAAGCCTTTGATGCTGGATATGCTGCACTTAAATTTGCCATTGAAGGTAATAGTGGATATATGGTTGCAATTAAAAGAGATTCAAATTCCCCTTATTCAACATCTCATTTTTTAATTGAAGCTGATAAAGTTGCAAATAACGTTAAATACTTTCCTATTGAATGGATTAACCATGATGGTAATAATATAAAAGAAGAGGCTCTTAATTACTTTACTCCTTTAGTAAATGGATTACCAAATTTAATTTTTGAAAACACCATGCCTAAATTTAAAACATTTAACAAATAAAAAATGAAGGGATTTCCCTTCATTTTTTATTTATCACATTCTACTTATTAACTCTAAAGTATTTAAAAATATATCTACCTCATCTACACTATTATATATACCAAAGCTAGCTCTAATCATACCAGGCATTTTATACATTGGATCTGTTAAATGTTTTGCTGCCTCTTCATTTGTTAACTTTAAAAGTCTTTTTACATATGGGTGGGCACAAAAAGCTCCTTGTCTTACAGCTATTCCTCTTAACTTTGCTAATGCTCTTGCTACTTCTGCATGATATACGCCTTCCACATTAAAAACTACTATACCTAATCTATCCTCGATATTTACTAAATCCCCATATTCTCTAACTTTTGGAATACTCTTCATTCCATCAATAGCTCTTTTTAATAAAGCATGTTCATTACTATCAATTTCATCATATCCTATTTCCCTTAATTGTTTCATTGACTCAACTAAAGCTACCGCTCCAAAAAAATTAGGACTTCCTGCTTCTTGTTTATCTGGAGGATCTAAATAAACTTCTTCATAATCAAGTACTGTATTTACAGTTCCCCCACCTTTAAAATCTGATTCTACTTCTTCAAATGTATCCTTAAGCCCTACAATAGCTCCACTTCCAAAAGGTGCATACATTTTATGAGCTGAAAAAACTAAAAAATCTATAGATTCATTTAAATCACCATCTACCATTTTTACTTTTTTATGAGCTACTATTTGTGCTCCATCTACTATTAGTTTTGCTCCATATTTATGAACTATTCTTGCTATTTTATATATATCATTAACATAACCAGTTACATTTGAAGCTGCTGTAACTGATACATATTTAACATTACCATTATGGCTTTCTAATTTATCTTCTAGCTCATTAATCATTAATCTTCCAAGGTCATCTACTTCTATATAGTCTAGATTACATTTTCCTCTCCAAGGTAAATCGTTTGAATGATGTTCCATTCTAGTAGTTATTACAATGTCGTTTTTATTACATATAAGCATATTAGAAAGTCTATTTATACCTTCTGTAGTATTATTAACAAAGATAGCTGTGTATCTATCATTTGGAGCATTAAAAAATTTAAGAATGTATTCCCTACATTCATTATAAACCTTAGTTGAATATTCTGATTTTTGCCCCATACCCCTTCCTATAGATCCATAGTATTCACTTATTTCTAACATTCTGCTCATAACCCTTTTAAATACTGGGGTAGTAGCTGCATTATCAAAATTTATAGGAATTATTTCATGTCCACCTAAAATAGGAACTTTTCTATCTAGACCTATCAACAAGTTTCTTAAATAATCATTTCTAATACCATTCATCCTAATACCTCCCATATATTTTATTCATAACTTCATTTTAGTGTGCTAATATTTCGATTTATCTCATATTGTATAAAGTAACATATAGATTTTTTAAACATATATTTATAATAAATATTCTTTGGAGGGAAAAAATGAATTATAACAATAATAATATTATTGAAGTTGATGATGACTTAAAATTCGTCCCATTAAATATTAGGGAACCATTTTCTTGTAAGGATTCTAAATGGATACCTTTTATAAATTTCGATGTGGATCCAGATAGAAATATTACTAACAATTTTTTATTTGGTTTTGGTTCCCCTATTGATAATAATAGTATTAACTCTGGTATAGTAAACATTCCACAAATTCCAGTTATGTCGCCTAATACCACAAATATTCCACAAAATACATTGGAACCTTCATTAAACCCTAGTATTATACCAACTTTACCGCAAAATAATACTACTAATCCAAATAATAATGAAGGTGCTATTAATTTATTATATCCATCTGAAGTTCCTTCTGATGAGTTATATTCTTATAACAAAACTGGAAGTTGTAAAGCAAATAGAGTTGTTGATATACCATCTACACTTAGTGAAAATCTTAACTCTAAATTTAATGAAGACTTAACTCATATGAATATACTTAAAGATTTTGATTTTAGTATGGATGACTCTTCAGATTTAAGATCTTCTAATTGCTCCAATATAGATAAAATTTTCAAAGAAATAGAAGATAATCATAGTGGGATATTAGGAACCTTTAAAGCTTATAGAATGCCTTATCCTATTTCTTCTTTAATAGTGAAAAAGGTAATTAAGCTATCACTTGAATATTCTAAAAAGGAGTAGTGATTTAATGATTTTATTTAGAGATAATTTACCTGACTTACAATGTAAGATAAGATTAATACATGCAATACCTTCTGCTCCGGCAGTTGATATTTATGCTAATGGTGAGCTTATTGCCAAAGATTTATCATTTAGTGACCTAAGTTGTTATACTACTGTAGCTCCTGGTAATTATGAAGTCCAGCTCTACGTAGCTGGAACATATGATACCCCACTATTAACTAAAAATATAGATTTACTTCCAAATTCTGCTTCAACTATTTCGGCCATTACACTTAATAATAATATAGATTTATTCGTATTAAATGATGCTAATACCCCTGGACAAATTAATAATTCTTTTCTAAGATTTATTAATTTATCTTCTAATTCTCCTTTATTAACTTTATCACTACCTAATGATATTTCTCTATTTAATAGTGTAGAATATATTGAAACTACTGGATATTACCCTCTTTCACCTGGAATCTATAACTATAAAGTATCTTTTGGTAGTTCAGAAGGACTTTTTAAATTTATAAAGGATTTAAAATTAGATAATGGTAAATTTTACACAATTTATATAATTGGGTTATTTAACAATACTCCTCAACTTGGATATATTATTGCTCAAGATGGAGTTTAATAAAAAATTAAGAAGTGGTAAATATACTTTATTTGCTACTTCTTATTTTTTATTCCTCTCTTAAAGCATCAATTGGATCTAATTGTGCTGCTTTTTTAGCTGGATAAATTCCAAAAAATATTCCAACTGCCGATGAAAAAATAATTACTAAAAATATATGTAAAAATGTAACCTTTGGTATTACTCCCATTATACTTCCCACTAAAAAGGCACTTGTTATTCCAACAATTAATCCTATAATTCCTCCTATTAATGATACTATCATTGCCTCTGTTAAAAATTGTAGTAATATACTTTTAGTTGTAGCTCCAACTGCCTTTCTTATTCCTATTTCTTTAGTTCTTTCTGTAACTGATACTAACATAATATTCATAACCCCAATACCTCCAACTAATAAAGATATTCCTGCAACTGCGCTAATAAAAGAACTAAAAATATCTATAACCTTATTTATTTCTTCAACTTGTTTTATTATTTTTTCTCCAATATATAGCTCCTTTTCCCTATTATTATGCCTTGCTGATATTATATTTATTGCCTCATTAGATGCAGCTTCTATATCTTCTTTAGATTTTGCAAGTAAAAAAATTGACTCTATTTCAGACTTTCCAAATATATTATCTAAACTATTTTTAGGAACTGTTGCTATAGCTGGTATATGCTCTACTGGAGCTGCATCCATATATCCTGGTGATTTAGTTACACCAATTATTATTAGCTTTTTTAGGTTATTAGAAGTTCCAATTAAAATATTTTCTCCTACTACCTCTTTGCATCCAAATAAACTTTTTGCAGTAAATTCATCAATAACAACTACTGCTTTTCCTTCTACACATTCTTTTTCTGTAAAATATCTTCCTTGTATTATTTCTGCATTCTCTATATATTTATAATCTGAAGTTACTCCATTTACATATATACTCTTTTCTTTATTATCAACTTTACATATTCCAACTCTCATAACAGTTGGAGTAATAGCTTTTACAAATTCACCTTTTTCTTTTATCTCATTTATATCTTCTAACTTAATATAATCTTTCTTCTTAGCTCGTGAATTATCAACTTTTATCTGTACTGTTGATGATCCTATTTTTTCTAATTTTCCTGTTACAACTTCCTTTCCACCCTTCCCCAAAGAAATAATTGTAATTACCGAACTAACACCTATTATTATTCCAAGCATAGTTAAAAAACTTCTAAGCTTATTTGATTTTATGCTTTCAATAGCCATTTTAAAGTTTTCCCTCATAAAATCTCCTCTTACTTTTAAATATCTTTACAAATAATATTTTCATCCTTAAATATTTCTCCATCTTTTACATATACTACCCGTTTTGTATACCTAGCAATTTCCTCTTCATGCGTTACCATGATTATAGTAGTTCCTTCCTTATTTAAGTTTTGAAATATCTTCATAACTTCTAAGCTAACTTTTGAATCTAAATTTCCAGTAGGTTCATCTGCCATTATTACTGAAGGATTATTAACAATAGCTCTTGCAATAGCTACTCTTTGTCTTTGTCCACCTGAAATTTCATTTGGTCTATGTTTAATCCATGGTAATAGTCCAACTTTCTCTAAAGCACTAATAGCTCTTTTATTTCTTTCCTTAACTGATACTCCTGCATAAATCATAGGTAATTCTACATTTTCTAGAATATTAAGCCTGGGTAAAAGATTAAAATTTTGAAATACAAATCCTATTTCTATATTCCTTATTTTTGCTAACTCATCATCAGTTAAGTCATTTATAAGTCTATTATTTAGCTTATACTTACCGCTATTATATCTATCTAAACATCCTAAAATATTCATAAGAGTACTTTTTCCTGAGCCAGATGGTCCCATTATAGCTGTAAATTCTCCTTTTTCTATATTTAGAGAAATATTTTTTAAAGCCTCATATTGTATCTTTCCTGTATTATATATTTTACTTATATTATTTAGTTCTATCAGAATTATTTCCCCCTTTTAACCCTATCTCCATTATTTAATTCTCCTGAAGGATTTAAAACTACCTCTTCTCCTACTTCTATCCCTTCTAATATTTCCATATCCATCTCTCCTTCAAGACCTACTTTAACCTCCCTTTTTTCAATAACATTGTTAGTACAAACAAATACATAATTCTTATTTCCCTTTTCTATCTTTATTGATTCTGTGGGAACTACAACAACATCATTCTTTTCTCCTACTAGTATATCAACTTCATTTTTAAATCCTATTTTAAGATTATTAACACTATTTAAGCCTTCTATATCAGCATCTAAATAGGGCTCTCCATCTATGGAACCCGATATATTCTTAGCCACAGGACTTATAAAAGATACCTTTCCTTCAATATTTTCGTTATTACTTTTAACTATTGCTAGTTGATTTAAATTAACATATTTACTATCATATTGATTTAACAATATCCTTAATTTTAAATTATTTATATCTTGAACAACAATTAATGGATATGAGGGATTAGTATATCCTCCTTCTGATGCATTTATTTCAGTTACTGTTCCAGTATTATCTGAAATTATATTTCCAACTTCTAATTTTGCTAGTTGTTGTCCTTTTTCTACTTTATCCCCTACATTAACATCTAAACTAACAATCTTAAATTGTCCTGCATAATATTCCTGTTTACTTTTTGATTGAACAATTCCTGTTGTATTTATATATCTAGCTATATTTCCCTTTCTCACCGAATATACCTTTACTTTTATTACATCTGACTTTTTTATAATTGTTAAACTTAATATAATTCCTACTAATATAAAAAATGCTATATACATTAATAATCTTTTCTTTTTCACAAACCTTCACTCCTAAAATCTCTTATCAATTTTAGAGTATTTGCATTAATATATATATTTATGTAATCTATATATATTTTCTATATTTGATTACATAGTTGGTTGATAGTATAATTAATAGTAATTGTTTTATTTAAATAGAGATAAATTTAATTGGAGGATAAAAATGATAGTTTTAAGCTGTAAAGATATATCTGTAAGTTATGGTATAAGAGATGTTTTAAAAAATATAACCTTTTCGATAAACGAAGGAGATAAGGTTGGTATAATTGGTGGTAATGGTGAAGGTAAATCTACATTGTTTAAAATTATCTCTAAAGAACTTACTCAAGATGCTGGTGAAGTTTTTATTGATAAAAATAAAACCCTTGGATATCTAACTCAACATGTTGATTTAGATTTGGAAAATACAATATATGAAGAACTGGTTTCTGTTTTTAAAGAACTTAAAAATATAGAAATTAGATTAAAGAAAATAGAAGAAAGTCTAAATGAACCTTATGATGCAAATAACGCATCTTACCATGATAAATTAATAAAGGATTATACAACTCTTCAAGATTTATATGATCATAAAGGTGGATATACTTACAAAGGAGAAATATCTCGTGTATTAAAAGGTCTTGGCTTTGTAGAAGATGATTTTGAAAAAAAGGTTTCCACTTTAAGTGGTGGTCAAAAAACTAGAGTATCTTTATGTAAACTTCTTTTAAGAAATCCAGATATTATTCTTTTAGATGAACCTACAAACCATTTAGATTTAGAAGCAATAGAATGGCTTGAAGATTATTTAAAATCATATAAGGGTACTGTACTTGTTATTTCCCATGATAGATTCTTTTTAGATTCTGTAACTAATAATACTTTTGAAGTAATAAATGGACATATAAATTGTTATAATGTTCCTTATACTAAATTTATAGATTTACGTAAGAAAAAATATGAAGCTGACCTTAAAGCATATAATATTCAACAAGCAGAAATTAAAAGACAAGAAGCTATAATAGAAAAGTTTAGAAGCTTTAATAGAGAAAAGAGTATTAAAGCGGCTGAAAGTAGAGAAAAAGCTCTTGATAGAATGGAAAAAATAGATGCTCCAGATAGAGAAAAAGAAGCTTCTAAAATAAAATTTGAGGCATCTGTAAAAAGTGGTTATGATGTACTACATATTGAAAATCTTTCAAAAAGCTATGGAGAAAAAACTCTTTTTAAAGATCTTACCTTTGATTTAAAAAGGGGAGAAAAAGCAGCCTTAATAGGTGAAAATGGTAGAGGAAAAACTTCATTATTTAAAATGATATTAAATAAACTAGATAGTGATTCTGGAAATATAATACTTGGAACAAATGTTAATGTAGGTTACTATGATCAGGAACAATCTGATTTAAATATTGATAAATCAATAATAGATGAAGTTTGGGATGAGTTTCCAAATCTTACAACTTCTAAACTTAGAGGTATTCTTGCATCATTCTTATTTACTGGTGACGATGTTTTTAAAGAAATTAAAACATTAAGTGGTGGAGAAAAGTGTAGAATAAATTTACTTAAACTAATGATTTCAAAGTCAAATCTTTTACTTCTTGATGAACCTACTAACCATTTAGATATTATGTCTAGAGAAGCCTTAGAGGATGCTCTTATAAGTTATGATGGTACTCTTTTAGTAATATCCCATGATAGATATTTCTTAAATAAAGTCATAGGTAGAATACTAGAGCTTAAAGAAGATGGTGCCAAAGAATACTTAGGTAACTACAGCTATTTCCAAGAAAAAAAGCTTAATCCTACTAGATATCAAGAATTAGAAGAATTAGCAAATGGAAAAACAAAAACCAAACTTAAAGATGAAAAGAAGAAAAAAAAAGAACAGGAAAAAGAAGAAAAAGCTTTAAAACTAAAAATTAAAAAACTTGAAGAAGAAATTGCAAAAAAAGAAAATGATCTACTTAAACTTCAGGAACAACTTTGCCTTGAAGAAATTTATTCTAATCCTACTGAAAGTGAAAGAGTTAGTAAAGAAATTAAAAATATTGAAGATATAATTGCTAGCCTTTATGAGGATTGGGAAAATTTATGTTAAAAACAAAAAAATATTACTTGAGTCTGTCAATATTTTTGTGTAAACTTTAGAAAATTTAGTTTTATTTTAAAGGTTGGAAAGGTTAATACAACATCCAACCTTTATTTTTCTTTAATTGATAAATTTTACATAATAATCTGCACTTTAATAAGAGTTAGACTAAATATTTTTTAGAACAACTGGTCGTCTAAACGACCTTCGAAGAAGATTGATAGTTGAGCTAAAATTTGAGCCCATCCTCGTATTGATTGGGTCCATTTCTTTGTTATATCAACGGTAGCAAGGTATAAAATCTTCATTAATGATTCATCATTCGGAAATATAGATTTAGTTTTAGTAACTTTTCTCAGTTGACGATTATAACTTTCCATTGCATTAGTTGTATATATTATTTTTCTAATCTCTGGTGGATATTTAAAGAATGTTGATAACTCATTCCAGTTATTTCTCCAAGACCTTACTGCTATTAAGTATTTTTCTCCCCATTTTTCTTCTAATCTATCTAATTCCGCTAATGCGACCTCCTCAGTAGAAGCGGTGTAAACTAGTTTTAAATCTGCATTGAAAGCTTTTAAATCCTTATAAGATAAGTATTTACTTGAATTTCTTATTTGATGAATAATACATCTTTGAATTTCAGTGTTCGGATAAACAGCTCTAATGGCTTCGTTAAACCCTACTAACCCATCAACTGAAGCAATTAGTATATCTTTTACGCCTCTATTTTTTAACTCATTCAGAACAAGCAACCAATATTTTGATGACTCTGATGCTCCTATCCATATACCAAGAACATCTTTTTTTCCTTCAATATTTACTCCAATCGCAGCGTAGGCTGCTTTCGAAACAACGGTGTTATCTTTTCTCACTTTAAAGTGAATAGCATCCATAAATACTATAGGATATACTGTTTCCAACGGACGGCTTTGCCATTCTCTAATCATTGTAATTACTTTATCTGTTATATTAGAAACTAATGTTGGTGATATGTCCATTCCGTATATTTCATTTACTTGTGATGCTATATCTCTTGTAGTCATTCCCTTAGCATACATCCCAATTATTGAGCTTTCTAAATGTGAAACATCAGTTTGATGTTTTTTTACTATTTCAGGCTCAAAAGAACCTTCTCTATCTCTTGGAACATCTAAGTCGAAGTAGCCAAGATTGGATTTCATAGTTTTTCGGCTCTTGCCATTACGGCTATTAGTTGTGTTTTTATTTTGGTAATCATGTTTCTCATATCCAAGATGATTATCTAATTCGGCTTCCAGCATTTGCTGAAGCATTCCTCCAAATAAGTCTTTTAAAACATTTTGAATATCTTCAGCTGTTTTAATATTTGGATCCTTTGCTAATATTTTTATTAATTCTTTCTTTGAAAATGACATAGTCTGTGTTCCCTCCATAATTGATAATTTATTATATCATTTTCTGAAGTTTACACAGACTATTTTACACTCTCTATTACGAGAGAATAGATAATTCTGTGTAATTATCATTTTTATTATTTTAATATTACTGGAAATTTTCATTTCCAGTAATATTTTTTTATATTTAAGAAATACTAATAATGTTTCTTATTACCTTTTTTAGTATTTCAAAAAAATCTAATAGTATGCATATAATTTATAAAAAGTACAAGCTTTTAAGCTAATTCATCTTTTAATTGATCTTCAAATATTATTGATAGCTCTGCTAACGTAGCACCCCAATTATGTATAGGCTGAGTCCATTTTTCTAGTATCTCCATCGTTGCTAAGTAAACACACTTATTTAAAGATTCATCAGTTGGGAATATGACTCTAACTTTAGTGAATTTACGTATTTGACGATTAAAACCTTCTAAGATATTTGTAGTATAAATCATCTTTCTTATAGTTGGAGAGAAGTCGAAAAATGTTGAAAGGTTACTCCAATTATTATACCAGGAATCTATTACTATTCCATATTTATCTCCCCATCTCTCCTTTAAATTATCTAGCTGTGCTAACGCAAGTTCCTCTGTTGTAGCCTTATAAACCTCCTTCAAATCTTTCATAAATGCTTTTTTATCTTTTGAAGCTATGTATTTTATTGAATTTCTTATTTGATGAACAATACATGTTTGAATATTTACTGATGGAAATACTGTTTTTATAGCTTGTGGAAGCCCTTTTAATCCATCCATACAAGCAATTAAAATTTCTTTTACACCTCTATTTTTTAAATCATTGCAAATTCCTAACCAGAATTTAGCACCTTCAGCTTCATCAACCCATATACCTAAAATATCTTTATATCCTTCCATAGTGTATCCTAAGCATATATAGACAGCCTTGTTAACTATCTTTCCATTACTTCTAACTTTAAAGTACATAGCATCTAAATAAACTATTGGATATATTTTATCTAATGCTCTATTTTGCCATTCGGCGGCGCTAGCAAGCACTTTATCAGTTATTTTAGATACCATCGATGGTGATATAGTTATTCCATATAAGTCTTCAATTTCAGCCTGAATATCAGATGTTGACATACCTTTAGCATATAAAGATATAATCTTTTTATCTAACTCAGTACACACAGTTTCATATTTTTTTATAATTTGTGGCTCAAATTCAGCATTTCTATCACGGGGTACGTCTAGGTCGACGTCACCGAAGGAACTTCTTAAATTTTTGCGACTATAACCATTCCTGTAGTTCTTCTTAGTTTGATCAACTGCTTCTACACGTTCATATTTATTTCTTCCTAGATGTTCTTCCATTTCACCTTCTAATATATTTTCAAGAACATCTTTAACTAATCTTTGTATTAATCCGTTTTTACCCATCACATCATCGATTGTTTTACATCTTTTAATTTCCTCGTTGTAATCAAAGTTGGTATCAATTTTTCTTGTCATAATAATTCCTCCTAATTTATATAGTATATTATTCCAAAACTTCCAACTGTTAATACAAAAAAAAACAGTAGATAGTTTTGTTTTTACACAAAACTATCTACTGTCTCTATTACTTGGTTAAAACCAAGTAATATTTTATTCTAATATTATCGTATTCCTGATGAACCAAAACCACCTACTGATCTTTCTGTATCAGATAACTCATTAACTTCTGTCACTTCTACTTTCCATACTGGTTTAACTACCATTTGTGCAACCTTCATTCCTTTTTCTACTACAAATTTTTCTTTACCATGATTAATTAATATAATTCCTATTTCTCCTCTATATCCCTCATCTATTGTTCCTGGAGTATTTAAAACAGTTATCCCATGCTTAAGTGCTAATCCACTCCTAGGTCTTACTTGAGCTTCAGTTTGTTTTGGAAGCTCTATTTTTATACCAGTTTTTATTAAAGCTGATTCATTTCTTTCAATAATAACTTCTTCTACTGAATATAAATCTAATCCTGCATCTCCTTCATGAGCGTATTTAGGTAATATCGCATCTTTATGTATCTTTTGAACTCTTAAATTAAATTCATTCATTATTAATAATCCTCCAATAAAAAATATATACCTATTCTACCATATGATAATATAAAGTAAAATAAGGCCATAAGATTAAATCTTATGGTCTTACTTTATCTTACTTTCTATAACAGCATGCCTTTATTCTATTAACTACACATACTGTTGCCTCTTTTACATTAGAATCAATTATTACTTCATTCCAGTTTATATAACATGGTTTTTCAAAATATCTTCTATCAACAATTGATATAACCCTATAACATCCATCATCTAAATTATCAAATATAACTTTACCTTCTGAATCCGTTAATTTAGATTCACATAATCTAGGTGATACACCGTTTAGCATGTACAAATTAACTTTGGCGCTCTTTAACTCTACACCATCTTTGCTACCTAACTTAACACAGACTATAATGTGTCCTTTCTCTTGGTTAAGCTCTTCGGCACAACTATTATTTAAATTATTATCTAAATTTCTATCTAAATTATTTAATTTGTTAAAATACTCTTGCCCAGCATTATCAGTATTAGTAAAATTATGTCCATTTGCTGCATTTCTATTACAGCAATAATCTCCTGTATTATTAGAATAACTTTCATTTATACCATTACCATAATCCTGGTGAATATTATTTGAGTTAGCATAATTATTATTTTCTGGTGCAGAATCACATTCTCCTTCCTCCCGTACTTCTAGGAATACATTATAATTTTCATTTCCATTAATTGATACACCACCATTTGGATTCCCTTGATTTTTCACTTTAGAATTATTATTAAATTGCACTTCGCCATTCTCATTAGTAGAAAACTCGTCATCTATCATTATCTTCATAGTACCCTCCTAATAACAATATAGTTACATAATATGATTTACGGCCCTTTTTTGTGATAAAAAAAAAGCTGATTTAATAAAATTTTTAAATCAGCTCTTTTTCTTGCTTTATTATTATCATTTGACTTACCATATCTAACCTATTTGGTGTATTATAATAAGAATCTTGTATTATATCGCAACCTATATTTCTTAAATATTCCTGTTGTATTCTAGTTTCAACTCCTTCTGCAACTACTCTTAAGTTAAGAGTATTAGATAATTCTACTATACTTTCTATCATATTATTTATATTTTCATCCTTATTTATTTGCTTTATAATTCTATTATCTATTTTTAAAACATCTATTGGTAATAATCTTAAATATTCTAAAGACGAATATCCTGAACCAAAATCATCTAAAGCAATTGATACTCCTAATGCTTTTAATTCATTTAATACTTTTATATTTTTACTAAAAGATTTCATTATAGCACTTTCTGCAATTTCAAATTCTATATAATGACTATCTAAATTATATTCCTTTAATTTACTTTTTATATAATCTACTAACTTCTCATCTCTTATTTGTATATAAGAAAGGTTTATTGATATTTTAAAATTTTTATTAGTTTTTAATATTAACTCCTTGCAATTTTGAAAAGCACAATCAATTATATACTTGCCTAATATAAGAATAAGCCCTGTACTTTCTGCTATAGGTATAAATTTTGTTGATGATACATTTCCTAACTCTTTACTATTCCATCTAACTAAACACTCATATCCTTCAAGCTCTTCTGTAATTGAGTTTACTTTTGATTGATAAACTAAATAAATTTCATTATTATTTATAGCACTTTTTAAAGCCATTTCTAATTTATTATCTTTATTTAAACTATCTAATACAGACCTATCATAAATTTTATATTTATTTTTACCATCTGATTTTGCTTTATACATAGTCATATCAGCTTTTGTTAATAATGTTTCTGTATCTTCACCATCTGTTGGATAGATGCTAACACCTATACTCATAGCACAATAAATTTCTCTATCCTCTATTATTATTGGATTATATAAAGTTTTATACAATCTATCTAGTATATCTTTTATTTCCTTTAGATCTTTTATTCCATATTTAGCTACTACAAACTCATCTCCTCCAAATCTAGAAATTAATGATTTATCGTAGAAAAATTCACTTAAAACATTACAAAATCCAACTAATACTTTATCTCCAAGATAATGACCATATGTATCATTAATACATTTAAAATTATCTAAATCTATAAAAACAACTGCAATTTTATCTTTATTTTTTTGAGATTTTTTTATAATTTTATCCATTTCATTTATAAAATATCTTCTATTAGGTACACCTGTTACAACATCATACTCCGACATCATATATAATTTTTCATAACTATTTTCTAAATAAATCTCCTTAATCATTAGAAAATATCCTAATATTATTATAATTAACCATATTATATTAACATCTTTTCTTAATATAATTACACTTTCGATAAATAATATTACTGTAATAAACATAATTAAAACCCTTTGTCTCATACCCATAAATGTCACCACTGCCCTTATTAGACTTTTATTTACCCACTAATATTTTACCATATTTTTCATTTAATTGTATTACGTTTTCAAATTATTTTAGATATAAATAAAAAGCCCCTTTAATAGGGACTTTTATATTTTTATAACCTAACTTAAATGTAACTGCTACAAAATCCTCTTTCTTTAATAGGGACTTTTATATTTTTATAACTTATTGAAGTGATTTATTATAAATTTTAGTTAATATTGCATTTAATATAACTCCTACTAGTGCTGCCAGACTCAATCCAGAAATACTTACTGATTCAGTTATTTCTATTGCTATAGGATTTTTTAAGAATATTCCAGATAAACCTATAAACATTATCACACCCATAACAACTATATTCTTTGAGTTAAACTCTACTTTTTCATTCTTTATTGTTTGAACACCTACTAGTGCTATCATAGAAAATAACATTATACTTATACCTCCCATAACTGATGATGGAATGGTTTTTATTGTTGCTCCAAACTTATCAACAAAGCTTAATATTATTGCAAAAATTGCTGTTAATCTTAATATTGCCGGATCATAATTTTTAGTTATTGCAAGAACACCAGTATTTTCTCCATACGTAGTATTTGCAGGTCCTCCTAATAAAGATGCTGCTATAGTTGCAAGTCCATCTCCCAATAATGTTCTATTTAACCCTGGATCTTCTATGAAATTTTCTCCGACAACTTGCCCATTAGTTGTTATATCCCCTATATGTTCCATAAACACAGCTAATACAACTGGTACTACTATCATTATTGCTCCAAAATTAAACTTTGGAAGAGTAAAATTTGGTACTGCTACTAAACTAGCCTCTTTAATAGTATTTACATCAACTACTCCTAATATTAAGCTTAATGTATATCCAATAGCTACTGCTATAATTATAGATATTTGAGATAAAAAACCTTTTGCAAACTTTTTAATTAAGAGTGCTAAGGCTAAAGTAACCATCGCTATAGTTAAAGACTTTCCTGATCCTTCTACTCCTGCTATTACTGAATTTACTCCAGCCATATCTAATGCAGTTGGAATAAGATTTAATCCTATTACAATTATCATTGGTCCCACTACTTGTGCCGGCAATACTTTCTTTATTTTAGAAACACCTATCTTTTTTATCAAGAATGATACTGCAACATATACAAGTCCAGCTACAAATATTCCACCTTGTGCATATCTTAGATCTCCATATTGATTTGTAACTGCACCTATAACAGGTATAAATGCAAAGGATGATCCTAAAAATACTGGAACTTTTCTTTTTGTGCAAAAATGAAATATAAGAGTTCCAACTCCTGCAGAAAATAGTGCTACTGAAATATCTAATCCTGTAATCATCGGAACAAGTACTGTAGCTCCAAACATTGCTATCAAATGTTGTAATCCTAAAATTCCTTTACGTAAACCTCTTTTAACTACTTGTGATTGATAATTTTCTTTTGTCTCAACATATTGTGCCATACAAACATGCCTCCTTATTTTTAGTAAGGAGAAATTTAATTTCTCCCCTTTTCAGTATCTCTGTACTGATTTTAAAAGGTATCTTATTCTATATAATAAAAAAACTCCTTGACATTTAGCTGCAAGAAGTTATAATAATCCCCAAAACCAAGAATTACATAATTTAATTACTAAACTTCTTATCAGCCTCTCTGGACTAAATTAAAGAATTTTTTTATTTTCTGTGCTCAATTATAGCAACTTTAATTTTATTTTGCAATATAATTTTACTTTTTTCCAAATAATTAATACTATATTATACTTATATTCGGAAATACTAAATTATATATTACAAACAAGGAGGTAATATGTAATGAAAAATAAATTAAATATTTTCATTTTCTCTTTAGTTTTTATATTATTTATTTCTTATAATATTTGTCCAAATGCTTTAACAATACATAATGAAAATGATAATACAGAATCCGAAGAAAAAATAGTTTATCTTACTTTCGATGATGGTCCAGGTGGTAAAACAACACTTAAAATATTAGATACATTAAAAGAAGAAAATGTTCCTGCTACCTTTTTTATTATAGGAGAACAAATTCAAGGACAAGAAAATACTATTCTTAGAATGAAAAATGAAGGTCATAGCATAGGATTACATAGCTTTTCTCATGAAAAAGCAAAGCTATATCGTGGAAATGAAGGCTTCTTAAAAGAAATGCTTGAAGATCAAGAAAGTCTTTACAAAGTTACTGGAGAAAAATATCATATTTTAAGATTTCCTTTTGGTTGTAACAATAATACTTATAAATTAAATCAATCAATGATTGACTTACTTCATGAAAATAATTTAAGAGTATATGATTGGAATACTGATAGTGGTGATGGAGCTAATCCAAATTCTTCACCTGAAACAATAATAAAAAAAGCTTGCTCAAATAAAAATCAAAATAAAGTAATACTTCTTATGCATTGTTCTTATATGCATAAAAACTCTGCAAAAGCATTGCCAAACATAATAAAGTATTATAAGTCTGAAGGTTATAAATTTAAGGCTATAGATGAAAACACACCTGAGCTTTATAAAATTATGAAAAAATAATAAGAGACTAGGGTTTATCCTAGTCTCTTATTATTTTACGCTAAAATTCATTCCTGTAGCTTTAAATGCAATTGTAATTGCTTTATATAAAATACTTCCTAATATAGCATTCATAATAGCTGCTGGTATAACAACTACTTTTACTAAATTCATAAATTCTCCTGGTAGTCCAACTATTAATTGTGCTGAATATAAGAAAATTAACCCACTTAAAACTGTTCCAAATATTAATGATAGTATCATCTTTACGTTATCACTAACTCTATTTCTCAAAGGTAATAATATAAAATAAATAATATTTGCTGTTAATACTTTATCTATTATATTGGGAAGTTGTCCACCTGGAAATTTAGTTGTTAAAGCAGTAAATATTCCTATTATAATGCTTGATATTAAAGTTGTTTTATAATCTTTATTACTTATAATAATTATAAATAAAATTGCTATTGCAAAGTCTGGTTGCATTGGCAAACCTAATACAGGGGTAATTTGGTGTAATAATGCTCCTATAGCTATTAATATTGAGTTCAATATCATTTTTTTAACATTTTCATTTCTATTCATTTTCTATTCCTCCTAAAATTAAAAACTATTTTTCTACGTCTTATACCACCATTCACTTCATAACATTTTCAACACCCCCATATAATTTTTACAAATAAATAAAAAAACTCCGTCCTATAAAATATAGGACGGAGATATCCGCGTTGCCACCTAAATTGCTTATAAAAAGCCTCTCATTTTCAGGTACTAACATACCCTATTCCCTATATCGTGGGAATTACGGATCAGCTACTTTCTAAAAAGATTTCACCTCACTCCTCAAAGGCCCATTCACTACTTGCTACAGTACTGGAATCACACCATCTCCAGCTCTCTTAAACCTTACATAGTAGCTACTCTTCCTCTTCAAAGGATTATTCTAAGTATTTTCTTAATATTATACTATGATACTTCCCTAAAATTGTCAACACATTTTAATTTTTTTCTTATTGGGAATTAACACCATTAGCATAAATAATATAATTATTAATACTCCTTTTATCATACTTGTTCCACTTATACTCCACCATATTCCATTTATACCCAAAAAATCAATGTTTGATAATATAATTGATAATGGAACTCTAAATCCTGTAAATATAATGCTTATCCAAGATGGTGTAATTGTGTTTCCTAAGCCAGAAAAAGCCCCTGCTGTAGTTATTTCTAAGCACATAAATAACTGTGAATACCCTAAAATCTTAAGATAAACCTTTCCTTGCTCTATAGCATCTGCTTCTTTTATAAACCATGAAAATACTTGTTCTCCAAAAAACACTAACAATACTGTGGCAAATATTCCAACTATAATTGCCATTATCATAGTTGCTTTATAACCTTTTATTATTCTATCCCACTTATTAGCTCCATAATTTTGTCCAATAAATGATGTTAATGCTGTAGAAAATCCACCTGCTGTCATCCACGATATTGCTTCTATTTGAGAACCTACTTTCTGTACCGCTATTGACACTGGACCCCAACCTGCTATAATTTTCCCTATTAACATAGCAAAAATTGAAAATAATCCATTTTGTAATGCTGCTGGTAATCCTAACTTGCAAATTCTAAAAATATATAATTTGTCTATATACTTTTTATTATTTAAGCTTAAACTATATCCATTTTTTATAAACTCTATTATAAAAATTATAGCAACTATAACTTGAGCAAATACAGTTGCTAAAGCAGCTCCCTTAACCCCTAATTCCGGAAATCCTCCCATACCAAATATTAATATAGGATCAAATACTATATTGAATACTAAACCTATTGTATTTATTATAAAAGGAGTTTTACTATTTCCTGATGCATTAAAAATCCCCGTAAACAATGGATTTAAAAACATAAATATCATTCCTATAGAAACTATTACTAAGTAATCTATAGACATATTAATTATATTTATATCTCCTAAATTAAAAAATCCTATAAGTTGTTTTCTAAAAATTATAAGAGTAACTGTATATATTAGAGCTGTAATAATATTTATTAATAGACTATTATATACAAATTTATTTTTTTCCTTTAAATTATCTTTTCCTATAGATTGAGAAACTCCAATTTCAGCCCCAACTTTAGATATAAAAACTAAAGCACTACCAAACCAAGTAAAGAATCCTGCTGTTCCAACTGCTGCAACAGCATCACTTCCTACTCTACCAATCCAAAGCATATCTATCATGTTATATGCCATCTGGATAAATGAAGTTCCTAGTATTGGTAATGATAATTTTATTAAAGTTTTAAAAATATTATCTGATATTAAATCTACTTTACTTTTCATATTTATCCCCCTTTTTTATCTATCGATCTGTTAAGTTATATGAACATTGCTCTTCTCAACCCAAGGAAATACAATAGGTTTGCAAGACTAAATAATACCCCCTTCGAAAAGGAGAGAAGAACAATGAGCAAAACTAATATAAAATGCCCACGCTGTAATTCTGATAAACTATATAAGTTTGGTATGAATAAGCAGGCTAAACAAAAGTATCAATGTAAGCAGTGTAAGCGCCAATTCGTCCTAGGCGACGGTGACGGACGTCCTAAACTAAATAATCCTAAATGTCCTAGATGCGGTAAGGGAACTTACTTACATCATGCATATAAACATTACAATCGCTATAAGTGCAATAACAAGAAGTGTAATCACATAATAGTAAAACATCACACCACCAATATTGATACAGCTTCTAGTGAATTAGTTAGTGGTTCCCTTTCAATGAAAGGAATGCGTTTTCCGCTACATGTAATACTAACTGCATTAACACTATATTTTTTAAATAATTCATCAACAAGAGCCATTTCTCAATTCTTGATGATTAACTCTGGAATTAAAGTATCTCATGTCACGATAGCCAGTTGGACTAATAAATTTGCACCTTTCTTTAAACAAAAGGCTGATAAATTTAAAGCTAGTTTAAACTTACAATCTGACGATTGGCACGCTGATGAAACAGTAGTATTTATTAATGGTGAAAGATACTACCTTTGGTTAGCTATTGATTCAGAAACTAGATTTATTTTAGCATTTCATTTAACTAAATCTAGAAGTTCTGATTCAGCATACGCATTGGTAAATGAAGCTAAAAAATTTGGTGAACCAGCTAATTTTATAACTGATAGATTACCTTCATATAATGAAGCCGTGGCTACGCTATTGCCCAATACAACTCATATTCCTGTAGCTCCAATGTCTAGTGATACAAATAATAATTTAATTGAATCATTTAATAAAACATTTAAAGCCTGGTATAAAACCAAGAAAGGATTCAACTCTTTTCAAAAAGCTAATAACCTTATATATTTATTTATCTTTCACTATAACTTTATTAGACCACATGGATCATTAAATAACTGTACTCCAGCAGAAGTTGCCGGCTTCGCCAGCGATAGCTTTGCTAAAAACTCTTGGTTTTCAGCATCTTAATTAAATTTAATACCTTTGATTAACCTGCAAAAAATCAATGCTATTGTAGGCTTATTTGCCATACAATAAAACATTCAAACTTATATAATTTTCAAAGAGCAAGTAATTCTATGAAAAATCAAGCTATTTTTTCATATCAACTTAACAGATTCTTATCTATCACATATCATTTTAGATAAAATAAACTTAAAAGTAAATATAATAAAAAAGTGGCTTTCGCCACGCTCCCTTCGGGAATTTAATTTTAAGTACCTTAAGAAGCATAGAACCGATATCTGTTCTATGCTATATTTTTCCTATTAATTAATACTTTATTCCATATACTCCAGTATACTCTTTAGGCCTCATTACTCCTCCGCACTTTTCACATGAAAAGCATGGTGGTTCATCAACATTGCTTTGATCCATTTCATCAAAATATTCAACTACTTCTTTAGGAATATTTTCTTTAGCTCCGCAAATAGTACAAATATATAATATTTCCTCTGTTTTCATCTTACTTCCTCCAACTAAGTTGTTTTCGGAATTATTTTACCACTTAATATACGTTTAGTAATAGCATAATTTTCTATAGCCTTTTCTAATTTTTCTTCATTCTCTTCTATAATCTTAATTCTCAGCCGTTCCCTCATGGACCCATATTTAGGATATACAATATCATGAAATCTCATTTTATTACCACAGTTAGGACATTTACACGGATTTACACCACTTATTGCCAGTATTCTATTCTCCCAAGTTGCTATAGATCTTCTTATACTTAATATCTTTTCATCTATCATTTTTATAAAATTAAATTTTCCTTTGCTTCTTCTAGAATAAATTCCAAAGTATCTTATCATTTTAAAATTTTTCTCTGGAATATGTCTTATTATTCTTTTTATGAACTCATATACATGTACAGTTTCAACTATGACCTTATTATCTTCATGTCTAGTATATTTATAAGTCACATTTTCACCATCATATTTAAGAATCCTTGATTCCGCTATCGCAGGACGTCCCACATATCTCCCTACATATTTTGCTGCTGTCTTCGCTGATTTTATCTCAGTTTTAGCATGAACATAAAAACCTTTATCTTTCTCTTTATATAGTTTATTTTTTAGTAATTTAATTTCTTTTGTATTTCCATTTATATAAGTTATTTCATCTAACAAAACCTTTTGCCATCTTTTTCTTAATGATTCATAAGATATGTGCCTTATATGCCTCCATTCTGTTATATTTCCTCTCCCTCCTTCTGTAACCATCATATGTACATGAGGATTCCACTTTAAATCTCTTCCAAATGTATGTATTACAGTTACTATACCTGGTGTGAATTCCTCCTTTCTATTTAAACTATGCATCCAACTCGTAACAGCTCTCGCTGCGCACTTCGGCAATATCTTAAGTCTTTGTCTATCCAGTCCAAAGAATTCTCTTAATTCTTTTGGTATAGTAAAAACTATATGTCTATGCCTAACATTTATTAAATTTCCCAACATATTATCAATCCAATTATCCGTATAAATCTTTCCACATGAAGTACAAAATCTACTTTTACATGTAAATCCGATTCTCTTTGTAGTATTACAATTATTACACTTCAATTCAATAAATCCATACTTTGTATCTTTACACTTTAAAACTTTTTCTACTTCCTTTTTAACATTAGGTCTAATCTTATTTTTATATAACTTTTCAAACTCTTTCCAATGGTCTTCTAATATTCTTTTTATTTTACCTTTTTTCATCTGTTAAACCTCTAATTTATAATTAATTAATCTAACATATTTGAAGGCTAAAAGCTAGATAATATCTAACTTTCAGCCTTCAAAATTTTTATACTTTCCTGTACATTAAAAAAAGAGGAAGACCACTGTCTTTCCCCCTTAATTTTTTAAAATTAATTATTATTTTTTCCTTCTTCTATTCTATTTCCTATTTTAATTTTTTTATCATTTATTAATGTAGCCACTAGTGCAGTAGATGCCGCTACTAACAAAGCTATTTTCCCTGCTTTCTTTATTTTCATAAATTTGCCTCCCTATATAAAATTTCGATCTGTTAAGTTATATGAACATTGCTCTTCTCAACTCTAGGAAATACAATAAGTTTGACAAGAACTAATTTCCCCCTAGAACAGGAGAGAAGAACAATGAACAAAACAAATATTAAATGTCCTCGCTGTCATTCAAATAAACTATATAAGTTTGGTTTATACAAGCAGGCTAATCAAAAATATCAATACCAAAATTGCAAGCGACAATTCGCTCCTGACAAAGTCAGTAGCCGAGTTTTAAAAAACTATCCTAGATGCCCTAAGTGCGTAAAGGCACTTACTTACATCATTCCTACAAACATTATAATCGCTATAAATGTAATAATAAAAAATATAACCATATTATAGTCAATCATCACAATTTTAACATTGATCCAGCTTCTAGCGAAGCTATTACCGGATCACTTTCTATGAAAGGACTGCGTTTTCCACTTCATGTTATATTAACTACACTCACACTCTATTTTTTAAATAATTCGTCAACAAGGGCTATTTCTCAATTCTTGATGATTAACTCTGGAATTAAGGTATCTCATGTTACGATAGCGAGTTGGACTAATAAATTTTCACCTTTCTTTAAACAAAAGGCTGATAAATTTAAAGCTAGTTTAAACCTACAATCTGACGATTGGCACGCTGATGAAACAGTAGTATTTATTAATGGTGAAAGATACTACCTTTGGTTAGCTATTGATTCAGAAACTAGATTTATTTTAGCATTTCATTTAACTAAATCTAGAAGTTCTGATTCAGCGTACACATTGGTAAATGAAGCTAAAAAATTTGGTGAACCAGTTAGTTTTATAACTGATAGATTACCTTCATATAATGAAGCCGTGGCTACGCTATTGCCCAATACAACTCATATTCCTGTAGCTCCAATGTCTAGTGATACAAATAATAATTTAATTGAATCATTTAATAAAACATTTAAAGCCTGGTATAAAACCAAGAAAGGATTCAACTCTTTTCAGAAAGCTAATAACCTTATATATTTATTTATCTTTCACTATAACTTTATTAGACCTCATGGTTCATTAAATAATTATATTCCAGCTGAAGTTGCTGGCTTTACTAGCGATACCCTTTCCAAAAACTCTTGCTTTGTTGCTACTTAATTTTAATTAATACCTTTGATTAACCTGCAAAAAATCAATGCTATTGTAGGCTTATTTGCCATACAATAAAACATTCAAACTTATATAATTTTCAAAGAGCAAGTAATTCTATGAAAAATCAAGCTATTTTTTCATAACTACTTAACAGATTCTAAAATTTTTATTATTTAAACTGATTTTGTTTCTTTTCATAATTATAACCTACAGCAGAAAGTTTATCCTCTAATTCTTTAGATTCTATTCCTATATCCTCACAAAAAGCTTCTAAAGATGAATATAAATCCCTTAATTTCATATTTACCATACTTACTAAAATATTAGGATCCATTGATAAAATACTTTCTCTATCCATTGTTTATCACTCCTATTTTCTATAGTCTATATAAAAACTATATCATATATTATTTAATAAAAAAACATATTAAAATTTATTGTCATAATTTTAATATATTCTTAATTTTCTTAATAAAAATAGAACTCATTTGAGTTCTATCTTTATTGTTTTTCTTCTTTACTTACTTCTGGTACCTTTGCTGCTTCACTTTTCTTAGGAGATTTATATCTTTTCTTTTCCCATGAAGCTTGTTGTCCATGTTTTGCCATACTAATCACCTCCAAGTTTATACTACTAGTATTTATCTCACTATTAAAATTATTCTAAATTTTGATATACATTTATTCCTTTTCTTGTTACTATAATATCAAAACAATAATTTTTTATACTAAAGGAGGTAATTATGAGATTATTTATTACTGACTTAGATGGAACTTTACTAGATGATTGTCAAAATATAAGCTATGAAAACGCAAAGGCTTTAAAAGATGTACAAGCTAAAGGAATAGAAGTTATTCCTTGTACTGGAAGACCCTTTCTTGATGCCTATAACATATTAAAATCTGCTAATTTATATCCTAATTATATAATATCTTCAAATGGTGCTATGGTCCATAAATCAACTGGTGAAAAATTAGCATCATATCCAATTGAAAAAAAAGATGCTAAATTAGTTTTAGATTACATGGACAAAAATAACTTTCCTTACTCAGTATTTACTGAAGATATAATTTTTCAAAAAGATGATAATTCAAAGCGTTTGAAATATGACTATAATAATACTGAAGAACTTAATTCGCCACTTGCAAATATGGGATTCACTACTTTACTTGAATTATTTACTGTTGAAAATAAAAGCATTGTAAGAGTTTCAAACTATGAAGAAATTCTATCTTCTAATAAAGAACTATTTTATATAGCAGCAAACTCATTTAACCAAGAAAGATTAGATAATGGAAGAAAAGATCTTTCTCATATAAAATCCTTAAACATATCTTCTTCCGCATTTCATAATTTTGATGCAACTAACATAAATGCTTCTAAAGGGAAAGCTCTTGAATTTTTAGCTAATTATCTTAATATTGAATTAAAAGATGTCGTTGCCATTGGTGATAATTATAACGACATTTCTATGCTAGAAAAAGTTAAATATAGTATTGCTATGGGAAATGCAAATAAAGAAGTAAAAAATATTTGTAGGTACACAACTTTGGAAAATTATAAAAATGGGGTTGCTTATGCTATAAGAAAATATGTATTATAAGAAAAAATCTATATTATATGTGAAAGTAACAATATTACTTAACATATAATATAGATTTTTATAAATTTAAAATAATCTATTCTTCATCATATACATCTAAATATTTTGTTTTCTTTCCGCCCTTTTCCCAACCTAAAATAGCATCCATACTAACATTCTCTGCTGACTTAAATATTGATTTTTCTACACCATCAAAATTTTTCTTTAATTCTTTTATTAAGTCTTTTATTTCATACCTTTTATTTCCTATTTTTTCAGCCGCAACCATACAAGCACAGTTTAGTGGCCATATTCCTGCATAATTTGTAAATCTTTTAATATAATCTTCCTCTACATAATATAAAGGTCTTATAAGCTCCATATTTTTAAAATTAGAAGATTTAAATTTAGGTAACATTGTTTTAAAATTACCTGCATATAAAACATTTAATAAAGTTGTTTCTATGACGTCATTATAATGATGTCCTAAAGCTAATTTATTACATCCAAGTTCTTTTGCCTTACTATATAATGATCCTCTTCTCATTCTAGCGCAAAGATAGCAAGGATAATCTTTAGCCATTTTATCTACAACTTCAAATATCCCACCCTCATAAATATATACAGGAATACCTAAATGCTCACAATTTTCTATAAGTAATTCTTTAATTTGAGGGTGATATCCTGGATCCATAGCTATAAATTCCAATTCAAAATTCATTTGACCATGTCTCTTTAATTCTTGGAAACATTTAGCCATTAATAAAGAATCCTTTCCTCCTGATATAGCAACAGCTATTTTATCACCATCTTCTACTAATTTATAATCCTTTACTGCTTTTATAAATTTAGACCAAATATGCTTTCTATATTTCTTAACGATACTACGTTCAATTTCTTCTAATGATTTTTTTTCCTCTGTCGGAATCATTCTTTCGCAACCTTTTCCTGATATGCTACTCATCTAATCACCTCTGTTTATTAAATCTTTATAAATTATAACACCTTTTTATACTAATGTCTTTATTTAAGTTAAGTTTACTTAATAATAATTTAACTATAAAGTGTAACATTTATTTAAATATAAAAATATACTATTAATTAATTAATATATTTGGAGTTAAAAATGATTATTTATGAAGATAGTTATAGAAATGAAAATTTCTATAATCATGATGAAAATTTCTATAATCATGATGAAAATTTAAATGAATACAGTACTGATTCTAATAGAATTCCTCCATTTGGGAATTTTCCTCAACCACCTAATAATCCTGGCATAAATAATCCTAGCATGAAACTTGGAAAGCCTCCAAGCTATATACCAAGTAAAAATGATCCTGGAGTTCAATCATTTAATTCTTCTAAATCTAAAGGAGTTAGTACTAAAGCTGTAAGCCCTAATGCAATAAGCTTTTGCTTATATAAATTTACTTATATTTGGGAAGTAAGTGGACGTAGTTATTGGATTTATCTAATAACTGTAGATAAGGTATCTATTTCTGGATTTAGATGGATGGGATTTAATTGGGGATACTTTGGAATTGATTTAAAGAAAATAGATTCTTTCATATGTTACAGGTCTAACTCTTCAAATGAGGACTGTACTGGATATTGTTACAAAAACCCAAATGATACGTTTAGAGAAAATATAAAAACTGAATTTTCTAATGAAGGTGTTAAAAACATTTATTCTAGAGTTCTTTCTGTTGTTGATATACCTGAATATAAAGAAGATGTATTTATTGAAAATATTGGTTCAATAGATGGTAGAACCATTGAAAGTAAAATCCCTTGTACAAAAACTAGAACTGTAAGTTACAAAATAACTTTAGAAGTAAGCTATCCCGAAAATATTAGTGATAGTTTAAAAGAGCAAATAAATCTTGCTGCAAGAGATTCATCAATTGATGCTTATGAAATGCTTACAAGTATAAGAAGTCAAGAAAGATATATATATCCTTTAGCTATTGAAAATAGTTCCTCTGATTTAATTTCAAAATCATTATCATATTTTTCTAAGAAATTCTCTTCTCAAATTAGAAGTTTACCTAATTGGAAAGAGCTTTCTAGAAGAATACATTATTCAATTAGACATGAGCAGGTTCCTGGAAACTGGAATATTCAAAATATGTCAAATATAAATAAATACTAAATAAAAAATCAGCTAAGAAAATCTTAGCTGATTTTTTATTAAATCCTATAATCTACTACTGCTCTTTCTTCTGATACCTTACTTATAAATTTTGCTACTTCTAAATGTTTTTTATTTTTTTGATAACTATCTAAATCCTCTAAACTACTAAATTCTGAATTTAAAACAATATCATATGCTTGAGAACCTTCTTTTATATTTATACCTACCTCAATAAATTTTATTTCACTTATTAATTCTTTTAAGTCTTCTATTAATTTTTTAATTTTATTAGCATTTGTAATTTTATTTTCTCCTTCTGCATTATCTTTTAGCTTCCACATTACAATATGTTTAATCATAAAATTTCCCCCTTATTTTATAATAATAAATTTAAATTTGAATAATTATTATTTAGCTAATTAAACTTTTTTTATTTTTTAGCATTCTTAAAGATTCCTTTACACGATTACTACGAGTTTCTTCTCTTTTGGCAGATACTATCCAATTAACATATTTTTTTCTATTTAAAAAAGACATACTATTCCAAGTATCATTAATCTCTTTATCTCTAGCTAGTTCTAATTCTAAATCTTCAGGAACCTGTACAACTCTCTCTTCTTCATCTTTTTCTACTGTAACTAAAACCATATCTCCAAAATCCTTATTTATCTTACCTCTTATTTCTTTAGTTACTCCTATTATGTGGCATCCCCCTCCCATTTTGACTATTGATCCTCTATACTCAACTCCATCAAAGGTTACTTTTACTTTAACTCTTTTTGCTCCAAATACATTTTCTACATTAAAAGGAATTTCTATGTATGCACCACCTTTTCCTTGTGCCATTTTTAACTCTCCATTGAATTTTTCCATAAAAATATTCCTCCCTAAGATTATTGATATTAATCATTATTTATTTTTATACTTTGTGGAAAATTAAATACATCTTCTGGATCATACTTACTCTTTATAGTTCTTAATCTTATACTATTCTCTCCATAATATTCTTTTTCATAATTATCAAGTTCTGCAATAGGAAAATTAATAAATGATCCCTTAGTAATTGATTTTATATACTTAAACTTTTCCTTAACCCATTCTCTATTTATAGGTGCATATTCAGCTTCTTCCCAAACTGACTGTAATCCCATAATAAATTTTGCATCTCTATAATAAAAAGCTGTATTTACTTTATCCTTATTAGAAATAACTCCTCCTAATCCATAAAATGAAACAGCTGCATATATAGAGCCTTCTTCTCTATCTTTTACTAAATTTACTATATCTATTATTTCTTCTTTAGTATAATCTTTATATACGAATCTTCCTGTAGATTTATATTTTTCATATGGTGGATGACTATCTTGAATTCTTCTATTAGCTTCTAATACTGTAATATACTCTAAATCAAAGTCACTTATCTTAGATAGATTTCTAAATGGACTTAAAATTATATTAGCCTCTTCATTGGTCCCATAAAATAGCCCTGTAATTCGAACTCCTCTACCTTTTTCTTTTGAATTATATATTCCCATTTTAAAATTAAATCTTTTATCTAATGTTTTAAATTCTTCTTGCCAAACTTCAAATATATTTATATTTTCTTCCATACTTACATTCTTATAATCTAAATTTATCAATGTAGCCATTTTTATTTTCTCTGGAAGGTTAAATGTCATTGATGTAACTACACCAAAGTTTCCTCCTCCGCCACCCATAGATGCCCACAATAAATCTTCATTTTTATCTTTATTTGCAATTATTTTTTCACCATTATAATTTATAAGTTCTAATTCAATTAAATTATCAGAAGCAAGTCCTAATAATCTAGCTGAATATCCCCATCCTCCTCCTAATACTAATCCAGAAACTCCAACTGTAGGACATCCACCTCCTGGAAAAGGATAATTTCTCTCACCTAAAAATTCATACAACTCTCTATTCCTTACCCCACCTTGTATTTTTACTATATTATTTTTTTCATCTATATCAATATCATTCATATTACTTATATCAATAATTGCTACATCGTTTCCTGTAGAATATCCCTCATAGTTGTGAGCACCTGATCTTATTCTAATTGGTACAAAATTATCTCTTGCCCACTTTATGGAATTAATAATATCTTCTCTATTATAACAGTAGATAATTACTAAAGGATATTTTTCAATAGCCCTATTCCAGCTTTTTCTATCTTCTTCATAACTAAAATCCTCTCTTGTAACTACTTTTCCTGTTAAATTACTATAATCAAATTTTCTCATTTGCTTCACCTTCTCATTAAGCTAGTTTGTACTTATTATGATAATATCATACCTTTAATATTTTTCAACAGAAAAAAAGTAGTAGTTAATATTATTTAGCTACTACTTTTTAATATCTTTATATATTATTCATTTAAACTTTTTGATTCTTTCTTGTATATCTAATAAATATTACAAATAAAACTAATGAAAATATTATTCCTACTATATTTGAAATTCCAGCTGCTAATTTAAAACCTTCTGGTGCTTGAAGTATATATGCACTAGTTACAGCTGACATAAATACTGCTGGTACTGCGCAAATCCAATAATTTTTCTTAGCTTGTACTAAATAAGCTGATGCAGCCCATAACATTATCATAGCTAAAGTTTGATTAGCCCAAGAGAAATACCTCCAAATTATAGCAAAGTCTATAAAAGTTAATGCTATTCCTACAGCAAATAAAGGTATTGCTATTTTAAATCTATTTGCAAACTTATCTTGTTTCATTCCCATAGTATCTGCAATAGTTAACCTTGCACTTCTAAATGCTGTATCACCAGAAGTTATAGGACATGCTACTACCCCTAATATGGCAAGTATAGCTCCAATCTTACCCATTAAAGAATTTGATATAGTATTTACTATAGTAGCTGGACCACCATTTGCTAATGCTGTATTTAATCCTTCTGTTCCTCCAAAGAAACTCATAGCGGCTGCAGCCCATATTAATGCAATTACACCTTCAGCAATCATGGCACCATAAAATACTTTTCTTGCTTCTGATTCTTTTCTTACGCATCTTGCCATTATTGGTGATTGAGTTGCATGGAAACCTGAAATCGCTCCACAAGCTATAGTTATAAATAAATAAGGAAATATTGGTGTTCCCTTTGGATGAAAATTAACAAATTGGATTTCAGGAATAGTATATCCCTCTATTAAAATTCCAACTCCTATCCCAACTGCCATTATTAAAAGACATGCTCCAAAAAGAGGATAAATTTTCCCTATAATCTTATCTATTGGTAAAACTGTTGCTGAAATATAGTAAATTATAATTATTACAATAAATATATTTCTATCTATTCCTGTTAATGTTTTTAATAAATCAGCAGGACCTGTTAAAAATACAACTCCAACTAAAACTAATAAAACTACAGAAAAAACAACCATTATTTTTCTTGGTATATCCCCTAAATATTTACCAACTAAATCTGCTACTGAAGCTCCATTATTTCTCATAGATAATACTCCAGTAAAGAAATCATGAACTGCACCTGCAAATATGCATCCAAATACTATCCATAAAAATGCTGCTGGTCCCCATAAAGCCCCAGCTATAGCCCCAAATATTGGCCCTAAACCTGCAATATTTAAAAACTGAATTAAAAATATTCTTGGCCAACTCATTGGAACAAAATCAACCCCATCTTGCATTGTTTCAGAAGGTGCTTTAAAAGAGTCATCTGTTCCAAAAACTTTTTCCACAAACTTACCGTAAGTAAAATAACCAACTACTAATAATACTAATGAAATTAAAAATGATATCATAACAATCACTCCTTAAGTAGGATTTATTTATTAATCCTAGTATATATCTACAGCTTTTGAAAAGGTATTCATTATGCATGAAATACTCTATTTATACATGAACTGCAATATGTTGTTATGAAATACACCTAAAATAATTCTATAAACTTAATATACGCTTAAAATCTTTTACTTTATTTCTACTAACAGGAACTTCTTTTTCTATATCCTTTATTTTTAATACATAGGTTCCATTAAACCAAGGTTTAATTTCTTCTACCTTTCCTAAATTCACTATATATGATCTATGTGATTTATAAAATTCTTTATTTGATAATTTACTTTCAATTTCTGAAATTTTATGTTTAGATAAATATTCTTCACCATTAACACAAACTTTAACAGTTCTCCCTGATGCTTCTAAATAGCATATATCTTTAGTATTTACAACATATATTTTACCATTTCTCATTACAGACAACTTATCACTTTTTCTATCGTTATTTAATTTTTCATCTCTAGAATCCTCTATTCTTTCTAATGATGAAATAATACGTTCTTCAGAAAATGGCTTTAATAAATAATCAAATGCATGAATATCAAATGCATCTAATGCATACTCTTTATATGCTGTTATAAATATTACTTTACCACTAAAATTTAACTTACATAATATTTTCGCTAAATTAATTCCATCTATTCCTGGTATATTAATATCTAAAAATATTATGTCTACGCTATTTGCTTGTAAGAACTTTAATGCTTCCGTACCATCTTCAAATTCACTTAAAATATCCATACTACTAAAATTTTTAATAAAATATTTAAGTTCTTCTCTTGCTGGTAATTCATCATCTACTATAATACAATTCATAAAATTCACTTCCTATCATATTTCAAAGGAAATTCTAGTTCCCTTTTGAAGTCTTTCTATTTTTAACCCTTTTCCATATATAAGCTTCATCCTACAATGTACATTATATAAACCAATCTTATTTTCATCAACTTGTCCATTATAAATTTTATCTATTATACTAGAATCAATTCCACAACCATCATCTTCTATAACTATTCTATGCCTATCTTTATATTTTTCACATCTAATCCAAATATCCCCTCCTGTTCTTTTCTCTAAAATACCATGTTTTATTGCGTTTTCTATAAGTGGTTCTATTGTTAATGGTGGTATTTTAAGATTCATATAAAATTCATCTATTTCATAATGAGCTTTAATTCTATCTCCAAATCTAGCTTCAGCTATAGATACATAAGCCTTAACTTGTTCTAGTTCTTTCTTTAATGAGATAAAATCACCATTAACCTCTAAGTTATATCTTAAATAATCTGATAAATTTACAATTAATTCTCTAGCTCTTTCTGGGTTTATTCTTACAAATGAAGTTATTGTATGAAGAGAATTAAATAAAAAATGTGGATTTATTTGAGTTTGAAGTGCTTTTATTTCAGCTTTATCTGCCATTTCTTTATATTTTTTAATCTTACCTATTTGTATTTGATAAGAAATTAAATTAGCTAATCCTATTACTAAATGTTTATTTTTTTCCGTAATTCCATTTTCTTTATTAAAATAAACCTTTAATGTTCCAATAACTTGATTATCAAAAACTAATGGTGTTATTATAGCTCCTTTAGATTCCTTGCCTTCAATACAACTAAATAATTCTGTACCTTCTTCATTTTTTAATATTTCTGTTTCACCAGTTTTTAAAACTCTCTTTGTATAATTACTAACTATTTTTCTATTATTAAGCTTTAACTTAGTATTTTGAGATGAATAAGCTAAAATTTCTTCCTTATCTGTTAAAATTACTATTTGTGCATCTATACTAAATCTTATTATTTCACATACTTTTTTTAAAGATTCATTTGTAACCTCTTTAAAATACGGTAAAGTTTTGTTAGTTATTTCTAAAGTTATTCTCGCTTGCTCTCCCTCTAATCTTTCCTTTTCTTGAAATATGCTTTTTATAATTGTCATAACCATTAAAATTCCTAAAGAATTTATAATTACCATAGGTACATATATTGTTGATATTATACTTCTTCCATCTTCAATCATTAATGCTATTAAAATCATACTAATTGTTTCTACAAAAATTGTGCTAAAAATCCCATAAGAATATTCATTTTTTATCTGATATTTCTTATACAATAATCCTGGTAAAACTCCAGCTAATAAAGTGCCTATTGCACAAGGAATTGTTGTTCCTATTAATGGTCCATAATATAATCTATGCAAGCTAGCAACAGTACCTGCAATTCCTCCTACTATTGGTCCGCAAGTAATAGATGCAGCAACAATACTTACATTTCTTATATTAACTATTGCTCCATTATAATTTATTCCAAGGTAAGTACCTATCATACCTAATAAAGCAAAAACTATTGAAACTATTATAATATCCTTTTTCTCTTGCTCCTTATACTCTATAGCTTTTTGAATTATTTTACTTTTTGACATTGTAAATGCAATTAATATTACATATCCTAAATTACTTGCTAATTGACTCAATAACTGCCACATATAATTCACATCCTAAAACAATATTATTTATCATATTTTTAATTATACTATAAGAAATAATTTATCATATAACTAAAAAATCTTTGTAAACAAAAGTCTACAAAGATTTTTTAATTATATATTTAAACATTCTCTTTTTGCTGATATTCTTTCCAGTTACCATTATCAATAAAGATAGCTTCTTCGTTAAAATTTACATCTAATTCTTTATTATATATGTAAGAATAACATAATTCCTTAGTTCCATCTTCATATAAAACTTCTACTAATTCTTTATTATATTCATTATTAGGATTTCCTTTTGAAATAAAACCTTCCATTTCATCTACCGAGTTCATAACCTCATCATAATTTGAAAGTGTCATAACTTCTCCATATACTTCTCCATTACCATCTATAACTGCGGGATATCCTTTATAAGGCATATGATATAAAATGAAGTTATTCATTTTAGCGGGTTTATTTTCAATTACATTTCCTTTTAAATATCTATCATAATTGAAAAATCCCTCTCTTAAACTACCATACACAAATATTTTAATTTCTTTATTTTCTAACAAATAGTTCCACCTAC